>JAFQLS010000010.1 GCA_017396555.1 Lachnospiraceae bacterium | reverse complement strand
TTTAAGAATGTTACACAGGGAACACTTGATTTTGAGAATAAGCGTAAGGATTATAAAGCAAGCGTATTAGGTCTTTATGGTCAGAATGGTTCGGGTAAGACTGCTTTAATTGATGCGATTCAGTTGCTTAAGTTCGCATTATGTGGAAAAGTCATTCCTAAGAAATATGCAGACTATATCAATGTAGATGCAGAGTATGCTTCATTAAAATATGAACTTGTGGTTCGATATGCAGAAATCACTTATAACGTATGGTATCAGTTTTCTATGAGAAAAGTTATAGATGAGAGTGCAACAAGTTCTGATGAGACGACTAATGCGAATGTAACGACGAAAGTGGAAATGTTTGATGAGGTTTTATCTTTCTCTTATGAGTCTAAAACTGATAAGATGCGCAAAGCACCATTGATTGATACACGTACAGAAGAACTTTTTGCACCAAAAGCAAAAATGCAGGAATTGGTTGGTGATGATAAAGAGAAGTATATGGACTTATTAGTCACCAAAAGATTAACCAAGGCAACCTCCAGAAGCTTTGTCTTCTCGAGAGAATTAATCAATCAGTATCGCCAGAATTGTAAGAATGAACTTTATATGAAGGTGATAGAAGGGTTATATACTTTTGGAAACAGAGAGTTATTTATCATTGATACAGAAAGTATTGGCTTGATTAGTTTGAACACTCTTCCTTTGACTTTTAAATATAGACATGGTGTGTCTGAAACATATGGAAGTTTACTTCTTTCTCTGAATGGTCCTACGCTGATTCCGGAAGATATGTACGGAGTTGTAGAAAATGTAATAGCGAATATGAATATTGTTTTGGAACAATTGGTTCCGGGACTTAGAATTGGTGTTGTAGATTTAGGCATGGCAATGACCAAAGATGGAAAGATTGCTAAGCAGATTCAGCTTATGTCCTTGAAAAACAACAAGCAGATTCCGTTCTGTTATGAGTCAGAAGGTATTAAGAAGATAGTTTCTGTGTTGCAGCTTCTGATTGTGGTTTACAATAATCCATCTGTTACTGTTGCAATCGATGAGTTGGACGGCGGTGTGTTTGAGTATTTGCTTGGTGAGATGTTGAATATTATTTCTGAAAAAGGAAAAGGTCAATTGATTTTTACATCTCACAATCTTAGACCATTAGAAACTATTGATAAGGGATTTATTGCTTTTACAACAACGAATCCAAAGATGAGATATATTCGTCTTACTAACGTTAAAGGTACGAATAACCTTCGTGATTTCTATTACAGAGACATTGTATTAGGAGAGCAGAGCGAACAAGTGTATAACCCTACCAACAATTTTGAAATCGCTTTGGCGTTTAGAGAGGCAGGTGAAGCATTTGGCTCGTAGAAAAGTTGTTTTTGTTATTGTAGAAGGACCATCTGATGAAACTGCATTAGGTATTGCGTTGAATCAGGTATTTGATAGAGAATCCGTGCATGTTCACATTATGCATGGGGACATTACCACCAGAGTCGGTGTCAGTTCACAAAATATTGTGGCCAAGGTTGGTAATGAAGTAAAAGCGTATGCAACATCGAATCACTATAAACCGGCTGACTTTAAGCAGATAATTCATATCGTCGATACAGATGCTGCTTACCTTGCAGAGGATAAGGTCTTGGAGGATTCTGCATGCGTTGAATTATCTTATCAGGATGATGGCATTCATACGAATGATGTGAGCAAAGTAATTGCCAGAAATAAACAGAAGACAGATAATTTGTATCGATTGAGAAGCTGTGGGAATATCTGGGGTGTTCCGTATCGTGTGTATTATATGTCCTGCAATTTGGATCATGTGCTGTATGACAAGCGAAACAGTACAGATGAAGAAAAGGAAAATGATGCATATGCATTTGCGAAGAAGTACAAGAATGACGTGGTTGCATTTATGAATTACATGTGTGAATCTGCCTTTTCGGTAAAAGGTGATTTCAAGGATTCCTGGGAGTTCATAGAACAGGACATGCATTCAATAGAGAGATATACGAATCTGCCGATTTGTTTGCAAGAAACGGCTTCGCTGGAAAGTGAAATTAAGAATACGTAAATAGTAGAAAAATTAAGGAGAGATTTACTTGAAGTTCACAACTCATGAAAAAGAAATTATTAGAAAGGTCGCAGAGGGAAAAGTCTATAATATTGCTTCTTACCTAGAGGCTTTTGGACTAACCACTAAAAGAAAATTGGATGAGTCTGATATTGAAGCTCGAATGAGACAAGAAGAACAGGGCACTACATACAAAAAGGTTAAGGATGGAGTGGATAGATTTGTTAATGTAACTACGACGAATGCACTAGGTTTATCCACCACATTGCCAACACCACGTCCACTAACTGATGAAGATTTGGAGGATGTAGAGGCGGTAATAGATTATACGGGTTCGAAAATTACGGTAGATAATGTGGAAGGTACAGAATATGTGTACAATTTGAGGGAGGGCATTACTTGCACAAATTCTTTTGCGGATATTAAAAAATTTCTTACTATTTGGCAGTTCTTGAAATCTGAGAATCTTGTTTTGGAACTTGATAGCAAAATTACTAGAGATGACTATGAGGTGTTTTTTGAGTATAAAGTAATATCGGAAACTAAGTGGGCAAAGAAAAATGAACCTGCAATTAATTTCCCTAAGAAATACAAAAGGGTATTAGAAGAACTGCAGAATCAACCTTTTTTTGCAGGAAGTGATACAGCGCGATTCAAAAATTTTCGAAATTACATTGATTATATTTGTGTATATAACAAAGAGAATGAAATTATTTGATTTCTCTATTAAAGAGATTTTCAAGATTTTTCTTATCCTCTCTCAATTCAAACAAAATCTCTGCTTCGCTTTTACCTTCAAGATAAGTATGAGTCAAAGTGTGACTTGCGATTTCGTGACCATTATACAGGGATAAAACGTTTTCTTTTGATAGGCGTTTTATAATAATTCCGCTTTCATGTGTCCACTCAAACTCATTATCCATAAGCCCTGAATTTAGGTTGAATGTACCTTTGAGATTGTATTTATTTAGAAGTTCTACAAAACGGACATCTTGCAAAACTCCATCATCATATGTAACATTAAATGCCTTTTTCTTTTTAATAAAGCTTGTTGCAAATTTTGAGGCTTTTAAGGAGAAAATGAAGGAATTTTTATAAATAAGATGAAGAATTTAAAGAAATTAGATTAATGAACTAGAAAATATGCTATACTTGACATATAAGGAGGGTGTCGGATGAGAATAATTTTACACAGGTAGAGTTTTTGACATTTTAGTGTTTAGGAGAGAACAAGCCGCTTTAGAATAGGAAAAGAGGAAAATAATGAAGTATAGAATAGATGAACAAAAAGAAATACCTGCATATTTGCAGCTTTACTATCAATTAAGGGATGACATTGTACATAAAGTATATGAATATGGGGCAAAAATGCCTTCAAAGAGACTGCTTGCTTCTGAATGTGGAGTAAGTGTGATTACATCGGAGCATGCATATTCCATATTATGTGATGAAGGATATATTGAAGCGCGTGAAAGAAGCGGATATTTTGTTATATACAGAGAGAAGGATTTTTGGTCGGTTGGAGAGACTGTAACAGGAATAGATGAGCATTATACAAAACATCATATAGCTAAGGATGGTGAATTTCCATTTTCTGTACTGGCAAAAACTATGAGAAAGGTTTTGGTGGAATATGGGGAAGATATTCTTGTGAAATCACCTAATAGAGGATGTATAGAATTACAGAAGGCAATAAGCTCTTATTTGGCGCGCAGTAGTGGAATACATGTAAAGCCTAAGCAGATTATAATTGGAGCAGGGGCAGAATACCTTTATAATATAATTATTCAGTTGCTTGGGAGGGAAAATATATTTGCGATTGAAGAGCCGTGTTATGAAAAGATAAAAAAAGTTTATCAGTCGTGTGGCGTAACTTATGAGAAGTTAAAGCTGGGCAAGGATGGTATTATAACAAAGGATTTGGAAAAAACAATTGCAAGTGTGTTGCATGTAACCCCTTTCCATAGTTATCCGAGTAATGTATCAGCGAGTGCATCTAAGAAAAATGAATATATAAAATGGGCTGAAAAGAAAAATGGAATAATAATAGAGGACAATTTTGATTCGGAGTTGACGATTTCTAAAAAAGCAGAAGAGACATTATTTTCGATGGCAGAATCAGGCAGGGTAATTTACCTTAATACTTTTTCTAAGACGATTGCACCGTCAATAAGAGTAGGGTATCTTGTATTGCCTGAAAATTTATTAGAAATATACGAGGAGAAGCTAGAATTCTATTCCTGTACTGTTCCGATTTTTGAACAATATGTGATAACGGAATTACTTAACAGAGGAGACTTTGAGAGACAGATAAGTAGGGTTAGACGTAACAGAAGAAAAAATATTATGGATATATAGTCGGCTTGATTTGGTTATATAAAAATGTTTTACACTGGTTATTAACATATTACCAAAATTTATTTATATTACTCTGTAAATAACGAAAGCATTTTGCTCTTAAAATGCTTTGAAATGGAGGACGTTATGGAAGATAAAAAGATACTTACAGTTCAGGATATTTCGTGTGTGGGACAGTGTTCGTTAACAGTAGCACTTCCGATAATTTCGGCTTGCGGGATAGAGACATGTGTATTACCATCAGCTGTATTGTCAACACATACAGGCGGGTTTAAAGGTTACACATTTCGTGATTTGACAGATGATATACCGGATATTGTAAAACATTGGAAAAGTGAAGGGATTTCCTTTAATGCAATTTATACGGGCTATCTTGGCAGTATAGAGCAGATTGATATGGTATGTGACATTATGAAAACGGTTGCTTCAAAAGAATGTATTAAGGTAGTTGATCCTGCTATGGCAGATAATGGTAAGCTTTATCCGGGATTTGATATGGGATTCGTTCAGGCGATGAAGAAGTTATGTGGTGGAGCTGATTATTTATTGCCAAATATAACAGAAGCAAGTTTTCTTGCCGGAGTTGAGTATAAAAATGAATATGATAAGAACTATATTTTGAAATTAATTGATAAACTTTGGGAATTAGGTTGTAATAATGTGATTTTAACAGGAGTGTCTTATGAGGCTGGTAAGACCGGTGTGGTTGTATATATGAATGGTGAGTATTCATATTATGAGCATGAGAAAATAGCTGGTGGATGTCATGGTACAGGTGATATTTATTCATCGGCCTTTGTAGGCGCTTTAATGAATGATATAGATGCATATAGTGCGGCTAAGATTGCTGCTGATTATGTAACTGATTGTATTCGTGAAACAATGAAGTTAGATAATCATTGGTACGGTGCAAAATTTGAGCCGGTACTTCATAAGCTTTATAATAGAATAAATGAAAATAGATGCAAACTTATATAATTTTTTTGCGTGTTAATTTTTGTGTTATTCTATTTAAGTTAGTAACAAGGACATCGCCTGTAATTCGAAGACATGCATTTTTGCTTGAGTTGTTAATGCTGGTTATGGTGCTGTAAATATGCTCCAAATTTTCGTAACCTTGGGAAAGGATAGAACTTAAAATGCTTACAGTCCTGTTATAACCCTCCTGAATCATATCATTAACTTTATCCTGTTTGTAGATAAGTGATTCATTGAAAGATTTTTCAACAGGAAAAGTTATTTTAATAGTTTTGTTGTCAAAACCTGTGTTTTCGAATTTGTAAGAGGTTTCGTCAAAATAAATGCATAACACGTAATCTAAATCATGCTTTAAAAGTGGGAAAACAGGTATGTTATCGACAATCGCTCCGTCAAAATATAAGGTATCATCAAGTGCAGCAGCTCTATTATATATTGGCATTGCAACACTTGCTTTTAGATAATATGGAATTTTGGAGTTATCAACTTTCGATAAATTTTTATAAATAATATTCCTATGACTTATATCAAATAAAGAACAATAAAATGTGGATGAGAGGACATTTTTGGAATTACATATATTTGTAATGCTTTGTTGAAGCTTGTTTCCTCTCAGAATTTGATTGAGGAATAATCTGGTGCTATCATTGCTGAAATTTTTCCACATTTCCTCAGCATGCTTAAGATTGTCAGTGGCGTATGCATAGCCATTTAACACACCTATGGAAGCACAACTTATATATTTAATTTCGTGTAGTGGTATGAAATCGTTAATTGCTTTTAGTGCGCCGATTTGATAAGCGCCCTTAGCCATACCGCCAGAAAGAACTAATCCTATATTCATATAATTTTACTCCTAAAAGCACATCAATGTCAGTTTTTGTACAATAATGAAGAATTATAGCATAATAGCATATTTTTAACAAGGAATAATTTATGTGTGAACGGATGTGTTTTTGTTGAAAATTATTGGATTATGTGGTAAAATTATCTCAGATATGTCGGATTATATAACGTTAAGATAACGGTGGTGAGAATATGATTAATTTCCATGAATTGCCATTTCATACGGATAATTTAAAGGAACTTGAAAAATTAAATATAAACTTCGTGTTCCAGCCTATTTATAACGCAAGTACTTTAAAGCTTGTGGCATATGAGGCGCTTATGCGTCCGGAAGGTAAGTCGCCACTTGAACTGATTGATGAATATGAAAAATTAGGTAAGCTTCATACGTTAGAGGTTGCAACCTGTTTCGGATCTGCGATAGAGTATAGAAAACGAGGTTATACCAAGAATATATGTATTAACTCATTTCCATGTGAGGCCTTATCGGAAGAAGAGATGAAACTTTATTTTGATATCTTTCCTGATATGGAAGGTAAAATAATTGTAGAGATTGTAGAATATACCGAGTTAAATAAGAGCCGTTGGGGAATAAAGAAGGAAGAGATAAAAGGTTATGATATGAAGCTGTCGCTTGATGATTATTCGACAGGTAATAATGATATAACGGCAGTTGATTTCTTTAATCCTCATTATGTTAAATTGGACAGGTCGTTGATTTCTGGAATTGATAAGGATGAGAGTAAGCAGCAGAAGGTTATTGAGTTAATTGAAAAATTCCATAACAGAAATATTGAGATAGTTGCTGAGGGTGTCGAGACAAAAGAAGAATATGATTATTTAAGAGATAATACTGATGTTGATTATTTGCAGGGATATTATTTAGCGATGCCTCAATAATTGTTTGATTAGTAAAAGTTGTGAATGTACAAAGATTCGCAACTTTTTTGATGCAATATGAATAGTATATAAAGGAGTAAAGTTATGCCAGTATTTGATTTTTCAAACACACCAGATGACAATAATGAATTTGTCTGTACCTATACTACGTTTAGTTCGAATGAGAGGGTGGCAACACCTGAAAAGCCCATTTTAGTTTTGGATAATAGTAAAAGACAGTGGAAATATCATACTTGTGGTGTTTTTTCTAACCAGAGCAAAAAGACAACCTTTGAATTTAAGGAAACAGATGGGAATTTTGAAGCGGATATTCTTAAGGTGGATTCGCGCTTTGTATATCTTTTAAAATGGCTTGGCAAAAATCATATTAATGTTCGTTTGTCAGGAGAAAATAGAGAAGAGGGATATGCAGTTTATAAAATTCGCGAATTGTCATTAGGTGGAAGTGGTAAGCTTTCAGCCGAGGATGGTTTTTTGCAGTTTATGATAGAAAGGCTGTTTGCAAGTAATGCACCGCTTTCTGATATTGAAGAAGATGAAGAACTGGATGAAACCGGTGACGATATGAAGCTTACAAGTCTTCAGAGTATTTCGGATTTTATGATGTGTGCAGGAAAAACATTGCCTGATAATATCAGACTTTGGGCAAGAAGAAATCTTGCAGTTGCACATTCGCATGAGGTTACACAGGAAGAAAGAAGACATGCACAGCGTGCACTTTCAATTATGATGAATATCCAGTGGAAGAATAATTATTTTGAATCAATAGACCCTAAGGAAGCACGTAGAATTCTTGATGAAGAATTATACGGTATGGAAAGGGTTAAGCAGAGAATAATTGAAACGATTATTCAGATAAACAGAACTCACACCCTTCCGGCATACGGCATTTTGCTTATAGGTCCTGCAGGTACAGGAAAGTCACAAATAGCCTATGCGGTTGCACGTATTTTGAAATTACCTTGGACTACTCTTGATATGAGTTCTATAAATGATCCTGAACAGCTTACAGGTAGTTCAAGAATATATGCAAATGCTAAGCCGGGTATTATTATGGAGGCATTTTCTATGGCGGGAGAGTCTAATCTTGTGTTTATTATTAATGAGTTAGATAAAGCCGCATCAGGAAAAGGAAATGGTAATCCGGCAGATGTTCTTCTTACATTACTTGATAATCTTGGATTTACGGATAATTATATGGAATGTATGATTCCTACCAGTGGTGTTTATCCGATTGCAACAGCAAATGACAGAGAATTAATCAGTGCACCATTGATGTCGCGTTTTGCGGTAATAGAGATACCGGATTATACTGTCGAAGAAAAGAAAATAATCTTTACAAAGTTTGCAATGCCAAAGGTTCTTAAACGTATCGGCTTAAAAGAAGATGAATGTATTATTACGGATGAAGCGCTTGGAGCGATTATGGAGTGCTTTGAAAACACAAGCGGAATCAGAGATTTAGAGCAGGCGGCTGAACATATAGCAGCAAATGCGTTATATCAGATAGAAGTTGATAATTTATCAAAGGTTGTATTTACCGGTAAAATGGTAAAGGAGCTTCTTATGTAAATATAAACTAATTATAAAATTTAATGATTTCCTTGCAACAAATGTAAAATAATGATATATTTTATTATGAATTTATAAATTTAGAGATTCTTAAAACAGGTGTGACTAATGAAAAAAGGTAGATTGGAGAGATTTTTGGAAAGTGATGTGGACAATATACTGTACTGGGTAAGTATATTTGTTGTGGTATTAACAGCGATTATTTATGTAGCACAGATTTGGTTCGTTAATTACACAGGGAGATATGATTTGTTGGAATGCAGACTAAAAACAATGACGGGAATTAATTGTCCGGGTTGTGGAGGAACAAGAGCTTTGAAGAGCCTTTTTAAAGGTGATATATTTTCGAGCTTGTATTACAATGCATTTGCTACATATGGAGCGATTATCTATATATTATTCTTTGTTACACAGACGTTGGAAAGAATCACTAAAGGAAAAATAAAAGGAATTAAGTTTAAAATGGTGTATTTATGGATTGCTATAGGTGTCCTTGTTATACAGTATTTATTAAAATTTATAATTCCTGGATACAAAATATAATAAGATAAGGAGAATTTAAAATGGATAACAATTTTAATGAAGAACCAAATTATACTGGAGAGGTTGTTGGAGAACCAAAGGAAAGCGGAAAAGCAAAAGCAAGTATGATATGTGGTATCATCGGTGTTGTTCTTTGTGTTATTGGATGCTTCTGCTGTATAGGATATGCAGGTGTTCCACTTGCAATTATCGCTATAGTAATGGCTATGATGTCTAAGAATGAGACAGATGGCGAGTTAACACAGCAGGCTAAGATTGGTTTAATCTGTGGTATTGCAGCACTTTTAGTTTTAGTTTTAGGATTTGTTATAGGATTTGTTATTGGATTTGCTAGTGCATTTACAGGTGCATAATTAAATCAAATATAGTATATGCTAAAGTTAAGAGGAGGTTACTAAATATAGTGACTTCCTTTTTAATTAATAGAAAATAATTGGAGGAATATGTATGTTTAATGCAGAAGCAGTGAAAAATGACTGTGTAAAGTGGATACAGGAATTTTTTGAAAATAATGGTAAGGATTGTAATGCTGTTGTAGGAATTTCAGGTGGGAAGGACAGCTCTGTAGTGGCGGCTTTGTGTGTAGAAGCTCTTGGAAAAGACAGAGTTATAGGTGTTCTTATGCCAAATGGTGAACAGCATGACATAGATATGGCATATATGCTTGTTAACCATTTGGGTATTAAGCATTATGTTGTTAATATTAAGGATGCTTATGAGGGCGTTATAAATAATATGCCTAAAGATTTGGAAATTACAGAACAAACAAAGCAAAATCTCGTACCAAGAATAAGAATGACTACATTATATGCAGTGTCACAAAGCTGCAACGGACGTGTGGCAAATACATGTAATCTTTCAGAGGATTGGGTAGGATATTCGACTCGTTATGGTGATTCGGTAGGAGATTTTTCGCCAATGTCATTTTTAACGGTTACAGAAGTTAAGGAAATTGGTTATTTACTTGGACTTCCTAAAGAACTCGTTGATAAAACACCTATTGACGGACTTTGTGGCAAGACTGATGAAGAAAATCTTGGTTTTACCTATGCGGAACTTGACAGATATATTCGTGAAGGAATAATTGAGGATGAATCAAAGAAAGAAATAATTGACAGAAAACACAAAATGAATTTGTTTAAACTTGAATTTATGCCTTGTTTCAGACCTGCAATTAATGATAAAATCTAATAAGGATAATATTTGAAAACACATAGGAGGTAGGGTTTATGAGCAAAAGAGTTATAGCACTTTTAATGACGTTATCTTTGTTATGTATGGGTGTCTCAACAGACGTTTATGCAGAAGAAAATGATGATGTGGTTATACTTTTTGAAAATGATGTACATTGTAACGTGGATGGTTATGCGAAAATTTCAGCGCTTAAAACTGATATAGCGCAGGAAACGGATTATGTTGGGGTTGTGTCTGTCGGAGATTACATTCAAGGTAGTAGTCTGGGTGCGATTTCTAAAGGTGAATATATAGTCAATCTTATTAATTTGGTAGGTTATGATGCACTTGCACTTGGGAATCATGAATTTGACTACAAAATTACAAGATTATTCGAGCTTGTGGATATAATGGATACAAAGCCAATATGTTGTAACTTTAAAAATGTTGATGATAAATCTTCAGTGTTTGATTCATACAGAATTGTAAGCTATGGTAATGTGGATATAGCATATATTGGTGTTACAACACCTGATACTATAACCTCTTCATCGCCTGCACAATTTAAGGATGAAGATGGAGATTATATCTATACATTTAGCGGAAATAATCTTTACAATACTGTGCAAAAGACTATAAATGCAGCTAAAAAGGAAGGCGCAGATTATATTATAGGTCTTACACATCTTGGTACGGAGGATGTATACGAAGAATGGAGTGCGCAGGAATTAATTAAGAATACTACAGGATTTGATGTTGTATTGGATGGACATTCACACAGTGTTGTTGAGGAGATGAAGATAAAAGACAAGAATGGTAACAAAGTTACAGTTGCTTCGACAGGTAGCAAATTTGAAAATATAGGTAAGCTTACTATTTCTCAGGATGGAAAAATAAAGACTGAACTTATAGCAACGGAAAGCTATGAGAAAACAGACGAAAATATAAATAAATACATAGAACAGATTAATGAAGAATACGCAGAACTTGGGAATAAAAAGATAGGTGTATCCAAGGTTGATCTTATTACAGATGATAAAGCAGGCAATCGTTTGATAAGAAATGCAGAAACTAATCTCGGAGATTTTTGCGCAGATGCATTTAGAATAGTGACAGGGGCAGATATTGGTTTTATGAACGGTGGCGGAATTAGAGCTGCAATGAGTAAAGGTGATGTAACATTTAATGATATATTAAGTGTATTTCCGTTTAACAATCAGGTGTGTGTAATAGAAGCAACAGGTCAGGATATTGTAGATATGTTGGAGCTTGGTGTTGTGAATTATCCGGAAGAGGATGGAACGTTTCAGCATGTTTCTGGAATAACATTTAATATTGATGATAGCATCGAATCAACAGTTGAATTGGATGATAACCTTGTGTTTATAGGTGTTGAGGGAGCTAGAAGGATTAACAATGTAAAGGTTCTTAATAAAGATACCGGTGAATATGAGCCGATAGATTTGGAGAAGACGTATTCACTTGCTTCACATAGTTACCTGTTGTTAGATCAGGGTGGCGGTGCATCTATGTTTGCGGGAGCCAAGGTACTTCAAAATGATGGAATGTTAGATGTGGAAATGTTGGAAATATACATAACAGAACATCTTGGCGGTGTAATAGGAAAAGAATATGCGACTTCGCAAAACAGAATAACAATAGGAGCCACTGAGATGGAAACAGATGAAGAAACAGAAGAGGAGACAAACGAAGAAACAACAGAACAGACTGTTGCGATTCCAGAGACCTCAGATGATACTTCGGTACAAATAATGTATATGATTGCTATAGCAACTATGATTGCAACAGTATATGTTATAAGCAATAAAAGAAAACAATCGAACTAACTGGATTTATATATAGGGTTATCATATGTAATGGTAACCCTGTTATTATGTGCAGAGGATGTTCAAATAGGATTGTAAACTTTAACTTATTGTGATATAATGAGACGATATGAATATCAAGGAGAATATAATATGATAAAAGAAGATAAAGTCAAATTGATGACAAAACTTGCTATTTACGAGCAAGGTGAAGGAAAAAAAGATATTCCCACAAGTAAATATTACCGAAGCGATTATATGAGTGTTAAAATGATAGAAAGTTTTATTGCTACAACAATTGTTTACATATTGATAGTAGTAATAGGTGTATTATTTAATATCGATTACTTGTCGGAAAATATTGTATCATTAGATTTGGTTGCTCTTGGAAAAGAAATTGCCATTGGATATGCAGTTATATTGATAGTATTGATGATTATTTCATATGTTGTATATTCTATAAAATATAAAAAGATAAAAAAGAGTCTGGAATCATATGGTGAGGATTTGAAAACCTTATATCTTATGTATAAGAAGGAAGAAATGCAGGCTAAGAGAAAAGAAGAGGTAAAAGCAGGAGGAAACAGCGATGATGCAACTATTGGTTTTTAAGGAACATTTAAAAAATATATACAGTAAATATAGCACATATATTGATATGGCGATAAAAGTTGTAGCCGTTATAGCTGCAATGATAACAATTAATGTAAATGTAGGTTTTATGCCAAGATTAAAGAGTCCGGTAATAGTTATTTTACTGGGTGTAATGGCAGCATTTTTGCCAAATGGAATCAACGTATTGTTGTTGACCTTGATTGTTGTTGCACATTTGTATTCTTTGTCAACAGAATTAGCGGTTATTGTAGCAGTGATTTTGATGGTTATGTATCTGTTGTATTTTAGATTTGCACCTAAGGACAGTTATGTAATTATACTATTACCGGTTTTGTTTTTTATCAAGATACCATATATTATGCCTTTAGTATTAGGATTAATTGCAACTCCTGTATCAATTGTTTCAATGGCATTTGGAATAATTATTTACTTCACGATGTTGTATGCAAAAAGAAATGCGTCAACACTTACTAATGTAACGGATGATTCAGGTATTAATAAAATCACTAATTTTCTTGAGGCTATTTTAAAGAATAAAGAAATGTGGATTATGATTATAGCATTTGCAGTTGTAATTTTACTTGTATACTTTATAAAAAGATTATCAATTGAACATTCATGGGCAATTGCCGTAGTAGTAGGTGGAATAGCAGATTTGCTTATCTTATTAATTAGTGAACTTGTAATAGATACAGAAGCAAGCATATCTATTGGAATTATGATAGTTATGTCGCTTTTGAGTGTGGGTATCGTTTATTTGTTGCATTTTATGATTTTGTCAGTAGACTATTCGAGAACAGAATATGTACAGTTTGAAGATGATGAATATTACTATTATGTAAAGGCTGTACCTAAGATAAATGTAACAACACAGAATGTGAAGGTAAAACGTATTAACGCCGCAAAGTCTAGAAACATTAAAAAATAAAAGATTAATATATTTAAAAATATAGGAAAGGAAGAACGGTTATGCAGCAGATTATAGACTCAGTTATGTCTTTTGTAGATGAATATATCGATATACCAAAATTTGGCATAAGTGATGCTGTAGAAATAATTATTATAGCATTTATTGTATACAATATAATGATTTGGGTAAAGAGAACAAGAGCATGGACACTGTTTAAGGGGATAGTTGTATTGTTTTTGTTTGTTCTATTAGCTGCTGTATTTAATCTTAATACAATTTCGTGGATTGCCAATAAAACTTTGAGTGTTGGTGTTATTGCAATGTTTATTGTGTTCCAGCCGGAACTTAGAAAGGCGCTTGAACAGCTTGGTAGAAAGAAGATATTTTCAGGCTTGTTTTCTTTTGAAGATAACAAGAATGAAGGTGTTAAATATAGTGATAAGACAATAAATGAACTTGTTAAGGCTTCGTTTGAGTTAGCGAAAACAAAGACAGGAGCTTTGATAGTAATTGAAAAAGAAATTTCACTGGCTGAATATGTAAGAACAGGTATAAACATAGATGCTAGTATAAGCAATCAGCTTTTAATTAATATTTTTGAACATAATACTCCTTTACATGATGGAGCTGTAATTATTAGTGGAGATAGAATTGTGGCGGCAACCTGTTATCTTCCGTTATCTGATAGTATGGAGATAAGTAAGGAGTTAGGAACAAGACATAGAGCAGGACTTGGAATAAGCGAGGTAAGTGATTCGGTTACTATTATAGTATCAGAGGAAACAGGAAGAGTTTCTCTTTCGTGCGAAGGCAGATTATATAGAAATATTGATGGAGATACTTTAAAAGAGAAATTAATTGAGAATCAGAATAAACCGGTTGATAATAAACGTTTTAAAATCTGGAAGGGAAGAAATAATAATGAGAAAACTGTTAACAAATAATATAGGTTACAAGTTAATATCAATATTATCGGCATTTGTTTTATGGTTGATAGTTGTAAATATCAGCGACCCTACTGTAACAAGAACTATAACGGGAATTCCTGTTGTAAAGGTAGATGAAGATGTGCTTACAGAACAGGGGAAAGTATTTGTAGTTTCACAGGGTAGCTCGGCAACTATATCTGTAAAGGGACCACGTTCGCTTGTAGATAAATTAGATGAGGATGATTTTATTGCAGAAGCACCATTTGGAGAAATGACTAATCAGAATGCGGTTCCGATTTATGTTTCACATAAGAATTCAAAGTATGATAAAAGCATAGAAATTATTCAGAAAACAAGAACTATGGTTCTTAGTATAGAGGATATTAAGACAAAATATCTCGATATAGTAGTTAATTTTATTGGGGAACCGGCAAGTGGATATTCTGTAGGACATACAAAGCTATCCAAAACATTTGTTAAGGTTTCAGCTCCGGAATCTATAATAGACAGAATAGAAAATGCCTATGTAGATGTAGATGTTACAAAACTTAAGGGAAATATGGAATCTCAGGTTGTCATCAAATATAGCGACAGTCAGGGTGAAATAGTTGAACTGGATGAGGACAGTAAAGTTACGGCAGAGACTGTTGTGGTTAATGTTGTTATATATCAGATGAAGGAAGTTCCGTTATCAGTATCAGTTGCAGGAACGGCTGCTAATGGGTATGAGTATACAGGTGTTGAATTAAGTAGTGATACTATTTTTATTGAAGGTGAAAATGCATATCAGATCGATAGCATTGTGCTTCCAAATGATTTGGTAGATATATCAGGAGCAAGAGAAAATGTAGAGGTAGAGGTGGATATATCCCAGTATTTACCAGCCGGCACAAGACTTGTTAATGATGATTCAAAGATGATTAAGATAACAGCAATGGTAGAAGGTTATATTACCGAATCATATAGATTACCGGTTGAAAATATTGAGTTAAGAAATCTTGACGATAAGTATATTGCTGAATTTGTAGATGATGATGCAGAAATGTCGTTGGTAGCACTTAATGAAACACATGATGCAATTAATATTAGCCAGATGTTAGGTTATATTGATTTGAGTGGTGCAAAGGCAGGAACCAGAGAATATAATGTAGTATTAGAATTACCAGAGGGTGTATCGCTGAATGGAAATGTTATGGTTGTTTTGAAAATTAGTAAGATAGAAGAAACTAAGGAAGAGACTAAGGAAGAAGCGACAACAAAAAATGAAGAAACAACAGAGGCTGACGAGGAAACAACTGAATAGTTGTGTCAGAGATAGGAGAAGACTATGGTAAGTTGGGTGGTACAGATTAATAATCCTTCGGGTTTACATTTAAGACCTGCTGGAAATCTTTGTAAGCTTGCAATCGAATTTGAATCTAATATTAGCTTTAAATACAATGATGGTGCGGGTATTGCAAATGTTAAGAGTGTGCTTAGTGTGCTTGGGGCATGTGTTAAATGTGGTGATACTGTAGAATTTATTTGCGAAGGAAATGACGAGGAAGAGGCACTTTCTCGCATCAAGGAATTGGTAAAAAATGGATTAGGAGAATAGAAAAGTTATGGGAAAGTATTTTGGAACAGATGGATTTCGTGGTGAAGCAAATGTTGTATTAACAGTTGAACACGCATTTAAGGTAGGAAGATATCTGGGGTGGTATCTTTCAAAGGAACACAGGGCTAAAATTGTAATTGGTAAGGACACAAGAAGAAGCAGTTATATGTTTGAAGATGCTTTATCGGCTGGGCTTACTGCTTCAGGGGCAGATGTATATTTATTACATGTAACAACAACACCAAGTGTTTCCTATGTTGTGCGTACTGAAGGATTTGATTGCGGTATTATGATTTCTGCCAGTCACAATCCATTCTATGATAATGGAATAAAGATTATTAATTCGCAGGGTCAGAAGCTTGAAGCAGATATAGAAAATGAAATCGAAAAATATATTGATGGAGAAATATCTGAAATACCTTATGCAACAAGGGAAAATATTGGAAAGACAGTAGATTATTCTGTAGGAAGAAACAGATATATTGGTTATTTGATATCAATTGCAACAAGGTCGTTTAAGGATAAAAAGGTTGGTATTGACTGTTCAAATGGTAGTGCTTCATCAATTGCCAAAAATGTATTTGATGCTCTTGGTGCAAAGACATTTGTAATAAATAGTGAGCCAAGTGGAACTAATATTAATATGAACTGCGGTTCTACACATATTGAAGTATTAAGTCAGTTTGTAAAGGACAATAATCTGGATGTGGGCTTTGCATATGATGGTGATGCAGACAGATGTATTGCAGTTGACGAAAATGGAGAAGTTGTCGATGGTGATTCTATTATGTATGTGTGTGGCGTGTATATGAAGGAACACGGAGAACTTGAAAATGATACGGTAGTTACTACTATTATGTCTAACATTGGCTTGTATCTGGCTTTTGATGAAGCAGGTATAAAGTATGAGAAAACTCAGGTTGGAGATAAATATGTATGTGAGAATATGATGAAAAATGGATTTAGTCTCGGTGGAGAACAATCAGGTCATATAATTTTTCTTAAGAATGCAACTACAGGCGATGGTATTTTAACATCTTTAAAGGTTATGGAAGCTATGCTTGAAAAGAAGGCGAGTCTTGCAACTCTTAGAAGAGAGTTAAAGATTTTTCCACAGCTTCTTGTTAATGTACCGGTTACAGATAAAGATAAAGTATTAAACCATCCTGATATTAAAGCTATTCAGGAAAATGTAACAAATGAGCTTGGCAATAAGGGGCGTTTACTTCTTAGACCAAGCGGAACTGAACCATTAATTAGAGTTATGGTTGAGGCAGAGAGTGATGAGAAATGCAAACAGTATGTTGATGCTGTTGTAGAAGTGGTAGAGAAGGTAAAATAATGATACAAAGCAAGGTGTCTGTTGTCATTCCGGTTTACAAGCCTGGAAAGGAGCTTGGTAATTTGCTTAACAGGCTTGGAAAACAATCATACGAAGTATCAGAGATAATAATTATTAATACTGAGGAATCATATTTTAAATATGATTTACTTCAAAATGTGGATGATAAGACAAATAAATTAATAAAAATCTTCCATATATCAAAAGAAGAATTTGATCATGGCGGAACAAGAAATTACGGTGCATCTATAGCGACCGGAGATTATATTATGTTTATGACTCAGGATGCTATACCAAAGGACCGTAATTTAGTGTGCGAGTTTTTAAAAGCTTTTGAAAATGAAAATGTTTATGTCGCATATGCAAGGCAGTTGCCAAGAAAAAATTGTGATGTAATTGAGAAATATACAAGGGAGTTTAATTATCCTGACTATGACATAATTAAGGATGAAAACACATTGGAAGAATATGGAATAAAAAATTATTTTTGTTCTGATGTATGTTCTATGTATAGAAAAGATGTGTTTGAACAGCTTGGCGGCTTCAAAGAAAAAATAATTTTTAATGAAGATATGATTTTTGCACATAAGGCAATAGGAAATGGCGGCAAAGTTTATTATGCCTCTGCTGCAAGAGTTATTCATTCACATAATTATTCATGTATTGAACAATTGAAAAGAAATTTTGATAATGGAGTTTCACAAAAAATGAATGAAGAGGTTTTTGCGAACATTCCTTCTGAGGGAGAAGGGGTAAAAATGGTGATTGATACCTGTAAAAAGTTGTTGACTAATGGGTATTTTTACCTTATACCTATGTTAATAATAAAAAGTGGATGTAAGTTTGCAGGTTTTAGACTAGGGAAGAATTATAATAAGCTGTCTAAGGAAACCATACTTAAGCTTACTTCGGATAAGAGCTTTTGGAGCAGGACTTAATGTTAGAAAGGTGAAATAAATGATTAAAGATAATCAAAGATATTTTAATAGGCTTCATTTAGTTTTAGATATAGTAGTTATTGCGTTTTCATATATCATGGCATGGGTTATTAAATTCAGAACTGACATATTAGGAAGCGGTATAGAGTCTATTTCATTAGAACAATATTTATATGCGTTATATTTGATTATACCTGGATATATAATCTTATATACAGCATTTCAGTTATATACTTCAAAGAGAGTACAGGGAAGAAGGCTTGAATTTGGTAATATAATTAAGGCCAATATTATAGGTATGCTGATTTTCCTTACTGTATTATATCTTACAAAACAGCAGGATTACTCAAGAACTATGATTTTTATTTTCTTCTGTTTAAATGTTGTTAATGAAGTTATAGTTAGAATGATTATAAGAATAGCCCTTCGTTATATGCGAAAAAGAGGCTTTAATTTAAAGCATATCCTGTTAGTAGGTTATAGTAGGGCTGCTGAGGCGTATATAGACAGGATTAATGCAAATCCTCAGTGGGGATATATAGTAAGAGGTATTCTTGATGATAATGTTGAAAGAGGCACTATGTATAAGGGCGTTAAGGTCATTGGAAGAATTGACAATTTGTTTGTAATTCTCCCTGAAAATCGTTTGGATGAAATTGCCGTAACGCTTGGACTTGATGAATATAGCCGTTTGGAAGAAATAGTTAATTTATGTGAAAAATCAGGTGTACATACAAAGTTTATTCCTGATTATAATAACATTATTCCTACAAAGCCATATACAGAGGATCTGTTGGGATTGCCGGTTGTTAATATCAGATATGTACCATTAACCAATACATTTAATTCTATAGTAAAAAGAATAATGGATATACTGGGTTCATTGTTTGGTATTATAGTTGCTTCACCGCTTATGCTAATTACTGCGCTATTAATTAAAATTACATCAAAGGGTCCTATAATATATAAACAGGAAAGAATAGGACTTCATAATAAAAAATTTAAAATGTACAAGTTTCGTTCAATGACAGTTCAGGAAGAAAGTGAAGAAAAAACGAAGTGGACAACTAAAAATGATGTCAGAGTAACAGGAATTGGAAAAATCATAAGAAGGACAAGCATTGACGAATTACCACAGCTATTCAATATATTACTGGGGGATATGAGTCTTGTTGGACCTAGACCGGAAAGACCTTATTTTGTGGATAAATTTAAAGAAGAAATACCTAGATATATGGTAAAGCATCAGGTTAGACCGGGACTTACAGGTTGGGCACAGGTGAATGGTCTGCGAGGAGATACATCAATAAAAAAACGAATAGAATATGATTTGTATTATATTGAAAACTGGACAATCGGATTTGATATTAAGATAATGTTTTTAACAATATTTAAAGGTTTTATTAATAAAAATGCATATTAATGACGTCTGTTTTACAGAGGAGGAAATGTGATGGCAAATAATGATAAAGAAAAAAAGAAAAAAACTAAAAAGAAAATGAAATTAAAAACAAAAAGAAAAATTAAAATTGCCATTCTAATACTTGAAGGTTTGATACTTGCGTTGTTTGCCGGAATGATGATTTTTTATATATGGTATAGCGGTCAAAGCGCTGATGCAAAATCTGAATTTAAAAAGAATATGCTTACAGAATTTACGCAGTGCTCGGTTGGAAGAAGTATAATAAGCTGTAGCACAAAGGGGCTGTACGAAGACAAAGTAATGGATAAGGATTTTAATAAGGATAATGTTGTTAAGAATGAAGGTCTTAAGGAAACAGATGAGAAATATCTGAATATTGCTTTATTTGGTATTGATGCAAGAGGAACAGAGTTCGATAATGCAACACATAGTGATACTATTATTGTAGTAAATGTAAATATGAAAACTAAAGAAGTTAAGATGGTTTCTGTATACAGAGATACCATGCTGGAGATATCAGACTTGAATGGTAATGTTATGTATGGTAAAGCGAATCTCGGATTTTTCAGAGGTGGAGCTGAGGGTGCAATTAATATGCTAAATACCAATCTTGATTTGGATATAACAGATTATGCAGTTGTTAATTTCTCAGGACTTATCAAAATCATAGATGCATTAGGTGGTATTGATACAACTATAACCGAAAAGGAAAGAGAATATATAAATGGTTATATGACTGAGACAAGAAAGATTACAGGAATGGATGCCCCTGACTTAACAACGAGCGGTCAGGTTCATTTGAACGGATTACAGGCTACTGCATATTGCAGAATAAGATATACAACCTACTATGCTCCGGATGGTAAGGAGTATTCATATGATTTAGGAAGAACAGCAAGACAACGTTTTGTACTTGAACAGTTATTTAGCAAGGCAAAACAGGCAGGTGCTTCAGAAATAGTAAATATAGCAAATAGTATTATTAACTATAATACTGAAAATGAAAGAATAGTAAAAACAAGTTTGACATTTGATGAAATAATGGATTTGATACCTATTGTTCTTGAAATGAATATTTCAGGAAATACAGGATTCCCATTTACACTTTCAGCACCAACTATTGATGGACAAAGCTATGTTGTTGCAAATGGTTTGGAATATAATGTTGGCAAATTACATGAGTATTTGTTTGAAGACGAGAAGTATGAGGCAACTGATACTGTAAAAGAAATAAGCGAATATATTAAGAATTATTCAGGATGTGATACACAGAGGTTGCCGGAGGATTTGGAAAAGGAAACAGAAGAGGATTCAACCGGACAGAGTAATTCTGAACAAAACACAGAAATGTCAAATTAAAGACACATAAAAAACACAATATATATATATAATTCAAACATAAAATCATAAAGAGGAGTTGGAATTATGGATAACAATTTTAATAATGGAGAGAATCAGAATGATTCGTTTATAGACAATCAAGTACCAGTAGAGGAATATACGCCGATAGAGCCTACACCGATAGAAAAAGTATCGTATGTAACTGACCAAAAGGAACCTAAGAAGAAAAAAGGTGGTTTTCTAAAATTTGTAAAAATAATGGCAACCGCGGTATGTTTTGGATTTGTTGCAGGTTGTGTAATGTTTGGAGTGACTGTAGTAGGTGATAAGCTTGTTGATGAAAAAGAGACAGATAGACATATCGGTATTACACTTCAAGATGATACAGAAGAAACTACAACCAAGAATGAAGTTTTAACAACAGAAACTACTACAAGTAAAAACGAAGATAATAATGTTTCCAAAGTGATAGACGTATCTGATGTGGTTGACGAGGTTATGCCTTCTATTGTAGCTATAACTAGCACACAGATTGTTGATCCGGGGTATTCGTTCTGGTTTGGTCAGGAAGAAGCTTATGAGCAGGAAGGTGCCGGCTCAGGTATAATTGTAGGAAAAAGTGATAAAGAATTACTTATAGTAACTAATAATCATGTTGTTGCAGATGCGGATTCATTATCAGTTCAATTTATAAATGAAACTTCGGTAGATGCATATATAAAAGGAACCAATGCAGATAATGATCTTGCGGTAGTATCAATTCCACTTTCAAGTATTGATAACGATACTATAAATTCAATCAAGATTGCAACCTTAGGGGATTCAAATAATCTTGAGGTTGGTGAAGGAGCTATTGCCATAGGAAATGCATTAGGATACGGACAGTCTGTTACTACGGGTGTAATTAGTGCTGTTAATAGAGATGTTAATGTTGACAGTTCTACGACGTTATCTTTAGTTCAGACTGATGCGGCAATTAATCCCGGCAACAGTGGAGGAGCATTGTTAAATACTAAAGGAGAGGTTATCGGAATTAATGCTGCTAAGTATTCTTCAGATGCTGTGGAAGGTATGGGATTTGCCATTCCTATATCTAATGCAAGGGAAATTATAAATGAACTTATGAATAAAGAGACTAAAATAAAAGTTGATGAAGAAGACAGAGGCTATATAGGAATTAACGGAAGAGACGTAGATGATACAACTTCTGAGATATATGGAATTCCAAAGGGAGTCTATGTATATAGTACAGTTGAAGGTGGAGCAGCAAAGAAAGCCGGAATCGAAAAAGGAAGTGTAATTGTTAAATTTGATGGTGAATCAATATCATCCATGTCAGAACTTAAGTCTTTGCTTGAGTACTATGCAATTGGTGAAGAAGTGGTTGTGGTAGCAAAAGTTCCTGATGGACCATCTTCATACGTCGAAAAAGAATATACACTTAAGCTTACTGGTGAATTAGAATAAAATTATATTTGAGACCGTAGTATCACTGCGGTCTCTTATTAGCTTTATATTGATTTTTTAACGAAAATAAAGTATTATGTTAAAAGCACAAAATAAAACTTCAAGATGGAGGAATATACATATGAGCGAAACTGGGTTTAATATAGTTGTAGGGCAAAGTGGTGGACCAACTACAGTAATTAATTCAAGTTTATATGGAGTGGTTAAGGAAGCACAGAAGACTCCGGAGATAAAAAAGATATATGGAATGATTAATGGTATTCAGGGATTTGTTGAAGACAGATTGATGGATATTGAAGAAGAATTAGGTGATGAGATTGAATTACTTAAGAATACACCTGCTGCATATCTTGGTTCGTGTAGATATAAATTACCTGAAAATTTAGAAGACGAAATTTATGATGTTATTTTTAATAAATTTAAAAAATACGATATAAAATGTTTTATCTATATTGGTGGAAATGATTCTATGGACACAGTTAGTAAGCTGTCAAAATATGCAGAAGGAATTAACAGTGATGTTAAGATAATAGGTGTTCCAAAAACAATTGATAATGATCTCGTACTTACAGACCATTCTCCCGGATTTGGAAGCGCAGCAAAATATGTGGCTACAACAGTTAGAGATATAGTTATGGATGCTAATGTATATGATACACATTCTGTTACAATTGTTGAGCTTATGGGAAGGCATGCAGGCTGGATAACTGCTGCCAGCGTTCTTGCGAGAAAGTATGAGGGAGATAATCCTGTTCTTATTTATCTTCCAGAGGTTGCCTTTGATGAGAATACATTTATAGAAAATGTAAAGAAACAGCTTGATAAAGTAAGTAATGTTATTGTATGTGTGTCAGAAGGTATTAAGGACAAAGATGGAAGATTTATTTGCGAATATTCAGGAGATGCCGGAACAGATACGTTTGGACATAAGATGCTCACCGGTTGTGGAAAGTATCTTGAAAATGTAGTAAAGGACAAGCTTTCTGTTAAATGTCGCTCAGTAGAACTTAATGTTAATCAGAGGTGTAAGGCTGTTCTTGCATCAAAAACCGATGTAGACGAAGCGATAATGGCAGGTGCATATGGTGTCAAGGCATTTATGAATGGTGAAACGGGTAAGATGATTGCATTTGTAAGGAATGAGTCAGAAGGATATAGAATTACCTGTGAAACTGTTGATTGTAGCCTTGTTTGTAATCAGGAAAAGGTTGTTCCGAGAGAATGGATAAGTGACGACGGAACAGACATTCTTGAGGGATTTATTAAATATGCAAAACCTCTTATTCAGGGAGAGAGCAGACCTGAAATGAAGGATGGTTTGCCTGTGTATTGCTATAGAAAATAAGAAAGGCATGGAAATTTATTATGTCAGATGAAAAAAATAATGAAATTATAGATAATGATGATGAATTTGAAAATGTGTGCTATATGTGCAGAAGACCGGAAAGCATTGCAGGAAAAATGATAAAGATGCCGGGTGAGATATGTATATGTGCAGATTGTATGCAAAGAAGCTTTGATGCTATCAATTCATCAGGCTTTGATTTAGGAGATTTAAGCCAAAGTATTCCACCGGAAATGCTTCATGGAGAGAATATAGAAAGCTTATTAAAATCAGGGGTATCATCTTCTGAGGATAGTGAAGAGAAAAAAGATAATGCTAAAAATGAATCAAGAATGCCTAAAATTAGTTTTATTAATTTGAATGATTTACAGGGTGGTATTCCGGGAAGACAGAAGATTAAGAAAAAAAAGCCGGGTGAAAAGAGTAAGCCAATTATAGAACTTAAGGATATTCCGGCACCGCACAAGATTAAAGAAAAGCTTGATGAATATGTAATTGGTCAGGAATATGCTAAGAAGGTTATGTCTGTTGCAGTATATAATCATTATAAACGTGTTGCAACAAACACAATGGACGAAATAGAGATTGAGAAGTCAAATATGCTTATGATTGGGCCAACAGGTTCTGGTAAAACTTATCTTGTAAAAACCTTGGCCAGAATTCTGGATGTACCTCTTGCAATTGCCGATGCAACATCGCTTACAGAAGCGGGATACATTGGTGATGACATAGAAAGTGTATTAAGCAAATTACTTGCAGCAGCTGACAATGATGTGGAAAAGGCTGAAAGCGGTATCGTATTTATTGATGAAATAGATAAGATTGCAAAGAAGAAGGACACAAACCATAGGGATGTTAGCGGAGAAAGTGTTCAACAGGGCTTGTTAAAGCTTTTAGAGGGAAGTACAGTAGAAGTTCCGGTTGGTGCTAACAGCAAGAATGCTATGGTTCCTTTAACTACAATAAATACCCGAAATATACTATTTATTTGCGGTGGTGCGTTTCCGGACCTTGAAGAAATTATTAAGCAGAGACTAAATAAGCAGTCTTCAATAGGATTTAAGGCTGATCTTAAGGACAAATATGATAACGAAGAAAATATTATAAGTAAGGTTGCAATTGAAGATTTAAAGACATATGGAATGATACCGGAATTTCTTGGAAGATTGCCAATTATTTATACCCTTGCAGGACTTAGTAAGGAAATGCTTATTAAGATTCTTAAGGAACCAAAGAATGCAATTCTTAAGCAGTATGAGAAGCTATTAGAGCTCGACGAAGTTAAGCTGGTATTTGACGATACAGCAATTGAAGCTATTGCCGAAAAAGCATTAGAGAAAAAGACAGGTGCGAGAGCGCTTAGAGCTATAATAGAAGAAATAATGCTTGATATTATGTATGAAATCCCTAAGGATGATAACATTGGAAAAGTTACCATCAATAGAGATTATATTGAATCTAAGGGTGTTCCTATTATAGAGATGAGAGGAACACACTAGTTGTTTCGTAAAATATTAAATGAATTAAATGCATCGAGAAGCCCATAACCAAAGCTTTTGCTTGGATAAATTATGTCGGCTTCTCTTTTTGCGCCCCTTATCAAAAAATTTTTTATAGCTAATCCATTCAGGTTAGGCATATTTTGTAATTCTATTCCCCAGGTCATAAATTGCGCAGCAACGCCGGCTGTGATAGCGGCAGATATGCTTGTGCCGCTTCGTCTGGTGTAGGTATTGTTAAGAGTCGGACCAAATATATTAACTCCCGGAGCTACAAAATCAGGTCTTATAGAATTGTTTGCTGTAAATCCGCGACCGGAAGGCAGGTATAGAGAATTATTATAGTGGCTATATGCACCTACGGACATAGCATATATGGAATCGGAAGGAGCGGTTAGGGTTGTGTCAGGCTCTGGTGATAGAAATAGCGTATCTTCATTTATAAATGAACTGATGGGGAGCCACATATTGAAATTTCCATTTAAGGTGTTTCTTGCAAATAC
This sequence comes from Lachnospiraceae bacterium, assembly GCA_017396555.1. Lineage (GTDB taxonomy): Bacteria > Bacillota > Clostridia > Lachnospirales > Lachnospiraceae > RGIG1934. Next base: position 40,854 of record JAFQLS010000010.1, on the reverse strand, counting down.
CCTAATAGTCCATATACCACTTGTAGGAGTCGTAAAACGCATAGATATTAATTCGCGTCCGGAATAATTTTCTACAAGTGCATAATTAATGTCTACAGTAGTATTATCAAATAGAAAATCATATGTTTCTGTTTGACCTAGTCGTGCAGGGATTTTTTCGGAGTATTCTCCGGATGGTGATAGTATGCCTATTGAAAAAATATCAGGTGCCTCACCCCATAATTCTAATGTAAATCCCTTTTCGTTGTTTCCTACTCGCAGTTGAACGTCCTGATATTCGGAATCGGATTTGATTGTACCGGAAAAATGTCTTCCGCTGTCACCTTCATTTCCGGTAGGTGTACAAATTGCACAACCTGTTTGAAGGGAGTAATAATTTATTAATGAATTTATTGGAGAATTGCCGGTGTGAGAACCGGAGGAAGAACCAACACCTATACAGATTACAATTGGTTTGGCAACCAGTGAGGCATATTGTATAAGGAAATTTATGCCACTCATTATATCGTCCTCCTGATAACAAATAGCATTTTCCGGAATAAGGTAATATTTACGAAGATAACTTTTGGCTTCCTTCAGTTTTACTACTGCTATATCTGCTTCCGGTACTATTCCTGAAAATGCCTCATCAATAATTTCACTTCCTGCGCATACACCTGCAAGAAATGTACCATGTCCATTATTGTCAATAGAGGGAACTATAGCAAAAGGTGTGTCACTGTTTAATGCCTGATTAATCTGTTGCTTAGAGTATTGGGTTCCGAATGAGGCAGAAGAAAGAGAGTTTGCATCGGAGTTTGAAATGGTTTGATCCCATATACAGCTTATTCTTGTCTGTCCGGTAGAGGTCTTAAATGCGGGGTGAGTGTAATCAATTCCTGTATCAACAAAACCAACTATAGTTCCCTGCCCCTTTAAATTTAAGGAAGAAAGGTTGCTTAGCTTATCAGAATTCACAGCATTTATTACTGTAGTGTCCATTAATCCGAATAGCTTAGGAATAGTTGAATAAGGTGCAGTTCCTGCTGAAAAAAATTCCCTGTCTGCAAGAGGAGTATATAGTGCTATAAAGGAGGGACCTAAAGACTGGGTACATAAATTTTCTATGTTTGATAGATTCGATTCGGTGAAAATATTCTTTTCTAAGATGTAATTTGCATAATTTTCAGAAGTAATATTGGATGCACATGCTTGTGTTAACAAAAAGTTTACACCTCAAGACTTGAAATTATTAAAGTATATGTTTATAATATGCGTTGAATTCCGAAAAAACGAGAGAAAAGAGGATGGAAAATGAAGAGAATAGCACAATTTTTTGTTTTAATTTTATTTGCAATGTTTTTATTTACTACTCCGGCTAAGGCTGATGAGGATGGCACAACAGTATATTTCTATAACGTATTAGGTTGGAAAGAGGTATATGTGTATTCGTGGACAGAAGGTTCAAATGCACCGGAGCTAACACCTATGGAAGCAATGGAGAAAAAGAACTGGTATCAGTTCACATTTGCACCTGAAATGGGTAAAGAAATTGATTTTGTAATTTATAATGGGGAATGGGGAGATACTAATCAGACAAGAGATATTAAGATTAAAAATGGTAAGGATATGTATTACTATGCTACAAAGGAATTGGTTGATAATGGTAATGGAAATGTAGCAGATGTTAGAGAATTTAAGAAAAAGAATGCGCTTACGGCAGATTATAAGGAATATAAGAAAGAATTGGCAGCTGCTGAGGCTAATAAGAAGTCTGTAAAAATTTATTTTAGAAATGATGATGGTTGGAAGAAAGTATACATATGGGCTTGGAAGGAAAATGGAAGTAACATTTTTGAAGGAAAGTTTCCGGGTAAGAAAATGAAAAAATATAATGATGAGTGGTATGTATGTACATTTGAATCAGATATGGCAGTTCAATGTATTTTTAGTAATGGTAATACGAAGAAAAACAAGCAAACAGGAGATTCTGAAAAAATTATGCCGGGTGGAACATATTGGATTACATTAGCCGGCGGAGATAAGGTGGAAGCTAATTCGGATGGTCTTGGAGCAGGTTTTAAGGTGGCTATTAACAGAGCGCCACAACCGGGATGGCCGGAAGGAAAACAGCTTACACCAGAGGAAATAGAATCTTCTAAAGAAGCAGCAAAGATTTCGAATATGGATTCGGGAAGAAAGAAAAATGGTATAGGGGCATGGATTCCGTTCATTATAGGTATAGTCGTGATAATTGGCATAAGTATTGCTGTTAATATGAATCATAAGAAAAATAATACATTGGCATAAAGAATTATTAAGCGAGCTTATTTTGCGTATTGTAGGAGTACGGATAAAATGATAGATACAATTATTTTTGATATGGATGGAACGTTGATAGATACAGAAAAATATTATAGAATATTTTGGCCAAAAGCATTGAAAATTTTTGGATATAGCATGACAGATGAGCAGGCTCTAAGCATGAGAAGTTTGGGTAAACCATTTGCAGAAGCACATCTAAAAGAAATGTTTGGAAAAGAAATAGATTATCATTCTGTTAGAAATAAGCGCAAAGAGCTTATGGAAAAGAGTCTTGATGAAAATGGAATAGAATTAAAGCCGGGAGTAATGGAGTTACTTACATGGTTAAAGAAAAATAATATTCGTACGGCAATTGCTACAGCCACAGATATGGAGCGAACATCAAAATATATAGATAAACTTGGAATAAGTAAGTATTTTGATAAGATTATTTCTGCTACTATGGTAAAAGAGGGAAAGCCTTCGCCGGATGTGTATTTATATGCATGTGAACAACTGGAACGTAAGCCACAGGAATGTATTGCCGTAGAAGATTCACCAAATGGGGTGTTAAGTGCTTATAGTGCAGGCTGTAAGGTTATAATGGTTCCGGACCAGACAAAACCGGATTATGAATTAAAAAATAAGTTATTTGCCTGCGTAGAAAATATATCTGATATAATAGATTTGTGGCAGCAAATGGAAGTGTGAGCGTAGAACGAAGGATTTAGATTTACTGTGTTGATTTTGGATTGGTATAATGCGTGATTAAAACATATGTAATTAAGACGATTACGTGGAATATAAATATTGTGGTAGTATAAATATTACCATCTATTCATATACATATATTAATATATCCAAATGCTGGTGAATAAATGAAACCTACATATATCAAATCATGTATAGTTGTACTAGGATTATTACTACTTGGAGCTGTTTTCTTTGAAGAGGACATAAGCATAGCAGTAAATGGAAATGTGAGCGGAGAACGAAGGATTCCGATTTACTGTGTTGATACCGATGAAAGGAAGGTGGCACTATCCTTTGATGCGGCATGGGGTAATGAAGATACGAAGGAGATTCTTAATATTCTCGAAAAAGAAAATGTAAAGGTTACTTTTTTTATGACAGGTGGTTGGGTTAAATCATTTCCTGATGATGTAAAGGCAATTGCAGCAGCAGGTCACGATTTAGGTAATCATAGCGAGAATCATAAGCAGATGTCCCAAATATCAAGGGATGAATGTGTTGATGAGATAATGAAAGTGCATGATAGGGTTAAGGAACTAACTGGCAGAGAAATGACATTATTTAGGCCACCATATGGTGATTACAATAATACATTGATGAGCGCTTTGGATGAATGTGGATATTACTGTATACAGTGGGACGTGGATAGCCTCGATTGGAAGGACTACGGCGTACAATCAATAATTGATACAGTAGTTAATCATAAACATCTTGGAAATGGCTCGATTATTCTTTGTCACAATGGAGCAAAATTCACAGCACAGGCACTTGAAAATATGATAAAGAGTCTGAAGGCTGAGGGATATGAAATTGTGCCAATTTCCGAATTGATTCATAAAGGGGAATATCATACTAATCATGAGGGTAGACAGATAGCTGATTGATAGGGCACATCCTTGCGTAAAGTTTTACGATTTAAAGAAAGTAAGAGTCAGTGAATGAAACTTTAAAGAATGAGACGAAGGCAACAACAACCACAACAGGGCTCGCCGCTCATAGTGAAGACATAGCAGCTCGATATATAGGAGAAGGGAATATCATATCATAAGAATAAAGAAAGGTGTAAAGTCAGTGTGATGACTTTACACCTTTTTATAAGTATCTAATTGGTTTGTTCCTCAGAACTATCTTCTTCTACGGAAGAGGTAGTATGTTCTTCAGTGCTATCTTCTTCTGGAGTAGAAGTGGTTTGTTCCTCGGTAGTAGTCTGTTTCTCAGTAGTCTGCTTTTCAGTAGTGGTCTGTTTTTCGGTAGTAGTCTGTTTTTCAGTAGTCTGCTTCTCAGTAGTTTGCTTTTCGGTAGTAGTCTGCTTCTCGGTAGTCTGCTTCTTGGTAGTAGTCTGTTTTTCGGTAGGTTTTTTCTTAGTTGTTTCTTTTTCAAGAGAACCCTTAATAGTAATAACCACATCCTTGGTTACAGTTTTGCCAAGAAGATCAGTAACTGTATAAGTAATATTATATTTACCGGCCTTAGTTGTATCGATATCACCGGTAACCTTTATAGAAGAAGTAATATCGTTAAAGCATGTGTCCTGAGCAGTGATACCATCTAACAAGTCTATTTTTTTACTAGCTTTGAATGTCCTGTTTTTAGCGCCTTTTATAGAAGGTCCAAGCTTGTGCCATGGATTATCTGGGTCTGGGTCGGTTGGGTCCCAACCTGAATACGCGTGATTTTCAGGGATTTTAATCATTTCAGGTTTGCCGAGTGGTCCGGGAGACTTGGTGTCTTCGTAAACTATAACTGTTGTACCGGAAGGACAATTCTCAAATAACCATTTTGCATCCCTTACACATAATCGTACACAACCAAGAGAGGCAACCTCGCCAAGCTTATTAAACTGGTCAGTTTCTAAATCACCTTTAGACTGTGTATAGTAAGGAACTGAATGGAAAAGAATAGGTCCGTTGAATCTGTAAGAGTACTGACCATATGTATTGTCTACCATTCTACACCATTCATATTTACCGTTTGTTCTGTACTCACCAAGAGGAGTGTCGCCGGGATTTTTACCTGTAGAGCATACAAGAGCTTTGTAAGGTACCGTAAATTCATTGTTCTCGTCCTTGGTATAAACAGTAATACAGTTAAGAGCAATATTTACTTTAATTAGGTACGGAAAATCTTCAGGAGCAAATGTTTCCTCGGGAGCAGTAGTTTCCTCAGGCTCCTCATCCTGACTTCCCTCGGGAATAGTCGTATCGCTAAATTTCTCATCTGTAGTTTCCTCGGTTGAGCTTTCAATAGAAAATGAAGTATCATTTTCCGAAGAGTCAGAAGAAATATCATCGGAAGAGTTTTCTGATAGAGAATTAGCTGAATTTTCAACCAATGAAGTTGTCTTGGCCGGATCTTTTCTGTCAGCAGTTATAAGTGCAACACCTATGACAATAACAATAATTGCGGCTATGGACAATGATATTGCAAAAATTTTGCTCTTTAATATATTATTCATATGTATTTTACCTCCGAAATAGTGTGTGGGTTTTATTTTAACTTGTGTAACATAATAAATCAATACCTAAAAATTATTTGTTTAATTATGGCAGGTTTTATGATAAAATTTTATATATTAAGTTATACAAAATTAGGAGGTAGTGTCCATGTGCAGAATTAAAAAAATATTATGCTTTTTATTGTCACTGATGATGCTAAATGTTATTGTTTCGGGGAATATAAAAATGACGTTTGCGGATACCATATCTGAAGATTTCATTATTGAGGGGGATACACTTATATACTATCAGGGAAATGCATCGGAGGTTGTAATACCGGAAGGCATAACAACGATAGGCGAGAGTGCGTTTGTCAAAAATAGTAATATCACATCAGTAACTATGCCTAAGAGTCTTAAGAAAATAGATAAATATGCCTTTCAGCTATGTACTAATCTTAAAACGGTAAACCTTAATAAAGGGCTGGAAAGTATTGAATATGCAGCCTTTCATGCATGTGGCATAGAAAATATATTATTGCCCAAAACACTTACATTTATTGGACAACAGGCATTTGCAGATTGTAGTAATTTGAATAAAATTGTAATGCCGGATTCTGTAACACAAGTAAGTGTTGGTCTTTTTCAGGATTGCAAATCCCTTGAAGAGGTTGTGCTTTCTGATGGCACAACATTTATAGGAACTGATGCGTTTTTTGGATGCTCGAGCTTAAAAAGTATTAATATGCCGGACAAACTAAAAGAAATATCAAAAGGAGCTTTTCAGCATTGTAAAAAACTAACTAATGTAAAATTACCATCCGGTTTGAAAAGCTTAGGTGAGTGGGCATTCTTTGACTGTCAGGCATTTACAGAGGTAGAGATTCCAAAGTCGCTTACATCAGTACCGGCCTTTGCGTTTGCCGATTGTAAAAATGTAAAAATCATAAAGCTTCATAATAGATTAACAAAGATAGGAGAAGCAGCATTTTCAGAAGCCAAAATTACCAATATTTCAATTCCTGCAAATGTTAAAGAAATAGATTCGTATGCATTTGATAACTGTAAAAAACTAAAAAAAGTTGAGTTTAAATCTACCGGTAAGCTAAAAACCTTAGGGGAATCGGTTTTTAGTTCTTGTGATAGCTTAGAAACAATTACTATACCGGATAGCGTTGAAGTAATGGGAGATTTTGTTTTTGCCGAATGTCCTAAGCTAAAAAAAGCAAAGTTGCCGAAGAACTTAAAAGAACTTGGACATAGTGCATTTGTAAATTGTAAGTCTTTGGAAGAGATAACAATCCCTTCTGGTGTAAAGATAATAAAGGAAAATACATTTTTTAATTGTTTGGAACTTAAGAAAGTAACATTTAATAAAGGTCTGCGTCAGATAAAAAAAGAGGCGTTCTATGGTTGTGGTAAGATTGAGAAAATAACCTTGCCAAATACAGTTACATCTATAGGTGATGATGCATTTGGCTCGTGCGATGCTCTTAAAAAACTAAAATTATCCTCAAAACTTAAGACAATAGGAGTAAGAGCTTTTGATTGGTGCTTTAGTCTTGAAACAGTTACTATACCTAATAGTGTTACGACAATAAAAGAAAATGCATTTTCTAACTGTTTTGATTTGAAAAATGTAGTTATAGGTGATAAGGCTAAGAATATAGGGAAAAATGTATTTGAAAATTCAAAAGAAGTAGTGATATACGGAAATAATAAATCCTATATTAAAAAATACGCAAAAAGCAATAAAATTAAATTTGTTGCAAGAGATATTGCTAAGAAAATAAAGCTTAGTAATAGTAATTTGGAACTTAAAAAGGGAAAAACAAAAACATTAAAGGTTACTGTAAATAATCCTAAGTATTACAATGGCTCAATAAAATGGAAGTCATCAAATTCAAAGATTGCTACAGTGAATAAGAATGGTAAGATAACGGCTAAAAGAAAGGGAACTGTTAGGATTACTGTTACAGCAGGAAAAGTAAAAGCAACTTGCAAAGTTGTTGTCATATAATGAATAATAATGTATGATATAGGTATACTAAATAGGCGCTCTAAGAAGTTGGGGCGCTTATTATAATGATTAGAAATTTGGAGTAAATAAATGGCAACTGAAACATATAAAAGAATTAAACGAAACAGATTAAAGAGAAAGAGAAGAGAAAGATTAATAAAATTTATAGTGCTTGGAGTTCTATGTGTATTTATTTTAGGTATAACTATTAACAGGTTAACGGACAAGACAAACAAGTCGGAAGAAACTACTAAACGACAGGAAGAAACAACCAAAAAGGTTAGTGCAACTGTAGAAGAAAAGGATTCAGAGAGTAATGTTGATAAAGAAGAAATAGAAAATAATATTCCGGCTGTTATCAGACCTGTTAAATCAGAGGCTTATGAAAAGATAACGTCTGAAAATGTAAGATGCCCATACACAATTCTTGTTGATGTCAATAATCATGAGGTAATTGCGGGTAAGAGGTATGATAAGAAGATATTTCCGGCATCTATGACAAAGGTAATGACACTTATTGTAGCAGTAGAACATATAAATGATTTAGATGATACATTTGAAATGACAGCAGAAATCATTGATCCGTTATATAGAGAGGAAGCCTCACTTGCGGGTTTTGCCCCCGGAGAATTGGTAACGGCTAAGGACATGCTTTATGGTCTTATCCTGCCATCAGGAGCGGATGCGGCTGTAGGATTAGCAATGCTGGTATCGGGTTCGGAAGAAAAATTTGTTGATTTGATGAATGAAAAATGTGAGGAACTCGGACTTACTAATACACATTTTATGAATACATCAGGTCTGTATCATGATGAACATTATACAACTCCGTTAGAAATGGCTATGATTATGGAATATGCAATGCAGAATGAGTTGTGTGCAGAAATTCTTTCGACATACCAGTATACTACTAACAAATCACCACAGAATCCAGAAGGACTTCTGCTTACAAGTACTATGTTTAGTAGAATGTATGGTAATGAAGTGGATACGGTTACTATTAAGGCAGGTAAAACAGGTTATGTAGGAGAAGCCGGAAGCTGTCTTGTAAGCTATGCAGAAAGAGGAAATGATAAATATATTGCTGTGTCGGCAAAGGCATCGGGTAGATGGCATGTAGTATTTGACGCATTTGAATTATATGGAAATTATATTCCTAATCCGCCTGGATATACGAAAGAATAAGTGTTTTCTATTGACAAATAATGCCTAGAATAGTAGACTAAGAGGGAATTGTAAATTTTCATATAGGGAGGAAATTGACGTGAAGAGACGTATGTTATCAGTTGCTATGACAATGGTTATGGCAGTAGGTGTTCTTGCAGGTTGTGGTAATGGTGCTACAGGAAGTAAGGACGAGTTAGTAATTGGTGGTATTGGTCCTGTATCAGGAGATGCAGCAATCTATGGTGAAGCAGTTAAGAATGGTGCAACACTTGCGTTTGAAGAGATTAACGAAGCAGGTGGAATCAACGGAATGAAGGTTGCATTTAATTTTTAGGATGATGAATGTGACAACGAAAAAGCCGTTAATGCATATAACGCTCTTAAGGATAAGGGAGCTAAGATTATCTTAGGTGCTACAACTAGTGGATGTACAATTGCAGTTGCAGAGAAGACAGCAGAGGATAATATGTTCCAGATTACACCATCAGGTTCAGCAGTTGATTGTGTTGCTAATGATAATGCATTCAGAATTTGCTTTAATGACCCTAACCAGGGTATTGCATCAGCACAGTACATAGCTCAGAATGATGTTGCAAAGAAAGTGGCAGTTATATATGATAGCTCAGATGTATATTCATCAGGTATTTTTGATAAGTTCGTAGCTGAAGCAGAAGAACAGGGACTTGAAATAGTTGCTAAGGAAGCATTTACAAGTGATGCTAAGACAGACTTCTCTGTACAGCTTCAGAAAGTTAAGGAAAGTGGTGCAGAACTTGTATTCTTACCAATTTACTATCAGGAAGCAGCTCTTATCTTAGCTCAGGCTGATAAGGCAGGAATTGATAATGTAAAATGGTTTGGTTGTGACGGACTTGATGGTATCATCAATCAGTTAGGTGATGATGCAGCTTTGGCAGAAGGCGTTATGTTATTAACACCATTTGCAGCAGATGCAGAAGATGATTTAACACAGAACTTTGTTAAGGCTTACAAGGAAAAATATGGTGTGATTCCTAATCAGTTTGCAGCAGATGCTTATGATGCAGCATATGCAATCAAGGCAGCTGTTGAACAGGCAGAAGTAAAGGATGGAACTATTAGTACTTCGGATTTATGTGAGAAATTAAAAGCAGCAATGCTTAAAATAACTGTAGACGGAGTTACAGGTTCTATGACATGGACAGCTGATGGAGAACCTACTAAGGATCCAAAGGCTATGGTTATTAAAGATGGTGCTTATTCAGCATTATAATATATAACTAATATTATGAGCTGTTGCCGTAAGATATACTTATAGCAACAGCTTTCTTTGAATTTTAGAAAGGAAATAGTTAAGATGAATAGTTTTATATCTTATTTAGCCAGTGGTATAAGTCTTGGTGGAATATATGCACTTATAGCACTCGGATATACAATGGTATATGGTATTGCAAAGATGCTTAACTTCGCTCATGGTGATGTAATCATGGTTGGTGGATATACAATATTTTTAGCAATAACCAGTTTATCATGTCCTATATGGTTGTCATTATTAATTGGTGTTTTAGTATGTACGGCACTTGGTGTTACGATTGAGAGAATTGCATACAAACCACTTAGAGGTGCATCTTCGATTTCTGTACTTATCACAGCTATTGGTGTGAGTTATTTATTACAGAACCTTGCACTTAATATCTTAGGTTCTGATGCAAAGACATTTAAGTCTGTAGTAACACTTAAGCCTATTGTCATCAACGAAGGATTGAAAATATCAGGTGAAACTGTAGTTACAATTATTGTTACAGTTGTAATTATGATAGCACTTACATTGTTTATTAATAAGACAAAAATGGGTAGAGCGATGCAGGCTGTATCGGAAGATAAAGGTGCTGCACAGCTTATGGGAATAAATGTAAACTTTACAATATCAATGGTTTTTGCAATTGGTTCAGCGCTTGCAGCAGTTGCAGGAGCATTGCTTTGTTCTACATATCCACAGATTAGTCCGTATACAGGCTCGATGCCGGGTATTAAGGCATTTATTGCTGCAGTATTTGGTGGAATAGGAAGTATTCCGGGAGCGATGCTTGGTGGATTATTATTAGGTGTTATTGAAAACCTAAGTAAAGCATATATTAGTTCGCAGTTATCAGATGCGATAGTATTTGCGGTATTAATTGTTGTACTTATTGTTAAACCAACAGGTCTTCTCGGTAAGAAGATTAATGAGAAAGTGTAGGTGGAAGGAATGAAAAATTTAATTAATAAAATAAAACCTACCACCAGAACTACAATAGTGACATTGTTGTTTGTAATATTCTTCTTTGGATTGTCACAGCTTCTTGTTAATACAGGAATGGCAGGATATTCATATGAAGGTCTCCTTATCCCTATGTGTTTCTATATAATATTAGCAGTATCACTTAATCTTACAGTTGGTATACTTGGAGAATTGAGTCTTGGTCATGCAGGTTTTATGTGTATCGGAGGTTATGTAGGTGCAGTATTTGCAATGCTTACAGAAAATGTTATTACCTCAGATTTATTAAGATATTTATTGGCACTTGTAATCGGTGGTGTAGTAGCAGGCTTGTTTGGTGCACTTATTGGATTTTCGATTCTTAGATTAAAGGGTGACTATCTTGCGATTGTTACACTTGCTTTTGGTCAGATTACATACAAGATACTTCAGCAGTGTCATTTAATTAAGGATTGTAATGGACTTCATTTTTCATTTTCCGAGCCGATTGATGCATCTAAAATAGATTCGGCGAGTAAAGTAGTAATCTTAAATGGTGCTCAGACAATAACAGGTGTTGAAAAATATAAGAGTCTTATAGTATCAGTAATAATTTTATTAGTTACATTAATAGTTATATATAACCTTATAGATTCAAGAGCAGGCAGAGCATTTAAGGCTATCAGAGATAACAGTATTGCAGCAGAATCTATAGGTATAAACATTAGCAAATACAAATTGATTGTATTCTTTACATCTGCATTTTTTGCAGGTGTTGCAGGAGCGATGTATGCTCATACAACATCTCTTGAAGCAAGTAAATTTGATTTTAACTTATCAATTATGTTTCTTGTATATGTAGTACTTGGCGGTATTGGTAAGATTAGAGGCTCTATTATAGCTACAATAATTTTGTATGCGTTACCGGAATTGTTGAGAGATTTTGCAACCTACAGAATGATAGTGTATGCAATTATTCTTATTGTAATGATGATTGTTACAAATAATGAAAAATGTAAGAGAATTATAGATTCTGTAACAACAAAATTAAAATTCTGGAAAAAAACTGCAAAGGAGGATAATTAGTTATGGCATTACTAGAGGTTAAAAATTTAGGTATCGCATTTGGCGGTCTTAAGGCTGTAGATAATTTGAATCTTACAATTGAAAAAGGGCAGTTATATGGACTTATTGGACCAAATGGAGCAGGAAAAACAACTGTATTTAATATGCTTACGGGCGTTTATAAACCTACAAATGGATATTTTCAGTTAGATGGTGAGAAATTAAGCGGAAAGAGTCCGATAGAGATAAACAAGAAGGGCATAGCAAGAACATTTCAGAATATCAGATTATTTGGAAATATGAGTATTATTGATAATGTTAAGCTTGGACTTAATAATCATCAAAAATATACAGTTATAGAAGGAATTTTACGTCTTCCAAGATACCATAAGGAAGAAAAGGCTATGAACGAAAGAGCAATGGAATTGCTTTCGGTATTCGGACTTGAGAAAGATGCAGATACACTTGCAAGTAATCTTCCGTATGGTAAGCAGAGAAAGCTAGAGATAGCAAGAGCTCTTGCTACAGAGCCTAAGCTGTTGCTTCTTGATGAGCCGGCTGCAGGAATGAATCCAAATGAGACGGCAGAGCTTATGGAAACAATACAGCTTGTAAGAAAAAAATATGATGTAACTATACTTCTTATTGAACATGATATGAAGCTTGTGTCAGGTATATGCGAGGAACTTATGGTTCTTAATTTTGGTACGGAGCTTACTCATGGAAAACCGGAAGTTGTACTTAATAACCCTGAGGTTATCACAGCATATCTGGGAGAATAGGAGGCAGGAATTATGGCAATGTTAGAGGTTAAAGACCTTCATGTATCATATGGAATGATACAGGCGATAAAGGGAGTGTCATTTGAAGTAAATGAAGGCGAGGTTATTACACTTATAGGTGCAAATGGAGCAGGAAAAACAACTATTCTCCATACGGTTACAGGTCTTCTTAAACCAAAATCAGGTTCTATATTATTTGAAGGTAAAGAGCTAAGTACGACAGCACCACACAAGATTGTAAAGTATGGTATGGCACATGTTCCCGAAGGAAGAAGAGTGTTTGCCGGACTTACAGTATATGAAAACCTGATTATGGGAGCATATACCAGAAATGACAAGAACGAAATTGAAGAAAGTCTTAATATGATTTATAAGAGATTCCCAAGACTTGAAGAAAGAAAGAAACAGCTTGCAGGAACTCTTAGTGGTGGTGAGCAGCAGATGCTTGCTATGGGTAGGGCACTTATGTCTAAGCCAAAAATTATATTGATGGATGAACCTTCTATGGGATTATCTCCGTTATTTGTTACGGAAGTATTTGATATCATAAAACAAATTAGTGCAAGTGGAACTACTGTATTACTTGTAGAACAGAATGCTAAAAAGGCTTTATCAATTGCGGATAGAGCATATGTTCTTGAGACAGGTAAGATAGCACTTACCGGAAATGCAAAGGATCTTATTAATGATGATAAGATTAAGAAAGCATATCTGGGTGAATAGGAGGCAAATATGGACAAAAAATTTGTTATTACTATAGCAAGAGGCTATGGAAGCGGTGGAAAAACTATCGGTAAGATGCTGGCAAGAGAACTTGGAATTGAATGTTATGACAGAGAAATAATGAGACTTGCATCAGATGATAGCGGTATCAACGAAGAATTATTTGCAAAGGCTGATGAGAAGTTAAAAGGAAGCTTGTTATTTAAGGTTGCCAAGAACGTATACAGAGGGGAAATAATTCCTCCGGATAGTGACAAGTTTGTTTCAAATGATAATTTATTTAATTATCAGGCAAAGGTGTTAAAGGAGCTTGCTGAAAAAGAATCCTTTGTGGCTATTGGAAGATGTGCAGATTATGTTCTCAAGGATGTGCCAAATATTGTAAGAATATTTGTGCATGCACCACTTGAGCATTGTATTGATGTGGTGGAAGATATGTCATCAATGACACGTAAGGAAATAGAGCAGTTTATTGTTAAAACAGATAAGCATAGAGCTGAATACTATAAATATTACACAGGACAGGATTGGGACTGCGCTAAGAATTATGATTTATGTCTTAATACACAGGAAATGTCATTTGAGGAATGTGTAGAGGTAGTAAAGGAATATATTAAAATAAGATTCAAATAACAGGAATGAGGGTTAAACGTGAAAAAATTATTAGTAGTACTTCTTGTTATTGTATTAGGTGTAGGCGGGGGCGTTGGTATGTATGCGCTTAGCCTGCATTTGAATAATACAGAAACAGTTGAACCTCAAACAGAAGAAACAACAAAAAAAACGGAAAAGGAAACAAATAAGGTTATCATAAGTGAGGAAAGAGGCAACATAAATGTATCTAAATACATTTTTTTGGGAGATTCCAGATTTTATGGTATGGAAATGTTTGCAGAACCGGAAGATGTATTTATTTATGAAATTGGTGAGGGTTACCATTTTATGATGAATCATCTTGCTGAGGCAAAGAGTCATATTGTTGATGAAGATTCTGTTATGATTATCGGTATGGGAGTGAATGATTTCAGAGCCAATGCTGACAATTATATAACTGCAATTAACCAGCTAGCTGATGAGAATGTATGTCAGATATATTATATGCTTGTCAATCCTGTGGATGATGCTATTATTGAGCAAAATGGATATGGTATTACAAATGCAGAGCTTGATGAGTTTAATACTAAAATGATTCAGGGACTAAATGATAATGTTAAGATTATTGATGCTAATACATATCTAAAGACCTATGGATATAATACAGAAGATGGATTGCATTACGATGCGGAAACCTACAAGAGTATATACGAGTATATTAAGGTATGTGTAACTAACTATTAGGTTAACGAGTTAAGAAATGAGTTGGAAGAGATGAGGAAATACACGAAATACATAATTCCTATAATGGCTGGAATTATAGCTTGTACAGGTTGTGCTAGCAGTGATAGAGAAATTGAAAAGACAACAGAGGTAACAACAGAAGCGACAACAAAGGAAACGGTAACAACACAGGAAATAACATCAGAAGTGACTTCTGAGACAACAACAGAAACGACAACAGAAGCGACAACAAAGGAAACGGAAGAAACAACACCAGAGGAAACGACAACGGAGGATACAACAAAAGAATTAGAATTTGAGGAAACCACAAAAAAGCCTAAGCTTAAGTTCAGGGAAGTTGATGAAGTTGTATATGTTACGAGACATACATATGTCTATGTTGATTATAGTACGCAGTCACAAAAAAAAGGTGAGCTTGGTGTATCAAATTCGCTAAAAAGAATTGGAATATGTAATGGCTGGTCAATGGTTGAATTTGAGGGAGATACAGGATATGTTTTAACTGAGTGTCTCAGTCTTGATAAACCGGTCGAAAAAACTATGGAATACTATGATGAACAATTTGCAGGCGATTGTTTTATTGGAGATTCAAGAACACAGGGATTGTTTAATACTTCACAGATAATAACAGCAGACTTCTTATGTAGTGTAGGACAGAATATTAGCGATGTTAGAAGCGATGAAAAAACACTTAATCATTTAAAAACAAAAAAATATAGAAATGTATATATTGAATTTGGAATAAATGAGATGGGTTGGTCTGACCTTGATAAATTTGAACGTTGCTACGAAGAATTTGTAAATATTGTAAAGCAGTATCAGCCAAACGCAAAAATATATGTTCAGGGAGTAATTCCTGTAACAAAAACAAAATCAGATAGTAATCAGACCTATGCACCACACAGAGTAAGCGCATTTGATGAAAGAATCAAAAGTGTTGCAAAAAAGACCGGTGCAATATATCTTGATATTGCGATAGGAATATGTGGTGAAAGCAGAGTGCTTCCGGAAGATGTTGCGCCTGATGGAGTACATATGGGTAAATATTATAACGATAAATGGTTAGACTACATTATAGAAAACAGGGAGGATTAACATGAAGAAGATAGCAATAATATTAGTTGCAGCAATGCTTGCATGCATGATGACAGCATGTGGAGGAGAAGAGAAGGTACATGATTTTGCAGTGGAAGACTTAGCAAAAGATTTAAGAGAAAATATTGAGTATGAGGATGAGTTGACTCAGAGCAGAGATGCAGTATTTTATATGATATACGGTGTGGATGAAAGCTTAGTAAAGAGTCAGTGCAGTTATTTCAGCACAAATGCAACCACAGAAGAAATTTCCGTAGTTGAATGTGTTGATAAGGACGCAGCAGAGACGGTTAAAAAGGCATTTGAGGAAAGAGTTGAATCACAAAAAAATACATTTGAATCATATGCTCCGCAAGAGGTAGACAGACTAGATAAAGCGTTAATTACAGTAATGGGTAACTACGTTGTATTGTGTGTTACAAGTGATGTAGACAGAGCTATGTATGTGATTGATAATTATTAAAATAGTATAGCGTAAGTAAAAGCATTCTTCGGAGTGCTTTTTGCTTTAGGTGGTAGTGGTAAAATATGAAAAAAAGGATTTCAAATGAAACAATTGAATATATAGGAATATTATCTAAGCTGGAACTTGATGAAACAGAGAAGGAACAGGCTGTTTCAGATATAGAGATGATGCTCGACTTCTTTGATAAAATGAGCGAACTTGATACAGAAGATGTTGCTCCTATGAGCCATCCTATGGCTAATAATAATGTGTTTAGAGAAGATGTAGTCACAAATGGTGATATGCGTGAGGATATGTTGAAGAACGCACCAATGGTATTGGATGGTATGTTTGGCGTTCCGAAGACGTTTGGTTAAGGTGGTGGAGTATATGGATAATATTTTAGAGCTGTCCGCAGTTGGATTATCAGAGAGAATAAAAGCAGGAGATATCAAGGTTATTGATGCAGTGAATGCTGTTATAGAGCACATTGAAAATGTTGATGATACATTTAACAGCTTTATTACTATTGATAAAGAATATGCAAGGATTAGAGCAGGTGAAGTTCAGGCGTTAATTGATGCAGGCAAGCTTGACTCGAAATTAGCAGGGGTTCCTTTTGCAGTTAAAGATAATATATGCACCAAAGGTATCAGGACTACTTGTGGTTCTAAGATTCTTAATAATTTTGTTCCGACTTATTCTGCTTTGGCTGTAACCTTGCTTGAAAATGCAGGAGCAATTATTATCGGTAAAGCTAATATGGATGAGTTTGCGATGGGCTCTACTTCTGAGACATCAGCATATGGGGCTGTTAAAAATCCTAATAATATAAAAATGGTGGCGGGAGGCTCGTCAGGAGGCTCTGCCTCGGCAGTGGCAGCAAATGAATGTTTTTTTGCGCTGGGTTCAGATACTGGAGGTTCGGTAAGACAACCGGCATCACATTGTGGCGTTGTAGGAATGAAACCTACGTATTCCACAGTATCAAGATATGGCTTGATAGCGTTCGCATCATCCTTAGATCAGATAGGACCTTTGTGTAAAAATGTAACAGATATGGCTGCTGTTATGGAGGTCATTTCTGTTTATGACGAAAAGGATTCCACCTCGGTTAAGAGAGATAGTAATTATTTGAAGCATTTAAACAAGGATATAAAAGGGCTGAAAATCGGAGTTCCAAAAGAATATTTTCAGAAAGGCTTGGATGGTGAAGTTAAAGCTTGTATTCAAAATGCAATTAATAAATTGGAGGATATGGGAGCAGTAGTAGAGGAGTTTGAACTAGGATTAATGGAGTATACTGTACCGGCCTATTATACTATTTCTTCTGCGGAAGCAAGCTCCAATCTTGCGAGATATGATGGTATAAAATATGGACATAGAACAGATAAATACGAAGATTTGCATGATTTATACAAAAAAACCAGAAGTGAAGGCTTTGGCGAAGAGGTTAAGCGAAGAATTATGGTTGGAAGCTTCGTGTTAAGCGAGGGATATTATGATGAATATTATATCAAGGCGCTTAAAATAAGAACTCTCATAAAAGAACGTTTTGATAAGGCATTTGAGAAATATGACGTAATAATAGGACCTGTAACTCCAACGACAGCCCCAAGTCTTGATGCCAGTCTTATTTCACCTATGAAAATGTATTTAAGCGACATTTATACGGTGCCGGCTAATCTTGTAGGAATCCCTGCTATGAGTGTGCCTTGTGGACAAGATTCTAAAGGAATGCCGGTTGGCTTGCAAATAATGGCAAATAATTTTAGAGAGGATAAAATATTTAGTATTGCCTTTGCGTTAGAACAGTCGGGAGGTGATGGCAATGCTTAGTAAATATGATGTTACTATAGGACTTGAGGTTCATGTTGAGCTTGCGACAAAAAGTAAAATTTTCTGTGGTTGTTCTACGGCCTTTGGTGCAAAACCCAATACCCACACCTGTCCGGTATGTATAGGTATGCCGGGTAGTCTTCCGGTTCTCAATAAAAAGGTTCTGGAATATGCAATGGCGGTTGGGCTTGCAACAAATTGTGATATAACAAGATTTTCTAAATTTGACAGAAAAAATTATTTTTACCCGGATAATCCTCAGAATTACCAAATATCGCAGCTGTATATGCCAATCTGTAGAAATGGTTTTGTTGAAATTAATACATGTGCAGGTAACAAAAAGATAGGAATACATGAAATTCATATGGAAGAGGATGCAGGAAAGCTCATTCATGATGAAATCACAGGGAATTCATATGTTGATTACAATCGTTCAGGAGTGCCATTGATAGAAATTGTTACAGAGCCGGATATGTCATCTGAAGTAGAGGTTGTTACGTTTTTGGAAAAATTAAGATTGATTATTCAGTATCTTGAAGCATCTGATTGCAAGCTCAATGAGGGTTCTATGAGAGTTGATGTAAATCTTTCTGTTAAGAAGAGAGGTGAAACGGAACTTGGAACAAGGACTGAAATGAAGAATCTTAATTCATTTAAGGCTATAACAAGAGCAATAGAAAATGAAGCATTAAGACAGATAAAACTTCTTGAAAAAGGCGAGAAAATACAGCTGGAGACAAGAAGATGGGATGATGTTAAAGGGGAATCATATTCTATGCGTTCGAAAGAAGATGCAAGGGATTATAGATATTTTCCTGAACCTGATATTATGCCGATTGTCATTTCTAATGAATGGATAAATGATATTAAATACAAACAGCCGGAATTAAGAGATGAGAAAATGCAGCGATATATTAGGGAATATAGTATACCTAAATATGATGCTGATATTATAACCTCGATTAAACATATGACAGTTATTTTTGAGAAAGCGGTAGAACTGGGTGGAAACCCTAAAAAGGTTAGTAATTATCTCATGGGTGAAACCATGCGTCTTCTTAAAGAGAGAAATATGGAGGCGGAAGATATAAGCTTTTCGCCTGTTAACCTTGTTAAGTTGATCAAGCTTGTTGATGAGGGAGTTATAAATGGAACTACTGCGAAGGAAGTTTTTGAGAAAATTTTTAATGAAGATATAGAACCAATAGAATATGTTGAAAAAAATAATCTCAAAATGCAAAGTGACGAATCGTGGTTGCAGACGGTAATAGAACAAGTTATTGCAGCAAATAATCAGTCTGTTTGTGATTACAAAAATGGAAAGGAAAGGGCTCTTGGTTTTCTTATAGGACAAATAATGAAGGAAACTAAAGGAAAGGCTAATCCGGCAGTTGTTAAGAAGTTATTGTTAGAAAATTTGTAGTATTCTATTAAAAAAGAGGCTTTGCTCCACGATTTTTCAATCGTTAGAGCAACAGCCTCTTTAAGTATGCAATCTTTACGCGCCCTCAACAACATGCGCTTCAAAGTTATCAAATATGTATTCAAGTATTGGAGCAAGTCCTATGAATTCGCATCCGTAATACATTTCGTCTGAGCCCTCAATACACTGAGAACGAATAATACGAACAACTGTGTATAATGTTGAGGTCTCATCGCCAAGCTTAAGCTTAGCATTGAAATAATATCCAACTGGAAGAATGTTTGCAGATACAAAACCGATTCCACTCTTGGAAATATTTTCAACTCGTATTGGAGCTTCGACATTCTTAATAGTTACATTATCTTGTTTGAAAAGATTAGAAATATTAAGTGTCATGTCAACATTGATTCGTTTAAATTTTCTCTTTTCGATACCACTCATAATAATTTTCCTTTCGTTCGCTATAATACCTAATTATACAGAAAAGGAAGCAATTATTCAAGGATTATTCTTCGAAAGAAAGTTCCTTGTATGTTGCTGTCTTTAACGCCTTTGCAGGAACCTTTACAGCTGTCTTTGTATCAATAGTCATAACAACTTTTTCTTTTCCTGAACCCTGTGATGCACCAATTAATTCATAATTTGCAAGATTAAAATACAAATCAATTGTTTCGCCCTCTTCAGTTATACGAAGAACAGCACATTTTTTGCCATTAAAATTCTTGTTAGATAATAATTTGTATTTTGCATCATCATCAAGACCTTCTTCTAAATCGTCTGAATCAACAAAATCGGTTTCATCAGAGTCTGAAGTATAATAATACCAAGTCTTTGTTGTTGTATCCTGCCAATAAGTCTTGTTTCCATCTATATACATTTTTGGAAAACCTAATGGTGATAAATCCATAAAAACAACATTTGTTTTTAAGTTAACACCCATTGCCATGTAAAAATTCTTCTTTTTGATTGAATTAATGTATCCATTAATAGAAAAACTCTTGGCATTCTTAAATTGCTGATTAGCTTTCTTAATTATCTGTTTAGCTTTAAGCTGTTTTTTAACAGTTACTGTACATTTTGCAACCTTCTTACCTGCTTTAGCAGTGATAGTTGTCTTACCGGCCTTTTTAGCTGTGATTACACCCTTCTGTGAAACAGAAGCTACGCCAGGCTTTGTGCTAGACCATTTAACCTTCTTGGCTGTGCCGGTATTCTTAAGAGTTGTCTTTCCGCCAACATAGATTGTTAAGCTATTTTTGTTAAGTGCTACTTTTTTTGCTTCTGCTGCTTCGACATTAACAGGAAGAAGTAAAACAGTAAGCATCATAGCTAGTGCTAATGATAGAATTTTTTTCATAATTTTCCCTCCGTTTATTTTTTTTGAAAAAAGTTACATATATATTTTACCATTTTATTATAGAAAAACAATAGCATAATTTGAACTATATTCAGGTTTATAGTTCATACCGGTGAACTATTTCGGTTGATTTTAGATTAAGCTTGTATTATAATCGTAACGTGTAAGATTGCTTTATTGGGCAAACCTAATCTTAAGTCAAGGAGGAACAAAAACAATGGGAGGTTTTTTTGGAGTTGCATCCAAAAATGACTGTGTATTTGATTTGTTTTACGGAACAGATTATCACTCTCATTTAGGTACCAGACGTGGAGGAATGGCTGTATATGGCAAGGACGGCTTTAATCGTGCTATTCATAATATAGAAAATTCACCTTTTAGAACAAAATTTGAAAAAGATGTGGAAGAGATGGAAGGTAATCTTGGTATTGGATGTATATCGGATTATGAGCCACAGCCACTTATAGTGCGTTCACATCACGGAACATATGCGATAACAACTGTTGGTAGAATTACTAACTTCGATGAAATAGTTAAAATGATTTTTGATACCGGACATTCTCATTTTCTTGAAATGAGTGGCGGTGATATAAATGCAACAGAACTGGTTGCCGCGATTATTAATCAAAGGGATAACATTTTAGAAGGTATTCAGTATGCCCAACAGATTATTAAAGGCTCGATGTCAATACTTATTCTTACCCCGAAGGGAGTATATGCAGCAAGAGACAGGCTGGGAAGAACACCTGTAACTATTGGTAAAAAAGAAGATGGTTACTGTGTGTCCTTTGAATGTTTTGCCTACCTTAATTTGGGATATACAGATTATAAGGAACTGGGACCGGGGGAAATAGTAGTGGTTACGCCGGAAGTAGTGCAAACACTTGCCGCACCCGGCACAGATATGAAGATATGTACATTTCTTTGGGTTTATTATGGCTACCCATCATCTTCATATGAAGAATTGAGTGTGGAAAAGATGAGATATAATTGTGGCGAGAAGCTTGCAATGCGTGATACGGTTAAGCCTGATATTGTTGCGGGTGTGCCTGATTCGGGAATTGCTCATGCTGTAGGTTATGCAAATGCGTCAGGAATCCCATTTTCGAGACCATTTATAAAATATACACCAACATGGCCTCGTTCGTTTATGCCGACAAAACAGAGCAGAAGAAATCTCATCGCTAAGATGAAATTAATTCCTGTTCACGACTTAATTAAGGACAAGAAATTGTTGCTTATAGATGATTCTATAGTAAGAGGAACACAGCTAGGTGAAACAACAGAATTTTTATATCAGAGTGGGGCGAAAGAGGTTCATATAAGACCTGCCTGCCCACCGTTGCTATATGGATGCAAATATCTCAACTTTTCACGTTCAACATCAGAAATGGATTTGATAACGAGAAGAGTTATAGCAGAGAAGGAAGGCAATAATGCAGAAAATGTTCTTGCAGAATATGCTAATCCTGAGACCGACAGATATAGAGATATGATTAATGAAATCGGGAAAAAACTTAATTTTACTTCGCTTGATTATTTAAGACTGGACGATATGGTTGATGCGGTAGGACTTAATCCTGATCATTTATGCACATATTGTTGGAGTGGTAAGGAATAATGTGGAGGTAGAAATGGATTTTAATAAATATTTTGACCATACAATACTGAAGCCATCTGCGACAATAGAAGATGTAAAAAAGATTTGCAAAGAAGCAATGTATAATAATTTTGCATCTGTTTGTGTTAATCAGTATAGAACTTCTATGGTAAAGGAAATTCTTGATGGTACGGATGTTTTGGTTTGTACAGTAGTGGGATTTCCGCTTGGAGCCGTTACAACAGAAGTTAAGGTGTTTGAAACAAAGGAAGCTGTTAATGCGGGTGCAGATGAAATTGATATGGTCATCAATATAGGTGCGTTAAAAGATAAAAATTATGATTATGTTAGGTCAGATATAGAAAAAGTAAAAGAAGCCTGCGGTGGAAAAACACTTAAGGTTATAATTGAAACCTGTTTGTTGACTGATGAAGAGAAGAAGAAAGCATGTGAATTATCAGTGCAAGCAGGAGCAGACTTTGTAAAGACCTCTACAGGATTTAGTACAGGTGGTGCAACAGTTGATGATGTATCGCTTATGAAATATACTGTTTCAGGTAAGGCTAAGGTAAAGGCTTCTGGTGGAATCAGAGATTACAAAACTGCTAAAGATATGATTGCTGCCGGAGCAGACAGGCTCGGAACAAGTGCAACGGTAGATATAATGAAGAAGGTATAGTGATATGTTAAGAATTATTATAGGCTTGCTTTTAATATTGTTTGAATTGAATTTAGGAGCAGGCAGTTATAGAATTGGGCTTATTCCTGATTTTATAGGGTATGTTTTTCTATTCTTTGGTATGAAGGCAGAGCAGGAAAAATGTCTAACCTATAAAAAAGATAAGTTGTATATGATTCCGTTTTGTTTGTTTTCATATGCGATATATATGGGAGATTTATATGGAATAATTGAAGGTCTTGTAATACCTGTTGTTAATATAGATGTAAGACTGCTTTGCACATTTATATCTATGTTATTAGGTATTTACACAACGTATTCTATATATAAAGGAGTTAAAACGGTAGAAGAAAGCTTTTCGGTGGAGCTAAAGACGAAACGTATAATGTATATATGGAGAATAAGAGTCTTGTGTAGCTTTATGGAATATTTGTCATTGATTCTTGTTGTTGGAGAAATGTATCTTGTAATGGCTATTGCAAATATTATATCCGGTATTGTAATGGCTGTATATGTAACACAGGTAGCGATTATTTACTCTGAATTAAAGAGAAATAATAGATTAAAAAGCAAAGGAGAGAGGTAAAATGAACAAAGTAAAAAAAATGCTTGCATTAGTATTAGTTCTTGCTCTTGGTATCACAGCACTCGTTGGATGTAGCGGTGGAGATAAGAAGGAAGAGCCTGAAAATGAAAATGCAGTAAACATCATTGATGATAATTATCGTACATATTATGAAGTATTTGTATATTCATTTTATGATAGTGACGGAGATGGAATAGGTGATATTCCGGGTCTTATCGAGAAACTTGATTATATTAATGATGGTAACCCAGAGACAACTACAGACCTTGAATGTAACGGTATGTGGCTTATGCCTATTCATCAGGCAAATTCATATCATAAGTATGATGTAATGGATTATTACAGTATCGACAAGCAGTATGGTACACTTGATGATTTCAAGAAGCTTGTTGAAGAGTGTGATAAGAGAGGAATTAAGTTAATTATTGACTTAGTAATGAACCATAGTTCAGATAAGCATGAATGGTTTACAACTGCTTCAGAGTATCTTGCTGGATTGGAAGAAGGACAAGAACCAGACCCATCAGAATGTAAATATGTTGATTACTATCATTTTGCTAAAGGTAAACCTGCAACAGGTGCATATGCAAAGGTTCCTGGAACAATGGATTGGTGGTATGAATGTGTATTTGTTAGCGAAATGCCAGACCTTAATCTTGAAAATGAAGATGTAAGAAAAGAATTTGAAGAAATTTCAAAATTCTGGTTAGACCTTGGAGTTGGCGGATTCAGACTTGATGCTGTTAAGCATTTCCAAGATGGACAGGATGCATACAATATTGAAGTTCTTAAATGGTTTAACGACTATGTTAAGGGATACAAGGAAGATGCATATATAGTTGGTGAAGTATATGACGGAATTGGTCTTTATGCTAAATATCTTGAAAGTGGAATTGACAGTACATTCGATTTCGATATGGCTACAAGTACAGGTTATATAGCACAGACAATTAATGGTAAGTTGTCAGATACAGCAGCGGCTAACTGGGGTAAGAAATATGTAGCAACAATTGAAGCTGAAAAGGCATATAATGAAGACTATATTATGGCACCATTTATTAGTAATCATGACGTTGACAGAATTGCACCTGGTTATGCATACGATGCCGGTAAAATTAAGATGGCTATTGGTATGCTTCATATGATGAATGGTAGTACCTTCTTATATTATGGTGATGAAGTTGGTCTTGGCGGAAGCGGTATCGACCAGAACAAGAGAGCTCCAATGCCATGGTCATCAACAAATACAACTGGTATAACTAATGGACCTGGAGCAATGCAGGCTGATATGGTAATTAATAAATTTGCTTCTGTAGAAGAACAGATTAAAGATCCGGAATCAATTTTCAATTATGCAAGAAAAACTATAAGACTTAGAAATAAATATCCTGAAATTGCACGTGGTGAAGTTGAACTTATAGAAACAGATAATATTAATGCGTGTGTTATGAAGAAAACTTATAACGACAGCTCTATTATTATTGTTATGAATACTACAAATAAAGATCAGGTAGTAACTATACCTAAGTCAAACGGATATTCAAAGGTGAAAGATACTGTAGCGGCAAATAGTGTACAGACGGCAACTCTTGATGGAGAGAAGTTAACAATGCCAGCTCATTCAATTGCAATACTTAAATAATTATTATATTAAAAAATAAAGCCGAGGTATCGACAATGTGTCGTGACCTCGGCTAAAATTTTGTTAAAGATTATTTCTTTTCAGAAGTTTCTTCGGTTTCATATTCATATTCGAATGTAGTTGCAAATTTTAAATATTCAACACCACGTTCGATTTGCGAAGATTTTTGCAATACAGCAATATATGCAGGGACCTCTTCTCCTGTTTGAGTTGAATAAATTTTTATTGAATCACACTGGAAGGCTGTTGGTGTGTCCTTGCCCTCGTAGTTAGGAGCATAAACAATGTAATCTGAGTATTCTTCTACATTGATATATTTGCTTAAATCAAGAAATACATTTCTCGCAGCATAAGCCTTGTACATTTGTTCGTCAAGAATAAGAACATCCAGTTGGCCTCTGTCAACATAATCGGTAAGCCATTGATTATCTGTCCAGGTAGAAAAAAAGCTATCAGCTGCAAAATCATCATTGGTATATCTCATATCAATATGTTCTGCAAATTCTTCCAAAATAGTATCGGCAGCCAGTGTGTCATAAAGACAGTCAACATATCCCACAAATAATTCTTCGTCTTCCTTGTTCTTTGCCAAAGTATAGAATACATAAATAGTAACAAGTAAGAAACAAGTAACAATAATTATTGCTTTGAGATAGTAGTCCTTAAAATAATACCAACGATCCTTTTTTGATAATCTTTTAATGTTCTCGGTAGGTGTTAGTGTTTCTCTATTTTGATAAATATCGGCATCTGCATCCAAACGTCCTTTTTTGACCTCTTCGGCATCGCCGAGTCGGTTTTCACCATTAACTTCACTCATTAGTGCCTCCGTTCTATAATTGTCCATCCAATTATATGTTAATCTTTCAATAAAGATGAGTATAACATATTATATAGAAAATAACAATTGGGGTTTTGTGAAGAATTTGTGAAGTATACAACAAATATATTTTTGGTGTTGACAAAAATGAAGATTTAGTATATTATACAAATAGTATACTAATAATAATGCATGCGGAATGGAGGAAAATGAGTATTAAAATTCGTGAAATTTATGATAGGATTTTCAAAAAGATACTAACCTTGTCTAATAAGAGTGTAATTAATTTGATTAATGGATTGTTTGATACAGATTACCCGCTTGATAGTGTTATTACATATCATTGGACAGAAATGGTGGATGATGATCTTAGGAAAACACTGGCAGATACGATAATAACAGTTAATGGATGTGATAGTTACCATATAGAAGCGCAGATGTATACAGATGATGATATAGTTATGAGAGTGTTTAATTATAGTTATGGGCATAGTGTTCAATATAGGAAATATGAGGAGGAACTTGTTTTTCCCGTGCCTAAGATTATCTATTTTGGTGATGCTAAAAATGTACCAGATACATACAAACTTGTACTAAACTTTAAAGAGCAGGGAAAGTTTGAATATAAAGTTAAAACATTCAAATATCAGGAACACTCGATTGAAGAAATAAATAATATGAAGCTAATAATACTGATACCATTTGAATTACTAAAACTTAGAGAACTGCTTAAGAAAGAACGTACAGAAGAAAATCTAAATGCATTGAAAAACCTTGTTCGAAAGGATATAATAGGGAGTATACAGAAAAATTATGAGGTAGGAAATATCACAGGAAGTGATGTTGGACGATTAATGCAGTTGACGAAAAAATTGTATAATCACCTGTATTCAGAATACGAACAATTGGAGGTTATAGAAGAAATGGATGAATCATTAATTCTTGAATATGAAGATTTGGATAGAAAGTATGCTGAAATAGACAGAAGACAAATGGAAAATGAGAAAAAACTTACTATGCTTGGAAATATTGAAGAAAAGTATAAAGCTGCAAAGGAAAGTTTGGAGCAGGCAAAGACAGAGTATGAGCAGACAAAGTTAGAGTATGAGCAGACAAAGTTAGAGTATGAGCAGACAAAGTTAGAGTATGAGCAGACAAAGTTAGAGTATAAGCAGACAAAGACAGAGTATGCTAGGTTGACAAAAGAAAATGAGGAAAAAGATAAACTGATTAAGAAATTAATGGAGGAAAATGCAAAATTAAAGGTAGAAACCGACTGGATTTAGCGATTTATAAAGCTAAATTGTGAAAAGTGTACAAAAAAAGAAGAGTTTGTTTGTATAAAATGAAGAAAATAGATAAAATGGTATTGCAAAATTGTATCATTATGCTATAATATAAGGGTTAAAAGGTCGATGTGTGTAGACGTCGATAGGAACTAAAGGAAAAACAAAATATTAAGAAAGGGATGGATTTGAAAAATGAGAAAATCTATTAAGAAGATCGTAGCTTCAGTTGTAGCAGGCGCTATGGCATTAGCTATGATGGTAACACCTTCTGTAGATGCAGTGGCAGCAGAAGGAAATATGACACTTCATATTATTTGTGATGATGATGTGTCAGCGTACGCAGGTCTTGCTTTTCAGGCTTGGGGTGGACTTTCAATAACAGCAGAAACTGTTAATATGGGTTCGCTTACATCTGCTTGGGGAGAAATGACAGGAGAAGATAATGGTAGTGGTGGTTGGACTGACGTTAATACTCTTATACTTACAGAAGGTAAGGCAACTTATTCGGCAACATATACTCAGAATGATAATACAGGTATGCAGTTAATTAAGTATACTGCTACAACTGCAGATCTTGTACAGGTTGCAAATGCTGATCCAACTTTATTAGCAGCGCTTAATGATACAAATGTTTCAGAAATTTGGATTACATTCAGTGGTACAGTTGCAACAGTTAGTACAACAGATCCATCATTAAAGTCAGCAACAGAACTTTGTATTGAAGCTATTGATGCTATTGGTACAGTAGATCTTGCGAGTGGAGCTAAAATCGAAGCAGCTGAAACAG
The DNA here is from genome assembly GCA_017396555.1 of Lachnospiraceae bacterium. Taxonomy (GTDB): domain Bacteria; phylum Bacillota; class Clostridia; order Lachnospirales; family Lachnospiraceae; genus RGIG1934. The sequence continues at coordinate 12,509 of JAFQLS010000010.1, read as the reverse complement.
CATATGCAGCACTTTCGGATACTGAAAAGGCAAATGTTACTAACTATGCTACATTAACAGCAGCTAGAGCAGCATATAATGCATTAGTGGCTGAGGAAGAGTCTAGGAATGCAGCAGCTGCAGGAACATTAACATGTTATGTAAAACTTGCAGATGGTTGGAACGGTTTGAATTATTGGGCATGGACATCAGAAGGTAATCTTTGTCCAGAATGGCCTGGTGTGGCTATGACACAGTGTACAGAAAATGCAGGATGGTATTATGTTTCATTTGCAACAGATGGTGTTACAAGTATGCTTTTCAATGATGGAACAGTTCAAACAGTTAATGCAAACGATTTAGCAGCAGGAACATATTGGTTTGAAATTGGAGATTTAGCAACAGAACCAGATGAATTTGGTAATACTAATTACACACTTACAAGTTCTACAACAGCTCCAGAAGGTTGGGTTGAAGAAGAGGTTGAAACAAGTGAAGTTACAACAGCAGCTACAACAGAAGCAACAGATGATGGTGAAGAAGAAGAAACAACAACAGCTCCAGATGCTTCAGCTTGGGAAGATGCTTTATTAAAGATTCACTTCCTTAATAGTATGGAATGGGAAAAAGTAGGTGTATATCTTACATACTCATCATGGGCTGAACTTGCAGGTTCTTGGCCAGGTTCAGAGATGCAGTTAGAAGATGGTTCAGAGACATGGTATGCAGTATGTACAAATGCTGATGCAGAACCAGCTTACAACGTAATCTTTAATAACATGGTTTCAGACGAGCAGGCTAATGCAGGAGAAGCTAAGAAAGAGCAGACACCAGATACAAAGGATCTTGCTCCAGGTGAGTATTGGTTCGTTCTTGGTGATGTAACAGCTGAATCTGATACACAGATTACATACGGTGTTACAATGTTCGATTCAGTTGAAGCTCTTGAAGAAGCTGGATACGAATATGATGGTAATGGTCTTGTAGGTGATGTTGCAGTAGAAGATCCTAATGGAGATGAAGAAACTGATGACGAAACTACAGAAGCAGAAGATGAAGAAGAAACAACAGCTGAAAAGGCTGATGGTGCTACAACAGGTGATGCAGCTCCTATCGCAGTAGTATTATTAGGAATGGTTGCAGTAGTAGCAGTAGTTGCTTCTAAGAAGAGACAGAACGCATAATTTACATTCTACACAGTGTAAATAGAGTTTGATTAAAATATTAAAGGAGAACCCCTCGGGGTTCTTCTTTTTTTATACTGTTGAATACGTTTTGCTAAGGGGAAACTGGTTTGTAAACTAATACATTTTATTGTGTGAATATGTATGGAAATACAAAAAACGAAAAGTGAACCGGAAGCATTTATATACATATTTCATACTTTCCAGAACGAAAATAAAATATATTAATGGTAGACAAAAATGTTTTTAAATGCTATAATACTAAAAATAAATAGAATATTCTATAAATAATAAATATAACTTTGAAAGGTGTAGATGATTATTGGGTAAAATTGACGTTATAACTAGGAAGTATATGAAACAGAATGATAAGTTTGCAGATGTGTGTAATTATTATTTGTTTGATGGTAAAATGGTTATTAAAGAGGATGAACTTGAGGAGAGGGATATTACAGAATTGGGTATAATTGAAGGTAGGAATAGTAAGGTTGCATCAATACAAAAGCTCCGAGATATTCTTAAACGATGTGTTGTAAAGTCTTCAAAAGGAGTTACATATATGATTATAGGAATAGAGAATCAGACGGATGTTAATTATGCGATGGTTATTCGTAATATGTTGTATGATGCTCTTAATTATGCATCGCAGGTTGAGGGGTATGTTAAGGAGCATAGAGAAAAGAAAGATTTGGAAGGAGTTGAATTCTTGTCAGGCTTAACTAAGGAAGATAAACTAATGCCGGTTGTTACTATAACAATATATTGGAACTCAGGTAAATGGGATGGAGCAAGAAGTCTTCATGAGATGTTGGATACTGATAATTCTGAGATATTGGAATATGTATCGGATTATAAGCTTAATTTGATAGTTCCTAATGACATAGAAGATTTTGGCAAATTCAAGACAGAATTAGGTAAAGTTCTTAATTTTATTAATTATTCAGAAGATAAAGAAGAAATACGCAGAAGATATTTGAATGCGGAAGGTAATGAAGAAAACAGATTTAGTAGAGATGCAGTAATTCTACTTAATGAGTGTGTTAAAGCAGATATAAGAATAACAGAAGAAGGAGAGGATAAGGATATGTGCAAAGGAATTAAGGATTTGATGGATGAGGCAAGGGGAGAAGGAAGAGAAGAAGGAAGAGAAGAAGGAGAAGACAGATTGGCAACCTTAATTATTAGAGTGAAAGAATCTGGGAGAGATATAGAATTAATGGATATATTAATGGATAATGTGTTACGTGCACAACTTTATTTGGAATACAATATAAAATAGTTATATTAGTAAAATTAAACATAAAATCATTATAAATGAAAAATGCCCTATACGTTTTTTACAAAAAAACACTTGCCAAATAACATATATTGTTATATAATACTTAAAGAATTGATACTAATGTCAATTAATAAAAATTTTAGAAGGGACGGATTTGTTTTATGAAGAAGACAATGAAGAAATTAGTTGCTATTGCAACAACAGCAGTTATGACACTTGCTATGGGTATCTCTGCATATGCTGATGATATCATCACATTAGCTGGTTCAATGAATGATTGGAATGCTACAGACATGAACTCTAAGTTCACAGATGAAGATGGAGATGGAATCTACTCTTTCACAACAAATCTTGAAGCTGGTGACTATATGTTCAAGATCATCGTTAATGGTGCTTGGACTCCAGACGGAATGTCTAACAACTATGGTATCACAGTTGCAGAAGCTACAGATGTAACATTCTGGTATAACCCAGCTTCAACAGCTAGATATCAGTACACAGCTACAGGTGCAGGTGTAACAGTTAACGTTGATTGTAACAGAGCAGATGCTGAAGGCGAAGGAAAAGACCCAGAAGAAATTAAGGGAATCCTTACAGAAGCAGCAGCTGACGCAGCTACATGGGTACCAGCAGCAGCTGAAGAAGAAACAGATGCTCCAGCAGAAGATGCAACAGATGCTCCAGCAGAAGAAGATACAACAGCAGCTACATCTGATGGTAAAGATGCTACACCAGTAACAGGTGATGCAGCTTCTACAGCAGTTTTAGTTATCGCAGCAGTTGCAGCAGTAGCTTTCGTTGCTTCAAAGAAGAGAGTTAACGCTTAATTCTTATTATTGATTTTAATATCGATTATACTAGAGACCGGAATTTCCGGTCTCTTTTATTTGCATTTTAGGGTATATAAGTATATACTTAGAGGTATCAGAATAAAGAGGGTAAATATATGAATGTAGATGTTAGGATTGATTTACTAAGAAAAAAGATGGAAAAAAATGATATAAGTGTGTATATAATTCCAACAGCGGATTACCATGGTTCAGAGTATATACACGACTATTTTGATTGTAGAAAATATATGAGTGGTTTTACAGGGTCGGCTGGGACCATGATTGTTACAATGGATGAAGCGGTGTTATACACAGATGGTAGATATTTTATACAAGCAGAAAGGGAATTGGCGGGGTCGAGTATAAAACTAATGAAAATGGGAGAGAAAAATACAATTTCGATAAAGGAATATATTAATAGAAATATTGGTGAAAAAAAGCTTGGATTTGATGGTAAAGTAATGCAGGCGAGAGAAGTTATAGAATATGAAAAAAGTTATATGGTTTGTTCTGATTTGGATTTAGTCGGAGAAATATGGAATGGTAGGAACAAACTGATTGGAAAAGATATATTTATCTTAGAGGAAAGCTATGCTGGAGAAACAGCAGGGAATAAATTGAACAGAATACGAAATAAAATGATAGAATATAAAGCAGATGTGCATATTTTAACCAGCCTTGATGATATAGCATGGTTATATAATATAAGAGGAAATGATATTCAATATAATCCGGTTGTATTTGCATATACAATAATAACAAGTGAAAAGACAATAATATACCTTATGAAAGAAGCTATATCAAAAACAATATCAGAATATTTTACGGGAATAAATGTTGAGATAAAAACGTATGAAGAATTTTATGAAGATATCAAGGCTTTGTCAGGAAATATACTGATTGAAAAAGGAAAAATTAATTATAATATATGGAAGAAAATCAATAGCAATAATATTATTGATAAAGAGAATCCAACTACATTAATGAAAGCAATTAAGAATGATACAGAGATAAGAAATCTTAGAAAAGCTCATGTTATGGATGGAGTAGCCGTTACAAAATTTATATACTGGTTGAAAAATGAAATTAATAAAGGAAGTCATATAACAGAAATGTTGGCAGCAGAAAAGCTTGAAGAATACAGAAGTGTGTATAAAACATACGTATGTCCAAGTTTTGCAACTATAAGTGCATACGAATCAAATGCGGCAATGATGCATTATTCAGCAGATGAAAATAGCAATGCAGTATTAGAAAAAAAAGGATTTCTACTTGTGGATTCAGGAGGTCAATATTACGAAGGTACAACTGACATAACAAGAACGGTTGTGTTGGGAGATATTTCTGATGAGGCGAAAAAACACTATACATTAGTAACTAAATCAATGCTCAGTCTTGCTAATGCTACCTTTTTATATGGGTGTAAAGGAATTAATCTTGATATATTAGCTAGAGAACCGCTTTGGAATGTTTTGATGGATTATAAATGTGGTACGGGGCATGGTGTTGGATATATGCTGAATGTACATGAAGCACCAAATGGATTCAGATGGAGAAGTATAGCAGAGAGAAATGATGGATGTGTATTAGAACCGGGAATGATTACAACGGATGAACCAGGTGTATATATTGAAGGACAGTATGGAATAAGAATAGAGAATGAGTTGTTATGTGTAGAAAAATGCACAAATGAGTACGGAACCTTTCTTGGTTTTGAACAATTAACCATGGCTCCTATAGATTTGGAAGCAATTGACACAAAATATTTAGAAAATTCGGACATTAATAACTTGAATATATATCACCAAATGGTATATAATACAATAGCACCATTTTTAGAAGAAGATGTTAAGAAATGGTTAAAGGAGTATACTAGAGCGCTATGAAAAAAATGTTATTTATCTATAATCCACATTCAGGAAAAGGATTAATTAAAGAAAATTTATCAGATATTTTAAATATATTTTGCCAGTATGGATATCATGTGGATGTGCGAGTTACTCAAAGACAGTTTGATGCGAAGGCATATATTGAAAAATACGGTTTTGCATATGATAGAATTGTATGTAGTGGTGGAGATGGAACGATTAATGAAGTTATTACAGGTATGATGGAGTTAGATGAGAAACCTATACTTGGTTACATACCTGCAGGAAGTACTAATGATTTTTCGGTTGGTATGCAGATACCGAAAAGGATGGTTGAAGCGGCGGAAATTGCTGTGAAAGGAATGCCGGTTGCTGTAGATATTGGTGGTTTTAATAATAAAAAATTCATATATATTGCGGCATTTGGTTTGTTTACAGATGTATCATATATGACTCCGCAGGAAACAAAAAATATGTTAGGACATTCAGCGTATGTTCTTGAGGGAATTAAGAAGCTTACCTCGATTAAGTCTTATCATTTAAGAGTAAGTTTTAATGGAAAAGTAATAGAAGATGATTTTATATATGGAATGGTAACAAATGCCGTTTCGGTAGGTGGTTTTAAAGGTATAACGGGTAAATCCATTGTGTTGGATGATGGATTATTTGAAGTTACTCTTATAAAAACTATCAAGAATCCTCTTGAATTGCAAACTGTTCTGACTAATCTTATTGGTATGGATATTAAAAGTGACAGTATTGTGAGCTTTAAAACCTCGCGAATGAAAATTGAATCAGAAGAGAAGGTTCCTTGGGCTATTGATGGAGAGTACGGTGGAGCTCCTAAAAATATCTTGATTAAGAATTATAATAAGGCAATCCAAATAACATCTGGGATTGCAAAAAAAGGACCAAAGAATCTTGAAATATTCGACAAAAAATAATATATTTCAACAAAAATAAATTATTTTTTTGTAGTCGGTTTACACCGACTGTTTTTTTGTGTATAATGTTGAGCCGAACAAAGGAATTTTGACATAGAAAGGGAGAAATTCACAATGGAAGAAAAATTCGTTGAAGAATTAAAAAAACTTGTAGAAATTGCAAAGGGCAAGAAAGACGTCATAAATGTAAAAGAAATTGATGAACATTTTAAAAATATGAGCCTTACAGCTGAACAAATGGATTTTGTCTATCAGTATCTTGAAGATATGAAGGTGGATGTTGTAAGAGGTTCGGAAGTTGACCTTCATACGGATGATGATGAGCTTCTTTTAGAGCCGACCGATGACGAATTGGAGATGGAAGAGGAAAATATAGACCTTGATGCCATAGATCTTTTAGAGGGCGTAGGAACGGAAGATCCTGTTAGAATGTATTTAAAAGAAATTGGTACGGTTCCATTATTATCAGCAGAGGAAGAATTAAGGCTTGCGAAAAAGAAAGCAGAGGGAGATCCTATAGCTAAGCAGAAACTTATAGAAGCTAACCTTCGTCTTGTTGTTAGTATAGCCAAGAGATATACGGGGAGGGGTATGAGCTTTCTTGACCTTGTTCAGGAGGGTAATCTTGGGTTGATAAAAGGTGTTGAAAAGTTCAACTATGATAAAGGCTTTAAATTAAGTACCTATGCAACATGGTGGATTAGACAGTCTGTGACAAGGGCATTAGCAGATCAGGCTAGAACTATTCGTGTTCCGGTGCATATGGTAGAAACTATTAACAGAATGTCTAAGATGCAACGTAAATTAACACTTGAACTTGGTTATGAGCCATCAAGTGCGGAGCTTGCAGAGGCTTTAGAGATGCCGGAGAGTAAAGTACTTGAAATTATGCAGATAGCAAGAGAACCGGCTTCGTTAGAGACACCGATTGGAGAAGAAGATGACTCGAATCTTGGTGATTTTGTTGCAGATAATAATACGGTTACACCGGAGGCTAATGTAGAATCAGTAATGCTTAGAGAGCATATTGATCTTTTGCTTGAAGATCTTAAAGAAAGGGAAAAGCAGGTAATTGTATTAAGATTTGGACTTGAAGATGGTCATCCAAGAACTTTAGAAGAGGTTGGGAAGGAATTTAACGTTACGAGAGAAAGAATACGACAGATAGAAGCAAAAGCATTAAGAAAGCTTCGTAATCCTGTTCGTAGTAAAAAAATAAAAGATTTCTTAATGTAAAATTTATAAAGGTAATTATTTTTGTGAAAATGGAGTAGAGGTATGTCTGAAAGATTTGAAGACGATGATATAGAATTTATATATTGGGGCGACGGCAACAAACCACCTGTCAAATATGTAGAGGAAGAGGTAAAGAATGAGCGTCATTATAGAAAAGTCTATAAGCAATCTAAGAGAAATGTAAGGAAAAAGTATGTAATTCTAAAAAGAGAAGTATTCAATTGGGTTAAGCTTATAGCATGTGCAATATTTCTTGCCTTTATCATTAGCAATTTTATTATTATAAATGCTTTGGTACCAAGTAGTTCAATGGAGCCTACTATTATGGAAGGTGATAGAATGATTGGATTCAGACTGGCATATATATTTGATGAAGTTGAACGCGGAGATATTATTATTTTTAAATATCCTGATGACCATAGTCAAAAGTTTGTTAAACGTGTAGTTGGAATGCCGGGTGAATACATCGAAATTATTAATGGTATGGTATATATTAGTAATAGTGAAGATGAGGAGTATAAGACTCAGCTTCCGGAGGACTATTTGACTGTTATGCCGGAAGGAAATATGGATAAAATTCGGATACCGGAGGGTTCATATTTTGTTATGGGTGATAATAGAAATGATTCAGAGGATTCGAGATACTGGAATGATCAATTTGTTTCGAAAGATGAAATACTAGGTGAAGCGATATTTGTATATTGGCCATTATGGCCACAAGTTATAGACTGATTGTATAAAAATGTAATTCGTCTATAATTTCAAAACCGCATGAAGTGTAAGCTCTTAGTGCGTTCGTGTTGCTGGCTGTAACATGAAGAACTATAGAGCTTTTTTTTATGTGATTTAGAACAAGATTTATAAGTATCTTTGAATAGCCTTTGCCGCGATTTTCTTCGTAAATTTCTACATCATAAATAGTTGCGCAATTCTTTGTGTAATCAATTCTGCAATGTCCAAGTATAATATTATTATAGGTAAGTTCGATATAGGTATTGTTATCGTATGGTATTAGAGAAAAATCATTATGTGTCTCAGGGCAATATGAATGGTTAAATTTCATCATACACTCACATATTGGATTTGAACATTCTTTTGACAATAACATTTGTTCGCCGGTAGAATTAGGCTCGCAAACTATTTGAATATCCGATATAGTAGTAGCTTTTAGTAAATTGAGCGCTTTATCATACATTGAGGTAAATATATGTCTGTTTCTGTAGTTTGGATGAACATAGGCGTATATTTCGCAGGAAGTATCATCTGGGATGAATATTGATAAAAATCCTACAAGTACATCTGAGATTGTACAATATATATAGCAGGGAAAATCTTGTATATAGTTTATGTCATCTTCAAGGAAAACACAGCCATTTATATTTTCATATTGCTTGCAAATGTCCAAAAGATTAGAAACCTGCTCGTTGATGGATTGGTTTAATTTATTTGTGCAAAATATTTCCATAGTTAAAAATCCTCATTTTTAAATAAATTTTCTTAAATATTTTATCACATTTTGACATAGAAATCCTAGATATATTGTAGTAAAATTACCTAGAGGTGAAAAATGTGGATAGTTTGATATTTAGTTTGAATGCTACAATGCCGGTATTCTTAGTAATGGTAGTAGGATATATACTTAAACAGATTGGTATGTTGAGTGAAGAATTTGTTAAGTGCACTAATAAATTTGTTTTTGTGGTGTGTATGCCGGCATTACTATTTAAGGATATATATGCAATAGATATTATAAATGATTTTGATTTGAAATATGTTGCGTTTTGTGCAATAGTAACGTTATTTTGTACCATAGTTATATGGGGTGTAACAAGATTGTGTTATGATTCGAGTGACAGAGGAGAATTTATTCAGGGGGCATACAGGGGCAGTGCTGCGATATTTGGTGCGGCATTTATTGAAAATATATATGGTAATACAGGAATGGCACCGCTTATGATTATTGGTGCAGTACCTTTATATAATATGTTTGCTGTTATTATTCTTACTTTAGAGGCACCGGGAAGAGACAATAACAAATTTAAGAAGACACTTGTTGATGTTTGTAAAAATCCGATGATTATTTCTATATTTGTTGGAATTGTTTTTTCGTATCTTGGAATTGATTTGCCTAAGATTGCTGATACTACTATAGAAATGTTTGCGAGATTGGTTTCGCCATTAGCACTTATCTGCATAGGTGCAGGGTTTGAAGGGAAGAAAGCCATTGCAAGAATAAAGCCGACAGTCATAGCAACAATTATTAAGCTTCTTGTGCAGCCTGTGATTTTTATTCCTATAGCTATATGGATAGGATTTACAGGAGATAAGTTAGTGGCACTATTGATTATGCTTGGAGCGCCTGCAACAGCTAGTGCTTACATAATGGCAAAAAATATGAATCATGAAGGAGTTTTATCTTCAAGCATTATTGTTCTAACAACTATTTTGTCGTCGTTTACCATAACAGCAGGACTGTTTATTTTGAGATTTTATGGATACGTGTAGTGTGGAGGAGATTTGAAAATGAAAAGAGAAGATATAGCAATCGAACTGACATGGAATATGCAGGATGTGTATGACACAGATGAACTTTTTCTGGAGGAGTATAAAGCAGTAGGAGAAGCTATAAATGATATAAAAATATACAAGGGGTGTTTATCGGAATCAGCAGAAATTTTATATGAATATTTTAAGCTTAGAGATGAATTAAATGTAAAAGTTAATAAATTATATTTTTATGCTAATCAGAAATTACATGAAAACCTTGGAAATTCCATTTATCAGGAATACGCAGGAAGGACAGATGCACTGGCAAATAAATGGATGACTTTGGTTTCTTTTGAAGAGCCTGAAATTATGGGGATTGGCGAAGAGAAACTTATGCAGTTTATTTATTCTAAGGAAGAATTGTCAATATATGAAAGAGCAGTTAAAGAAATATTTAGAATGAAGGAACATATTTTGCCGGAGGAAATGTCGGAATTATTAGCTATGACAGGAGAGATAGCATCCGGACCATCAGATATATTTGCAAAGTTTTCTAATGTTGATTTGAAATTTCCTGTTATTAAAGATGAAAATGGAGAAGAGGTTGCACTTACACATGGCAATTATATCAAATATCTTGAAAGTAAAGACAGGGGTGTAAGGAAGAGTGCGTTTGAAGCAATGTATGAAACCTATGAAAAGTATGGAAATCTTATGGCTTCGGTTTATAATGCGTCGGTAAAAAAGGATGTGTTTTATGCAAAGGCGGAAAAATATTCTTCAACTTTGGATAGAGAACTTGATTCTAATGATATACCAAAGTCTGTATATATGAATCTTATTAAAGCAGTGCATAAGAATTTGCCATTAATGTATAGATATGTCAAGCTTAGAAAGAAAACTATGGGTTATGATAAGCTTCATATGTATGATATCTATGCACCTATAATATATAAAGATGAAAGGGAAATTTCTTATGAAGAGGCTAAGACCATGGTGAGTGAGGGGCTTAAACCTATGGGCAAAGAATACCTTGACATTTTAAAAGAAGGTTTTAATAATAGATGGATAGATGTATGTGAAAATGAAGGTAAACGAAGTGGAGCATATTCATGGAGTTGTTATGGCTGCCATCCTTATGTACTGCTTAATTATCAAAGCAATCTCGATAGTGTATTTACACTTGCGCATGAAATGGGGCATGCAATACACTCATATTATACAAATGAAACTCAGCCGAGTGTATATAGTGGATATACGATATTTGTAGCAGAGGTTGCCTCTATTTGTAATGAATCATTATTATTGCATCATTTGCTCGAAAATATTGACAGCAAGGACGAAAAGATATATCTTATAAATAACTACTTGGAAAAGTTCAGAGGTACATTGTTCAGACAGGTTATGTTTGCCGAATTTGAATTGCTTACCCATGAAAAGGTTGAAGCGGGAGAGTTTCTTACTAAGGATAGCTTGTGTGAAATGTATTATGATTTAAATAAAAAATATTATGGTGAAGAGATTGCGGATGATAAGCTTATTGAAATGGAATGGGCAAGAATTCCTCATTTTTATACACCGTTTTATGTATATCAATATGCTACAGGATTTGCCGCAGCTATTGCGCTGTCTGGAAAAATACTTAAAGATGGGGAAGGTGCGGTTAAGGATTACATGAAGTTTTTAAGTGGTGGGTGCAGTAAATCGCCTATAGAATTACTTAAAATGGCAGGAGTTGATATGACGATAGAGGAGCCTGTTGATAATGCGATGAAAGTTTTTGAAGGGTTGCTTGAACAAATGGAAGGGTTGGTATAATGAATCTTTTTGATGCGGCAGAATTAAGAATGTCTGTGAGATCATTTTGTCAGGAAGAATTGAATAAGGAAGTTTTAATGGAAATTGATGAGTTTGTCAGTAACATTGAACGATATTCTCCGGAAATTGATGCTGATATAGAGATTATCAGGACACTTGGTAAGAAATTACGTCCGCCTTATTATGCGGTTTTGTATTCAGAGAATAAACAAGGGTGCTACTTTAATGCCGGATATATGATGCAGCAGCTTGTGTTATATTTAACTTCAAGGGGGATTGGAACCTGTTATAAGATGTTGCCGGTTGGAATATATAATAAGGATTCGTTGGGGCGTAAATATATGACCTGTATAGCATTTGGTGTACCAAAGGATGATTTGTATCGTAATCCTGCTAAGGCAAACCGAAATAATTTAGACAGAATTTGCGTAGAGAAGACAGAGATGACAAAGGATATGGAAACACTGCTTGAAGTTGCAAGATTGGCACCTTCAAGTTTTAATAATCAGCCATGGAGATTCGTTATTTCAGAGGGGAAGATACATGTATTCAAAAGGGAACCGGGCAATGCAGCAGTAAATAATATTACCGATGTTGATATGGGGATTATGATGGCAAATATAGTAGCCTGTGCTGAGGAATTATGGATTGATATTTCCATTAAATCAATACAGGATATTAAAGATAAGAAGTATTTAAATAACAAATATGTTACTTCGATTAAGTTGGGGTAACGAAAATACAAGCATTCCTATAGAACATGAAATTTGACAATTAAAAAAATCTCCCAGTATGATGTAAGAAAGTTTGGCGACTTTTAAATACATCAAAACAAAGGAGATTTTTAGCAAATGAAAAAGAAAAACCATTCCAACGAAAAACTT
>JAFQLS010000009.1 GCA_017396555.1 Lachnospiraceae bacterium | reverse complement strand
CAATGTCGGATGTAAGCCAACCGTTTCGGAAGAACATATTGTAGGCGTGGAAACCTATATTGATGATTTTAGCCAGGATTTGTACGGAGAGAAGATAGTGGTATCGTTTTTGGAGTTCATTCGTCCGGAAATGAAATTTGCCTCTATTGAGGAATTAAAGGCTCAAATGGAGTCAGATATTATAGTTGCAAGGAAATATTACAAAAATATTACATAATTATGTTGACAATGTAAAAGAATATTGATATACTCACTAAGGTGTGTGAAGTCACAGCATAATTATGGAGGAAAAATATGAATTTTGATAAAAAGACTTTAATAGGAGTTTCCAGTGTACTTGTATTCGCGATGGTATTAGGTTTATCGTCTGTTACAATTGATTATTCCAATCGTAATATGATTGATAAAGATAATTATGGCATTCAGTCATCTGCTGGTGCAAATGCGGCAATTGGCGAAAATGGTAACAACACAGTTGCAGGTGTAAATGGTGCAGTAGAAGATTCTGTTGGAGTTGTTGATATAGAAAATATACTAGTAGGACAGGGAACACAGTATAATACATTTGGATATACTAATCTTGGACTTGCTGTAGTAGATGGCAACTTAAATATTCGTAAAGAAGCTAATACAAGTTCATCTGTTGTTGGTAAAATGACCAATTATGCAGCATGCGAAATTCTTGGTGAAGAAAATGGCTTTTATAAAGTTTCATCTGGTAATGCAGAAGGTTATGTAAGTATGGATTACATTATTACAGGTGAAGAAGCACTTGCGATTGCCCAGACAGAAGCAAAGTATATTGCGACTGTTATTACAGAGACACTTCGTGTTCGTACAGCACCTACCACGGAATCAAAAATAATTTCTACCATTAGCAAAGACGAAGAATTCTATATCTTAGAAGATTTAGATGGTTGGTTTAAGGTAGAGCTTACAAATTTCCAGGGTTATATCTCTAAGGATTATGTAAAAGCTGAAATGAAATTAAAAACAGGTAATACCATGAAAGAATTAACTTACGGAAATGGTATTTCTGATACTCGTGTAAATTTGGTAAACTTTGCATTACAGTACGTTGGAGGACGTTATGTATGGGGTGGAGAACGTTTAGGCGTTGGTGTTGATTGTTCTGGATTTACGATGAAAGTTTATGAACAGTTTGGTATTAAATTACCACATTACTCAGCATCCCAGCCTTCTTATGGTACTAGAATTTCAAGAGCAGAATTAAAACCTGGTGATTTAATTTTCTATTCATCAAGCAATAGAATTGACCATGTAGCAATTTACATTGGAAATGGACAGATTGTTCATGCTGCGAGTACAAAAGCGGGTATTATTATTTCAAACGCATTTTACTCACAACCAGTTTGTTATGTAAGATATTTAGATTAATTTAAAATTTAGGTTTACAATCATATTTTAATATGATATATTATTCAGGTATGGTTAGCCCATGCTCGGTGGACGGACACTCCGACCGCTGCTGAGTATCCATCAAATTAAAAGGGCGATTAAAATATATTTTAAGGAGGATCATAACATGATCGCAAAAGACAAGAAACAGGCTATTATCGCTGAATATGGTAGAGGAGCAAATGACACTGGTTCACCAGAAGTACAGATTGCTATCCTTACAGCAAGAAT
>JAFQLS010000008.1 GCA_017396555.1 Lachnospiraceae bacterium | reverse complement strand
TTGTAATTTTATCTATTCTTTCGAGGTTTGATACAATACATCCCGAGCCTAGTTCCTCAACATTATCCGGGATTGTTATTTCTTTGTCATCTGTAAAATACTTTATTAATACTCCATCTTCTATCACACAACCATTTTCATAATATTAATCCTCCAATTTTATCTTTCTCAAAACACAAAAAGGTTGCAATGAATCCATCTCATTGCAACCGAACCACCATAAAAATGCTATATGCATTACGTTAGGCTTCTAGCTTTGCGTCCCCACGTTTCCCTTGAGTTTGCCCTATTAATCTATTTTATACTAATTATTTCACTTATTTCCTTTTGCTCCATCCAATAACTACTATTCTCATAACTCCTACCTGTAACATGAACAGCAATCTGTTCACCAAATGTGCAAAGTGATACAAACTCTCCATCAGATAATTTAACTAAAATTGTCTTATCAGGTGTTCCCTCTTCCTCACAACTAAGATTTCTTTTGATATATTTAGCATTATTAAATAGCTCAATAAAATTCTTTGTTTCCTCATCATTAAAATCTCTATCCATACTTCTTATGCTCTCTACATTCTCATATTTTAAATTATAATGCACAGAATCGTTATAAATTTTATATATACTTGTACCAACGATAAATAATAGAGATACAGATATAACTATCTTATATATTAAAAAATCTTGTCCCTTTATACAATGTACTATCACTATAATACTTTCTAATATAATCACAGCGCCTATGAACAAACCAATGGTCCATCCGTCTACATCCGCCATATAATACATATAATTTTTCCAAAACAATCCTACTAAAAGAATGTCTACAATAAGACATATAATTAATAAAACCATCCCTATCTTTTTCTTCATAATGTTCACTTATAGTACTATTTAAAAACTATTTCTCCTTCCCTTTTTCTTGTGGTTTCAATGCCTGCGTTAAAATTTCAAATTCTCCAATATTTTTCCCCTCAGAATATTCATTTCCAGTAATCCTATAAATTGGTTGAATATAATTATCTTCGGAATATGGTGATGAATCTTCCCAGTATTCTATTTCTATATTTTCCACACTAATTTCATCAGCAGATTCATCTATATCAAGAAAGTTATTAGGGTTTACCAAATTTTCAACACCTTCATTTATATCAATAAAGAAATTATCATTAACTTTTTTCTTTTTTTGATTTTTAATAAACGAACTGTATACTTGATTAATTTCACCATCATTAATTAACATAACATAAACCTGAGAATTACCATCTACTTGTTCTCCATTAATAAATCTTGAAAAATATATAATTTTAGCAACCTCCACTTCCTTGTTATCTTTTCCTCCTTGAACAATATCTCTACTTATTCCACAATACTCAAAATCTTCTGGCAACAAATTGTTGTTTTTTAGAAATTTTTCCGCAATTTCTATAGCTTCCTTATCACTAACTGTTACCATATCTTCACCATATTTATTTATCTCATACAAATATGTTCCATTATCGTATATTTTTAATCTTACATCATCCGCTTCATAGATATAACTTTTATCATCCTCATTTCTGTTACCCTTTTTATTATCAAGACCAAATGTCTTACATAATCTTATCCTACTACTATTTTTTATAAGTGCTTGGTTATTGGACTTTAATCTTCGCGAAATATATAAACAATCCATACACCTTAATCATACCACATAAATTTATATAAATCCGTTTGTTTTCGACAATATTTTTGTTTGTTTTTCGCAATTTCGTTTGTTTTTATAAAATTTTTATTAAATTTTATTTTTATGTACATTTTTGTAACTATATATTATAATAAAACAATACTTATCAAAACGGAGGATATAAATGATGGACGATGTACTAACTATCATGTTAGTTGAAGATGATGAAGATACTTGTGCTCAAATAGCCGAGTATGCTAATACATTTGACGATATAAGGATTATAAAAACTACTAACAACTCAGTTGATGCTTACAGCTACACTCTTGAAAACATGCCGGATGCAGTTATACTTGATTTGGAATTGCATGAGGGCGGTGGAAACGGCTTAGATTTCCTTACGAAGTTAGCCAACACCTTCGGAAAGCATAAGCCTTTTATTCTCTTAACTACACACAATGTTAGTAATCTCATTAAAGAAGAAGCAAGAGCTTTAGGAACCGACTTCATATTAACAAAATACTCTGAAGGCTATACACATAAGGAGCCAATTAGTTTACTTCGTATTCTTAGGCATACAATTGTTAAAAATCGTAATACGCATATTTCACCCGGTATTCAATCCGAGGAACTATTACGCCAACAAATCGAGATAGAATTAGCGCCCTTTAATTTTCACAGAAAATCTAAAGGCTACACATATTTATGTGACATAATATTAAATACATGTATAAATAACTTAGACTATTCCCTTGACAACCTTGCTGATAAATATGGTCAAACAGTTCCCAGCGTTGAACGTGCTATGCAGCGTGCTATTAAACGAGCTTGGAATTCAACCAGTATTGAAGTCTTATTTATGTATTATGATGGTAGTATTGATAGAGCTAAAGGGCATCCAACCCTTAAAAAATTTGTACTATATTATGCCAAAAAATTACTTGATTATGGAGGTCAAAATGAATAAAAAATTAGAATTTAATACAGCTCTTACTTCACTTATAGAATTAGCAGCTGCTAATGCAAATACACTTACAACCAAGCAAATAGAAAATGCATTTGAAGGTATCATTGATAAGGATATGATGGAACATGTATACGAATATCTTATTGAAAACAAAGTAGTCATCAAAGGTTACATTGAACCTTTAAAATCATCAGACACTACTACAAGCTCCGGCACTGACACTGAGTACAAAGAATCTGCAACCGAGCAGGCATATATAAATATGTATATGAATGAACTAAATGATATTCCGGATGTCAGTCTGCCCGAAGAATTAGAATTAATCCGACAGGCTTACAGCGGTGACACAAAGGCAAAAGACAAGCTCATAGAAATAAATCTTAAACGTGTTGTAAGCATTGCTAACAAATACACCGGCAAGTCAATTCCTACATCCGACCTTATACAAGAGGGTAACATGGGATTAATAGAAGGTGTGGCAACATTTAATGATGACATTTCTATAGCATCATTTAACTCTCATATTGATAAATGTATAGAGTACGCCATCCAAGGTGTAATTGACGAGGAAATTGATGCCGGTAGAATTGGCAAGCATCTTGCAGACAGAGCAAATGCACTTGATAGATTTTCAACAGAATTTGCCAAAGAAAATGGTAGGGAAGCCACCCTCGAGGAACTTGCATATGGAATGGGCTTACCCGAGGAAGAAATACGAAACATTTTAAAATACTCTCTTGATGCCCTAAATAGTACTGGTGAAGAATAGATTGTAATAAATAATAAGACTGCAGCCTGTTTTTTTAACTGAACTGCAGTCTGTTTTTTATTTTTTCTTTTTAAACATCATTCCAATTATACTTAATATAAATGAAATAAACTGTCCTCCGGCATTAAGGAAAATAAATACATATAATCCAACTACCATATCCGAAACTAACTGAGTAGAATCCATACTAATTCCATATGAATTAAGTTTATCTGCAACTCCACCCAATTTAAAATTAAGTACAATAGACCATATCAATAAAATACCACAACTGATTGTAAATATCAGATTACATATAACTCCCGCCTTTGCCGGAACAATTATCGCAACTATTGATGCAATTAACATAAAAAATGAAAATATAAGTAAAACAAATCCACATATCATGAAACCTGTAGATACATTTGGATCTACTTTTTCAACCACATCCATGCCTTCCACACCAGAGCCAACACCTATATATGCTAAAGCCATAAACCCTAGTGTAAATGTAGTCAATAAATTTATTATCGCCGCAATTACCTTAAAAGGTGCAACCTTCTTCTTATAAGCAATATACTCATTTGCCGTTTGCTGATATGTGTATCCATTCTGATTATACATATTATTCTGACTATAATCTTCAACCGGATTATTAAAAGTATCTTCTATTTCCACATTATTTATAGGTAATCCACAACCTGAACAAAATTTACTTCCGTCAGGCAATTCTCTTCCACAAGTAGTACAAAACATTTCATTTCCTCCCTAATGTATCCTATAAAACTATAAAACTTCTTTTATCTTAGCAATAATTCCTTCTGCATCCAATCCATATTTATGAATTAATTCAACTGCCGGACCGGATTCGCCGTACTTGTCATACATTCCAATCTTAGTCACCTTTGTAGGACATTTTTCTGATAAAACATCACACACAGCACTTCCAAGACCACCAATAACTGAATGTTCTTCAACAGTAACTACATTTCCTGTCTTCTTAGCTGATGCAATTACAAGTTCCTCATCAAGAGGCTTAATTGTATGAATATTTATAACCTCAGCTGATATACCTTCCCTTGCAAGCTCATCTGCTGCTATAAGTGCCTCTGACACCGGAAGTCCTGTAGCAATAATTGTTACATCAGTTCCTTCTCTTAATACGATACCCTTTCCTACTTCAAATTTGTAATCAGGATTATCATTCATAACCGGAACTGCAAGACGACCAAATCTCAAATAAACCGGTCCATCAATTTTATATGCAGCCTTAACTGCTTCTTTAGCTTCAACGAAATCTGCAGGATTAATAATAGTCATTCCCGGAATTGTTCTCATAAGAGCTATATCCTCGTTACACTGATGAGTTGCCCCATCTTCTCCAACTGAAATACCTGCGTGAGTTGCTCCAATTTTAACATTTAAATGTGGATATCCCACTGTATTTCTAACCTGTTCAAATGCTCTTCCTGCTGAAAACATAGCAAATGAACTGGCAAATGGAACATATCCTGTAAGTGCTAAGCCAGCTGCAATACCCATCATATTACACTCTGCAATACCACAATCTATATGTCTGTCCGGAAATTCCTTTTTAAACATGTTAGTCTTAGTCGCTTCCGCAAGGTCAGCATCAAGTACGATTAAATTCTCTGCCTCTTTACCAAGTTCTACAAGACCTGCACCATAACCTTCCCTTGTTGCCTTTTTAATTACTTCTGACATAATGCTTCACCTGCTTTCTTAAGTTCTTCCATAGCTATTTCATATTTTTCATCATTTGGAGCACTTCCATGCCACTCTGCTTTATTCTCCATAAATGAAACGCCCTTACCCTTAACACTTTTAGCAATAATCGCTGTAGGCATACCTTTTGTGTTCCTAGCTTCTTTAAGTGCTGCTTCAATCTGTTCAAAATCGTGAGCATCTATATTGATTACATTAAAGTTAAATGCTTTAAATTTTTCATCAATTGGATATGGAGAACATACAGCATCAATGCTTCCATCAATCTGTAATCCATTGTTATCAACTATTACTACGAGATTATCAAGGTTCTTATGACCTGCAAACATAGCGGCTTCCCAAACCTGTCCTTCCTGAATTTCTCCATCTCCAAGTAATGTATATACTCTATAGGCTCTATCCTGAAGCTTTGCAGATAAAGCCATACCTACTGCAACAGAAATTCCCTGTCCCAATGAACCACTGGACATATCAACACCCGGCGTCCCCTTTTTATCAGGATGTCCCTGAAGATATGAACCAACCTTTCTAAGCGTCTTAAGGTCTTCAACCGGAAAATATCCTCTATGAGCGAGCACTGAATAAAGTGCAGGCGCAACGTGTCCCTTCGACAATACAAATCTGTCTCTTTCCTCCATCTGAGGCATCTGTGGATCTACATTCATTTCTTCAAAATACAGGTAAGTCAAAATATCTGCTGCCGACAATGAACCACCTGGATGTCCTGATTTTGCACTATGGACTGCAGTTACAATACCTTTTCTTACTTCATTAGCCGTCTTTTTTAGTTCTAACTGATTCATAACTTCCAACCTTTCTGTTCCTTATATAAAATCTTCCTCTTTAAGAATTCCAAATTCATCCTTATTTCGCTTTACCATTCCAAATAATCTCTTAATGCCTCCACGCTCAGAATGATTAATAGCTTCGTCAATGATACCCTCTAACTCATCTTTAGTAACACATTGATTTCTTCCAAAGATATCACCAATTCTCTCATATAGTGCAAGAGTACCCATTTCGTTTACAACATATCTTCTCTTAGCTGCATAATCCTTTGCCATATGAACATAATCATCAACATCATGACCTTTAATAAATATTGTATTGTCAAATACCTTCTTAAGCTTAGGTGTAGTATTAAAAAGCCTTTCAATTGCTGCCTGATCATCTTCCATAACAATAAGCATTTCCTCTGTATAAGTATTCATTATCTCTATAAGGTCAATTACTGTTGTTGGTGTGAGATTTCCAGCTTTTTCGATAACCAAATCGGCACCAAGAATCTTTGGCATAGCTGATGTAACACCCTTTTTATTGAGAATCTCTGCTTTAATTTTAGCAACTTTTCTTCCTGCACGACCATTTCCTCTTGCTCTGTTTGCAACCTTGATAATTCCAAGTGCAAGAGTTGTCTTTCCAGTCTTAGCATCACCCATAATAACAACATTGTTATTTTTAGAAGTTCCGTCCACCTCAAATTCATTGACAAGACGATCAATAGTTTTTACAAGCTGTTCTTCAAGTCCCGGCATATCTAAGAAATCAGCAAATACAGCCCTGTATTCATCCTTAAGACGAATTTTTCCAAGTTCCTCTTCATCTCTATTTTGAATTTCTACTCTTTCCTGTTCTTCATGTTCAGCTTCAGGTTCTTCCTCTGGCTGTGCCACCACTCCCGGATCATCCTCTGATTCATCTATCGGCTCAGCTACCTCAGACGCAATTTCCATATCTTCTGACTGTGCTTCAGCCTCTTCTGACACAGGTAATACTTCCGGTTCAATCGCAGGTGTAACTACCGGCTCAACTACAGGTGCTACTACAGGTGTAGCTATAGGTATGGCATCAATACTACCCGGCTGACCAAATGCCGGCATTGGCACTTCCTCATCATCTCTCTGCTCCAGAACCTCTTCTACACTAGGCAGCTCTCCAAAAAGAGCATTTACTAAATCCTGCTGCTCATCAATTTCCAGTTCTTCCGACTCTTCTTCCTGTTCCTCCACAGGGTCTTCTCTGTCCAAATGCTTAACTGTTTCTGTTGGAATCTCGCCTGTATCCTCAATCCAGTCCGAATCAGTTCCTTCCTCCACCTGAACAAGCTCGTCATTTTCATCGCTTAATGTATCCTCATCAGATTCAGAAGAAAACTCTTCCTGCTTATTCTGTTCTAATACAATTGCAGCTTCTCTTGCTTTTCTACGTTCTTCCTGTTTCTTTATTTCTGCTTCATACTTAGCAACCTCTGCTAATGCCGCCTCATATTTTGCTCTAATTTCGTACTCATGAAGCACTTCCTCAATTGTCATCTGACCTTCAATCTGTGCTTCCTCTTCGTCTGGTTCAGCTAATCCAATCTGTCCATCCTCTTCCTGCTCAAACATCGGATTAAGAGGAACTGTATGATAAATATTAACCTTATCAGCCATACTCTCTGCTTTTTCCCTTTCTAAATGCTCTTTCATTACATTGATTCTAGCTTCATTCATAAGAGTTTCCTTACGAATTTCATCCTCGGTAGGCTGGTCAAATGCACTTCTAACAACTGATACAGATGTATCTATCTCTGTTGTATCCGCATTCATAACTGTTCTTGCATTCATTAATTCTTTTATCTGGAGAGTATCAATAGATTTAGTCTTTCCCAAATCTCCATTAATTGGCGCAGTATTATCAGCAACCTTTGGCACATCTGCCGGGTTGCTTTCCTTCAAAATGATTTCCATACTCTTTGCAATTGCCGCCTGTATATTTGCGGTATCATAATCACTTACATTCATTGCTCTGAAATTAATTTCATCAATATCAATTTCCGTTGTCTTCATAAGACTCTCGCCTATTTTGCTCATCTTCTCATCAGATGAATCTGAAAAATCATAAATCTCTATGGTACTATTATCACCATACATTTCTTTATCCAACTGCTTAATATCTTCCTCTTGCTGCTGTCTTGCTTCATTATCTTCTATACTTTCAGCCGAAGCCTCTTCTTTCTTAGCTTCTGTTTCCTTTTTTTCTTCTTTGATAACCTCATCAGTGATAACAGGAATATTACCAAACGTATCATTTAGTATATCCGTCTTAGTATCAAACCTATTCACATCCGATGACTCTGTTGATTCTTCAACAGGAATAGCTGCCGGTACGTCCTCAATCTTTGTCTGTTTAAGCGACTCTCTGTTATCATATTTTTCCTGCTGGTCAGGTGTCAAAGGCTCATACTTCATCTTAAGCTCCATAGCTTTCTCTACATACTTGCCCTCACTAAACCAGAGAATAATCTGGTCACACATATCCACACACTTGCGAACCTGATCTGTCTGGGCATATAGTTTAGCAAGCTCATACTGCCATCTTTCGTCCATTTCCACATCAACATATGCTTCAAGAATCTGAATAAGGACATCATTATCTTCACCCTTTGTCTTAGCAATTCTATACTTAAGAATATACTGTGTAGTATCTTCAGGTGCTATTTCAATAAAATCCTGATAGAACTCATCCGCCTCTACAAAATCTTTAAGTCTTAAAGACAGAATAGTAAGCTTGTATGCCAACTGTCTTCCGGTGCTGGTTCTGTCATAGGCAATAAGCAATACATTTCTTGCTTTTTCGTACTCTTTACATCTGTCATAAATATCCCCTACAAGACTAAGCATAGAGATATTCTTGACTCTTCTCCAGTCAATGCTATCAGCAACCTTAGCTGCTGTAGCATAGTCTCTTTTATTATAAAGCTTTTTAATTTGATCCGACTTAATATTATATTCGTAATTATCCAAAGCTTGTCACCTCTCTAAAGATTCTCTCTGTTAGTTTATCACACCAATAAATGCTTGTCAAAACATAGATGTCTGTTCATACGATAAAGTTGTATATTCCATCGTCTTAGAATCAACATTACTAAAATAATCTACAACTACAGTCTGTTGTCTTCCATCTATTAATTTCTGACCTAAAATATAATTAACGTCAAACCTTCCGGTTATTGCAGGCGTTGCACCTCTAGCCGGAACTACCAGCTGAACATTATTTGTATTAAGCAGTTTAAATATAGGTTCCCAAATATATACGTCCTTTGCTGCGCCAAAAGGATTATCTATAAAAATAACCTTTTTAAGCCCCGATGCCTCAGCTCCTCTGGAATTAACACTGGAAATATAATTAATAACTGCAACAAGGAACTGAATATAAATACCTTGTGACTGTCCCGTACTACCAACAGCCTCTTCATATGGTAAATATCTGCTGTTTTCGGCTATTCGTTCTCTCTTATATAATTTCAAACGAATTCCATTCATATCAGTAACAATTACCGAAAATAACTTCTTCCATGTAAGTCTGCTTCTTATATATTTAAGCTTCTCTTCATTTTCCTTTAAGGCATCTGCCTCATTTGCTGTTTCATCAATATATGCTGACATTCTTTCCTTATACGATTCTTCATTTACATACGGAATTCTTAAATCAATAATGGAAATGTTTTCTCCATCCATATTAATCTTAGATAACTTTGGAAGACGCTCAAGCTCTGTCTTTATCTTTATACAACTCTGTATACATTGATTCTCAAAGTTATCTTTTATCCTTTCCATATCCTCAATACCCTTGCTTACTCTTTCCTTTTCAAGCTCAAGGCACATGTTTGTATCATTCAACCTTGTAACAAGTCCTGTTGTTGCTTCCACCGAATCAGGAAATACTACATTATTCTCTATCTCATTTGCCAGCTCTGCCGCATTCAAGGTATTAAGTGTAGTAATCAACATTCTCTTATTTCCGTCAAATTCCTGCTTCTTTTCGAACAACTGCTTTGTAAACAAGTCATATTTTTCTGATATTTCCTTTGTTGCCGCATACAAATCAACACCTTCATCTACATAACCTGAATAATTAGAAATATTGATATTTCCGGAATTTAAAATCCTTTCAAGATTATCTCTTAAAATAATCTGCTTTCCTGCAAAATTATCAAATTCCTTAAGCTCGGCTGCAAGGCGAATTTCCATTTCTTCTATACCCTTAACAGCAACCTTTTGGGTATTAATAAACTCATCAATTTTATCTGTTTCAATTCCCTCTTCATCAAATACACCATACTTCTCTATGATATTGTTAATTCCTTGAGAAATCCCTCCCTCTGACTTATCTCTCTTTGAACGCAAATCATCCATTTCTCTATAGATATTTTCAAGCTCATCATTTATTTTCCTGCACTCTGATTTTATATCCCAAAGAATATTATTATCAGACTTAAGCAATTCATTGGCCTCGTATGATTTCTTTAGCTCCTCTTCACTGGTTTCTCTATATCTGATATTTTCAAGTGCTTTATTCATAGAATCCTCATAGGATTTAAGCAGCTTTTCCTTGTCTGCAAGATCCGAATTCTCATCACGCAGAGCATCAATAAGACCGTTAAGCTTAGAAACAACTGTCTCATAATCACCACTAATCTTGACATTATGACCTTCTTTATAATAAATCTTGTATTTATTATTCCAGTCATCCTCTATCTTAAGCCTCTGTTCCTTGATTCCCTTTATTTTCGCAGCTCGATTTTTCGCCTGATTAAGTGCTGCTTCAAGTCTCGCAGCAATATTCTTATGCTCCTTTATCAGATTTTCAAGTTCTGCTTTTGTTCCTGTCAATTCCTTCTCAAGAATTTCACATTCTGAATTTTCCTTAATGATTATTTCCATTTCTGCAATATCTGCACATATTCTGTCAATATCTCTGTCACATTCAAGGAGTGACTCATTAAGCACATTTATTGTAGAAAGACATGAATTATAATCCTCCTTTGATTGCTCAAACTTAATTTCCATTTCCTTTAAGCTCTCTTTAATATTAGACATATCTTCAATATCAGATGTGTTGGTGAAATTTTTGATAAATACATAATCCTCTCTTATCACTTCCTCATACTCATACAAATGACGAAGTGAACGGGTTAATTCCTTTATTTCCTCCTCTATAGAACTCAATTCAGCTTCCATCGCCCTATTATTGAATATATATTCACGCTTTTTCATAGATACTATAATATTGTCATTGTTTATTATATCCTTACCCTGTCTTATAGCATCCTCGTCTATGATAAAATCAGGCACCATGCCATCATTCATATCAAGAAGCTTTGTGTCTTCTATTACTCTTTCAAAATTCTTAAGAATAACTATGCTGTAAGGAAGAATTGGTATTCTGTTTATAATAGTTTCTCTTTCTTCCTCTGATTTTGTGCTCAAATATTTTGCACCATGAACACAAATATCACCATGATATCTCTCAATATATTCACAAATGCCCTTCATATTTGGGGACATTGGAACGGATATATTATTTTTAAGATTCTTTAAAATCTCTTCCTTATGCTTTAACTTCTGTTCCTTTTCAGCAATTTGCCTGATAACATCCATATGCATATTTTCTATTTTTTTATCCGCATATACACTACTGATTTTTTCAAATCTTTCTCTTCGTTCTCTGCTAGCCTTATCAAGCTTGGTCAATTCCTTTTCCTTGGAACTAAGCATATCTAACTCAAGCTTGCCAGTTTCCATTAAGATTAAAAGCTTCTTTTCATTTTCCTTCTCGGTATTAACAGACTCTAATATTTCTGATTTTTTATTCTGCAATGACTGCAATTCTCTCTGCTTATTCTTTATATCATTTTGAATAGTTGATGAAACAATAACACCCAAATCCGACATTCTCTTAGCAACTCTACTCGACTTTTCATCATATTCATTTTTTAGATTATTATATTTAAATTCAAGTACTGCCTGATTTCCTGCGAGTTCTCTTTCCTTTTTTGTAAGTTCTTCATTAACGGAATTTTCTTTTTCTGCTGCTGCTTCTTCTTTTGCAAGATTCTCGTCAATTTCTGACAGTTTTACCTTATTTCTTGCAAATAACTCTGTAACAAAATGTTCTGTCTCAATTAGAATCGCACTGCTATCCTGTTTTCTTGCACTAATTGCCTCCCTTATGGAATCAGCTTCCATTTTGCTATGTATATAATCGAGGTAATCATTTCCGCTTTCCTTGAACTTAAGCTCCGTCTTTTTTGCCTCAAGAACATTTTTCAGTTCATCTGCATCCTTTGAAATATCTTCAAGTTTTTCGTTCATCTGATCTATAACAGCTTTTTCCTTCATAACCTTTGCTGTATCACAAAGTCTTGCAAGATCATTTATAGATGCCCTTACTTCCTCCAGACGCGATACAAGACTGTCTCTGTCTGTATTGTATTTCTCTTCCTTCATACGGATTGTATTATAAATTTTACAAACCTGACTTTCGATATTTTCTTTCCCAAAATACATCTGCTTAATAGATGATATTCTTGACACAAATGCCTCTATAATCTCCTGCTGTCTGTCAAAATTTTCTATCTGAGCCTTTTTCTCTGACAACTCAATAAGTTTATCCTTGATATCAAGAAGGGTTTGAGCCATTGTATCTTCTTCCTGATTTCCATATTTGTTCATAAATGATTTTTGAATAATTTCTTCAATCAACAAATCTTCAACTACTTTTCTCGTGTTTCTGTAATTTGTTTCAAAATAGGTTCTAACATGACCTTCAGTCTTATTAATGCCTCTTATAATTTCCCATTCGCTCTCATACAGACCATAATCACTTATGAATCTCTGATAGTCGCTTTTCTTCTCAAATATTTTCACACTAAGGCTCAAGTCTTTTCTTTCAAGCTCCTTAAGATAATTCTTAAGTCCACTATAAGTAACCCTCTCTTTGCCATTTTTCAAAGGAAGGTTCTTAATATCATTGTCATTATATTCACGGTAAAAAATACAATAATTAAAATATTCTATTGATGCATTATCACGATTTCCTGAATCAGACTCCTTCGCCTTTCTTGCACAAAACCCCGTCAACATATATTTGTAATTATCTTTTACATGTATGTCACTCAAATTCCACTCTATAAGAGAATGTATTGTTTTACTTCCATCACTTGTACGGAATAATTTTTCAATAGGCTGTTTGTCATCTAATGTACAGTTTGGTATAAGATTTTGAAAAAGTAACAGCATCAATACACTTTTACCGCCACCATTCGCCAGATCATATATTGTATTTTTTCCATTGAAACGCATAAGAAAATCATCATAATACTGTGTTCCAAAATTATATTTAACATTGTTTACTCTGATTCTGTTAATATGTGGCATCCTGTACATCTCCTTTCATAATTTCTAAAATACGACCCTTATATTTTTCAAAATAATTCTCAATATAGGCCCTAAATCTGTCAGTCGGATAATAACGTCCTTCTGTCTCAAGGAGCAGGTCCCTGCTAAGAAGGAAGTTAAGTGTCAGCTTTACAAATCCCTTCTTCGAACCTCTTGCTGCTCTCGATGTGGTTTCCTCATTTACAACCATTGGCAAATCTTCCCACATAAGCGCCAATGTCTTAAAGCTGTTTTCCTCCACTTCTTCAAGTGTCATAAGCTTTAGTTTACCTGTTATACCTTTTAGAAGATTATCAACATTTTGTATAATATCTTCAAGCTTTACATATTCAACATAGCTATAAGTTGCTGAATCTTTATAAAATCCTGTGATTATGGAATATGTAATAAAATAGCACATATACAATTCTCTGTTTAATTTTATACCCATTTCTTTCTTAAGCTCTTCATGACTATATCCAAACAAGCTATTGTTATATCCTGCGCACATATACAGACCATTTCCATGCTCATACACATCAAGATTAAACTTTTTGCAAATCATCTGGACATAATCATAAATTTCTCCATTTGAAACATACTCCTCATACTGAGCCTTACTTATCTGCTCACCATTCATAAGTGTTCCAACTATATCTAAAGCTTTTTCAAGATTTTTATCGTTCATAAGTTCCTCTTTCTCCTATAGCTTTCTAAATACAACATCTGACATCACATAATCATCTACAGTATTAATGAGACTATCCATTCCCGTTCTCTCAATCTCAAATACCATATCCGAATATTTTACATTTTCTTCGATGAAACCCTTGATATTATCTTCAAGAAATGTATCCGGCTTTTCCACGACTTCTCTCATATCGTAGGAGTCTTTTCCGCACAAATGTATCATAAATGAGTAATAATCACCATTTCTGCTAATATCTCCAAGCAATTCTTCAAGATAATTCTTATAATCAGAAAGTGTAAATTCTTCCTTCTCAACGAGCATTGTAAATAATGCTTCAAGAAAGTATTTGTAATTATTTTCAATTCTCATTTCTTCAAGTTCATCCGGATATACATAGCTTGTATCCTCCCTGCTGTCTTTTATTAGCTCGCCTTTTTCTTCCTTATCCGTCTTGCAATTTAACAAGTCATCAATAGAATTAAGACTCCATAATTTTGCCGGATGAAGACCAAATGCAGGCGCTATCATTAGCTCCAAAATATCCGGTCTATCCTTTTCCATAAGTCTGTTAAGCGTATTCTTAAAATCAAGTGTCGTTCTGAGCTTAACAAATTTAGCTGCAGTAACTATCTCATCTGCCTTTAATTGAAGCGAAGTACAGGCTGTAAGCAAATCACTGTGCCTTGTCATTGCCTTATTTAGTTGTGCCTCAAGCACATATATATCTTCCATGGCATTGTGATATTTCCCCTCTGCCTCTCCCTGTCTTAAGGTTTTTTCGATTAATTCCCTATTCTTAGCAAATAGCTTCTGCTCTTCTTCAAACCATTTCATACCCGTATGTTGAAATTCTTCGAATGATTTTACACCTTCAAAAACATCAACACTCAACAGGCTTAAAACTTCATTCTTTTTGGAAATAAGTCGGCTCACCTCGTTGTTAATTCTCTTTACAACCTCAGTGCCTCCCTTAAAATTCTTAGATGCTATCAACTTACCCAGTAATAGCTGAGAGGTTGTGATAGTACTTTCATCTTTGATTTCCTTGGTATCAAGATAAAATTCTATCGCATCAGAGGTTATCGAATATACAACATTATCTCCCTCAAGCTTATCCTCTATAAGCTTAACCCTTACCGACTTCTTCTTTTTTATGGAAGGATCGAAATATTCGTATATAAATGGCTTACCGTCATTTTTCATTTTATCAAAAATATAGCCTATAAGCTCGCCTTCTTCATCCTGTGAAAGGGCAAGTTCAAAGTCTCTTCTTATTATTTCAGATACAAAATCCTTGAATTCCTGATAGGTTACATTTTTCTCTTTAAAATTATTTTCCTCAATAAAAAAACGTATTACTGCCATCATAATATAGCCCATATCAAGTTCTATGTATCTACCTTCCTTATACTGTGAAAATGTAGACTCAATAAGCTTAAAATATGGGTAATATTTCCTGATATTCAGCATACGCTCATTATGATCATATACTATGTCTCTTTTTAATACAAATTCCTGTGACATATTATCTGATTACTCCTCTTTAGGACATTTATGAATCTGTTTGGTGTTGCAATCCTGCACTCGTCCTGTGCTACAATTTACCAATTCACCTTTACAAAAACAGAATCCACCACACTCATCTTTACTCTCATCTTTATCTTCTGTTTTTTCTTCCTTTTTCTCTAAAGGACATTTATGAACCTGCTTTGTATTACAATCCTGCACTCGTCCGGCTATACATTCAACAAGTTCCCCCTTACAGAAACAGAAACCACCTATTTCCTTAGTTTGCTCTGGTTTTTCTTCTGATGATTCCTGTACCACTTCTTCGTTTTTATTCTCTGGCTCTTTTTCCTTCTCTTCAAGTGGACAAGTATGTACCTGTTTAGTATTACAATCCTGTACTCTCCCTGCTATACATTCAACTAATTCGCCTTTGCAGAAACAAAAACCACCAAATTCTGTCTTATCTTCTGTTTTTTCTTCCTTTTTCTCCTCTAAAGGACACGCATGAATCTGTTTAGTATTACAGTCCTGAACTCGTCCTGTACTACATTCAACTAATTCACCTTTGCAAAAACAAAATCCGCCTGTAGCCATAATAACTGCACCTTTCCTCTATAGTTCTGTCCTTCCTTCTAATGCTCTCAATAACGTAACTTCGTCAATATACTCTAAATCTCCACCTACCGGAACTCCGCTTGCAATTCGACTAACCTTTATTCCTGTCGGTTTAATCATCTTACTGATGTATACGGCTGTAATTTCACCTTCCACACTAGAATTTGTCGATATGATAACCTCTTCAACATCCTCTCTTAATCTTACAATTAGCTCCTTAAGCTTAATATGCTCAGGACCTATTCCAAGAGACGGATCAATCGCGCCATGCAACACATGATACACGCCATTATACTGACCTGTCTTTTCATACGCAGCAAGGTCTCTGGTATTCTCTACAACCATAATAGTCTTATGGTCCCTCTTGTCATTTCTGCAAATAGGACACACTTCTTCATCAGTGAGTGTGTAACACTGACTACAATACTTAACATTATTCTTCGCATCTCTTATTGCATCTGAAAGAGCATCTACCTTTTCTTTTGGCATATTAATAATATGAAATGCCAGCCTGCCGGCAGATTTTGGACCAATCCCCGGCAACTTTGAAAATTCTTCTATTAATTTATTTATGTAGCTTCCGTAGTAATTCATATTAGAATGGGAAACCTCCGCCAAATCCACCTGTTATCTTAGCCATTTGCGCTGATGAATATTCCTCCATTTGTCTGAATGCTTCATTTACAGCTGCCATTATAAGATCTTCCAGCATCTCGATATCATCTGGATCTACAACTTCTTCAGAAAGCTTTATCTTTGTGAT
This sequence comes from Lachnospiraceae bacterium, assembly GCA_017396555.1. Taxonomy (GTDB): domain Bacteria; phylum Bacillota; class Clostridia; order Lachnospirales; family Lachnospiraceae; genus RGIG1934. The sequence goes on along the minus strand of JAFQLS010000008.1, from coordinate 73,017 downwards.
TTCCTTCTTTCCTGATACTGTTACCTCAACAGCACCACCACCTGATGTTGTTGTAATCTCCTTTTCTTCAAGCTCCTTTGTAGTCTCCTCCATCTGCTTCTGCATCTTCTGAGCCTGCTTCATAAGATTATTCATATTACCAGGCATACCTCCTGGAAATCCACCTCTTTTTGCCATTTTAAAAATCCTCCTGTACTATTTCAAAATTAATAATATTTTCTATTTCAACATAGTTTTCTTCAAACCTGCTGTTATCTTCAAGCAGCTTTGGTATTACCTTAACCTGCTTATTGATTACTTCTTCTATCAGTTCTTCTATTTCTCTGACCCTGTCTTCTCTTGAGACATATTCATAGCCTACGCTATCCTTAAACACAATATATAAACCATTAGCTTCTCCAGCGGCAAGTCTTGCATTTTTAATATATGTTCTCGTTCCGCCTATCAGCTTTCTGCTAATTGTCGACCAGTTATTAACAACCTCTTGTACATCCTCCGGAACGGCTATTTGTGCCTTTGGCTTTGACGGTTTTTGCCGTTGCTCCACTGTTGTCGCTACCGGCATACCTGTGGTAAAGTTGCCATCTTCTATCAACTTTTCAAGATTACTTATTCTGTTAAGCATAGCTGATAGGTCATTCTCCATTGCCGGGCGGGTTAGCTTGATAATTGCAATCTCTATAAGAACTCGCTTCTGCGATGAATATTTAATCTGATTTGACAATTCTGAAAATACCCTGATATATCTCATAAGTACTTCTTCCTCAATCATATCCCCTTCTTCCTTGAGAGCCTTTATTCTCTCAGGAGAGGCATCAATAACATTTTCTATATCATCTGAAGTTTTCATAAGCAGTAGATTTCTCATATACCAGATAAAATCTACTACAAACTGTGACAGTTCTCGTCCATTCATTATTATTTCTTCCAACAAATGAACCGCCGAAACATTATCCCCTGCAATTATATGTCTTAAGAGTCTGCTAAATACCTCCGTATCAACAGCTCCGAGAACCTCAAGAACATTTTCATAGGTTAATGACTTACCTATATAAAATGCACTACATTGGTCAAGCAGACTAAGTGCATCTCTCATAGAACCATCTGCAGCCTTTGCAATGTATCTCAACGCCTTTTCTTCAACATCAAGTCCTTCTATGTCGGATAAATCCTTAAGATTCTTTTCAATAGTTTCTACCGTTATATGCTTAAAATCATATCTCTGGCATCTTGACATAATGGTTATCGGAATCTTGTGCACTTCTGTCGTAGCAAGTATAAATATTACATACGAAGGTGGCTCCTCAAGAGTCTTTAACAATGCATTAAAGGCTCCTATAGATAGCATATGCACCTCATCAATAATATACACCTTGTATTTACCTTCTGTAGGTGAATACTGAACTTCCTCATTTATCATACGAATATTATCAACACCATTATTTGATGCTGCATCTATCTCAATTACATTCATGGATGTTCCCGACATAATGCTCTTACACGTCTGACATTCATTACAAGGACTTCCATCCGTTGTGTGCTCGCAATTTACTGCCTTTGCAAATAGCTTTGCAACTGTTGTTTTACCTGTTCCTCTTGTTCCACAAAAAAGGTATGCATGTCCAATTCTATTTGCCTGTATTTGATTTTTCAATGTTGTCACAATATGGTCCTGACCTTTAACCTTATCAAAATTATCCGGTCTGAACTTCCTGTATAATGCTGTGTATGACATTTACTTAATCTCCAAAACTTATACCTAATAATTTAGCCTCTTTTATAATAGATGAGTCCGGCTCAACTACTTTAAGCTTGCCTGCCACCTCTTCAAGTGGCACTTTTACTATATCACCATTCTTCATTCCCACCATATATCCATATTCTTTGTTAAGAATAAGATTAGCTGCTGCTGCACCAAATCTGCTTGATATAACTCTATCGTACGAATCAGGGCTTCCACCTCTTTGTGTATGACCCGGAATTGTAACTCTGATCTCCTGACCTGTTTTTTTGCTAATAGCATCACCGATTTCATATGACACCGATGGATATGGCATATCAAGTCTTCTTTTCTTAAGTTCCTTCTTAGATAGCTTAGCCTCTTCCTTAGAAATAGCTCCTTCCGCTACCGCTAAAATCGAGAAACGTTTTCCCTGTTTAGTTCTCTTTGCAATAGCCTTTACTACCGAATCAATATCATATGGAATCTCAGGAATAAGAATTACATCCGCACCACCTGCTATACCTGCATACAATGTCATCCATCCAACCTTATGACCCATAACCTCAACAATAAATACTCTGCTATGAGAAGCCGCTGTTGTATGAATGCAGTCAATTGCTTCTGTTGCAATATCCACAGCACTCTGAAAACCAAATGTCATATCTGTTCCCCAAATATCGTTATCTATTGTCTTTGGTAAAGTAACCACATTAAGCCCTTCTTCTCTAAGAAGATTAGCTGTCTTATGTGTTCCGTTTCCACCTAGAATCACAAGACACTCAAGTCTAAGCTTCTTATATGTGTCCTTCATTGCTTCTACCTTATCAAGACCATTTTCATCCGGTACTCTCATCTGCTTGAAGGGCTGTCTTGATGTTCCCAGAATTGTTCCACCCTGTGTAAGTATCCCCGAAAAATCCGATGGTGACATTATTCTGTAGTTTCCATAAATCAATCCCTTGTAGCCTTCATTAAACCCTATTATCTCTACGTCCTTAAGATTCTTATACAAAGTCTTTGCCACACCTCTCATAGACGCATTAAGACTCTGACAATCTCCACCACTCGTAAGCATTCCTATTCTCTTCACTTTGAAACACCCTCTCTTTTTTTGATATTTTTCAAAAACCTAGCTTTTTATATTATACCCCAAAATCGCATTAACTTCAACGATAAGTACTGTTTAAAATTTGTTAATTATAAAAAACGTTAGACGATTTCTCATCTAACGCATTTACATTTTATTTAAAATCCGTGCATCTTGCTTTGTATACCTCTCACAAACGTTACCCTGGCAGTTAACTCAGTCCCGGCACCCTTACGGCACATGAGAGGTTCTACTTAGTGCTGCTCCGTTCCCGACCTGACACGGTTCGTAGATTCCCATTGCGTAAGACCAGAACGTCATCGCCACTTACCAGGGGCAGCTTCGCAAGAAAATATCCGACACAAGATATCACCCCTGCTAGAGCGGATTGCAGGTACAGGGCACCGCTATCTCCCCGGCTGCACGGAAGCTTTATGACATTTTGATTTTTACGTTACTCAAGTATACATAATTCTGACCTCTTTGTCAATATTGAGTAGTCTTGTAATCTGGATTTGTGATACAATTAATTTCCATACTTCCTTAATTCATTGCATCTTATAACTTAACGCTTTTTTATAATTAACAAACCCTTGATATTTTACTTTGTCTTCATCTTTTCATTATATGTAACATTTTCACATATTACACTTTTTATTTCATATGCATTTAATTCTGTTTCATAACACGAATATATCAAGCCGGATAAACCATTAATTCGTCACATAATTCAAGTCCTTGGTTTGCACTCGGAGTAATAAAAAGCATTTTTGATTTCTTCATACACTCATATAATTTATCGTTGTACGCAAATGTAGAAAAACTCAAGCTTTCCCCTTCTAATGCTTTTACACACATAACTTTACACTTACTATTAACAAATACGCCATTGAATCTATCATTTTTTGCACACATTATTCCTGTCAAAAATGTACCGTGACTGCTAAACTCTTTTTCATCCCACTCCCATGAATTCAAGTTACCTAAAAAACTTGGAAATTCACCTTTATTATCAATAGCCCACTGTTCAATATCCCGAACTTCTATAACACAAGTAATTTCCTCTTCTCTTATGTTATCAATCTGTTGAGTTTTAGAAACAATATTTTCATCTTCTTTTACACATCCACATAAAAATATACATATAACCATCAAAAATATTATACAATTTTTCATTTTTACCTCTCACAAAAATAATTGCCTTTTTGTCATTCTATATTGCATTGAATTATCTGACAAAAAGGCGTCTATTATTTTACATAATATTTATTCCATTTTTTTGCAAATTAGCAAACTATGTAAAAGATCTGCAACCAAATAAATAAACGAAATCACAAACAAAATTACTAATGCACCAAAATCAATCGGCAAAATTTCTCCTAAAAACATAAGTATTATTGAAATGTTCATAAGAACCAACGTAATAACCGAACTATCTTAGTAATAACCTTTATTATAACCACTACCTTAGACTTCTAGCTTTATGCCCTTTCATTTCCCCTTCAAACGTAGATTTTTAAAGAACTCCTTCATAATACTACTACATTCTTCTTCAAGAATCCCCTTTATTATCTCAACCTGATGATTAAACTTCTCAACTTGAAGCAAATTTAAAATCGAACCTGCACACCCTGCCTTTGGGTTCATACAGCCGATATATACCTTTTTAATTCTCGACTGAACAATTGCGCCGGCACACATCTGGCAAGGTTCAAGAGTAACGTACATTTCACAGTCATCAAGTCGCCAGTCCCCCATTTTTTTGCTTGCCTTTTTAATAGCGTTTAACTCCGCATGTGACAATGTATTCTTGTCAACTCTGCGCCTATTGTAGCCCCTTCCAATTATCTTATTCTGATATACGATAACACAACCAATAGGTACTTCTTCTATATCCCTTGCTTTTTTGGCCTGTTTTAGGGCTTCTTTCATATATTTTTCTTCTCTTGTCATAATATCCACACTATATCCTATCTTTATTTTTTATTTAATTTATTGTATACTTGTCTTATATTTATTACAACAGGGAACGGTGAATTTATGAATTTTGATTACGAAACTGACAGATTGTATATAAGAGTATTAAACTCTGATTCAGCTACGGACGTTCTTGACTTCCTAAGCAGAAACAGAGCTATTTTTGAGCCTTTCGAATGCGAAAAATCTCCTCTCTATTATACAACACAGTTTCAGGCTGATACCCTGCATTCAGAATTTACCGCTTACCTTGAAAAGCGCTATGCCAGGTTCTACGTTTATTTAAAAAGTGCTCCTTATGCAATCATCGGTACAGTTTCCTTTTCGAATATTCGTAATTTTCCATATTTTGATACCACCATCGGATATAAATTTGACAAGGATTTTCACGGAAATGGTTACGCCACAGAAGCAATTGATATGTGTATAAGCATTATGTTTAATGAATTCAAATTACATCGAATCGAAGCTCTTGTTATGCCAAATAACAATGCCTCTCTACGATTGGTAGAAAGGCTTGGTTTTGATCATGAGGGCACCTCAACCAATCTCGTTAAAATGAGCTATGGCTGGCAGACTCATGAAAGATATTCACTTCTTAATCCTGTTTCCGATTATTAATACTTTCAAGAAATCTGTTTACAAAATCATCGGATAATTTTACTCTCTTATCCATAGTTTTAAGAACATCCTTTATCTGCACTTTGTTATATAAATCATCTCTATTCAGGTCATATACAACATTATTATCAAGATCTAATAATATAGGTCTTAATAAATTTTCTTCATTTTCCTTGATTACCAATGCTCTTACACCATTAGTAAGTTCAACACATACCCCCGGATTCAAAATATTAATTCCCTTTATCAAAGCTCCGACCCCTTTTTCTCCATAAAAATCAAGCTCTGATAAGAAATATTTTATAACAGCAACCTTCGAGAAGGTTTCATGATTTACACCAACCTCTGTCATAGTATCAAACACATCTGCAATTCTAAGAACTCTGGTTCCTTCAAGAAATCTAGGATTCGAGCCACTCTTTCCTGCAAGTTCTTTAAAGTTCTGATTAATTATTGCCTTTACAGAAGCCGAAATATTATTGTCTTGCTGAATAAGCTCATTACCATCTATCTCGTACTTCTTAATCATAAATTTATCTTCTTCTGTTAAATCATCTTCTTTTTTTGCAATTATACTCTTAGGCAGCATTGCTTTTCCTGTTTCATGTAAAAGTGCTGCAATAACAACATCCATCTGTTCAGTATGCTTCATTTTCATATGATGCGCAATCACTGCACTTATTATTGCAACATTCAAAGAATGTTTATATACGTAATCTTCAGCACTTCTTAAGCTTCCAATAAAATTCATCTTGTGCTCTAATCCACCATACATCTTAATGATTTTCGCTGCAAGATTTTCAATATTTTTAAGTCCTTTTCCATTTGACAGTCCATCCAACTCATCCTTAAGAGCAAACATTGCCATGGTCTGAAATCTTTCAAACATTCTTTCTTCATCAGTAATATCAGGCACCGGCTCTGTTGGTTCAAGAATAAACACTGCAAGAAGTCCAAAGTTTTTGATACTTTGAACACTCTGTCTGGTAAGCTTTGTATTTCTATCATATAATAAAACACCCTGCTTATTATATATTGGTCTTGCTATTATCATTCCTTGTTTTAACTCGTCAGGTCTTAAACACAACATATGCAGCCCTCCCACATTACTATATATCTTCAATACGACTTGGTACACCTATATAATATGTATTATCCTTATTACACCTTATCAGAAGTATACCTTTATCATTAACCTTTATGCACTGATATTCATCACCAAGAATTCTGCTTTTACAATAGCTTCCTGATAAATCGGACCACCAGCCTGGCTCTGATACTTCCATACTATTTTTTTCTATACTGGCAGCCTTAATGTCTATATCATTATATATCGGCTTTTCCTCTATTTTTATTATATTTATATCTGTATCTTTAAAATATGTTGCAAACTGTAGTAGCTCGCCCTCATCAACAGAACATATATTCATTCCTATATAATTTGCATCCGATTCTAATTTCAAATGACCCTGAAATTCTCCCATACCTTTTACCAGATGCATTTCCCCTACCTGTGTCGGAATTATTTCCCCTTCTTTTTCATTATAAACTATAAGTCGCAATTTTCTCAAATCATTTTTAAATGGAATACGAATATTTACAGATATTTTAATCATACCATCTCGTCCATCCATTTTAACAAATCCCACATTTTTTACTTTTCTGCCATTTTCATACAAATAAATATATGACAGAATCCTTACATAATCAGTCATTTCTTTCATCCTTTCTATGGATAATCCGTCCATAGAAAAATATATGAAAGCTATTTCTATATTATGAAAGCAAATCGGATAATGTAGCAAATTGCTCCAGTGTGAGTGCTTCACCTCTTATAGTCTGAGACAGCCCCATTTCTTCAAGAGCCATCGACACCTGTTCCTTAGTGACCGGAACCTCCGGCGAGTTGTTAAGACTATTAATAAGAGTCTTTCTTCTCTGATTAAATGCAGCTCTTATTATCTTAAACATAAGTTTATCATTCTTTGGCTTGACCGGACAATCCTTATGCCTTGTTAAGCGTATTACCGCAGACCCCACATTAGGTCTTGGCATAAAGCAGTTCGGCGGAACATTTGCCACTACTTTAGGCTCGCTGTAATATTGTACCGCTAACGACAAGGCTCCATAATCCTTACTTCCCGGACCTGATTGCATTCTGTCGGCAACCTCTTTTTGTACCATAATTGTTATACTGTCTATTGGCACTTCATTTTCAAACAATCCCATTATTATTGGTGTTGTTATATAATATGGTAAATTAGCCACCACTTTTATAGGTTTCCCACTATTCTTTTCATTTACAATCTTATTAATATCACATTTCAATATATCTTCATTAAGAATAGTTACATTATCGTAAGCCTTAAGAGTATCATCTGTAAGTATTGGAATGAGCATTTTATCTATCTCAACCGCAACTACTTCTCTTGCATTTTCACACAAATACTGAGTCATAGTTCCAATACCCGGACCAATCTCCAGAACCATATCTTCCTTCGTAATTCCGGATTCATCAATAATTCTCTCCAATACATGTGTATCAATAAGAAAATTTTGTCCATATTTCTTCTGAAATACAAATTTGTATTTATTTAATATTGCTATTGTATTTGCCGGAATTCCAAGATTCGCCATATGTTCTTATACCTCTAATCTATATAATGCTTTCGCATTAATTCTAGTTAAATCCATTACTTCTTTTTCGCTGATACCTTTGATTTCTGCAATAGTTTTTACAACATAAGGAAGGTTTAGCGATGAATTTCTCTTACCTCTGTTTGGTACAGGCGAAAGATATGGTGCATCTGTTTCAAGCACTATTTTATCCATCGGAAGATATTCAACCACTTCTCTTAATTTCTTAGCATTGTTAAATGTAATTACTCCTCCAATGCCAAAATAAAAACCCATATCAAGATATTCCCTTGCCTGTTCCTTATGATATGAATAACAGTGAATTACTCCTCCTAACTCCTCTGCCTTCTTATATTTCATAATATCCATCGTATCCTTAGCGGCATCTCTACTATGAATTACCACCGGAAGCTTAACTTCTCTTGCCAAATCAAGTTGCCTTTCAAACCATTTTTTCTGAATATCAGGTGACGGCTCATTCCAATAGTAATCGAGTCCAATCTCGCCAATTGCAACAACCTTAGGATGTGATGAATTATCTTTTAACCACTGAATTTTCTCTTCATTTAGTTCATCTACTTCATTTGGATGAACACCTATGGCTGCAAAGATAAAATTATTCTTCTTGGCAAGCTCAAGCGACATTCTTGAACTTGCAATACTTGCTCCTATATTAGTTACATAGGATATATTATTTGATTTCAATGAAGACAGAATTACTTCTCTGTCTTCATCAAAAGCTTCATCATCATAATGTGCATGTGTATCAAATATCATATTAACAAATCTCCGAACCGCTTATCATATCTTTATCAAGAGTAAGCACTGATAGATTATTTTCATCATCTGATGCAGCAAGAATCATACCTTGCGACTCAATTCCGCATAACTTACAAGGCTTTAAGTTAGTAACTACAGCAACCTTTTTACCTACCATCTGCTCTGGTTCATAATGAAGTGCTATACCGGATACAATCTGTCTAACTTCATTTCCAATTCTAATCTGAGATACAAGAAGCTTCTTAGCCTTCTTAACTTTTTCACAAGCGATAACCTCTCCTACCTGTAACTGAATCTTATCAAAATCTTCAATTGTTATCTCTGCCTTTGGCTCTACCTCCGGATATTTTGGTCCTGCCTGAGCCTTCTTAATCTCTTCTGCCTTAGCAAGCACTTCCTTCGCATCAAGTCTTGCAAATAAAATTTCAGGAGCATCTGTCACTTTGTTTCCTGATGGATATTTTCCAAACTCAGTCATATCATCAAGATTCCTCTTAACTGTATTAAGCTGTTTTAAAATCTTCTCACTTGTCTCAGGAAGAAATGCTTCTAACAAGCTCGCGCCAATAGTGATACTTTCAATAAGATTATATAATACCGTTTCAAGTCTCTCTGCCTTATCCTCTTCCTTTGCAAGTGCCCAAGGCATAGTTTCATCAATATATTTATTACATCTCTTAAACAACGTAAATATCTCTGTAATTGCATCCGCAACACGAAGTTTCTCCATCTTCTGTGCCACCTTAACAGGAGTGTCAAGAACCACCTTCTTAAGGTCATTATCTACCTCTTCTGATACACCCTTGTTATTAACAACTCCACCAAAATATTTGTTAGACATAGAGATTGTTCTATTAACAAGATTACCAAGTGTATTAGCAAGCTCTGAATTAACTCTCTCAACAACTAAATCCCATGTTATAATACCATCACTTTCAAATGGCATTTCGTGAAGTACAAAGAATCTTACAGCATCTACACCAAATACATCAACAAGGTCATCTGCATATATAACATTTCCCTTTGACTTGCTCATCTTGCCGTCTCCCTGTAATAACCAAGGATGTCCAAATATCTGCTTAGGCAACGGAACGTCGAGAGCCATTAACATAATAGGCCAGTAAATAGTATGGAATCTTAAAATATCCTTACCAATCAAATGTAAATCTGCAGGCCAGTATTCATTATATAAGTTATCATGGTTACCATCCACATCATATCCAAGTCCTGTGATATAGTTAGATAACGCATCAATCCAAACATACACAACATGCTTGTCATCAAAATCTACAGGTACGCCCCATTTGAATGAGGTTCTGGATACACAAAGATCCTGAAGCCCTGCAAGAATAAAGTTATTCATCATCTCATTCTTTCTAGACTCCGGCTGAATAAATTCAGGATGTGTATTAATATGCTCAATTAATCTGTCCGTATATTTGCTTAACTTAAGGAAATATGCTTCTTCCTGTGCTGCCTGACATTCTCTTCCACAGTCAGGACATTTTCCATCTACCAGCTGGCTTGGTGTAAAGAAAGACTCACAAGGTGTGCAATACATTCCTTCGTAATGCCCTTTATAAATATCTCCTTGTTCATATAACTTCTTAAATATCTTCTGAACCTGCTTTTCATGGTAATCATCTGTTGTTCTGATAAATTTATCATATGATGTATTCATAAGATCCCAAATTCTCTTAATCTCTGTAGAAACATCATCTACGAACTGCTTAGGCGTAACCGATGCCTCGGCTGCTTTAAGCTCAATTTTCTGACCATGTTCATCTGTACCTGTCTGAAACTTTACATCATATCCTTCAAGTCTTTTATATCTTGCTATACTATCAGCCAACACAATTTCATATGTGTTACCAATATGTGGCTTACCTGATGTATAAGCAATAGCTGTTGTTAAATAATATTTCTTTTTTTCCATAATATGTGAAACCTCTTTTCCGTCTATCATATTTGCATATATAGGATAAATTTTACAATAATTACAATGCTTTGTCTAGTCATATTATTTCCTAATGTGTCCCAACAACTACATAATCTTCTCTTTCTGCATTTTTAACATTACCTACAAGAAAATCACCGTCAATAAACCCTTCCTTATAGTCAAAGCCTTCTTTATTCCACATATTGCAACATCCCTTTTTCCAGTTGTCCGCATTAATATAGGATAATTCCTCGGTTCCTGCGTCCACTGCATAGATATCCGCATTAACAATAATATTTCCACCCTTTAATATCTCAGACTTAAGCTTATTATAAGCCACTTTTTTTCCATAATCTCCTTTACCCACAACAACAAGCTTTCCACTTAAATCTATTTCTCCATTCCAAATCTGTGCCCCCTTCTTTGCATCACTTACAGAAGATACTTTTATCAATTCCTTGTCTCCTACGCATCTCATCTGACTATGTGAAAGCTCCAAATAATCACCCAAGATAGTACATTCCTTATCATTTCTTCGATAAATATTAACCGGAATTCTCTCTCCGTCTTTGATAAAATAATAATTTAAATATAGTCTTATGCTATCATTCGTATCTGCATATCCACCAATGGTTGTAACCTCAAATCTTACACTCGAATTATTTATTTCTACCGGCATAAAATATTGAGAATTGTTTTTATTACCATTTTTATCTTTATTTCCAACAGTATGCCAGACATCTTCATTCCTTAATCTTACTTTAAAATCATAAATTCTTCCAACAACATTAAATTCACCTGTATCTAGTGCCGCATAACTATTGATACTTCTATTGTAAATAGCATAACCTGCGCCTGTATATTGTTCTCCACCCGGTGCATTAATGGCTATATTCCTTATCTCATAAGTATATCGCCCCTCTTTTACCCCTACCGGAACCACAAATGACGCTCCACCCTTTATTCTAATCCACGTCATCTTAGAATAAAGTTTACCATCATAATATATCTCTATAGGAAAACGTACCTGACTTACAGCGACATATTCACTATAATTACGATATCCATATCCCGGAATATTAAGATGATTTCCGGTACAACCATAATTAATCAAAAATGCTTTACCGATAACCACATTATTCATAGATAAATCCGGTGCAATACTCTGATTAAACTCATTAGTTGAGTTCATACTACTCTCACATAAAACTGGCGTATATATAGTAACCGGCTCTATTGCCTGAACCTCCGCTGAATACACCGTACCATTCTTATAGCCTGTATAATAAGCCGTACCGGTACTCTCATAATTCTTTCCATTCAGCCTATCTTCCGGAATAATCAAACCTTTTTTATAAAATGTCTTGTCCTCCGACGAAAAAGTCACCGGATTAGTTCCTGCCTTTTCCGTCTTAGCTTTTTTAAGGACAACCTTACTTCCTATTTTGAGATAATCATTCCAAACCTTATATTCCCCAACACATTCCTCTGCCACATCAGAATAATCCTCATCCGGAATACTTGGTCGTAATCCGTTCTTACCTTTTACAGTACCTCCGTCAACCTTAATCGACTTGGTATACGAAGATATGCTTATATGATTATTATATCCTGCACTCTGTTCCAAAACTATATCCGGACCACTTAGCCCTGACACCTGGTATTTTCCACCCGGAATAGCGTAATTATTAATCTTAATTCCACTCAAATATTTGTATGTAAATTTACCTACTCTCCAATATGAAAATGCCCTCTCAATCAAATACCATCTTATGGCTTTAACATCTTCTTCTCTTGCTACTCCATAATAGTCCGTCCATTTAAAATGATATGTAGTTATAACCTTAACCGGAAATAGTGCACTTCCCCCATATTTATCAAATCTCATTTCATATACAGCAGAATCTGCTACAGCTTTAACATACAAACCCTCATTGACCGGTATACCCTGTACAACGTCATATATCTCTTCCCCCAATTCATTACTTCCAATTGTGCCGATTGCCACTGCATTATTCTTATATTCTACTGAATTGCCCTTACCTTCCCTAATTGCAAATTCAGGAGCCCTTACCATACTTGGATACTTTACCTTTTTGTCAAAATGTGTTAAAAGACTTGCTTTTGATGCCCAATTTCTTGCTCCTGATATCCCCTCATAATCATAATAAACCTCTCCTGTATATTTTATACAATTACTTGAATCAGAGGTAAGTGTACCAAGCGGAACACCATTGGAACAAACAGTCATAACCTCATCAATGTATACATAATCTCCGTAGTTATACAAAATCTGCTGCCATTTGGAATTAGCATCGGATATAGCTAAATATATATCCTGCTTATCACCATAATAATAGCAATACATATATGCACTGTCACTCGGATCATCTCTGTAGCTTATATCTGCATATTTCATTTTTATCACTGCATACTTCTGTCCCGGCGCATCAAGAGGTGCATCATACCTCTTAATTATCCATCCAAGAGTCTTGTATGTAATCTTAGATGTTGCCTTCTTATCATGAGTAGTCATTAATAAATTGCCTTCCTCATCAAATTCAAGAATCTCCTTATAATAATCCGAAACATCTGCTGCCATGATTCTGGTATTAAACAAAATAATACTAATTGTCGATAAAATAATCAAAATTAAAATCCTTTTCATTATCCCTCATTTCCGAAAATAATACCGATAATATATTTTATATATTATCATTTTTGTTTAACAATTGCAATAGTATATTTTTTATGTTACTATAACATAATACTAACAGGAGGATGAAATCTATGAGAAAACACAACATATATCAACTTTTATTATCACTTACTCTATCTTGTGCACTTGTATTTTCAGGCTGTGCACATAGTAAAAAAACGTCCGAGAGTATTTCCTCATCTGAAACTACTACTACTGCCCAGACCACTACCGAGTCGCCAACAACAGAGGCAAGTGTTGATATTACTTCTAAAGAAGCTATTGAAGAGCAGGAAGCTTTTGATGAATTCACAGACGAAATGTTTCGTGATGAGGTATCCGCAAATATTATCAATTTGCATTATAATCTTGCACATCCTGAGAATTACGGAATTACAGATTACGAAGTAACACTTGGTGATTATTCCGAAGAAAGTATGGACGAATACAATGAAGACATTGATGAATATTTAGAGGAGCTTTATGACTTTGACTACGAAATTTTAACACAGTCACAGCAGATTACTTATGACATACTTACCCTCTCTTTTGAGACCGAAAAGGAATACAGGGATTTGTATTTGTATACTGAAAATTTATCCCCTACAATTGGAGAGCAGGCTCAGCTTCCAATACTTTTGGCTGAATATCATTTTTACGATGAAGGTGATGTTAAAGACTATCTTAAAACACTTGAATTGATAGACGGCTATTTCAAAAGTATAATAGAATTTGAAAACAGAAAGGTTAAAGCCGGATTATTTATGGCTGACTTTGCAGTAGATGATATAGTCGCACAATGCCAGGGATATATTAAAAATCCCGAAAGCAACCTTCTTATTTCAACATTTAATAATTCAATTGACAAATTGGATATAGATGACAACACAAAAAAATCCTACAAAAAGCAGAATAAGGATACCGTCATTAATAAGGTCATCCCGGCATATCAATATCTCATCGACGAGCTTACAAAGCTTAAAGGAAACGGCAAAAATCAAGGTGGTTTGTGTAATTATGAATATGGTAAGGAATACTATGAATACCTTGTTAAAACAGGTGCCGGCACCTATCGCTCAATAGATGAAATCAACGAAATGCTCAAGGAGGACTATAACGACCAGTTACAAGAGCTTTCATTGCTTTATACATTCCATCCAAATATTTTGGATACTCTGGATGATTACAGCGAGATAAATCCGGATGATACACCGGAAAATCTTCTAAATTATTTAAAAACAAGTATTAAAGATGTATTTCCTGAGGGTTGCAGTGATAATTTCACAGTTAAATATGTCGATAAATCTCTTGAAGAACATCTGTCACCTGCCATGTATCTTACACCTGCACTAGACAAGCTTAATGAAAATATTATTTATATAAATAATTCGAGCGAGAGCACCGGTGCTGAATACGTGGTTACTCTTGCTCATGAGGGATACCCTGGACATTTATATCAGAATACCTATTATGCAAATACAAATCCTTCACTAATAAGATGTCTCTTCCATTGCACCGGATATTCTGAAGGCTGGGCAACCTATGCTGAAACATATTCATATGGCTATGGCGGACTTAGTGAGGCTGCTGCCGACTTTAATCGTATTAACAAAACCCTGACCTTGAACATCTACTGTCAAATGGATATAGGCGTTAACTATTATGGTTGGGATCAGAAAAAAGTGGCTGATTTTATTACTACTAACTTTGGTGAAGAAACCGCTGATGAATATGCCGAGGAGATTTATAAATCTCTCATAGAAGAACCGGGTAATTATCTTAATTATTATGTTGGATATTTGGAACTGATTAACCTTCGCGATACAGCTAAAGAGGCGCTGGGCGATGATTTTGATTTAAAAGAATTCCATACTTTTATACTTGATTTTGGACCTGCACAATTTAGTGTAATTGAAGATTATATGGAAGAATGGATTGAAGAGCAGAAATAAAAACAAATTTTTAAAAGGGAACGTTACAATTTTACGTTCCCTTTCTTAAACTAAGATATTTTTTTACTGTAGTACAAATCATTTCCCCAACTATGGTTTTCGTTACAGATAGACAAATCTTTTAAAAAGTATTTCTCTAATTCTTTACATATACCTTTCACGCTATTCTGCGTTTCGTAACCTTCATTGTCCAAAACATCTTCCAATATCTCATTTATAAACGATATACAAGTATATTTCTGATTCTTACCTCTTTTTCTCTTAACTACAGCACCAACAAAATCGTAAGGATATTCTTTTCTAGCAATATACATTTGTTTAATTTTGCTTTTAACTCTTATATATGTTTCTCTATCAACCGGTATCTCATATATCTTCAATTTACTTTGCATATTATTCATTCCATAACGATTAAGAGATTCTTCAACAAATCTTCCCTGTAAACAATTATTATAATACTCTCTAGCAAATGAGTACATCGGCTCTAATGCATCATTCAACGATACGGATATGTGATTATAATCATATCTAGTAAATTTTCGTATAAATCTGCCCATTTTGGTATTTGTTCTTGATACCACTATATATATTGATTCACTTTGTACCATTTTATCACCAACTTAAAACATATACATATATCCTATCACATTTATCATAACATTTGCTCTTAGATATACATTAGATTTATATAAACACAATTTAGTTACCATTCTATTACTTGCATACACCTTAAGGTATATACAAATAATATACGACCAAGTATATATCTTTTGTCATTATTTGTCAATATCACTTGATACAGACCTTACTTTTTAAGGATAGTCTTTATTAAATCTCATCAATCTAACATTTTTCTTTTATTTCTTCCTCCATTATCAAATCTTCAATATCTTTCAAAATATTAGCATAATGATTAGCTTTTTTATCAAAAAAACACCATAAATACCCCCTATAACCCAAAAAATTGGTCTCAATATAATAATAATAGGAGACAACATAGGTACGGTATGGGTAAAAGTCCCCTTGTAAAACAAAACCATCAACATAGCCAACGATACATAAACCACACAAATTTTACTTTTATTCTTGTACTTATTTCTATAATTCGTTGCCATATATTTTGCCTGCTTATACTCCAACTCTATCATACGATATTCTCTTTTGATCCGTTAATTATCGGAGTAATTTCACCGCTTTTAACCAAAGAGTCCTGAAGCTTTTGATTCATAGGAATTTCCTATAAATCAAAAAAAGAACTATCGCTACCACAGCAATAGTCCTTTTCGTAAAACATATTCTATTCGCCCTTATTCTTTAAGATATATTCTTCTACCCTTCTCCTTGAAGCTTCCATCTCTTCGCTCATATTCTGTGAAACAATGCTCATGTCTTTACCTTCGTTGTTCTTGTTAAGTTCTTCAACAACTGATTCAAAATCAAATGCAGCCACAAAATTTTCCATTTTTAAAAGCCTCCCTCTTTTTATAATATATTTTAATGTTTACGTTGTCTTCTAGTACTATTGTACTATATTTCATAAGCTGATTTCAATACCTAATTTAAAAATTTTTCTTTTCTTTTAATAACATATGTTCTCTGACATATATAAAGGTATTTTTAATCAACTGTAATTCAATATTTACATAATTTAACAAATTATTTTTATCGTATTCGACCTTCTTGCATTTATACGAAGTAAGAATACCTTCCTTAATCCCTTCCAAATACGCTTTGTCAAATCCTATCTTTTTAAAATGTCTGTATTTAACAATATGTCCTGCAAGAATAGGGAAGAAATTAATTCCTTGCTGAAGTACCGGCATATTCTTAACAATTAGATAAATGTTATTTCTTGAAGATAGCTTAACCTTAAAGTCCGAATATCCTGTCCCGCTTGTTGCGCTTCCAATGTGATAAACAACCGCCTTCGAACAATACATATTCTTATATCCAAATATTCTTGCTCTGTATCCGATATCAATATCCTCAAGATAAGCAAAGTGCATATCATCAAAAAAGCCTATTATGTCAAATGCATCTCTTCTGTATATTGCCGCACCTGCACATGCTGTAAATACCTCACAGTCCTTGTCATAATCCTCGACATCAAGCCCTGTTCCTCTTTGTGCCTGCCATCCAACAACAGTATACAAATCTCCTGCATCATCAATATCTTCTCTATTGTGATAATTTATCATTTTACTGCTTACAGAAAATATATCGTCACTTTTCTCGATAGCTTTATATAATTCTTCAACAAAATCCGGTTCAACCTCTGTATCATTGTTAAGCAGTATAAGATATGGTGTCTTTGTCCTCTTGATTCCTTCATTTACAGCACCTGTAAAACCATAATTCTTATCCATCTGAACAATCTCAACGTCAGGATAATTTTCTCTAATATATTCCTGGCTACCATCCTCTGACGCATTATCAATTACCACCGTCTTAAAATCCGTATAATTCTGCTTACTAAGTGAACTTAGGCATGCTTCAAGAAATTTTATTCCATTGTAATTAGGTATAATAACTGTAACCTGTTCCATTTATTTCACACTATCTCCAAAGCTTATTTTTTCTTATTTGCTACAAATTCCGCTATGCCGCCCCAATTCTGATCCTTCTCAGAAATAGTAAGCTCCATGTCCTCTGGTATAGGCCACTCAATACCGATTTCAGGGTCATTCCAAGCAAGCCCACCTTCATCATTTGGATGATAAAAATCTGTACATTTATATGCAAATTCTGCTGACTCTGATAAAACTACAAATCCATGTGCAAAGTTTTTAGGAATAAAAAACTGTTTTTTGTTCTCTGCTGATAATACAACTCCATACCACTGTCCAAATGTCTCCGAGCCTTCTCTGAGATCAACAGCCACATCAAACACTTCTCCGCTTACAACTCTAACAAGCTTGTCCTGTGGAAAATTAATCTGGAAATGAAGTCCTCTAAGAACTCCTTTTTTAGAGCTTGACTGGTTATCCTGAACAAACTCCATATCAATACCTGCAGCCTTATAATCGTTGTAATTATAGGTCTCCATAAAATATCCTCTTTCATCACCAAACACTGTTGGTGTAATAACCTTTAATCCTTCAATATCACAGGTTTCAACTGTAATCTTACCCATATCAAATCTCCTTTTTTCTTTCTTTTTTCGAAATCAATAATTTTATAGTCCGTTTGCTACATCTACCAAATACTGTCCATACGCAGTCTTCATAAGTGGCTCTGCAAGCTTAAGCAACTGCTCTCTGTCTATGAAACCTCTCTTATAAGCAATTTCTTCGATACATGAAATATATAATCCCTGTCTCTTCTGGAATGCAGCCACGAAATCTGCCGCATCAAGTAGCATATCGTGGTTACCTGTATCAAGCCATGCAAATCCTCTACCAAGAGTCTCAACCATAAGTGTTCCTCTGTTGAGGTATTCGTTATTAATAGATGTGATTTCGATTTCTCCTCTAGCTGAAGGCTTAACATTTTTAGCAATCTCAACTACATCATTATCGTAGAAGTAAAGTCCCGGAACTGCGTAGTTCGACTTTGGATTCTCAGGCTTTTCTTCAATTGATAAAGCCTTACCATTTTCATCAAATTCAACAACACCATATTCTCTTGGATCCTTTACATAGTATCCAAATATTGTTGCTCCCTTTTCTCTGCTAGCAGCACTTCTTAATACCTTTGAGAAACTCTGACCATAGAAAATGTTATCTCCAAGTACAAGTGCAACACTATCATCACCGATAAAATCAGCACCAATAATAAACGCATCGGCAAGTCCTCTTGGTTGTTCCTGAATGGCATATTCAAATCTCATACCAAGCTGCTCACCTGAACCAAGTAATTCCTTAAACACCGGTAGATCTCTTGGTGTAGAAATAATCAATACCTCGTTGATTCCAGCCAACATAAGTGTTGACAGTGGATAATAAATCATTGGTTTGTCATATACAGGCATAATCTGTTTAGATACAGCCTTTGTTAATGGGTAAAGACGAGTTCCTGAACCGCCTGCTAAAATAATACCTTTCATAATTTGACCTCCAGAATAAACTTATTTTTTAACACACCGAATGGGAACACGTATATCTAACATGTTCCCATTATAATTTACTTGTAAATAATTATTTGTACATATCAGCATAGTATTTCTGATAGTCACCACTTGTTACATTCTTCATCCAATCTTCATTTTCAAAGAACCACTTAATTGTAAGCTTAATACCATCCTTGAACATTGTCTCCGGATACCAGCCAATCTCTTCCTTAATCTTATCAGGAGCGATAGCATATCTTCTATCGTGACCCTTTCTATCTTCAACATAAGTAATAAGATCCTTGCTTACAAGTTCCTTTCTTGGATCTCCCTCTGGAAGCATTTCCTGAAGTGTCTCAAGAATGATTGTAATGATTTCAATGTTCTGTTTCTCATTATGTCCACCAACATTGTATCTTTCACCAAGCTTACCATATTCCTGAACCATATCAATAGCCTTAGCATGGTCTTCAACATATAACCAGTCTCTTACATTCTTTCCATCACCATATACCGGAAGCTTCTTGCCCTGAAGTGCATTGTTAATGATAAGTGGAATAAGCTTCTCTGGGAACTGGTAAGGACCATAGTTGTTACTGCAGTTAGTAATATTAGCAGGGAACTTATAAGTATCAATATAAGCCTTAACTAACATATCAGATGAAGCCTTACTTGCTGAATATGGGCTATGAGGATCGATTGGTGATGTCTCATAGAAAAATGCATTCTCATCATCCGGAAGAGAACCATATACCTCATCTGTTGATACATGAAGGAACTTCTTACCTTCCTTAAATGTTCCATCTGGTAATTCCCAAGCATTCTTAGCACAGTTAAGCATAACTGCTGTACCAAGTACATTAGTCTGAACAAATACTTCAGGATTACGAATACTTCTGTCAACGTGACTCTCTGCTGCAAAATGAACTACTCTGTCAATATCATTTTCTGCAAATATCTTAGCAATTGCATCTTTATCACAAATGTCAGCCTTTACAAATGTATAATTGTCTCTATCTTCTACTTCTTTAAGATTCTCAAGGTTACCTGCATATGTTAAGCAGTCAACATTGATAATTCTAATCTCGTTGTCATATTTCTTAAACATGTAATGAATGTAGTTAGAACCGATAAATCCGGCACCGCCTGTTACTAAATAAGTTCTCATTATTACCTCCAAAAATATTAAATATTGTACATACTTGTATCATAGTCAAAATAGTATAATATGTCAAATTGTTTCTAATTATTTTCTAATAATTCTTTCATATATACTGCAATAGCATCCTTCCAGTCAGCCGCAACATAACCTGTAGTAATCTTAAGCATATAATTATCAAGAACTGAATATGCAGGTCTCTTAGCAGGCGTTGGATACTCTGCTGTTGTTATATGATTAACCTTTGTTGTCTTTCCCGCAAGTCTGAATATCTCTTCAGTAAAATCTGCCCAGCTACATACACCTTCGCATGTTCCATGGAACAATCCGTAATTATCTGTCCAGATAAGATTATCAATAATATCTGCAAGAACTGCAGTACTTGTAGGTGAACCAATCTGATCACCAACAACTCTTACTTCGTCATTTGTCTCTGATAATCTAAGCATAGTCTTAACAAAATTCTTACCATCACCATAAAGCCATGCTGTTCTTATTATAAAATATTTATCTGCAAATTTCTCAACAAACTTCTCGCCTTCAAGCTTTGTTCTTCCATACATACCCTGTGGATTAGTTTCATCAAACTCTGTATATGGCTTAGTTCCATTTCCTTCAAATACATAGTCTGTTGAAATGTGTACCATCTTAGCCCCCACCTTGTTAGCTGCTATGCTAAGATTTCTTGGTCCAATTGCATTTATCTTATACGCATTATCCACATCATCCTCACACTTATCAACTGCTGTATGCGCTGCACAGTTAATAATTGCATAAGGCTTAACTTCTTCAATCATCTTAACAACTGCATCCACATTTGTAATATCAAGTTCAGCAACATCTGTATTGATTAACTCAATGTCATCTCTTCCTGCATACTTCTTGTTAATCTCTCTTCCAAGCTGTCCGTTACAGCCTGTAATAAATAATTTTATCATTATTTCCTACCTCCTATATTTAGTGGTGTACGCTTGTTAATAAAATTCTTAACCGTGCGTTTAAGCCCCACATCAAACTCACCTTCATTTATCAGTCTTGAAACCTCTTTAACTGTATCAGACATTTCCTCATATGTAGTCATCTTTACAATCGGAAGTCCGATAAGTGACTTAATCATTCCTGTTGTCATATATCTGTAATTTGATACCTCTGTTCTGGCACACTCTGTAGTCATTACAATTCCGGATAAATAACCCTGTGACTGTGCAACATAAGGAAAAATTCTCTCAAGTGCATGGCTAAAGCTGCCATCATCCGGCAAAGGCTCCTCCGGAAAATCTTCGTAAGACCACTGCTCCTTCATAAGTGGCTCTATTGCATCCGACTTGCACCAGAATACCGAACCAATAGCAATCGGTGGCTTATCCCTGTCTATATCAGCATTAAGCTTAAGTCTTTTTGCAATATTCTTTGCCTTTTTATAGCAAATAGTCCAATAATCAGCACTAGTTCCAAAATAAGTTCCATGGCACACATTCGGTGGTACAAGCATACCTACCCATGGATTCTTTTCAAACGTATCTATAATATGACCAATATAATTCTCATTATACAGCATATTTTCCCACAACAAATCCCTAAATGCCGCGCCCACTGTAGCAAATCCAGCCTGAGAAGATTTCTTATCATGAATAAAACAAAAATAGTCATAATTCTTGGGAATATCCTTGCAGCTAATCAATAATGCCGACAACTCTCTTCCTCTTTTCTCTACAATTATAACCTTTAATCTATCACCAAATACAGGCTCAAACATTTCTTCTAGTTTTGCTTTTTTCTCCTGTGATTCAGTTGTAAGATATAAATCTGCATTTTTAGGAAGATTCCTTAAATATCTTAAATCATACTCAAACAAATCTTCGTAATACATATGTGATACTACCGCGATCTTCTTATTACCATAGTCGCAGACAGGCTTATACAGCTCCGGTAAAATAAAGTTTAGATTTAGACTTTCCTTAATATCATCAAGATTACAATGCCTTATCAGATAGTCATAAATAATGCTCACATCATAGTCTGATTCGTTTTGCAAATAATCCATACATTTCCTCAAGTCTGAACCATTGTTATGAATAAGTGTATCCGACTTTTCATTAATAAATGCCTTCTTAGGTAAAAAGGCAAAATTATTAAATGCTACATCCTCATACAAATTATATATTTCGTCTGAACATTCCTTCATATTCGAAAGCTCCGCCTTGGAATTAACCCATATAAGATGAGGTATCTGATAAAATGCAGCACCATTATCTATCACATTTAAAAGCACCTGTTCAAAGCTTCTGACAGGACCAAAGCCTTCTGTATCAACGAATAATACATACTCATATTCTTCCCATTCCGTGTACATCACTGCATCAGCAATATCTGTATACTGCGAAGCCTCAACTAATTTTACCTTATCACAAAGCTTCTCAAGCTCAGCTAAAATGTACTCGGTATTTTTTTCAGTTTTTTCCTCTGCATTTTTTAGAATGCATATTCCCAATATCTTATTATTCATATCTACTCTATCATCGTCTCATAAATCTTAGCGATTTCATCAATGTCGCCAATTGCTTTTATTTCACCATGCTCAAGTATCATCGCCTTGTTACAAAGTCTCTTAACCTGTGCAAGAGAATGTGAAACAAACAATACTGTTGTTCCTGCATCAAACATGCTCATTACCTTTGCTTCACTTTTTTTCCTGAATCTTGCATCACCAACCGCCAACACCTCATCAAGGATAAGTATGTCTGGTGATATAAGACTTACAATCGAAAAACCAAGTCTTGCCTTCATACCTGACGAATAATTCTTAATAGGTACATCTATAAATTCCTTCAACTCCGAAAACTCAACAATTTCATCAAACTTCTCATCAATGAATTTCTTTGAATATCCGAGCACCGAACCATAGAGGTAAATATTCTCTGCTCCCGTATACTGCTGATCAAAACCTGCACCCAGTTCAAGAAGTGGTGCAACCACTCCTTCTCTTGTAACAGAACCCTCTGAAGGCTTGTATACACCTGCTATAACCTTAAGAAGAGTACTTTTACCCGCACCATTAAGTCCAAGTATTCCTATTCTGTCACCCTTTTCCAATGTAAAATTAATATTTTTCAGTGCCCAGAATTCCTGATACTTAATCTGACCCTTTATGAACTTAATTACATATTCTTTTATGGAATCAATTTTTTCCTTACTAAGATTAAATCTCATACTTACGTTTTCAACACGCAATACTTCTTTTCCCATAATGTCCTCCATTCTATATATGAAGAATAAAATTATCTTGCTTTTTCTTGAATAAAATCAAACCAATAATTATTGTAACCACACTAAATCCGAATGCATATACCATTCCCTTTACGTTAATTGCAGTTCCAAAAATAGTTGCTCTGAAGCACTCTATTATTCTATATAAAGGATTAAACTTGAGAATCCATGCAAATTTACTATTAAGAATAACATCCGGATAATAGAAAATTGCACACGAATACATTACTAGCATTAACGCAACGCTCCATAAATACTCCATATCCCTGAAATATACACCTACCGTTGCCAAAATCATACCCACGCCAAATGAGAATAACAATATAGTTATCAGTGGAATTATAAGCAATAATGTACTCCATGTAGGATATACACCAAGAACTAATGAAACCGCAATAAGCACTATTAATGATAATAAGAAAATAACAAAGTTAAATAATACATTTGCAAGCGGATAGAGGTATTTTGGAACATATACCTTCTTTATCATAGCTGCATTACTCTGTATTGACTTAAGCGCACCACTCGTTGCCTGTGAAAAGAACGAATACAACAATCTTCCCGTTAAAATATATACAGGAAATGACTTATCAGTATTTCCAAATAGAGTTCCAAATACAACCGTAAGAACTATCATTGTGAGCAACGGCTCTAATAATGTCCATATAATACCAAGGTATGAACGTCTATACTTTAATTTAACACCTTTCTTAACAAGCTCCATAAGCAAAAATCTGTACTTAAGGAAATTCTCAATAGAATGCTTCATTATATTATCTCCAATCTATATATTTTCTGGATACGTTTGCATAATAACATAACTTACCAATATTGTAAAGTATAGAAGATTCTTTACCTCTTCGGTGAAGTTAATTCAAAATTCTCTTGCCTAATGTATATTGTTAATGTTATTATGAAATTGTATGTAAATTTTTAATAATTATTTTTGGAGGTAGCTTATTGTTATGAGCAATTTGAAAGAAAGCATTAAGATGCGTCGAAATGTTAAAGCCATCAAAAAATCAGGCTTGTTTGATAGAAGATGGTATATGAATCAACACCTTGATATTGACTTCAAGAAAATTTCTCCTGAAAAGCATTACCTTACCGAAGGTTGGCAAAAATCTTTTAACCCTTCAACCAGCTTTTCGAATCAGGAATATCTGAGTATGTACTCTGATGTAGAAGATAGCGGAATGTGTCCTCTTCTTCATTATGAATTATTCGGAAAGAAAGAAGGTCGTACCTATGGCGAAGCACAGAAATTTGAAATCAGCAAGTACAAGAGACATGCTGTTAGAAGATTTATCGGACGCCACTTAGGTAGAATTATTTATTGCAATACGATTCGTAAAAATAAAGATAAAAAGATTCTTCTTTGCCTTCATTTGTTCTATATGCAGAGTTGGAAGGAAATTAAGGAATATTTTAAGAACCTCAAGCCTTACGACTTCGATTTATGTATAACATATCCTGAAGGTTTGTATGATGAATCTGTTATGAATGATATAAAGAAATTCAAGCCTGATGCAAAGATATTTGCTTGTGCAAACAAAGGCTTTGATGTAGGTCCTTATCTTGAAGCTCTTAATTCATACGACTTAACACAATATGATATAATTTTCAAGCTTCATTCAAAGGGAACTGCCCGCGAAAAAATATTTATATATAATAACTTCTTTAAAAAGAGAGACTGGTTCTTATACCTTTTTGAAGGTGTTCTCGGAAGCTTCAATGTTCATAAGACTATTAAGATTCTTTCGGAAAAGAACGAATACGGATTAGTTGCTTCTTCAAATCTTATTGTAGAAGATCCTCCTCACAAACAGAATCTTCTATATAAATGGATGGACGAGCTTAATATTGAAAGACCAAAGAATGGTTATGAATATATTGCCGGAACATGTTTTGCCGTAAGAGCAGAACTTCAGAATAACATTAAACGTCTTAATATGAATCTTGACAGCTTTGCGGATTCTGCAAGAGGAACATTTTCACTTGCTCACGGAATGGAAAGAGTCGTTTGTCTTGACATAACAGAGCAGGGATATAAGTTCTACGGAACAAAGGTATGCAGATTAAGACAGAAAATTAGAAGTATCGGTGTAGATGACTATCGTAAGACATCGGCAATAAGAATGTTATACGACGACAGATTTACGCTTGATGATGAATTCTTTTATCGTGGTCTTGAACACAGAAGAGTTCAGAGTTGGGAAATTGTTGAGATGCCTCTTAACAAAATCAGAAGAAGATGGTTTGATGGTCTAATTTATTCTCTTACAGAATGTGCACCATACAAATATCTCCAGGGAGATACAAAGGCGTATGATGAGTACTGCGAATATCATCACATTAATAATCTTCCTGATATGACAAGACTTAGATTTGATACATTAATTAATAGCATAAAAGAAAACGGATATAATCCTGATAATATAATAGTAGTCAGCAAAACAAACATCCTGCTTGACGGTCAGCATAGAGCATGTTGCTTAATGCATCTATATGGTGAAAATTATAAAGCAAAAGTATTAAAGGTTTCTTTTGCAAAAGACCCACAGCAGTTAAAGAAAGAAAAGTTTAAATCCATAATTGTTCCTAAGCTATGGACAGCATTTAGAATGTTCCTTTCATTCGGTGCTTCACTTGCAATTGTCATCTCATATACAGCTTGGAAGTCAATCGGTTGGGCAATTTTACATGGACTTCTTAATTGGATATATGTAATTTATTATGCGATAAAGTTTTAAAAAGTAATCCCCGCAAGTCAACTAAAATTGTTGATTTACGGGGATATTTAATATTCACAAACTTATGAATTAGATTCTATTTCTTTCATTACTCTCTCTACATTCTTTCCATCTCTATAGGTAAAGAACTTCTTCTTTCTTTCTTCAAGCTTCTTAGAATCATAATTACCTTCTATTACTGACAATATTTCAGGGATTTCCTTTGTAAGCACACCACAATGTCCTTCATAGAATACATCTCTAAGATCATAATGGTTACCTATCATTTTTTCATTCAGATAATAAATAACTACACTATCCTTCTTATATGCAAAATCATACGCAACAGAAGAGTAATCTGTGATTAAATATTTCGCTTTAGCAAAATATTCATTGAATGCATTACTATCCATAGCATTAATTGCAATAATATCTTCTGATATGAACTGTAACCTATCGATTATCTTGTTATATATTCCCGGACGAACTGATGGATGTGCTGCATAAATTATCTTATATTCAGGATGCTTATCTTTTATATAAAGACAGATTCTGCAAATGTCATTTACATATGTATCTGACACTTCCTTTCTCCATGTAGGGAAAAGAACAATCATTTTTTCATCCAGCTTCTTATCAGCCCATTTGTCCATACGAGGATAACCCATAACCTTTACATTATCAAGACCAACACATGTTTCTAAATATTCCTTTTCAAATTCCGAACAACAAATTGTTTCCTTCGCCCTTCCAAAATTGAAGTAATGAAGATAATATGAATTCTTATCATAAGATACACCATGAAGAACTGATGTAAACTCATAATTCAAAAATGGATAAAGTATTTCTGATCTTTCATACCCATAAACCGGGAACATCCACCAAGATGCCACTATCTTCTTTGCACGAGGCACCATACTCTTATATTTTTCTGTATTTAATACCACATAATGATCCTTATAGAATATGTTAGGCTCGTTGTCATATACCTGTTTTGAAGTTACGAAATATGCCTTATCATTTGTCTTTAAATCTTCAAGGAATAAACTATACGCATTGTCATTATGATTGTTAAGAGTTTCTATATACAAGCTATATTCCTTCTCTGGCTCTAAAAGAAGCTCATCTAAAATCTCTCTTGTTGCCCCTCTTTCTCCCGCCTTAAGCTTTGCATATTCTATAAATTCATCTCTTTCACATATCTTAATCTTATTATCGTCTACAATCTGAACATAGTAGCCTTTCTTTGAAAGTACATACATGTTTACATAGTTAGACAAAATAAGTTTGACCTTAATTTCATCTTCTGTGACAACTAAAATCTCTTTTCCAAACAACTTTTCCTTACATATATCTGTCTTAAATATACATAGTTTCTGCTCGGAATCACCTAAAAACTCATTAAAGCATTTATAATCTTCTCTATCATAAGTTTCTAGCAGATCAACTGCTACTCCATCAATTGTCATTGTAACATCATTTTCACAAGGAATACCTATTGCAAATCTTGTCTCATTCTGTCCACATTCAATATCAAACAGCTTTACTTCCAATGTCTGTACTGAGTCCTCTTCTTTTTCTTTATTTCTCTTTATTTCAATGCATTTCTCATATTCAGCAATAATATCTCTAATATTCTTAGTAAAGCACTCTGTAGTAAAGTTTTCCTCATAAACCTTTCTACCTTCTTCACCCATGCTCGCAAATTTCTCACGTTCATTAATAGCTCTTACAAGAGTATCGCATAAGCCTTTAGCATCTCCAGCTTCAACCACATATCCATTTATTCCATCTTTAATAAACGAAGCTGTTCCTGTGTTTCTAGATACAATTGAAACTTTTTTAAACATCATTGCCTCTGTAGCAACTATTGGCATTGGATCATCAAGTGAAGGAGTAACTACTACATCAATATGATGCATCATATCAAGAATCTCATCATATGGTAGCGAGCCCAAATATTTAATATTAGAATATTCTCTTTCCATTCTAAATAATCGAACTGTAGTTTCAACGTCGAGGGATGGTCCCATAAATACAAATTCACACTTATCAAGCTGATTCTTTGGCATCAGCTCTATAGCATCAAGCAAAACTGACTGCGCCTTTCTTTCACTAATAGACCCCGTTACAGAAAATACCACCTTATCGTGAGATGTTGTATAATCATCACCAGATGCAGTGTCATCCATACCATATAAAAGGGAAGACGATTTCTCATTTGATATATACTTATCTGTAAAACTCTTTGAATATGAACCAACAGAATATACCTTATCGAAGCAATTAAGAGACTTTCCAATATCTGTATCCGCGGTAGCATTATCATACTCAAACGAGCCTTCATGAATCCATGCAATTTTATAAGTATTATTGTCCATAAGCTTATTCACAAGCTTCACTGTTACCAATGTGTTGAATATTGTAACATCAAATAAATTCATAAATTCAGATATGATCTGGCAGGTTGTAGGATCCTTGAAATCTGCTACCACAAGATAAGGAATATTATTCTCTTCAAGCTCCTTTGACATGTCACCACCTCTAAGTGACAGAATAACCGGATAATATCCCTGTTCTTTTAACACCATAGCCATATTAAATAATGCTCTAGGTGCTCCTGTAAGATTCAGCATATGCGAGAAAAGCAAAATAAATTTCACACTTCCCTTTGCTTCTTCCTCAATCTTAAACATAGCCGCCTGCACTCTTGCTACATCAACAAATCTTGTATCAAGTTTCGGCTTTTCAACCTTTTTTCTTCTCATTTTCTTTTGAATGATTTTGTATTTACGTTTTTCATTTTTACCAAACATCTCATAATGTGCAAGGGGATTAATATTCTGCTCCTTTACATCCGGATTCAAGGTTAGGTAATCATCACCTATAAAATCTTTGCTTGGATTTAAACCATCTATCCAACCGGATTTTAAATAATGTTCAACTAAATCCACATCCTTAGACGCCAATGACTTTCTATGACTTGCATAATATGCACTGTCAAAGAATTCCGAATTTTCAATTGCTTTATACTCTTTCGTTTTTTTCTTTATCATAATGCGATTTTCCTTCTTTCGATATTTATTCACATACACTACTTGTCTCATTTTAACATTGTAAATTCAAAGTGTAAACTTTTTATTATAATATCATATCATCATTTATATATGAATCCTTATATTTATAACAAACAATTCCATTCTGATAACGTACTATATTTCTATATTTCTTAAACTCATCATGATTTAAGGCGACTCTCTTAGAACCTATAGTCATAACACCATTCTGCAGATTTATCTTATCACCTTCAGCTAGTTCATGAAACTGTCCTTTATCATCCTTTAAGCCTATCTCAGTTATGCTCGTGTGGCTCTGAACATACGCTGTACAATCCTTTCCCATTTCAAACTGAACTGAAATTGTGGTATCTATTTCAACACCTTCTTCTAACACAATATATATGTCATAATATTCAGGCTTTTTTTCGTAGGCAAAATGTTCTCCGTTTTTGCACCACCATTTGTTATCTACAGCTTCACCCTTATCATTCAATGAGTACGTTTTCATTGTGAAATGAGCATCGTTAACATCATACTTTTCAAAACCTTTAATAGACATTGAATAGGTTACACCATCACAAATGAAGCTTCTACATCTGGTCTTGATATATAGAGAAACCTTGCCCTCAGCTTTTCCAAATATATGAACCTTTCCATCTACAGCATTTTCCATTGTAATTCCAGACTTTTGTATAGTCTTATCCAATTTAATTGAAATAAGGTTCTTATTATGACTTTCTACAAACAAAGGATTGTCTCCATTAACACAAGATATTCCTTTATTCATTACATTAACATGCTCATATTTATTTCCATTTAATACAATTGCAGCTCTTGTTCCTGCACAATGAGTAGCTGTGAGATTATGACATTTACTAAGACAATGAATAGTTATAAAATATTCCTCTCCTCTTAAATACTCATCATTCTCTCTCTTCTCTTTAACATCTCTCATTATATGACCAATCTTCTCATTACCTATATTTGAGAAACGCTGCTGATTAGTATACAAACATTTATCTCCAAACACTGATATAAAATAATCAAGTATGCTCTGATCTTCAGTACTTAAGAATACATAGTCGCAACGATATTCAAACATATGCCTCATAGCCACCGCAGCCATCTCGTGAGCATCAAGTGGGATAGCATGCTTATATGCTGTAAGATAATCTGTACCTCTACACAATACGCCTAGAACTCTTCTATTATTTAGTCCTAATCTTTCAATTTCTTTTTCTGCTGCAGCATTTAAGTTCTTGCTAAGTTTGAAATACTTTTCATATATTTTGATTCTATCGCCGTTACCAAATTTATTGTAAGTTATGCTATTCATATCCTGTGAAGCAATTATTACATTTTGACTACTGTATACTTCTTTGAGTGGTATGTTCGTAAAATTTTCAAAATAACTTTCCCAAGCATTGAACTTTCCTAGATTATCATCGGATATATAAAGATTTCTGAAATTAGACATATCTACTACTGGCTCTATTCCATTTTTTTCACAGAAATCAAGTAATCTTGAAAAATAATTCACAAAATAAAACAAACCATTTTTTTCTTCCGGTACAAACACACAAAATGTTTTATCTGGATTTAAACTACCAAAATTATACTTCATATATGGCTTATTAAGTTCAGGAAATGTCACTTCCTCTTCCTTAATAATATGACCTTCAGCCTTATCCACTCCCAGATAATACTTATCGCCATCCACATCTGATGCATCTTCGTTATATATAACATTGGTATATTCCTTTGGAAGCGTTGTACCATTCGCATTCTTAACATACACGTTGTCATAATGCATTATCGGAAACTCAACTGTTAATCTTTTTATATTTTCTCTTGTAAGACTTTCTATAATAAGAATTTTTTTCTTTTCTTTCTTTTTTCCAAAAAACATTGTTGTCACTCCCTTTATTATATTTTATAAGCTTTTAATATAAAATAGATTTTTAGAGGTGTTCTGATACAACTCTTTAATATATTGCTTTTTATCATTTACATTCATTACCTGTAATTTCTCTTCGATATCGGTAAAAGATATTATTTGTCCTTCTTCACTATAAATATATTTGTTGTTATCCAGTTCATCATATTTTTCTAATTCTGCGCCATAATCCTTAAGAGGACTCGCACTAAGAAAACATACTTTTTTCTTAATTCGTTTAGTTCCAGCCCACATTTCATTACTTCCTATAACTTTATTAGTTATAGTAGCTCCAGCTCCTATTATTGAACCCGAACCTATCATCGAACCTTTAAAAATTCTACATCCATCAGCTAGCCAAATATGGTCTCCTAGATATACAGATTTTCCGTAATTAATCCTTTTCATAGAATCAATATCGTATATTAAATGATGGTCGGAGGTTCTGATTTTTACTTCTCTTGCAAATAAGGATTCTTTTCCACAAAAGAAGTTCATTCCCTCTCCAATAATTAGCGACATTCTTGCATTAATATAATTATTTTTTCCAAATGAACATACACAATTCTTGTATATTTGAATTTCCAAACTATAACCCCAATAACAAGATGATAAATATATCAACGAATTGTCTGATTCAAATCTTATATTGCTATTTACCAGTTTAACTCCATCCTCAAGCACCAATATATTGCCTTCTCCACAAAATGTTATAGTACTATTAATCAACTCGATTTTACCAGACTCAATAGTATTATTTACGACACTTTTTATGTCTTCTGTAGTCTTTACTATTTCCATATTTTATCCTTCTTTTATACATATTTTTTCAAAGAATTAATAACATTTTTTATTTCATTGCTTTTCTTTGCAATCTCCGTCTCTTCATATGATACATTAATATTTTCTATAACACCATTCGAATAATTCTTAAGCAACTGTTTCTTTTCTTTCTTTTCTGCATTTTCATATTCCTCATACATAGCTTCTAGCTTTGCTGCACGCTCAACTATTTCTGAACTGGTACAATTATTTAATAGCTTATATGCATTCTCCAAGGCAATTCGTATCTGTTCCTTTTCTCTCTCGGCCTCAAGTCTCATATTATCAAATTCGACAGCCTTCTTTGCCAGTTCTCTTTCTAAATTAGTAAATATAGGAATAACCCTTCCAGAAATCTTTAATTCCTTAGTTCCCTCTGGAACACTAACAATTATTCTTGGGTCATCATTTTCAAATATAATCTTATCACTACCATTAAGCTGTACGCCATTGTGCGATTCTATATCCAACACTTTTCCATCTGCTTCAAATTGAATTCCCTTTACTACACAATGAGTTCCCTCTATCGGATCATATCTAAAATATTTATCATTTATCTTCGTGTAATCAAACTGTTCTCTTATTATACCATCTACATTCAGCCTCAAATCTATTCTTTTGTTTCCTGAAAATGCCATCGTATCATTATAAAACGCATTCCCAATAAAACTAATCGGCTTAACCGGCATCTCTTCCTGTTTAATATCATTTGTCACTACATAGTCTGTTCTTTGCGCAACTATAACAAATTGATATATATTTCCATATTTTCTTAGTTTTAAGGCATCTAATAATACAGCATTGTTATTGTTAAATTTTGTTCTATGTTCGCTTTCTCCAAGATTAGTAAATACATGATCTTTTTTGATTATTGAAAGTCCTGCCTCATTAAAAAATTTGTCTATATTTTTATAACCAAAGAACCTTATATGTGTTTCATCTAAAAGACCTGTTGTTTTATAATTCCAATTATCCTCGTATAAACTCATAATTATGTCATTATGTCCGATGTTTGGAAGCGAAACTAATATTTTACCTTCCTTCTTTAGCAAGGCAGTTGCTGACTGCAATACATATTTAGGATCATATACATGTTCAAGAACATCCGCGAACATAATATAGTCGAACTTATATCCTCTAAAATATTCTCTCCATTCATCACCCATTAAATCTGCACAGAGTCCACCTTCAGCATAATTTATAGCCAAATCAAAGGCTTTTTTCTCATACTCTACAATCCATACCTTGACACCAAGCTCCTCACTCATGTATCTTGTCATATATCCTGTAGCACATCCACATTCAAGCACAGTACTTCCTGGTTCTATCTCATCCAAAAATTTAGCATGTGTTGATCCCGGTCTAATTACTTTAATATTATAGTTCATTTTAACCTCCTAATAAATTTAATAAATAATTTAACAAGTAATTGTCTTATCAAGTCAATTATTAGACACACTACAAATATAATACTTATCGTGCATATAGCATGTACAATCAAATATTGCGATGAATACATTTCCTTATTTTTAAAAATAACATCCCATATATATGGCCTTAATAAAAAATTATCATGTATCAAATATACACCAAATGTAGCACTTGCTATTGTATTGACGAATCTGTTACTTTTTTCTTTCATTGCAAGAAAAACCAAAAACAGCTCTATAGATAGTACTATTACAATCACACTATTCATACTAGAGTACCATCTTCTCATAACTGATAATTCTTCTATCATATACGTACGTCCTATACAATCCAGCATTACCACAGAAACAACTAATAAAACTCCTGATAAAATAGTTATACCTATATGTTTTTTAAGGTTAATTTTATCATTGTCTACATATTTTCTAATATATGTCGCTATAAAATACAACAACACAAACCATCCTAATTCACTATACATTAATAAGTTTTCTCTGAATATAGACGGTATTACTGACCACATACATAGAAATATCACTATTAATTTACAGTGCATCTTTTTTGATATGTTATTTACTAAAATATTTATATACGGTGTTAGTATCATCAAAATAACATAGCACGTAACAAACCAATATGTTTGATACGATAATGGCATAATACTTTTTTTTATGTCTATACCTTCGATTGTTTTCTCGGTTGATAATACAGTCAAGAATAATACAAGTATCCCAATAGAATAAAACCAAGTCTGAACTATAATTGATATTATTTTATAAATACTTATCTCCGTTTTTATTACAAAATATCCTGAGATCAACACAAATATATTAACACCTAATTTTCCGCCCATTGACAAAATATCCACTAAATGTCTATTTGTACCATATGTTAAACCAAACGATGCAAAACCATGTACTGAATAATGATGCGAAATAATCATCAACATACATAATATTCTCAACATTTCTAAATTGGAATTTCTTGTCTTCATTAACTCATCTCCATATATTACATCAGTATAAGTATAAGTGATAGTTCGTTTATGGTCAAGATAAAGCTTATCTCTAACACTCTTTAATTACTATATGTACATATAAGTATTTTCATAGTTCTATCCCAACCACATTGAACTCCCCTTTTCAAAATGTTATAATCAATATCATTTACAAACAACCGAGGTAAAAACCATGAGATATGTCAAGCCACATTACTACGACAATTTTAAATGCATAGCTGATAAATGCCCTAGCACCTGTTGTGCCGGATGGCAAATAATGATTGATGAAGGTACCCTTGAAAAATACAGCAAGGAAAAAGATGAATTTAGCCACCGTTTAAAGAATTCTATCGATTGGGAAGAAGGGGCATTTTTTCAGAATAACGGCAGATGCGCTATGCTTAATGATAATAATTTATGTGATTTAGTAACCGCTAAAGGCGAAGAATTTCTCTGCAAGACATGTCATTTATATCCTAGACATATCGAAGAATTTGAAAGTGTAAGAGAATTCTCACTTTCATTATCCTGTCCTGTGGCAGCCAATATGATTCTAAACGAAATAAACAAGCTTACTTTTCTCACCCAGGAAGACGATTTAGAAGAGCCATTAATTGATGAGTTTGAAGATTTCGATTTCTTTATGCACACTCAATTAGAACAGGCAAGAGAGGTTTTGTTTGGTATAATTCAGAACCGAGAATTGTCTGCGGATGAGCGAATGGCACACATTATGACTCTGGCCAAAGAAATGCAGTTATGTGTGGATAACGGAGAAATATATAAAATTGAGGATATTATAAATACCAAACCTGATGTACCTCCAATAACTCCTCACCACAGATACGAAAATGCGACTGCTACATATATGTTATTTATCGAATTGGAAATTTTAGATAAGAAATGGCCTGAAATTATTAGTGAACTAAAACACAATTTGTATGACATATCCTTTGATAACTACTCTATTATAAGAGATGAATTTTATCAGGATTTCGTATGTTTTTTATCTATTGAGAGATGGGATATTTTTAAAGAACAACTATTAATGTTTTTTGTCTACACATATTTTTGTGGAGCAGTATATGACGACTGTGTATATAGCAAGCTTGCCCTTGCAACATTTTCCGTATTCTTTATTGAAGAAATAATTATTAGTACTTGGTTAAGCCGCCACAAGCAAATAACTTTCGAAGATTGCATAGAGATTAGTTATCGATACGCCAGAGAAGTAGAACATTCTGATATTAATCTAAATACCTTAGAAGAAATATTTATGGAAAGATTTAATTAACATCTACATATAATTAACTAAAACGGTATAATTATATGAATTTAATTTTATTTATCTCAAATTCTATTATCCCTTTGGTTATTTTTTACATAGTTGCACATGGATTAATAAATAAACAAAATATATACTCCGACTTTATCAAAGGTGCAACTGAAGGGATAAAAATTGTTGTCAATCTGGTTCCAACTCTTATCGGTCTAATGATAGCAGTTGGAACTCTTAGTTCTTCAGGATTTTTAACATTTCTAGCAGGGCTAATAGGTAATACCACTAAAACTATAGGATTACCTGCTCCAGTAGTACCAATAGCTATTGTAAAAATTTTTTCTTCATCAGCAGCAAATGGTCTTGTAATAGATTTATTCAAAGAATACGGACCCGATTCCTATGAAGGATTTCTTGGTTCTGTTATATTAGCGAGCACCGAAACCATCTTTTATACTATGTCTGTCTATTTTATCGCTGCAAAAGTCATTAAAACAAAATGGACTCTTGCAGGAGCACTTATTTGTACTCTTGCAGGAATCCTCGGAAGCATAATAACCGTGTCGTGCATCATGTAAATATTGTATATTTTTTGTATTGACATTTCGTTTAAATAAGTTTATCATATATATAGTATACTAAATATATTTGTTGTGCGCACGTCTGGAGGTTTATGGAAGAAAAAATTACACATATCTATGATAAAATATTCAAAAAGATTCTTACAATGTCTCAAAAAGCTGTTATTAATCTTATAAACGGTTTATATGGAACCAATCATTCCCTCGACAGCGAAATTACTTATCATTGGACCGAATCTATTGATAATAATCTAAGAAGAACCCTTGCAGATACTATAATTACGATTAATGATTTTTATAATTATCACATTGAAGCTCAAATGTATCAAGATGAGGATATTGTATTGCGCGTTTTTGAATATGGTTTTGGACATTCTGTTAAGTATAATCGTGATTCGGCTACATTAAGATTCCCCGCACCAAGAGTCATCTTTTTTTGTGAAGCAAAAGATGCTCCGGATTTTTATACTCTCAATCTCGATTTTGAAGGTCAGGGAAAATTTGAATATCGAGTTAAGACATTTAAATATCAAGATTATACCGTTGAAGATATTAACAAAATGAAAATGATTGTTCTTATTCCTTTTGAACTCTTAAAATTTAGAGAACTTTTAAAAAAGGAACATACCGAAGATAATTTGAACACCTTGAAATCCCTTGTTAAAAATGATATACTCGGAAGCATACAAACTAATTACTCTATGGGTAATATAACAGGAAGCGATGCCAGACGACTTATTCAATTAACCATAAAATTATACAGCCATCTCTATTCTGAATATAATACGGAGGTTATAGAAGAAATGGACGAATCATTAATTCTCGAATATGATCATTTAGAAAAAAGATATGAAAATCTGGATAAGAGACAAGCGAGTTAGATAAAAAGCAGGAGACACTTAAAAAAAGTGAGGCCAAACTCAGGAAAAGTGAGGCCAAACTCAGGAAAAGCGAGGCTGAACTCAAGAAAAGCGAGGACAAACTCAAGAAAAACGAGGCTGAACTCAAGAAAAACGAGGACAAACTCAAGAAAAACGAGGCTGAACTCAAGAAAAACGAGGACAAACTCAGGAAAAACGAGGCTGAACTCAAGAAAAACGAGGCTGAACTCAAGAAAAACGAGGCTGAACTCAAGAAAAACGAGGCTGAACTCAAGAAAAACGAGGCTGAACTCAAGAAAAACGAGGCTGAACTCAAGAAGAACGAGGACAAGCTCAGGAAATCGCTCGAGGAAAAAGACGAAATCATTAAGAAACTCAAAGAAGAATTAGAAAAAATTAAAGATCCTAAGTAACTTAATAAGGCTTTGACATTTGATTTGTCAAAGCCCTCTATTTTTTTTACCGCATCTCAATTTACAATATATAACAGCCACTATAGTCCCTATTGTAGTAGCTATTATCCCCGGCACAATTATTCCTGCCGGATTGACACTGCCATACTGACTTCTATAGGCTATCATATTCACCGGAATCAATTGTAGCGACGAAATATTCAACACAATAAATGCGCACATATCATCCGTTGCGATTTCTTTTTTACTATCTTTTCTAGCCACAGACATTGCTTCCATCGCTTTAAGTCCGGCTGGTGTTGCTGCCTGCCCCAGTCCCACTATATTAGCTACTATATTAATTGCTATGTATTTTCTAGCAGTTTCATCTTTAGACGCCTCCGGGAAAAACCACTTAACAAAAGGCTCCACTGCCTTTACAAGTCCGTCCATTATCCCTGATTTCTCAGCTATTTCCATAAGTCCCATCCATAAGCTAACCACACCAAGCATTGTTATACTTAAATTTATAGCTTCCTTGGATGATGAGATAATACCATTAGTAACCGCTTCCATATTGCCAGTGCAAATAGCATAGGCAATACCAATAATAATCATTCCTCCCCAGATATAGTTAAGCATAAAAAACCTTTATTATTTTTTATTATATTATTCATATATGGCCAGCAAAATAACTAAAAAACAAGACTAAATGTTTATTTACATCTAGTCTTGCTTTTTTATGTTACACTACTATTTCACATCAATCTGTGCATATATATCTCGCTTAGATACGCCTCTGTCCTTAGCTACCATTTTCATTGCATCCTTATGAGAAATTCCCTGTTTTTCATAAAACTCCATATGTTCTTCAACTGTCATAGCGAGCCATTCCTGCTTATTTTCCTCGTCTATTTCTTCATGGCTTCTACCCTCAATCACAAGAACAAATTCACCTTTAGGTTCATTTTCCTCATAATATTCAATAGCCTCTTCAAATGTTGTTAGCATAGCATTTTCATATCGCTTGGTAAGTTCCTTACATAAGGTTACTCTTCTGTTACCAATGGTATTCTTTAACTCCTCAAGAGTTTTAATCAATCTATGAGGGGCCTCATATATAATAATTGTTCTAGTTTCATTTTTTAATTCTTCAAGAATTCTGGCTTTTTCCTTCTTATCACTTGGCAAAAATGCTTCAAATGCAAATCTTCTAGTAGGAAGTCCCGACATGGTAAGCGCTGTTATACACGCTGCTGCCCCCGGAAGTGATGTAACTTGTATTCCTGCCTCATAGCACTGACGCACAAGCTCTTCGCCAGGGTCTGATATACCCGGAGTTCCTGCATCAGTAATGATTGCTACATTCTTGCCTTCCTGCATTTGTTTCACAAGATATTTTGCCTTCTCTACCTTATTGTGTTCATGGTAGCTTGTCATCGGAGTCTTTATATTAAAATGATTAAGTAGCTTGATACTATTTCTGGTATCCTCTGCCCCTATAATATCAACTTCATTTAAAATACGCACTACTCTATAGGTTATATCTTCAAGATTACCTATAGGTGTTGCACACAAATAAAGCATTCCCATCTCTATTCTCCAATCGTTTTACCATAAATTCTGTATATCTCATCTGTATATACACCAACTTCTTTATACACTATAATAGGCGCTTCCATCTTAAGCATAGACTTGCCACCTCGCACCGATTCAATAAGAACCATATTTGCTTCCTTGTCCGCATAAGGATGTACCATTCTCATCCGTTTAGGTTCCATTCCATTAGCTTTAAGACAAGTTATTATTTCTATAAGTCTGTGTGGTCTGTGTACCATATAGAATCTGCCACCCGGTTTAAGAAGATTCTTCGCCTCTCTAACTACATCTTCAAGAGTGCATAACACCTCGTGCCTCGCAATCGCCTTTGGCAAGTCAGGATTCTTAAGACCATGATTATCATTCATATAAGGTGGATTAGAAGTAACCACATCAAACTTAGCTTTCCCAAGCAACATAGATGCCTCTTTAATATCTCCACATACCACGCTTATCTTGTCATCCAACCCGTTATACTCAACACTTCGCAACGCCATGTCAGCACTTTCCGGCTGAATTTCGAGTGCTGTGTAGAACTCACCACCATATTTTGCCTCCATAAGAATCGGAATAATTCCTGTACCCGTTCCCAAGTCAACACATGATTCTCCTTTTCTAATTTCAGCAAAAGATGAAAGTAACACTGCATCCATACCAAAGCAAAACTTCTCCGGATTCTGAATTATCTTATAACCATTTCTCTCAAGGTCATCTAACCTCTCATAAGAATATATCTTAGTCATCGAATTTAGACTTTCCTTCCTGCCTCTCCAACTCTTCAAGCGCCTTAAGTTCATCATCAAGCTTAACGTGTTCTTTTCTGAATTTCTTTTTAAACTTCAAGTCATCTACATGATATTCTCTGATTTCTTTTTCATCATTAATCTCAACTATAACCTTAACCTTTTGTCTAAGCACAAATACACTCTGTACCTCACCCTTAAGTCCATCGATAGTTGTAACCCTATCGCCTATATCAGGTAATTTGCTGTTAAGATATTCATAGGTTTCTTCTTCATTTTTAAGACAACACATAAGCCTTCCACACACGCCTGAAATCTTAGTAGGATTAAGTGACAAATTCTGTTCCTTTGCCATCTTTATAGATACCGGAACAAAGTCTGACAAATATGTGCTACAGCAAAGTGGTCTTCCACATATACTGTAACCTCCAAGCGCCTTAGTTTCATCTCTTACACCAATCTGTCTCAACTCTATACGCGTTCTAAATACTGCTGCTAAATCCTTAACTAATTCTCTAAAATCAATTCTTCCGTCTGCTGTAAAATAAAATAATACTTTATTATTATCAAATGTATATTCGGTATCAATCAATTTCATCTCAAGACCATGCTTCTGAATCTTCTCAAGACAAATTTCAAATGCCTTCTTCTCTTTTTCTTTATTTTCCTCTTCCTTTTTGTCATCCTCAGGTGTTGCCTTTCTAATAACCGGCTTTAGAGGCTGAATAACCTTCTCTTCTTCAACAAATTTATTTCCAAGAACAACCATACCATATTCGACGCCTCTTGCTGTCTCAACGATAACATGTTCACCTTTTTCTATCTTTTCTCCAGCAGGATCAAAAAAATATATCTTACCTGCATTTCTAAATCTAACGCCTATAATCTCTATCACAATAGTATTCCTCCTAATTTATTTCAAGTTATCTCTTATATTCAAAAACATCAATTCAACAGTAAGATCAAAATTAACATTTGCCCTTAATCTAACCTTAGCCTTATCTATACCATCTATAATACTTTCAAGTCCATTATAAGACGCTTTACCAGCCTGTTCTGCTATTGTAGAAAGCTCCTCTTTAAACAATAGCTCATCAACATCTTTCGATGCCTTATACATAAGCACATCTCTAAACCAAAGTACAAACATATCCAGATAATCTTCTATCTCTGATTTATAGTCTGCAGTTCTCTTAACTGCTGCAACCATCTCATATACTTCCATATCTCCTATATATTTAATTAAGTGAACAACCTCATCTTTTAGTTCATTAAACCTCTCAGACGAAGCAAGTCTGATTGCTTTTCCCATATTCCCTCCTGAAAATGATGAAATAATCTCCGCCCTGTAATCCGGAATCTTGTATTCCTTCATAAGCTGCTTTTTAATAACATCCTTTTGTAACGGCTTAACATTAAGCTTAATACATCTTGATAAAATCGTTTGTAAAAACATGTCCATATTAGTAGTTAAAAAAATTACAACCCCATACTCCGGTGGTTCTTCTATCGTCTTTAGTACTGCATTCTGCGTTGCTACATTCATCTTCTGCGCATCGTCAACAATATAAATCTTATACTGACTTTTGTATGGCTTAATCTGAATGTCTGAAACCAGCTGTTCTCTTATTTCATCAATACCAATAACCGTATCTTTATCATGTGTAACCCATATAATATCAGGATGGTTTCCAGATAGAGCCTGCTTGCATGATACACATTCCATACATGGTTCGCCTGTTTTATTCTCACATTGCAATGCCATTGCAAATGCTT
Source organism: Lachnospiraceae bacterium (assembly GCA_017396555.1). Taxonomy (GTDB): domain Bacteria; phylum Bacillota; class Clostridia; order Lachnospirales; family Lachnospiraceae; genus RGIG1934. The sequence continues at coordinate 30,898 of JAFQLS010000008.1, read as the reverse complement.
TTGCAAGCGTCTTTTTGCCCATTCCCGATTCTCCACTAATAATATATGAATGAGAAATTTTATTATATTTTATAGCATTTCTAAAGTGTTCCTTAATCTGATTTTCACCGATTATATGTTCATATCCTGCCATATCAATCTCCCATACACACGCTTAGGTTATAATATCTAACAACAGCCCTCTTATCTCACCTATCTTATTAAGAATACTAATATTGTCCTTTTCATCTGCCAGTAATGCTTCTGCTAACTCATCCAAATTCTTGTCAATAAGCTTAATAATACCATACACTCTGTGACGTCCTTTTCTATCTAAAAAGTTCTCTCGTGAAAAACTATGAGAACGGTATACAACCTCATTTAAAAAGCTTTTAATCAACTCTCTGTATCTTCGCATATCCTTAATATCTGTGTGCTTTGACAATTTCTTACCCTGCTCGGATATTTCTCCCATAAGAGAAGTGATTTTTGCCTGAAGATCACTTTCCTCAATATTACTAGCAAGCATAAACTTAAAGCTACCATCCGTTTCCTGGGTAGATTTAACCTGTTCCGTCTGCATTATACTATTAAGTTCATTTACTTTAATCTCCATAATACCCTCACATAACTTCAATTATCAAGCACTTAATTATACCACAAAATACGTATTTCTTCAATTCTTACACCTGTTTTTTACGTCTGTTAACAATTTCCTTCCAAGCCGCAGGATGGAACAACACTAATAGTGGAAATAATTCAAGTCTTCCCGCCAGCATATCAAAAACCATAACCAACTTAGAAAACGGACTAAATATAGAAAAGTTTTGAGTCGGACCAACTGCATCAAGTCCTGGTCCTATATTATTAATAGTTGCTGCAATTGCCGTAAAATTAGTAACCAGACTCTTTCCTTCAAACGATATCAGCAACACTGATATACTAAAAATAATCATATATGTCAAAAAATACACATTTACAGAACGTACAACTTCATGTTCAATTGGTTTTCCGTCCATTTTAATTTTTTTCACACTTCTAGGATGAATGTAAGAATTAAGTTCTTTAACAATGGTTTTAAAGGCTATCATAAAACGTGACACTTTCATTCCACCGCCTGTACTACCTGCACACGCACCAATAAACATAAGCATTACAAGTACTGTTTTAGCTGTCTGAGACCATACATTAAAATCAGTAGTAGAAAATCCTGTAGTAGTAATTATTGCTGCCACTTGAAATGCCGAATGTCTTAATGCATCTGCTACATTTCCAAACACCTCAAACACCTGAACAAAAATAATACCTATTGCAGCAAATACAATCACAAAATAGCACTTAACTTCTTCAATGCTTATTGCTTTCTTAAACTGTCTAAGCAATAACAAATAGTACGCATTAAAATTGACACCGAATAATATCATAAATATAGTAACTACCCACTGTGTATAAGCTGAAAATCCACCAATACTTGTATTTTTAATTCCAAAGCCACCTGTTCCTGCTGTACCAAACGCAGTTGCAAGTGATTCATATAATGTCATATCTCCTACAACTAACAAAATAACCTGAACAACTGTCAGAACAAAATAAATAACATACAATAATCTTGCAGTCTGTCTTACCTTTGGTACAAGTTTACCAACCGAAGGGCCCGGACTTTCTGCCTTCATAATATTTATATGGCTACCTGTATTCAATGGCATTATCGCTAATATAAATACAAGAACTCCCATACCACCTATCCAATGAGTAAAACATCTCCACATATTACTTGTATAGGATAAAGCCTCAACATCACTAAGTATACTTGCACCTGTAGTAGTAAAACCTGACACGATTTCGAATAACGCATCTACAAATGATGTGATTTCTCCGGTAAGCACAAGAGGTGCTGCACCAAACATACTCAATATAATCCAACATAATGCGGTAACTACGCAACCTTCTTTTAAGTAAAAAGTAGTATTTTCAGGCTTTTTTGCCGTGGAAACTATACCAAGTATTGCGCATACAACAGCTACTAAAAGATATGAAAGTCCTTCTCTTTCTCCATATATAACCGCTATTAAGCAAGGAAGCAAAAGAAAAATCGACTCAAATTTTAACAACATACCAAGCATATATCTAATAATTGAATTATTCATTTCCTTACCTCTATCTTAAAATATCTTTTATACTGTTAAAGCCCGTGTGTGTAGTAAATATCATCACACTATCGCCAACCTCTATAGTATCCTGACCACTAGGAATTATTATTTTACCGTTTCTATTAATAAATGTTATAAGCAAATCCTTCTTAATTGACAATTCCATCAACGGCTTTCCTGTAACCTCTGATTCCCTATCAACAGTAAATTCTATAGCCTCTGCTTTCGAATCAAACATATGGTATAGCGTTGCAATATTACTGCTCGTAGAATTATTCTTTGCTCTTACATATGCAATAATTGCTTCAGATGTAATATATTTAGGATACATGACACTACCTAAATCCATAGAACTAATAATTCCAGAAAATGTATTTCTATTAATCTTTGTTATAACCTTTGCCTTCGAAACACTTTTTGCATGAAGAGAAAGCAAGATGTTCTGCTCATCTATTCCTGTGAGAGGAACGAATGATTCGCAGAACTGTATACCTTCTTCTTTAAGAAGTTCTTCATTAGTTCCATCTCCATTTATAATTATTGCCTTTGGGAGCAATACACTAAGCTCTTCACATCTGATTGGATCCTGCTCAATAATTTTAACACTGATATTCATCGAAATTAATTGCTTTGCAAGATAGTAAGCCGCCTTACCTCCTCCAACAATCATTGTATCCTTAACCTGTTTAGTATCAAATCCAATTTCCTTAAGGAAAAACTTTGCTTCATTTCTGCTGGCTACAAACGATACAACATCTCCGGCTTTTAATATAAATTTACCCGATGGTATGAATATATTGCCTTCTCGTTGAACAGCACAAATAAGGAGATTATTTGTGATTTCTTTTCCCACACTCTCTACGGTAATTTCATCAAGAATATTTCCTTCCGGAATCTTAAATTTAATTAATTCAACCTGACCGTGTGCAAAACTATTTATTTCTAATGCAGTTGGCATATATAAAACTCTTGCTGATTCCTTTGCTGATTCAAGATCTGGATTAATTATCATAGTAAGACCCAGCTTCTCCCTAAGATATGCAACCTCTTCACTATAATCCGGTGTCCTAACTCTTGCAATCGCATCACACTCACCAACCTGTTTTGCAATAGTACAGCATAACAAATTAAGTTCATCAGAATCCGTAACTGCAATAATTAAATCTGTAGTCTTAATTCCCGCTTCCATTTGAACACTATAGCTTGCACCATTTCCAACCACACCCATAACATCATACATTTCTGCATAATCCTGAACCTTTTGGGCATTATTATCTATGATGGTAATATCATGACCTTCTGCAACTAACTGTTCAATCAAAGCCCTACCCACTTTGCCGCAACCAACAATAATTATCTTCATTTTTATATCCTCCAATATATCTGCCTATAAAATATCCTTTTTTATCTCCAATATACACTTCTCTATATCGTTATTAATATATCTCTTTTTAATCCCACACTCAAGTATTTTTTCTTCTGAAAAATCTTTACAATCCGCCAAAAATCTTCTACACATTTCCTCATATTTAGGCGTATCCTGCTGCTTTTCCCTATTAATCGCTCTAATCAGACGTTCGCCGTCTTCCACCTCGATATATATAGGCTTAACTATCTCTTCGCCATAATATGCCCTCACTTTAGCATACGACTCAAGAGTTCCAATAAGAAGATAATCTTTATCGTCAAGGCCCACTTGTCCGTCATCTGCCGTAAAATAAAACCAGTCACCATATATTGTATGATAACATCTTGATTCTATCACCTTGCCATCTACATCCATATTTTTCATTTCTTCCTCAGATACAAAGAAGTATTCCTTACCGTTTTCTTCTCCCTGGCGCATAGGTCTCGTAGTATAGCCTACAAGGGTTTCAAATCCTAACTCCTTATCGCTCATTAACTTCTTATATATAGTGTCCTTTCCTGAAGAACTTTTCCCCATAACAAAATATATATATCCCATATTTCCTCCATTCTATTGCCTAAGCACATAAATATATTGACAGCTTTCATCTTCAGTTCCCTGTATGCTTAAACCATCATTTATATATTTTTCTATTATCGCAAGGATATCTCCGGTAATTCTTTCACCCGGAACAACAAGCGGAATCCCCGGCGGATAAGCATATATGAACTCTCCTGAAATTCTGCCTATACTATCAGGCAACTTTATTTGAACCTGTCGTTCTCTAATCATCGCATTATATATATCTTCACATACTATACTAGACTTTAGCGAAATAATGTCAACCTTTTTTTCTAATAAATTCACTTCATTATCAATCTCTTTTAGAGCATTTTGTAATCTTTTGAAACCATCCTTTGTATCCATATACGATGTCATACAAATAACATAATCGCCAGATGCCATTTCCGGCTGTAATTTGTATCTGGTTCTTAGAACATCATATAGCCATTTTCCATTCTTATCAGTTCCTTTTAGAGAGATTACAAGCTTTCCCATATCACGGGCAAATACACCTTTGCAATTTACTATGGTATTATCAATAATCTTTATATTTTTCAGACACTTCATTTCATCATAAAATTCGTATAATAAATTTTCATATTCTGCAAAACTCTGTTTTTCCCACGAAATAATCTCATTTATGCATAAATCAATTGACTCCATCAAAACATACGATGGACTCGAACTTTGATACATTCCCAAATATTTACTTATTTCGCCATCAGACACCATTGAATTTTTTCCGGTATGAATTAATGCAGTTTGTGTCATTGCGTTCATAGTCTTGTGCAAGCTTTGAATTACAATATCAGCCCCACATTTAAGCGCAGATTCAGGAAACTCCTTACTAATTCCAAAATGTGCTCCATGTGCCTCATCAACTATCAAAGGTATTCCATATTTATGAGACACATCTGCAATTCCTTTAATATCCGATACAATCCCCTCATAAGTAGGCGAGGTAATGTAAACAGCCTTTATATCTTTTTCTTCTTTTAACAAATTTTCTACGGACTTAGGGGTTATTCCTCCATTTATGTTAAATTCTTCAATAAATTCCGGATATAAATAACTAACCTTCAGTTTATTCAGGTATATCGCATTGTACGCAGCCTTGTGGCTATTTCTGGCAATGGCAATTTTATCTCCAGCATCAACAACACTTGCTATTGCAGATAAAATACCACAGGTACTTCCATTAACAAGATACCATGTTTTTCTACTTCCATAGAATTTTGACGCCTGCAACATACTTTCTTTAAGTATACCTTCCGGATGATGTAAATTATCAAATTCATCTATTTCTGTTATGTCCTTTTGGTAATGTAAGCTGTCAGAATTTCCCTTGTGTCCCGGCATATGAAACCGATATACGCCACTATTTAAGTATTCTGTTAATTTTCTGCTTAATTCTCCCATTTTAGTCTCCATTTTACACACGTCTTAATACAAAATTTACTTTATCATATATATTCTACTACATTTTTTCAAAAATTTACATAATATTGCAAAAAACGTTTGACATCAATCTCTAATAATGTTACTTTTAAATTATCTATGGTACTTTAGCACTAAGGACCATTTTTAATAGCAAGGAGGCGAGAGTATGAATAATGGCCAAAAAGAATTTTCTTTAATTTTTTCTATACAATTTCTCGTCGTTGCTTTTATTGTTTTTTACAATACCTGTGGATTTAATTTGACACATAATTTTATAAGTGATAATTCAGTAGCACTTAACAGCAGTATTTATTCGTTATTTTTTATGTGTATGGGATATGCTAATTACCTTTGGCTTGAGCGCTCCAGAAATCTACATTTCTCAATAATTACCCACGGATTAGTTTTTTATTTGATTTTTATTATCTTCCGTGCAGACTATATATTTGTATTTGCTACAACCTATACAATTATTTGTGCTTTTTGTTTATTTTCAAATATTCAATTCCTGTCGGCCCTTATGGCATTTACTTTTGGAATGGCAGGTATTGCATCAAATAATTTGGCGCTTTTTGGTTTTCTGTTAGTTTATATTGGAATGAGCTTTGCCAAATTCAGAAAATCCATACACTATATACCTATGGGAAATTATATTATCCCTATATTTACTGTTGTATTGCTTGATAATCTATTTAGAAGATATGTTGTGTACAGTCCTAACTCAGCACTTTCTATATCAACAATAGGCATAAGTGTACTTATTTTTTTAATTATCACTTGTGTACCTGTTTACAGCCAAGGGCGAAAGATAGATGTTATTAACATTTCATCAACCTTGTCTTTCTTTTTATATAAATATGAAATAAGACTTTTGGATGGCGTAATTTCTCCTGCACTTAACGCATTTGTTGTTTTGTTTGTCAATACACTCGTTGCATGGAGTGTATATGTTGTTGTTCGTCGTTGTGTGGAGAAATGCCATCTAAAAGTACTTAATAATACGGGAGGCTAAATTAATGAACAAACATAATAGAAGTGTTTCTACAAACATCTTTTATGTAGCAGTTGATATTTTCTGTACTGCTCTTTATTTTTGTGTCCTTTATTACACGATAATTCCACCGGGAGAATATAACATTTACCTTTATTTGTATTTATCTTTTCTGGTTATTTATATTTTGTCAAATTTTACACTTAGATTATATGATACTACTACATTCTTTTATATAGACCGTGTTCTTAGAATTATAAGCACATCATATCTGATAGCATTAGCAGTTACATATACTCTGTGTTATGTATCTGGTACATCTAATATAAAATTTGAATTTTATGTCAAATTTATAATTACATTTTATATGGCTATATTAACCAGTACGTTAATAGCACGTTTAGTAATAAAACATACGAAGCGATTAGCTCCAAGAACTTTATTAATCGGATACCGAAAGCATTTTACCAAGTTTAACGAATATCTGGAGAAAAGTAATATCGGATGCAATACAATCGGATATATCAGTATTTCCGAAGAACACTCTAATAAATATCTTGGTTCAATTGAGGACCTTGAAGACATAATTCACGAAAAAGCGATTGACCAGATATATATTATGCATCGGCATTTATATAACCTTGACATCACTCCTATCGTTGATATGTGTATGGAAATGGGTATAACCATTAAGATAATTATGAATGCCTACACACTTGTTGATGCAAGAAACTACGTTAATAATGTAGGTACCTATCCTGTTGTTACATATCATAGAATTTGCTTAAGTCCGTGGGCACTAGTTGCCAAACGTATTATTGATGTATTTGGTGCTCTTTTAGGAATTGCTTTATCATCTCCGGTAATGCTTATTACCGCAATAGCAATCAAGCTTGATTCCAAAGGACCCGTCATTTTTAAACAAAGACGAGTCGGACAAAACGGAAGACACTTCAATATGTATAAGTTTAGAAGTATGTGCGTTGACGCAGAAACTAAGAAAAAGGAATTACTTGTTAAAAATGAAGTAGAAGGTAACTTAATGTTTAAAATAAAGGACGACCCTCGAATAACCAGGGTCGGACATATAATACGAAAGACAAGCATTGACGAATTGCCACAGTTCTTTAATGTACTGATTGGTAATATGAGTCTTGTAGGCACAAGACCACCTACTCTTGATGAAGTCGATTTATACAAACGTTCTCACTGGAGACGAATAAGTATAAAGCCAGGCATCACAGGTATGTGGCAGGTAAATGGACGTAGCTCCATTAAAGATTTTGATAAAATCGTAGAACTGGATACAGAGTATATTGATCACTGGAGCATCTTTCTCGATTTTAAAATATTAATAAAAACAGTTTTGTCAGTCTTTTCAAAAGATGGTGCATTTTAATGTGAATATTTTAAGGAGGACATTTATTATGAAAAAAATTAATTTATTAACAAGAAAGTTAATGACTATTATCTTAAGTCTCATTCTTGTTGCAACAACATTTTTTGTAGGAGTAAAAAACATTTCTACTGTAAGTGCTCTTGACGGCACACCAGGCGAGGTAACGGACCTTCTTTCTAATATAAAGGTTAATATTACATCAATTAATGATGGCACCCAACATGTCATTGACAATGTAGCCGTAACTGGCAAACCAATATACAGCGGCTCTTATTATGCTGTAAAAATTAATTGGGCAATTGAAACGTCAAAATACCAAAATCATGTAGAAGCTGGAGATTACTTCTGGTTGGATATAAGCAACAACTATTTTTCATTTTCCAACTCTTTTACAGAAAACAACCTTGTATATGAAGGTGTAACTATTGGTAAATGGAAAATTCAGGAAAATAAAATTTATTGTGAATTTACTGATGCTTGTACAAACTACACTCAGGTATCCGGATATTTTGAAGCAGAGGGCGAATTAAAGACTACAAATACGGGAACATGCACTATTACATTGGGCGGAATCCCTATCGAAATAGATGTTAATACTGTAACTGGAGATTTCCCTTACGAGAGTTTGCCTGCATTATCAGGTGGTGGTTCTTTGATTGACAAGCTCGGCACACACTATAAGGGTAATAATTATTTAAGCTGGAATATTTATGTAAATTATGCTAATACCATACAGGCTGGTATGGGTAATACACCAACAACACTAGAAAATGTAATTATAAAAGACACACTCCCTGATGATTTAATTTTGGAATCTGCAGATTCAGTGTCAATCATGACACCTGTTAATAATCCTAAAAATACCACTCAATTAACTACCAGAGCAGCTTGTCAGATTAAATTAAATGACAAATTTACTATAAAAAATCAAAGCGAATCTCAATCTATTACGGACTGGGAACAGTCAATTGAGGATACTGCTTTAAGCTACGGTATATCCCTAGATGGAAAGACCTTTATTGCTAACCTGGGTAATCTTCCAGGCTCATTAAACCTAGGTACAAATCCTGATAGCTATAAAGCATTACTTAAAAGCTATAACGGTCTTCTTACAACAGCAGAGTTAAATGCTCTTGCAGATATATGTTACAATGATGAATTAGGAAGCTATCCTGTATATGGTATAAACATAGGTCTTAAGACAATTAGTAATAGCACAAATAAAACCTTACAAAAAGAATCATATGACAACAGTGTAACATTGACTGCAAAAAATTCTGTATCCGGAACTGCTAATGATCAATTAGATGTAGAAAAAATGGATGCTGGAATAGAAGGAACTACACCAAAGACGGTTATTCTTACCAAGAAAGACTATGATACAAACGCAATTATCCCCGGCGCAAGCTTTAAGCTTCAATACCTTAATGGTGTAGTTTGGGAAGATTATACACCAATTTCAGGAAATACTGTCAGAACAACAGATAATAGTGGACAAGTAATATTTGATAATCTTGGAACTGGTACATATAAATTTGTAGAGGTCACTGCTGCAGATGGATATGATATTAACACAGTAGAATATTCCTCTGACACATTTACAATATCAAGCTCTGATACCACAGGTCATGAAATAACTGCTACTAACAAGGTGCTTCCAATCAGCATAAGTGGTTCTAAGACTTGGGCAGATAATAACAATGCAGCAAACAAACGTCCTGCTTCAATTACAGTTAATCTTATGAATGGGGCAACTACTGTAATATCTATGACTGTTACTGAAGCTGACAATTGGGAATATACATTTACTAATCTCCCTAAATATGATGCTTCTCATAACCTAATTAATTATACTGTTACAGAGGATGCTGTAGAAAATTATCAGACAACCATTAATGGTTACAATATTACAAATACATATATTCCTCCTGAAACTGAGTCTAGCGAGACTGAACCTCAGGAAACCACAAGCACAGAAACTACTACTGAGGAGCCTACCTCTGAAGAAACTACTACCGAAGAGTCTACTGCAGAAGAGCTTACCTCTTTAGAAGAAGAAACTACTGAAAACGTTACCTCTAAAGACCATGAAAAGGATGAGTTTAAGGGTGAATTAGACGAAACTGACAAATCAACTGAATCTGACAAGGTGACACCTGTTGGAACAGGAGATAATACTGACGGGATTATTTGGCTTATATTAACAGGCTTATGCGCTTGTATGATTTTAACATTTTCCTGCGCCAAAAGAAAGGAACATTTAGATGAGTAACAGAATTAATTTATATCGATGCGAAAATAAAATTGTAAATGATGCTTTTGATAATATCGTTGCAAATATCTGTCTTCAAAAGGAGAAAAAAGGCTATAAATCTTTTTTACTTACAGGCTGTGAAGCCGGTGTTGGTACAACAACAATTGCCGTTGAGCTTGCGATTTCTCTTTCGATGGCAGGCTGGAAAACTATGCTTCTTGACTGTGACATGAGAAAAGGCACTGAATTCAAACGACACAACAAGGATATTAAAAAGGGATTAACCGATTATGTAAAAAATCTTGCTACTGTTGATGATATAATCTGTAGAACCAATTGGAAGCTCCTTGATTTTATTCCCGGAGGTGCAATAGAAGACGATAATCCGCTTAGAATGCTTTATTCACAGAATCTAACATATCTTATGAATAAGCTTACAGAGGAATATGACTACATAATACTTGATTGTCCTTCTGTAAATTCTTCTGTTGACTCACACATTTTATCTGTCAAGTGTGATGCAACATTACTTGTTGCCTCTCTGGATGGAAACAGTAAACAATATCTTGAAAATTCAAGAGATTTACTTCTAAAAGACGGAGCTAACTTGATTGGAGTGATTGGTAATATGGTATCACTGGATCAATATAAGCAATATATCAAGGATTATGATTACTTTAATGATAAAAAATATGCCCGACGCCATCGCGGAAAAATTGATTAGGAGGATATGATAATGAAATTATTTAAGAAAATAACTGTATTTATGATGACTTTAGCAACTATCATGTCTTCTGTCACTATTAATGTAAATGCAGCAAATGTTGCTTCTGTTCTTAAGGGTGCAGATCCTGTTATTGTAGCAACCGAATATGAAATTGTCGATGGCAGCGTGGAAATAGGACAGGAATTTACCATCGAGGTTACTATTCAAAATATGAATAAATACGCTACCGCCTACAATGTATTAGTTGATACGGCATCCGAGGATTTAGATTTAAGAATGGTTAATGGTGCTGTAAACCAGCATTACTATCCAAGTCTTGCACCTGGAGAAACTAAGACATTTAAACAGACCTATAAACTTGAGGAACGGTATCCATACAACTCGGCTATGCTTACATTTACCTTCTACTATTGTGATGAAAAAGGGGAAGAATACGATAACAGAACAATTATCACTCCACTTGTTATTACACCTTGTAAGCTCAACCTCAACGTTTTGTCGGTAGCAGATACTGCAACTATTGAAGAACGTTCACTTGTAAATGTGCGTTGTACAAACGATGGAATTAATGATATCGAAAATATTGTTATGAAAATCGAAGGTGAAATACACGAAAATCAAAAAATCGTTTCTCTCGGTTCACTTATTTCAAATGAACAGGTTATGAAAGACTGTTATGTAAATTTCACAAAAGACGGTACACAGGAGCTTATCATTTCATTTGAATACGAAGATAAAAATGGTAATAAATTCACCTTAGAGCCTAAAACATATACTGTTGAAGTTAATCAACCAAGTACAAGCTCTGTAACAAAGAATACCAATCAGCTTACTACACCGGCCATTATTCTTATTGTATTTGTTGTAATTATTACAATTGCCTTTACCATAGGTATAATAAGCTTGGTTAATACTAAGAGAAAGGAGTACAATAGCTAATGGATGTTAATAGAATTATAGAAATAGATTTTGAACGTTGCTTTAAAGCCTTAATATTATATTCAAGAGCTATATTTATCGCTACCCTTGCCTTAATGCTCGTCGGAGTTGGATTATCAGGTATTGTTATTTCACAAGAGGATGAATATACCGCACATTCCAGTGTATATAGTATTGTTTACGGCTCCTATAGTGATTCAACAAACAGTTTACAAACAATGATAGCTTATGCTGAAATCGCTACCAGCTATAAGGTTGCTGAAAGGGCTTCCCTTCTTATAGGTGAAAAAGACCTTGATGCTGAGACAATCCAAAGTATGATATCTACTGAATACGAAAACACTAATTATACATATACATCGGTAATTGACATTTATGCTAAATCATCTGACAGAAATACTGCAGTCAAAGTAGTAAATGCAGTAAATGAAGCATTTGTATTAGAGATTTCGAGTACTTCGGGTAAGGAAGATGTTAAACAATTAGATAAGGCTTATGATGCTGAACAGACATATAATGCTACTATTGCCAAATTCAAAACAATCGGTCTTTGTGGCTTATTAGGATTTGTTCTTTCTTGTGCATTTGTATTTATAAGAGAGGTATTTTCATTAAAAATGTACAGTCCAAAGGATGCCAGCTTATATGGCACCCTTGATGTATTTGGTGTTATTCCAAAATTCAAGTAATTATTGACACTTTAAGGTGATGCTAATAATTTCCGGTGGATTATAAAACCTGGGAACCCTGGCATCACCTAATCCTCTATTTGAGAACAACGTACAGTTATCTTTTTCAAATACTCCACCGGCATAATCAGGGAAATAATCTCCGGAATTACCAAATACTCCACCAATAAAAGGTAAACGTACAATTCCACCATGACTATGACCTGATAAAATTATGTCATAACCATAATCACTGATTAAATCAAAATAATCACTACAATGGTACATAAGGATATTAAATTCACCCTTATCCGCTTCGGGAAGATAATCTGTAACATAATATGAACGAAACTTTTGACCATGAATAAATATTGATGAATTACCCTTTTTTATCTCAACAAAGTCATCATCAATATCTATAATACCATAACTATCCATCAATGCACAAAGCCTATCATATTGTACAGAAGCCTGTGGATCAAGCTCATGATTACCTGTTATATAATATATTGGAGCTACTCCCTCTATTCCTTTAAACAGGTTCTCAACAGGTGACATATCTGTATGATTTTTATCCACAATATCACCGGTCAAAAGAATTATATCCGGCTCCTGAGCCTTAATACATTTAATAAGCTCTGATTGATTCTCTCCAAAATTTTTATGATGAAGGTCAGATAAATGCACGATTTTATATCCTTCAAACTCCTTTGGAAGTTTAGTACTGGAATAAGTATACTCGGTAACCTCAAGCTCTGTTCTTGTGAATCCGACAATTATATAAACACATAATAAAATAAAAATTATTATAAACCACTTAAATTTCTTAATATATTTCATAAGCACCTCCGAAATCCGGTATCTTACAAATATATTAACACAATTACTTTTACCATTCAAGGAAGTATAATATTATGAACGAAACCAAGCATAGAAAAGTTCTCCACATAGTTGAAGCATTTGGCGGGGGAGTATACACATTTCTCGTTCCACTTATGAACGCTACCTGTGAAGAATTCGATACAACAATTGCATACGCTCTTCGTCCTCAAACGCCTAAGGATTATAAGAATCAAATCGATTCCAAAATCCATTTGATTGAAGGAAAGAATTTTGTAAGAAGTTTAAGTCCGATTAAAGATATAAAAACATTTTTTGAAATTAAAAAAATTGTTAAAGATGTTAAACCGGACGTTATACACTTACACTCATCAAAATCGGGATTTATAGGTCGAATGGCAATAAATTGTAAAAAGAACACTGTTTTTTACACCCCTCATGGTTATGCATTTCTAAAATTAGATGATACACCGCTAAAACGAAAGATATATTATTTCATAGAAAAAATTGCCGCATTGACTCATTGTACAACCATTGCTGTATCAAAGGGTGAATATGAAATAGCACTCAAATTATCAAAACGTGCTCTTTTCATAAATAACGGGATTAATATTGATATAAATTCTCCAATGCCCAATATGGTCAACACTCAAAAACCTCTAATATGTACAGTTGGAAGAATATGTTACCAAAAGAATCCCTGGGTCTTCAATCAAGTTGCCAAAAATCTGCCAGACATTAATTTTATGTGGATTGGTGACGGAGAGATGCGTGATACAATAACCGCGCCAAATATAACGGTGACCGGCTGGATACCAAGAGCTGAAGCTATTGAAAAATTAAATACTGCTGATATTTTTCTGCTTCCATCATTATGGGAAGGTCTTCCAATATCATTATTAGAAGCTATGTATGCAGGTAAACCTGCAATCGTAAGTCCGGTTATTGGTAACAAAGATGTTATACGACATGGAGCAAATGGGTTTTTCGCCAGTACACCGCTGGAATATATCACAATCATAAATAATATTATAAATGGCAAATATGACATCGAGAAAATTGTTTCTACTGCTTACAACGAAATACTAAAAGAATATAATACATCAGTTATGAGTAGCAAATATGCCATACTCTATAGAAATAAAGGAGTAAATGATGAATAACCAACCACTAATCAGCGTTATTATACCTGTATATAATTTGGAAAATTACATAGAGAGATGTCTAATTAGTGTATTATCACAGACCTATAAAAATCTTGAAATTCTTGTTGTAGATGATGGTTCGACAGACAATTCACCATCATTATGCGATAAATATAGTACTATAGATTCAAGAATCACTGTATTTCATATAGAAAACGGCGGTGCAGCTCATGCAAGAAATGTTGCACTAAACAAAACAAACGGCGAACTTCTTACATTTATAGATGGTGATGATTTTGTAGATTCTACTTATATCGAAACATTATATAATGCTATGGTTGATAAAAATGCTGATATCTCCATTTGTAAATGGGTTGATATATATGAACATGCTGAACCAAAAGCATTACAACAGAGCTATATCAAAACATATGATACACTTTCCGGGCTGGAAGCTCTAATGTATCAGGTAGAATTTGATTCTGCTATGTGGGTTAAGCTTTATAAATCAAGTTTATTTGATGGGATATTTTTCCCAGAGGGCAATTTGTATGAGGATCTTGCAATCATTTATAAAATTTTTGAAAGAGCCAAAATAATATCATATACGGACTATGCCGGTTACTTTTATACAATACGAAATAGCGGCACCACACTAATAAAATTCAAGCCAAAAAAAATGGATTTGATAGATGTTATAGATGAAATGCAGGATTACCTGCTTAAAAGATATCCCGAATTAAGACTACCTATATATTCAAGAAAGGTTAGGGCAAATTTTCACATTTATCTTCAAATACCAAGAAATAAAGATTATAAGCCCTATAGGAAGAGAATTGAAAATAACATAAAAGCAATTAGAAAAGATGTGCTTTTAGATAAGAAAGCACGGCGTGGAACAAGGCTTGCTCTGTTGTTGACATATGCAGGATTTAACACCTTCTATAGATTGAAAAATCTTAAACATTTAGGAAAGAAGTAACACACTATGGAACAAAGAAAAATCAAAATAGCTCATATTGTCGGCGGTCTTCACAGCGGAGGCGTTGAGGCTGTAATATATAACTATTTTTCACATATAAATATGGATAGCTTTGAGGTTCACATCATTTCTAACAGTCCTTCTGTCAAAGAATGTGAAGACAGTTTTAGAAAACTGGGATTCATAATTCATGTTTTACCCGAACGCAAGAAGGATTTTGTGGGAAATTTGAAGCAAACCAT
Organism: Lachnospiraceae bacterium; assembly: GCA_017396555.1. GTDB lineage: Bacteria > Bacillota > Clostridia > Lachnospirales > Lachnospiraceae > RGIG1934. The sequence continues at coordinate 15,170 of JAFQLS010000008.1, read as the reverse complement.
CAAAATCTTTAAAGAAAACAATTTTGATATTCTTCATTCGCACATGAACCTTAATAGCTTTTATCATACCTTCCTTGGAGCACTTACGGGTATTAAGGTTAGAATAGCTCATTCTCACCTTGTAGAATTTCCTTCTAACCCTGTCGCAAAGACTGTTGCAGGCATTAAAAAGCTATTAAATAAAATGTTTGCCAACAGATATTTTGCATGTGGCGAAACTGCCGGCACATACCTGTTTGGCAAAAAAAATGTTAAAAATGGTAATGTTTATATATTAAAAAATGCAATTGACATAAATAATTTTTTGTATAATGAAGATACAAGAAATCTCATAAGAACTGAGCTAAATATCGGAAATCGCTTTTGTATAGGTCATGTAGGAAGATTTACCGAACAAAAAAATCATACGATGCTTATTGACATTTTTAACGAATTTCATAAGCTTAAACCTGATTCTATTCTCATTCTCATTGGTACCGGAGAATTAGAAAATGAAATTAAATCAAAGGTAAATAACTATAAGTTAAATGATAGTGTAAAATTTTTAGGCGTTAAAAATGATATTTACAAATATTATCAGGCTATGGATGCGTTTCTTTTCCCTTCCATTTATGAAGGACTCGGAATTGTTCTGGTAGAAGCACAGTCTGCCTCCCTTCCATGCTTTAGCTCGGATGTAGTTCCACACGAAGCCAAGGTAAGCGAATTAGTAGAGTTTTATTCACTTTCCATGAACGTAAGGGAATGGGCTGAAAATATAAACAACTACAACTATCAGCCAAGAATATGCATGAAGTCTACTATACTAAATGCAGGATATGAAATAGATTCTGCTGCAAAGGAACTGGAAAAATGGTACATTTCTCAAATAAAAGGTTAAAGGAGTAAATATGGCAGTATACTTTATTATTACTATAATTTCAATGATAATGGCAAAATGTGCAATAAACATACGTCATTTACCAAAACTTCATACTACCTATAAGATATTCTGTATTGCTTCTTTTCTCCCATTTTTTATAATATCTGCTATCAGATATAACGTAGGTACTGACTATTGGTTTATCTACGAGAAGTATTTCTATTACATCAATGAAGGTACAGATAAATTTACAGAAGAGGGCTTCAATATTCTTAACCGCATTGCTTACTTTGTTTATGCCGACCCGGCGGTTATGTTTGCAATAGTTTCTCTTATAATATATGTGTTTGTATTTTTAGCTATATACGATCAATCAAACCATATATGTTTTAGTATACTTATTTTTTTCATTAGTGCTATATTTTTTAACTCAATGAACCAGATTAGACAGGCAATAGCTATGTCTATATTCCTATATGCATCCAAATACATATATCAGAGAAGAAAACTTCCATATTTTTTATGGATAGCATTTGCGCTAACTATGCATACCTCTGCACTTTTCTATATTCCTGTATATTTTATGTATGGGTTTAAGGCTAAGCTAAAATATCATTTGTATGCATTTTTTGGTTGTCTTTTGGGATTTCCTATTTTGAAGAAAATAATCATTTTAGTTATCTCTAATAGTAAATATAGCTGGTATCTCGGCTCTATTTTCGACGAAAACAACTTCTATCTCCTTGGATTTTTATTCGCCGTGGGTACTCTTGTACTTTGTTATTTTTACTATTACTATGGACATAGAGAAAATGATTTGAGATATAATCTGATGCTTAATATGAAGTTTATCGGTTTAATTGCACTCCTATTCTCATCAGTAATTCCTCAGAGTGACCGTGTATATTATTGCTTTAACTTTGTTGAAATATTAATAATACCGGAAGTAATCCTTAGCGAGAAAAAACCGACGAGACGAATTGTTCTCTATATGATAATTGTTTCCGTTTATCTTATAAAACTATTCTATGATGTTTATGTAAATGGTTGGTACTATGTCGTTCCATACCAGACCTTATTTAGCAGATAATATCGAAAGGAAGCTGTATGAACAGTAAATTTAAATCATTTATAAAAAATTTTTCATATGCATTTATGGCAAATGTAATTACAATGCTTATTTCAGTAATTATGACTCTTTTTCTGCCAAAAATACTTGGAGTGGAAGAATTCAGCTATTGGCAATTGTACCTGTTCTACGGAACCTACATTATGTACTCCTCTCTTGGCTGGTGTGATGGTCTTTATCTGAAATATGGCGGCAAAGAATATGACAAATTAAATCCTAAAATGATTTCGTCACAATTTTGGTATCTTGCAATATACGAAACACTGTTTAGCATAATTTTTGCCGGGGCTTTAATATTATTTATTGATGGAATTGATAAAAGATTTGTTATTATTATTTCATTCATTTCAACCACAATAAATATTTTACGCTATATGCTTCAGTATATTTTGGAAGCTACTAACAGAATTCGCGAATATTCAACTATTATAATAACAGAAAGACTGTTGTTCGTTACCGGTGTCGGAATATGCTGGATTGCTCATATTGATGACTATCGATTTCTCATTTATTCAGAGGTAGTAGCACGAACTATCGCTGCTATTGTAGGTATGCTATACTGCCGAAGGGTTATCTTTTCAAAAATGCTTCCTTGTCAGGAAACCCTTACCGAAGCTAAAGACCTTATTAAAGGTGGCTACAAATTATTATGCGCCAACCTAACCAGCCAGCTTGTAATAGGTATTGTACGATTTGCAATTGAAGATAAATGGGGAACTATCCAATTTGGTAAGGTTTCTCTTACCCTTAGTATGTCAAATATGTTAATTACATGTATATCAGCAATTGGAATAGTTTTGTTCCCTACTCTTAGACGTACAAGTGAAGAAAAGCTGCCACAGATATATATGGTAATCAGAACCTTTATAGGAGTTCCTTCGCTCGCAATTTTGATGTTCTATATGCCAATGAAATTACTATTATCTATGTGGCTTCCACAATATGCAGAGAGTCTTAAATATCTGGCTATCCTTCTTCCTATGTGTGTTTTTGAAGGTAGAACCCAGTTACTTATCAACACATATTTGAAGACCCTTAGAAAAGAAAACCTTATTCTTACAGTTAACATCTTAACTGTATTTATTAGCCTTGTTACAACAGGAATTAGTGTGTACGTCTTTGAAAATATGGATGTTGCAGTTGCTGCAATTATTGTTATGATGATATTCAAATGCTTTGTAGCCGAGCTTCTTATATCTAAGCTTATTAATATTAGCATCTATAAGGATACCCTATTAGAAATTCTACTGACAGCCATATTCATTATCGGCAGTTGGATAATAGGCGGTTACCCGGGACTTGTACTTTATATTGTAGCATTTGGTATTTACCTTATAATTAAATGGAAAAATATTAAATATACTATTAAATCTGCCAAATCAATTATGTTTTAGAAAGGGAATCTTGATATGAGCGAAAAAAAAACAAGAAATTCATCTATTGATATATTCAGACTATGTTGTGCCATTATGATTATTATGGGGCATACTTATTTTCTTAAAGATATCTCACCCATAGCTGGTTTTTGGGCGGCAAGATTTCTCCCAAGAATATGTGTTCCATTTTTTTTATGTACCACCGGATACTTTTATATCCATGGTCTTAAAAATGGGAAAAATACTTTTGTCAAACAAATCAAATATATTTTAAAAGCATACATAGCCTGGACAGTTATATACTACTCTCTAAGTCTGGTTCTTGCCATTAAGAATAACGAGTCAATGGGAAACTTTTTTAAAGAGAGATTTGTTAACTTTTTCTTTGAAGGAAGCTATTACCATCTTTGGTATTTTCCTGCTCTTATTTATCCTTTTATTTTAGCTGCATTGTGCTATAAAATCGGTAAAATGAAAGGAATAAAAGTACTTGCTTATACCTCTATAATAATTTATGTTATTTTCTTTATCGGTACGGATTATATAAACTTAGGACAGTATATTCCTCTTATAAATAATCTGTATAAAGTTAATAAATATGAAGTTATTAGAGGAATACTTGGTATGGGACTTCCTTTTTTTATGATGGGATATTTTGTAAATGTTACTGAGGACTGGTACAAAAAAATAACACCATCGCAATCGACAGTGTTATTTTTATTTTGGTTTGGGGGATATATAATAGAGACGATTTGTGCTTTTTTAACTACACCTCTTGATAGTGCCGCCGAAGAAATTTGTGTAGCAATAATGCTACTTCCTACTCTGTTTTTCTTCTTTGTGTTCCTGCTTAAACATCCATATCCGCAATATGGAAAATATACAGGCTATTGTAAACGAATGTCAAATTACATTTATTTTGTACATCCAATATTTATTGCAATTATTGAACTTGGGGCTTCAATTATAGGAAAACATATTAGCAACACCCCTTTGTTCTTTATTATTACCATTATATCACTTATTAGCGGAACCATTTTCTATAAACTAGACAACAAATACACACGACTGCTAGTATAATTATCAAATATTGACAGACGTCCACTACACATGAAAGGAGTGGGACGCCTGTCATCTTATTATCTTCTGTTCATTTCTCTCCATGTAAGCTTCCACTTACAATTATAGGAGAACCACTTACAGGAATTGTAACTGTGGCGTCTTTTTCATCCGGTGTATATAATGTTACATTACCCATTATATCTGTTACTTCAATTATAGACGAAGCATATAATACAACATTTTCGGTCTTTTCCCACTGATTGTTCCATGGAAGATTAACTGTTCTGTATCCATCCACTGCATTATTAGTAAGTGGTGAACAATTTGACCACAATACAAATGTACTTGTATCTGACTCTTCCAAATCTAACTGAAATGCTCTAATTGTCTTTGATGATGTTTCTATACCATAACATCCTTTAATACTTTCAAGCTTTCTTGTCATACTTCCATATGCTATGGCAAGTGGTTTAGGCATTACTCTTCCATAATAATCCTGATCATAAAACATTCCATAATGGTATTCTGCCCCATCCGGATTAGTACCCTTCTGCATATTCTGCTGGTCATAAAAACCATACGAATCAACAACATCTGCACCATAACTTAAAGCAAGTATAAATTCCCTAAATGTATAATCTGCCTGTGTTCTGAGGTCAACTCCACTAAACATATCTTTTTTGTTGTTTGGTGTTGTTGGATATCCCATTTCGGTTAAATGCCATTCTTTGTCGCCTGCATTATTAAGTAAATCTCTGGTTCTTGCAAGACAGCTTTCAAAGCTATGACTTATCGACATATCTGCTGTTGCATCAGGCGAATGAGGAAATGAATATGCATGAGTCGATAATATATCCATATTATCATACAATCCTGATTTATACATAAGCATATACCAGTCAGTTTTACATAAATATACACCTGAACCAATTATAGGAAGGTTATATTTTTCTTTAACAACACTATATCCCGGTCTGTATTCACATTCAAGATACCTTTCCATTGCTTCCTCAAGCGTATCATATACCGGATAAAGATTGGTTTCATTGCCGACTTCTACATTATCAAGATACTCTGATACATAACTAAGTGCTGTATCCATTTCTGCTGCAAATGCTTCTCCATCTGTCGAAAAGCTCCAATCATTCATAAGAAGGTACTGGCCTGTAATATTTACATCATTTTCCTTTAATCTTGATAAACAATTTACCAATAAGTCATATGTCTCATTTACATATTCCGGCTTTGAAATACCAACTCTTGCATTTGCCATTCCAAGCAAAGCCATAAGCTCAATAGTTGTATCATTTTGCTGATAATCACCAAATCTTACACCACTAATACCAAAAGGACTGGTTTTATTATATCTGTAAGTGTGATTCTTTAAATATCCAAATGGATACAATTCATGATATTCACCTGTTTCCGTAGTAACAAGAAGGTCAAGATAATATATACCCTGCTTCATATTTTTCATTGAAACTGAATAATTCTTTTCTCTATCGGCCTCTACGCTTCCTTTTTCCTCTGTTTCATTATAAACCTTTCCATAGTAATCATATATTCGATATTCAATATCGTATTTTGTTGCTCTCTCTAATAGATTCGTAAGATTGATATTAAATTCCACATTAGGGGTTGTAAATATTGTAGATGAAGCAACACTCTTAGTTACAGGTGTGATACCAACTGCCATTGCTTCTTCTGTACTCTCAAATAATGCAAGATAGTCAGAGTCTCTGTCATCTGTGAGATTTTCAAATACCAAATCATATGTAAGTTCATATTCTGTAAGATTATTGTCTTCAACTATTAATGGTAAATGCTCATTTGAATAGGTATCAAAATATTTACAAGAGTTAGCATTTTCTCCTCTGTAAAAGGTGTATAATTTATGCTCTGAATCAAAATAATGTGTTATCACAATGCTTTCAAAATCATTATAAGGGAAATCTCCATCTTCCGGAAATACCCACTTCTGATTCTGTCTAAGCTCTGAATCTATAAAATCATTATAAAAGCTCCTCTGGAAATACGAATCTCCCACCTCTGCCGTGTTAGTAACATTATCAATATTTGCAACAACATTTATATGATTATCATAAAACTTATATGTCGTGCTACTTGTAGCTGTAGCATTAGAAGTATTATAGCTTACGGTTACGGTCTTAACACCATCTTCTATAGTCTCCTTATATCCGTTTATCGCAGTTGGATACGAAATGTAACCCCAGAAGGATTTATCTCTGATAACATATTCCCCTGCACCTTTAATAGTATCAATAAATGTTCCATCTGCATCCTTAAATGCAATAACTTCTTTTCCTGACGAGGTAATTGCAAATCTATAATTATCTCCATCAACATAAAACTTAAGTTTACTTGTGTCAGCTACTAAAGAGGTCTTATAATCCACCTTATCTGTCGATATTTCTTTTTTGTTAGCAATTCCCGGTGTAAGACCTCTTATTGTAGTCTCCTCTTCTGTAGATTTTTCTGTCGTTTCCTCTTCTGTCAACTTTGTTGTCTCTTCTTCTGTCACCTTAACGCTGTCTTTTGTATGTTGTTCTTCTGTTGTTTCTTCTATAACCTTCTCAGTTGTCTCCTCAATAACCTTCTGTGTTGTTACTTCCGGCTCTGTTGTCTGTTCCGGTATAGCTACAATTGTTGTTTCCTCTTCTGTAAATTTAATTGTAGTAGTTACCTCCTGAGTAGTTGTCTCCTTTTCCGGCTTCTTATTATTGTTAAAAATCCTTTCAAAAAACTGCCAGAAAGATGCACCCTCTGCCTCTGTTATATATACATTAGAAAATGTACTACTAGATATAATAGTAACTACACAAATAAATGCTATTATTTTTTTCAAATTCTTTTTAGAAGAATTAATCATATTCCCGCCTCCATACATTCATTATACCGAGAATATCAAATAACAAGAAAGGCAATACCTTTCCGATTATTGGAAGATATTGCCATCTTATTGGAGGATTTAGAGAAAAAAAACCTACACTCTGTTATAAAAGTGTAGGGTCCAATTCGATTCGTCATTCAGACAATATTTTCGGTAACCGGCTATCATAGTATATTATACGTTAGACCCTTAGCTTTGCGTCACTGCCTTTCAACAGCTTTGCTATTATCGTAATATTCTCTTTTTATTATCTGAACTTATTATACAACTTATTCGACAAAAAATCTCTAGTCTTTTAGTACCATTTTTTTTTAAGCATAGGTATTTCCTCTTATAGCCACTTCATTAAGCACTCCCCGACCATAAGTTAAACCTGCATAAATATGCTCACCGTTTTTCATCATTGCTCCCGAATCATCACTTTTACTAACTTCCTCGAAAGCCACTTTAAGCTTACCTATAATACTTTCTACAAGGTCAAGCTCGCAATCCATTTTCTTTACCATACTTTTAATCAGACATCTGTCTATGAACATATATATATTCATAAGTTCAAAGGAAATCTTCTGTGAAAAATCTAATACTGAGGATAAATCATTTACAAACTGTTTTGCCTTCTTAACATTAAATACAAACTTTTCTGTATTTTCTTTTGCAAGCTCTATTTTTGCTGATTCAATATAATTAAGAATTATTTCATATGAAATCACAATCAATTCACTTTTTGAGCTTTGAGCTACTCTTTTCGAAAAAACATTTATTTCTTCCTTAGTCATAAGTCATATCCTCCTTACTGTAGTAATTGAAGAACCTTCTCAGGCAACTGATTTGCCTGTGCAAGCATTGACATCCCTGCCTGCTGCATAACATTTAACTGTGTATATGTAGACATTTCTTCTGCCATATCCGTATCCTGTATACTTGATAATGCAGATGACATATTCTCTGATGTTACATCCAAGCTCGATATAGCACATTCTAATCTGTTCTGATCTGCACCAACCTGTGCTCTTGTTAATGACACTCTTGAAATTGCTTCGTCAATCTTAGTAATTGCACTTCTACATCCTTCTGACGTAGTAAGATCAAGCTTATCAACATTAAGACTCTCACTGCTTATCTCAGGAATACAAATAGCCATTTCCTGACCTGAATTAGCACCCAGCTGGATAGCCATAGTACCTATATCCCATACCTCTAATGTAAAATCACCTGAAGGTATATTTTCCTCATCATATGCTAACATCATTTTAAATCCGTTATGATCTGTTATATTTACCTTGTTATTGTCATAGCTGATTATTGCTGAGCCTGTAAATCCTGCACCAAGCGCTACTGTTCCATCGGCATTCATTGTAAGACTGTATTCACCTACCGGAACATCATTGGTGATATACGAAAGTCTTAAATCAGAATTAAGCTTTCCTTCATCATCTAACGTATATGTTCTTCTCTGCATCTCACCATTCAATAACTTTGTTCCATTAAAATCTGTGTCTGTTGAAATACGATTAATTTCTTCCTGAAGAGCTTCGATTTCTTCCTGTATGCTTTCTCTATCATCATCGCAATATGAATCTGTAGCACCCTGAACCGCAAGCTCTCTCATTCTTTGAAGCATCGAATGAACTTCGTTTAATGCTCCTTCTGCAGACTGTGAAACAGAAATACCATCAGACGCATTCATACTTGCTCTATCAAGACCCTTAATCTGTGCTCTTAACTTCTCAGATATTGCCATACCTGCACTATCGTCTTTCGCACTGTTAATTTTATATCCAGAAGATAATCTTCCAAGTGATGTCGCTATATTTCTTTCTGTTACAGATAACTGCCCGCAAGCAACTATCGCTGACATATTTGTTCCTATTCTCATGTAATCAAATCCTTTCCCGCTATATGTCTCACTCTTTTTTATCTGTAATAGTTATCGGAACAAATCTAATTATTCTTAACACATTCATAGAAGGATTTTGCTATATGATACAATCTTTTTGTTGATGCACTTACATTTTCCTCATTTGCAAATATGTCGCCTCTAATATTCTTGATAATTCCCTTCTCAAGCTTAATTTCTCCAAATTCTTCTTCCATTTGTTTTACAGCGCGAGAAGCAACATCCATTCCCTCATTACTTTCTGTAAATGCATTACAACTAAGTCCTTCCCTTCCATCCTTAAACTGCACAGAAATTTTACCTGTTTTCTCCGAATAAATATCAATAGATACTCGTCCTTTATTTTCAGAATCCTTAACAAATGTTACCTTCATTGTCGATGACTCACCATGAATATCAACAGGAACAAAATATGACTGTTTTTTAGAAAGAGTACCCATTAATCTAATGGTTCTGTTAAACATTCTAAATTGCTGCACATCCATTTCATTAGAATTGTCGACAAGTGTCTCTTCTGCAAATTCCATCGCTTCTTTATATTCTTCTTCGATATTTTCCATATCTATTTCTTCGAGTTTATCCACAATATCCTTATTATTTTCTCTAAGCTTTCCCCAAATGCCTAACGAACTGTTAACAAGCGTGTTCATTGCAAGCATATTGGAAGCAGATAAAGTTAAATCCGAATTCATAAGCATCTGAATACTTTCCTCAGTTACATATCTTGCTTCTTGCATTTCTGATAACTTCATCTGATAGTAATCATCTGAGATGTTCTCCTGCTCATGTGCTTTTGCAAGCTCATCAAGTGGCATATTCTGATAATTTTCAAGTCCTATTTCCTGCATTTTAGCCGGTGAAGTATAATGCCATACCTTATCCGTCATACCACTGTATTTCTTTTCAAAATGTGATAGCTGCTGTGACAAATTATTTTCATCAATTGTGATGCTTTCAGTTAAGCCAAAATCATCATCTATATTAAATTCTTTTCCTTTGTAGGAATCATTTTGTATCGCATGGTAAAGGTTCTTAAGTGTCATTTCCTGACCTGATTTAAGGACTCTTCCTATCGCTTTATGGTCACCCTTTTCTATTCTGTTGATAAGCTTGTAAAGTCCTATATAAGCAGCCCTGTCTTCCTTCGAAATACCATTATTCTTATCTAGTTTCCAAAGGAATTTACTAAAGCTTTCTGTACCTGCATATCCAAGCTCCATATTTAATTCTGTCAGATTATCGTTAAGGGTTACTATATCTGTCTCTAATGGATTTATGTCATTTTCAATTAAATATGCTGTTGCCTGTGGTGTAAGATTTCTAAATAATTTTCCTACCTGTTCCTCAAGTCCCTGAATTGCGGCTATAGATTCCTCTGTTATTTCCATCTCGTTATAGCCTAATATTCTTACAGCTCTTTTTGAACTCTCTGTTATTTCAATTCCTAGTTCACTAAGCATTTCATATGAATTTGCAAATGCATTTCCTATAGAATCGCCTAAATCCCTTCTAACCTCTGTTCCGACACTTGTATAAAGCATCTCCGCTTCGGCATATTTTACTGTATAATTTCTATCTGCACTTACAATGCTTCCAATACTGAATTCCACCTGACCAGCATATACTCTGCCAAGTACGGCACTTGGAACACTCTTCATCTGTTCCATTGCGTTAAGTGTATCATTGAATAAATCTAAGGCTGTATCCTCTGCATCCGGCATAAATACCATTGCATTATTTTTGTTATAGTCATCTACAGTAACTGCAAGCACTTCAATCGTTGTAATCTCTACTTTTATGCCATGTTTAAGCATTGTGATACATGATTCATACGACATTTTCTGACGGATTTCTTCTAATTTCTCTCTTGCTGCAAGTAATCTTTCATCTGCAATTTTCTCTTTAATTTCTTCTAATGTAGGTGGATTTTTAAGATTTAATACGGTTACTTCCTTACCCGACTGAAGTATTGCATTTACCTGCTCCTCATTTCCATTTTCAAGAGCAGTTATAATATCCTCTACCATTGCCATATCCGGAACATTTCCTGTTACAAGTGTATCTGTAGGCGACATTCCAAGTGTCATTGTTTTTGCTATGTCATTTAACCACTGTTCATTAGTTCTGCCCTCAATATTTACGTTCATTTCCATCGAAGACATAATATTTTCTGCTGTAAGAGGTATTCCATGCTCTATTAAGAATCTTCCCTCGTTCATCACCTCTTCTGTAGCCTGAATCCCAACCTTTTCTACAGTAGAAGCTACTTGTGGCTTTAACTCCTGCCACTGTGCATCTGTAAGTTTATTTACATTACTTGCATTACCACTGTGCTCTGCCATATATACATTTTCAATGGATGGAGTCATCTCATTTTTAAGAATATATGTCTTTGAGTTATCATCTAAATTCTTAAGCTCTTTAGCCATTTCCATAGCCTGCATCTGCTGCTTTGCCATATGAACTCCGGCTTCTCCGTATATCTCCTTTAACTGTTCATCACTGATATTAGAAAGGTCTCCCTTATAATTTTCACAATGAGTTGCAAGCTGAATTTTAATTCTCTCTGCGACAGTTACTACTCTGCCAAGCTCATCCTGCTCCGGTGTGATTCCAAGTTCCTCGTACTTTGACATTTCATTTGCACCAATGTTCTCTGATAATGTCTTAATATTTTCCTGCGTAAGTGCTATTGGCTCTTTCTCCTGTTGCTTTACTCTGGTAATAACCTCATCATCAGGCATAGTATTAGCACTCTTGATAGTATACTCATCAGAAATAGAGGCATCAAAATAGCTTCCTGACACCTTCTGTACATCATTTCTATATATTGAATTTACTTTATTTCCCGGTAAAATATTATTTAAATTAACCTGCATAGCTGTCACCCTTTCACGTCACTTTTTCTACTAGTCTATATTTCGGCAGAAAAGGGAAATTATATTAGAAAAGAGCAGGATTAATCTCCTGCTCGCATAATAAAATTATCTTATTTAACTTTTATACTCTTAACTTTGCTCCATTCAGAATAATATTTCTTTCCTCTTACAACCTTATAGGTTCTTATCTTCACATAATATTTCTTGTTAGACTTAAGTTTCTTAATAGTTGTCTTGTATGTCTTGATATTTACTACTTTCTTTGACTTAAAATTCTTTGAAGTTGAACAAATAATCTGATAGCCGCTAACCTGTGCTTTTCTCTTAGTCCACTTTATCTGTATATTTTTTTTGCCGGCTGTTATCTTTGTTATCTTAGTAGATTTAGGTTTGATATTAAAGTTCTTAGTTATAGTCCCTGTATAATCACCTATAAAAGTTATCTTAACACTAGCCTTTCCTACTTTTTTATTTGATGAATATTTTAATGTATAATCTTTGTTTTTAACTAATGTTTTTCCTGAACATACTACCTTTACATTTGGTTTTATACTCTTACCTGTATATACCTTATTAGATATTCCTGTAATCTTTGTATTGGATTTATTTGCCTTTATTTTTTCTTTCACTACAGGCTTTGGAGCTTCTGGGACTTTCTTCCAACGAGCGTATAGTGTAATATCTTTGCCTTCTTCAAACTTAGTCTGTTCTGTTATTTTTACACCTGCAGTTTTATCTGTATACCAGCCTTCAAATTCGTAACCATTTCTTATTGGTGTTGGCAATTCACCATATTCATTTCCATAAGATACAATCTTGCTCGTCTGACTAACACTTCCTCCATTTGCATCAAATGTAACTTTTGATTCTGTCTGAACTACTTTTACATAAGGTGCAGTTAAGTAGCTTTTATATATTATCTCCTCAATTGTATCTGTTCTATCCCCTGTAACTACCATATCTGATAACCTATATCCCTCACCAATTACGTTACCAAAATTGCTGTTACCTGTTGTATCTATATTATAACCCATAATCTGAATCCCTGAAAAATTAGGATTATGAAATTCTCCTCCTGTTATTTTAACCTTTGGAAATATCTTTTCTCTATCATTATTGTAAGAAGCCCCCGTGTTGTAAGTCATATTATCTATTACTAATGCCCCAAATTCATTTCCATTACTCCAAAAGCTTCCACCACTAATAACAGCTTCAGAATTTGACGCTATAACACTACAATAGTCAGCAATTAATGTTCCGCCTGTCATAGTAAAATATGTTGTAGTTTCATAGTAAGTTATATCTACCGGACATGTTGCTTCGATTCTACCACCATTTATAGTAACGCTTCCCCCCTCTGAATATATCCCTTCTGTACCATAACCATCTCCACTGGATTTATTAATAATTGAACCACCATTCATTATAAAACTTCCGGCATATATATCTATGCAACCGTATCCTTGTTCTTGTATAACAGACCCAGTCCCCACTGAATCTTCCAGTATAAACGTATTTTCTTCTTCTGATATCACAACAAAATAATAATCTAAAATCTTAATATTTTTACCGTTAAGATCAAGTGTTATTGTCTGTCCCGGATTATTTATCTTATACCCTTGAGACATAGTCTCATCTGTTATCATCTTAATAGTTCCACTTTTACTTTTTGCGGACAGTTCATCTGCTGCCACAGTCCATGATGTATAGTATTCACCATTACACACACAAGTATATTGTTCACTTGCCATTGCTTCTTTTTTTGTGATATTCATACATACTACGCTAAGTATGAATGTTATTAATACTAATAATAAGCTTTTCTTTTTCATTAATTTAGCCTCCATTTTATAACGTATGTACATTCTAATTTATTAACCTCAACATAATAACATTCTTTTATCAGGTTAGCAAGAAAAAGTTGGCTTTTACACCTACTTTACACATCTAAATTGCTAATAATTTGACGCGCCAATTAAAATATGATATAATTCAAATTATAAAATAATTATGAGGGCAAACTCAATGGAAACGTGGGGACGCAAAGCTAGAAACCTAAAGTAGTACATATATTATTATGGTAGTTCGGTTGCAATGAATTTATTTTCGTTGCGACCTTTTTTATTTTTATGATTGAGTAAGTCCTATTCATAAGACAAAGGATTATTAATTATGATTGTAGCAAATGGTTTAATCGTGAGAGCCGAGGCATCAACTATAAAGGACGAAGAAACGGGATACACTTATTCCAAAACCGGAAAGGTAACCTCAGAATTTCCTATTTTGAGAGCAATTGTAAACATAGAAATTTACGAGGCCTCAGAGAAAAACCATCTTACCGGTAAAACCTACAATGGCACATTGGGGCATTATCTTGTAGGTGGTAATATATATTATCCTATTCCTGGTGTGAGAAACACTAACGTCCTCGGTAAAAACTGTGCTACGATGGTTCCACAGGGAATATGCAGAATGGATAATTATATATTAATTACCGCTTATGATGGAATTCCTAAAAAAAGTGAACGTAAATTTAATTCAGAGATAGGTAGCTATGAAGAAAAAAGCAGTTATTTAGCAAGAAATGCTTACAACTCTGTCATATATTTATTAACTGTAGATGGCACATATATTACAACTCTGGTTTATAATAAAGCCTGCCATATGGGTGGTGTCACCTATGATGGCAAATATGTATGGATAGCAGAGGGAGATAGTGGTGTAAGTGCAATCAGCAAGACTAATATTCTAAGAGCCGCTGAAGTTGCCACTAAGAAAAAAGCAAAATCCATTAAATTATCTGGTATATATAAGATAAATTTAAGCAAGCTTTCAAAAGCAAGCTATTGTACATATTTTGATAACAAGGTGTGGTTTGGAACATTTAATGAATATGGTTCCGGACACATATATGGTTATTCTGTAAATTATTCAAATGGTACACCTACACTTACAGCGGTAAGATATATAAAAGCTCCTAGGTATACTCAGGGAATATGCTTCTATAAGGAAAAAAACAATGTATACCTTGCGGCTGCTACATCTTATGGCAGA
>JAFQLS010000007.1 GCA_017396555.1 Lachnospiraceae bacterium | reverse complement strand
TCGCTACCTCATTAACATTCAATAGCGAAAGCGGCCGCACATTTTTGTTTTTATGTCAAGTATTTATTACAAAATAAAAAGACCCCAGTATTATTTCAAATACTGAGATCTTAATTCGTCATCTTAACTTAATGACATTGAGCCGAGGCTCCTTTTTTTGCAGTTAAATTTGAATTAACCCCTTTCTTTATTCTTCAGTTATAATCTCTTCTACATACTTCCTATTCATATCGTGTCTTATCTTCCTATTCTTAACACTTTCAAAAATAATTGAAAAATCATAATTTTCAGGATATAGTTTGTCTGCTGCAACGTGCAATTTCAAGCGTTTATGGCCAATCCAAATCTTTTTATTCTGCATCTGAATTCTAAGCACACCTTTTTCATTAGCAGTTTCACACACAATTCCTATTTTTTTATCCGGATATACCATAACACTGTCACCCAGATTATATTTATAGGCATCTTCCTGTCTTACTTTAGCCTTTTGTTTCTTCTTTACATGTTGCTTACCTGTTTTTCTTATTTCCTGATGTGCTTCATCCTGATTATCAAAATTAATATCCATTTGTTCTCTGTCCGGATATGCGGCCTTCATGGCAGTCTTAAGCATTTCAGTCGGCATACCGAGCCTTCCTGCTATATAAAACGCACAGCTTTCTCCCGCCATACCTACTTCAAGCTTATATAAAGGACTGAGACTTTCCTTGTCAAATGCCATTCTTGCATTAATCATTCCATCCTCTTTATCTGCATACTGCTTTACCTCCGGATAATGGGTGGTTACAAGGAATAATGCACCACTCTTCTTAAGCTCATTTAATATAGAGATTGCTATCCCCATACCTTCTGCAGGGTCCGTTCCTGAACCAAGCTCATCCATTATAACAAGACTTTCATTATTCACATTATTAAGAATATCTAATACATTTACAATGTGCGCTGAAAATGTTGATAAATTCTCAGATATATTCTGTCCATCACCTATATCACACAAATAATTGCTATTCATACACACATCTGCCTCTTCACAAGGAACGTGCAAACCACACTGGGCCATATAACTGGTAAGTGCGGCGGTCTTAATAGCTACGGTTTTACCTCCTGTATTAGGTCCCGTAATAACGACACCTCTGATACATCCTCCAAATGACAAATTAAGTGGCACATTAATATTTCTGTCCATTAGCGGATGCCTGCCATTCTTTATATAAATTCTTCGTTCTGTATTAATCTTTGGCAACACTCCGTCATACCACTCACTTAGCTTTCCTTTTGAAAAAATAAAATCCAGCTTTTCTATTACTCTCTGATTCTCTTCCAAAGCCTCAGCACAATCTGCAACCATAGCTGTAAGAGTATAAAGAATTCTTCTAACCTCATTTTCTTCATCAAGTCTAAGCTCACACAGCTCATCATAAAATTTACCAACCTGCGTAGGCTCTATGAAAAGAGTATTACCTGTTGATGACTTATCAAGCACTGTACCACTTATTCTAAATTTATATTCCTTCTTTACAGGAATACATATACGTCCATTTCTTATTGTACTAAACGAATCCGACATACACTCTTTATTTGCTCTAATTACAGCATCTGCTTTTTCACGCATTTTAGTTTCAATTCTGCTAATCTCACTTCTTAGATTCTTAAGTAGCTTTGATGCGTAATCGTCAACCTTTTCATCTCTTATCTGCACCTGAATCTCTTCCTTAAGAAAAGAGAGCTCATCTAAATTTTCCTCATAATATGCCAGTGGTATATCAAACTGCTTTCCTCTATCAAGATAATCCTTAAATCTTCCTACAGAAACAAGTGTACTTCCCACACGTTCAAGCTGAGTTGCTGACATACAATCGCCTTTTTTTGAAATTCCAATCAATTCCGTCATCTTATCAAGAGTTGGTATAGGAGGGTTACCAAGCTTATCTAACATTTTTCTGGCTTCCGTAGTTTCTCTCAACTTAGTAATAAGTTCTGATTCATACAAATACGGTATTGTATTTCTTATTTGCTCCTTTGCCGAATCGGTTTGTGCAAACGAACTCCATTGTTCCTTTATTTTATTAAATTCTAATACTATTTCTATATTCATTGTTAATTGTCCTCTCTTAATTTATTTTTACAAACAAAAAAATCATGCTAACCTGCCTTATGGCACACTAATACATGATTTCTTAGATAAATTAAATATATAAAAAGAAAACAAAATGTTAAAAGTATTCGTAAGGCAGATAAATGGACAGACTCTTAGCGTAAAAAACTAAAACTCTTCGTCCAAGACTATTTAGTTAGTCACATTCTCCATTCTTACAACAATTAACATACAACAAATTTTCCTTTCGATTTTTCTTTTACATATAGTGTATATTCGAAATTGAATCTTGTCAACATTTTTTAAATATAATCAAATATACCCTGTATCGTATCCGTTATATCTATTATTTCTTCATATTTCACTCTACCTACTTTAGTATAACCTCTGATATTAATATCAAAAAGGCGCATATGTTCGCAAAGAACTACTCCATGAATATCTTTAGTAGTTATTCTTATATGTAGTGCATCTTCAAAAATATCCGCTACTATAGGGCATCCTATTATTGTACCCGTTTTATTAAAGAAATCCTTACTTACAACAAGTACATTTCCCTTTATATTCTCTATTTTAATAATATCTCCTTGCTCTATTGCCAATAATTTTACCACCTTTCACATCCTACCGGTTCGATATCAAATATTTCACTGTAAGGACCTAACTTACCTCCATATGCCATAGCTCGTTCTTCTAATGTTTTATGTCTTTGTTCTTTTCTCAGGATAATGTTTCCGTCTATTATTTCAACTTCAAGAATATCGTCATTTTTAATATCTGCAAGAGACAACAATTCCTTAGATAGTCTTATTCCATGACTATTCCCCCACTTTTTTACTTGTGCTACCATATTTATCATCCTCCATTCCAATCAAAATTGTAATATCAAAAGAGTCAAGTATATACATAGTATATACTTGACTCTTGGTACTGTCAATATGATTTTTTCACAGCCTCTAACATCCTAACCACCCTCTTATTCTCCTTTACATCATGCACTCTGACAAATGCACATCCGTTCATTACACCGAGAGCAGTAGTTGCCAGTGTTCCCTCTAATCTATCCTCTACCTCAAGATTAAGAGCCTTGCCTATAACTGACTTTCTTGATGTTCCAAGTAGAACCGGTTGATTAAGTTCACTAAATCTCTTAAGCTGATTAAGAACCTTAATATTTTCTTCATAAGACTTGGCAAACCCCACACCCGGATCGATTATTATCTTATCACGGGCAATTCCTGCTCTTATAGCGATTTCTATACTTTTCCTTATATCCGTTAAGACATCCTCCATAAAATCAGTGTATGGGCTTAGTTCGAGGTTTCTGTTATGCATAAGACAACAGACCACATTCTTATCTGCAATTATGCCAGCCATATTTTCATCATATTTAAGTCCCCATATATCATTAATCAAATCTGCTCCCACATCTATTGAAGCCATTGCCACTTTACTTTTATAAGTATCAACAGATATTGGTATGTCAAAACTTTTCTTTATAGCTTCTATAACAGGAACAACCCTTGTTATCTCTTCCTCATCCGAAATCTGCGTATAGCCGGGTCTTGTGGATTCACCACCTACATCCACAATATCCATGCCTTCATTTATCATTTTCTCAACCTGTATAAGAGCCCTGTCTATTGAATTATAGCTTCCACCATCCGAAAATGAATCCGGTGTAACATTCAAGATACCCATAATATATGTTCTATTTTCAACATCGAACACTTTGTTACCTATTATCATCAAAATCATCCCTTTACAATATTTTTAATTTCGTCAAGATATGATAAAGAACCAAATGCTATGACCATTCCCTTTACTTTTTTAGCTTTTTTGACTGCAAGCTTAACAGCTTTTTTCATATCTTTCTGATATTCCACATTTGCATTATATTGGCTGGTAACATTTGCAAGCTCTGCTCCGTCTAATGCCCTTATATTATCCGGAGTAATCGTTATTATATGTTCAGCATAAGGTACCGTTTTACTTACTACCTCTTCATAATCCTTATCTGCCAAAACACCCATAATAAATATTTTCTTTACACCCGAGAAATATTTATCAAGAGTCTCCACAAATCTATCTGCCGCCTCCGGATTATGTGCACCATCTATATAAACTTCCGGTTTATCACATATTTTTTCAAACCGTCCTGCCCAAACAGCATTTTTTATACCCATATAAATATCTTTGCCTGATATATCAAATTCGTTCACACCTAATATCCTTGCTGTTTCTATCGCATTTATGGCATTTCTAATCTGATAAGTTCCAAGCATATGCGTATCATATCTTTCTTCATCATATGTAAACGAAGTCATACCCTTTTCGCACACTATATCAGTTGCTTTTCCTGTGATATAAAGTTCTCCATCCATTTTATGAGTAATATCCTCTACAACCGATACAACCGCTTCCCGCTGATTTGACAATACTACTCTGGATTTCTCCATAATAATACCAGCCTTTTGCATTGCTATTTCTTCTAACGTATCACCAAGAACTCCTGTATGATCAAGACTTATATCCGTTATAACACAAGCTAAAGGACTCTTAATAACATTAGTTGCGTCTTCCAAGCCGCCAAGTCCGGTTTCTATTATTGCTACATCACAATTATTTCTATAGAAATATTCATAAGCTATAGCAGTCTCAATTTCAAAGGCTGTAGGATGACTATGTCCGTCTGCTAACATTTTACTAATATGCATACTCATATCTGATAATATATCAGCAAATTCTTCTTCCGATATATTAACTCTATTTATCTGCATTCGTTCTCTATAAGAAAATACAGCCGGAGATATGTATCGTCCAACCTTATATCCAGCCTCCATAAATATAGAATTAAGATAGGCTATAGTTGAGCCTTTTCCATTTGTTCCTGCTACATGTATTATCCTAATCTTATCCTGTGGATTGTCTATTCTATTTAGTAATTCTCTAATATTAGAAAGGCCAAGGACACTTCCCAGTGTCATGGCCTCATCTATATATTGTCTTGCTTCAATATAATTCATAATTTACTCACTATCTGCAGCACCAACTCTTGTCCAGTATGAATCATATAAATCATCACCTTCTGAACCAAGATAATTGTATACTTCACATCTTTCTAAAATTGTATTATCAGGAAATGCTATAATACTATTTCTTATTTCTTCATCTTCAATAAGTGCTCTTGCAGCATCATTAGGAGTTGAATATGTTATATAATCAAAATTCATAAGTGCAATTTCCGGTCTACATAAGAATTCAATCCATTTCTCCGCAGCTTCCTTGTTCTCTGATTCCTTCAAAATAACCCAGCCATCAATCCATACATTTGAACCCTCATCAGGTACAACATATTCAAGGTCATCATTCTCTCTCTGCATATAGATTGCTTCACCTGAATAAATAACACCAAGTGCTGCTGCATTTTTAATCATTTTATCTCTAACCTGATCTACAACATATGCCTGAACTAAAGGTTTCTGGTCAATTAATAACTGTGTAGCCTCTTCAAGTTCATTTTCATTGAGAGTATTAATTGAATAACCAAGCTTACTTAATGCAACACAGTAAGCATCTCTAACGCTATTCTGCATTAAGATACTATCCTTGTATTTCTCATTCCAGAGGATATCCCAGCTTGTTACCGGCTCATCAACCATAGTTTTATTATACATAATGCCTACTGTTCCCCAACAATATGGTACACAGTATTTATTTTCAGGGTCAAACCCCTTTGCTCTATCATAATACTGCTGCCCTATATTGTCCGATGTAGAAATATTATCAAAATCAACCTCTTCAAGAAGGTCATTTTCAATCATTTTCTGAATCATATAATCAGACGGACATACGACATCGTAATTTCTTGCTCCAGTTGCAACTATTGTATACATTTCTTCATTTGTTTCAAATTCTTCGTAATGCACCTTTATGCCGGTCTCTTTTTCAAACATTGTAATAACTTCAGGGTCCAAATATTCACCCCAGTTATATACATACACTTCCTGTGTATAATTTCCAGCTCCTCCAGTCACACCAAAACCTATACCAACCACAAGAATTGCAATACTTGCAATTGCTGCAATATATTTCTTGATTTTAGCATGTTTTGAACGCTCTGTAACCTTTGCCGGTTTTTTATTTACTAGTAATAACAAAACAAATACTGTTACAAATAACAATGTAGAAAGAGCGTACATTTCCGGCTTAATTCCCTTTCTAACTTCTGTATAAATCTTAGTAGAAAGTGTATCAAACCCCGAACCTCTTGTAAAATGTGTGATAATAAAATCATCGAGCGACATTGTAAATGACAATAGAAAACCAGATAATATTCCAGGCATAATATCTGGCATTGTTATTTTAACAAATGCATATGCCTTACTCGCTCCAAGGTCTAGGGCTGCCTCATACATATTATTATCTATCTGCTGTACCTTTGGCATAACACTTAACACCACATAAGGAATACAAAATGTAACATGCGCAATAAGTACAGTCGAAAGGCTGAGTGACATACCTACTCCAACGAAAAGCAACATAAATGCAAGACCTGTAACAATCTCAGCATTTAACATAGGTATATTCGTAATGCTCATAATAATCGACTTTGGCACTTTCCTCATCCTATTCATTGTCAAACATGCAAGTGTACCAAGTACAGTAGCAATTATTGCTGATAATGTAGCAAGAAATATTGTTGTTCTAAGAGAATTCAAAATAGCTTCATTTTCAAACAACTGTGTATACCATTTAAGTGTAAATCCATTCCATTTCCCAAGTATCTTGGAATCATTGAAGGATGCAAAAATAAGTACTCCTATTGGAAGGTAAAGAAATAACATAATAAGTACTAAATATATCTTTTTAGCTACGTTTTTCATTATAACATATTACCCCCTTCGCTTTTGTCGTATTTAGCAGTAAACATCATATTAAGAACAATAAATATCATAAGAATTAAAGATAATCCTGCTGCCATATTAAGATTATCAGCCTTAACCTTATTTTCAATGATGTTACCTATAAGAAGAAGTTTTCCTCCACCAAGTATATCCGAAATTACAAATGTTGTAAGTGCTGGTACAAATACCATTATTATTCCACTTGCAATTCCAGGTAAGCTAAGAGGAATAATTATTTTTCTAAGTGTAGTAAAATAATCCGCTCCTAAATCCCTTGCAGCATTAATAGTATTATCATCTATTTTAATTAGCACATTATATATTGGTAATACCATAAATGGCAAAAAGTCATACACCATACCAAATACTATAGCTGCAGGTGTATTAATTATATTAAATGCCGGCAAATTAAGTGCTGCCAACAACTGATCGAGCACACCATTTACATCAAGTATTGCCTGCCATGCATATGTTCTTAATAAGAAATTCATCCACATAGGAAGTATGAAAATAAATACTATAAATCCTTTACTGCCAATATGCATATTTCTAAGAATCAATGCAAGAGGATACGCCAGTAATAAGCATATAAGTGTGCTTAAAACAGATAATTCTACCGATAACCACAATGCTTTATAATACATAGGCTGTGTTATAGCAGCGACATTTTCCATAGTGAAGTTTCCTTCACCATCTGTAAATCCGTAATATGCTATAAACAATAACGGAATTATAATAAACGCTATTATCCATACCACATAAGGACTTGCGTATATTGAATTCTTAACTCTTTTATTCATCTAATGCTACGGCCTCCTCATCCTCTGATTCCGGCTTATGCATTATCTGTATATTAAACGGATCAACATCTATTCCTACTTCTGTTCCTACAGGCACAAGCTTTGTACTCTGAACAAGCCACTCATATCCATTAGCCATTACTTCCATCTCGTAATGAACGCCTTTGAAAATAAGACTTGTAACTTTACCTTTTATAATTCCCTTATCCGGTTCAACAAGGATAACATCCTCTGGTCTGATAACTGCATCAACAGGCTTATTCTTACCAAATCCCTCGTCAACGCATTTAAACTTTGTTCCAAGAATCTCTACTACCTTGTCTTCTATCATTGTAGCAGGAATTATATTACTATCACCAATAAAGTCAGCAACGAAAGCATTCTCCGGCTCATTATAAATATCCTCCGGAGTTCCAATCTGCTGTATGTAACCCTGATTCATAACCACTATAGTATCAGACATAGTAAGAGCTTCTTCCTGGTCATGTGTTACATATATAAATGTAATACCAAGCTCCTCTTTTAATCTGATAAGTTCATATTGCATATCCTGTCTAAGCTTAAGATCAAGTGCTCCGAGTGGCTCATCAAGTAATAATACCTTTGGTTCATTAACAATAGCTCTTGCAATAGCGATACGCTGCTGCTGTCCACCACTTAATGAATCAGCCATTCTATTTTCATACCCGTCAAGATTAACTAGCTTAAGTGCATATTTAATCTTATCATCAATATAACTTTTACTCTTTTTCTTAATCTTAAGTCCAAATGCAATGTTCTCCGCTATGGTCATATGTGTAAATAAAGCGTACTTCTGAAAAACGGTATTAAGCTGTCTCTTATTCGGTGGTAATTCTGTAATATCCTTACCATCAAATATGATTTTTCCTGTATCAGGGCTTTCAAATCCGCCAATCAGACGCAGTGTAGTAGTTTTACCACAACCACTTGGACCCAACAACGTGATAAATTCATTCTCTCTTACATACAAATTAAGATCATCCAATATCAAATTTTTTCCATATGATTTGGAAATATTTACTAAATCAATAAGTTTATCATTATTCATTTCTCTTGGTCCTTTCCCCTGTTATTTGTATTTGCATACTAGGATTGATTATAACATATATTTTTTTGTTTGCATATTTATTTTTTGCATCAATATGGATTAAACAAAATAAATATGCAAACATTCCATTTTATTTGATATATTACTAATTGTTATAATGTAAAAAGCCCCTATATATCAGACATCTCATTCACTGTCTAATATACAGAGGCCGGTAAGTCATTTTTATAACTGTGTCTTTACAAATATATCGTATATAGCATTCATAGCTTTATCGAAATCATCTGTTGATACACCAACGATTATATTAAGCTCACTTGAACCCTGGTCAATCATCTTAACGTTAACATGTGCATGTGCAAGGGCTGAGAATATACGTCCTGCTGTACCACGATTAGACTTCATACCACGACCAACTACTGCTATAAGAGCAATATCAGATTCAATATCTATAGAATCAGGACTTACATTTCTATGAATACCTGCAAGTATCTCCTGTTCCTTATCTTCAAATTCTTCCTGATGAACCATAACTGTCATCGTATCAATTCCTGATGGCATATGTTCAATTGATATACCATTCTTTTCAAATACTTCAAGAACTTTTCTACAGAAACCAAGTTCAGAATTCATCATGTCCTTTTCTATACTAACTGCTGTAAATCCTCTCTTACCTGCTATACCTGTAATTGTATACTCAGGCTTCTTAGATGTACTTTCAACAATCATTGTACCTGGATCTTCAGGCTGGTTTGTATTCTTGATATTTATTGGAATACCTTCTTTTCTTACAGGGAATATAGCATCTTCGTGAAGAACGCCTGCACCCATATAAGAAAGCTCTCTAAGTTCCTTATAAGTAATAGTTGTAATAACCTTTGGATCTGTAATGATTCTTGGGTCTGCAACAAGGAAACCAGATACATCTGTCCAGTTCTCGTATAAATCAGCCTTTACAGCTCTTGCTACAATAGAACCAGTTACATCCGAGCCACCACGCGAAAATGTCTTAATTGTATCATTTGGCATTGAACCATAGAAACCAGGTATAACTGCTTTTTCAACACCATTTAATCTATCAGCCAATACATAGTTAGTCTTCTTTGAATCAAATCTACCATTATCATCGAAGAATATAACTTCTGCTGCATCTATGAATTCATATCCAAGATAATTAGCAAGAATAATGCCATTTAAATATTCTCCACGAGAAGCTGCATAGTCTCTTCCTGCCTTACCAATAAAGCAAGCTTCAATTACATCGAATTCCTTCTCTAAAGAAAGTTCTAATCCTAATGTATTTATTATTTCATAATATCTATCTTTAATATCCTGTAATAAATGCTTGTAAGCCTTTCCCTTTGCAGCAGCTCCATAACATTCATATAACATATCTGTTACCTTTGTATCAGATGCATCTCTTTTACCTGGTGCAGACGGTACAATATATCTTCTTGAATCCTCTGCATGTATAATATCAGCAACTTTCTTAAACTGTGCAGCACTTGCAAGAGAGCTACCACCAAACTTAACAACTTTAACCATTACTTGTTCCTCCATATTCTATTGCATATGTAGTGAAAAAATCACTAATTGCCATTATAAAGACAAACCACTCTATTTTTCAATAGTTTTTTTCAAAAAATTCAAAAAACATTTTTAATACAATTTTACATACGCTAACTAATTTTCATGGATTTTTTAAATCCTGTGCGTGCCTTAAGCATTTTCTTATACCTTTTTAGTCTTGATTTAGGTGATTTAAAAACTGTATTTTTATCGATATTTTTAAATGCGTTTTTACCAATACTTACAATATTCTTTCCTAATGTTACCTTGACTATCTTCCTATTATTTTTAAACGAATTTGCTTCGATTTTTGTCACCTTATAGTTTCTGCCACCGGCTTTAATTGTATTTTTAATAACAATATGTTTTTTCTTTTTAGATACACAACCACACACAGCAACCTTATTATGATCAAGAACCTTATATTTATAGCCTTTAAACTTATATATTGTACCTTTCTTTACCATAATCTTCATTGTCGACTTATATCCTGTTGCTTTTGTAAATAATTTGGTATATTTACTTTCTTTTGTCTTAGGTACAATAACAACAGCTTTTTTATTAATATTTTTAATTGAATCCTTGCCTATCTTGTTAACATATTTTCCTATTGTTAACCTTTTAAGTTTATTACAATCCTTAAAGGCTGCTGGAGCTATTTCCGTAACCTTATAATTCTTTCCATTTATTTTTACTGTTGCCTTGATTACAATCCCCTTTATATTTTTATTAACAACACCAGCGATTGAAACTGTATTTTGTCCAGTTACTTCATACTTATAGCCATTTATACTATATATATCAGAATTAACTGCCGGTTTTTCTTCTTCCTTATTTGTATTCTGCGAAAGCTTGGTTGTAGCAAATAAAACATCGCTATATACACCTTCATACTTTTCCGAATCGACATAAATATATGGTACAATTTTGTATTTATATGTCGTTCCTTCTTTTTTATTTTTATCTACAAAATAATTATTTATGACATCCGCAATAAATATATCTTTATCATCTTCCAAACGATATATTCTATAGCCCGATACTCCTTCATACTTATTCCATTTAATCGTTACACTATCCGTGCTTGCATTTGTTGTAATATTTTTCACCCTATTAGGAATAACAATTACCCTCTGACTGTCAGAGATATATGTATCATCTGTTGTAATTACATTTATTGTGGTTGCTCCTAGCTTATTTCCAGTTAATACCGCACAATCTTTTTGTCCGCTAACACCTTTTCTTTCTATAGAAATAATTTGCGAGTCAGGAGTATACCAGTCTAATACATTCACTGACGCCTTACCACCTTTAACTGACCAAATGGTTGCATCCACATTAAGTTTTTTGCCTTGTACAATCATATATGGTTTATCATTAAGTTCTACCCTTCCTGCTAACTCCTTTTCCGGAAATGTTACAGCTATATCTGCCGAGCTCCATCCAAAGAAATAATTTTCTCCATTTTTATAGCATGGGAAAATAACATATATTTCTTCTGCACCATCTGTTGTTCCATCTGTCTGCGAGAAATGATATGTATCCCTACCATTTTTCTCTATATATTTTACATTTTCATAACGATAACCCACTTTTTTCCTTACCATATATCCGGTAATTCCAGCTTCGTCCTGCAAGCCTTTAAAATCAAACTGAATACTGCCATACTCTACTTTTGGAGATATAGAGCTTACATTTACCTGAGAGTTTGACACTACACCTATTGGAATTTCAATTGACGCACCATATCCATCATTTGCCCTTACAGTAAGTGTTGTTGTTCCACATCTTAAGCCCTTTAAAAATAACATTCTTATATTTCCGTCAGCTTCAATCTCCATTATTTTCGCTATACTTTCATCTGATATATGATATTCGAGCTCAAGCCCCTCCCAATTAGCATCTGTTGGACTATATTTTATTTCTAAATAACTACTTTTATTTACAGACGTATCATATCCTTCTGTTAGACTAAATACTTTAGCACTAGATGTTATATTTGTTACCGGCTGATATGTAAGAGTTTCAAATTCGACAATAGAATCAGGACTTTCATATATAACCCTTTCACCTGTTCTCCAATTACTTATAAAAGCTCTAACGCAGAACTTATAGTTATCTCCTGCCTCAAGTCCTGAGATATTATAGCTTGTATCTGTAATATATTGCTGATTGCATAATTTCCATTCAGCTGTAGCACTATTCCACATATAAACGTAATATCCATAGCAATTTTCAACCTCATTCCACTTTAATGATGCTGTATTTCTGGCAACATTATTTACAACAAGGTTATTTACTTTTGTCGGACTAACATACAGCTCTGTAGTTCCATAACAGCTGCCATCCATGGAATAAGCTTTAATACTTGCTACACCGCTTGCCTTAATAGTTACTAATCCTGTATCAGAAACTTTTAAAATAGTTTCATCCGTACTTTCCCATTTGCTTATGCCTTTATTTTTTGCATTGTCAGGATAATATGTAGCTACATTAACCTGATATGTACTACCTATACTGCTAGCCGGAAGCTGTTTCCATTCTTCAGACATATTAATTTTCTTAACAGTAATATCTGATACTTTTACACGTATTTTCTTTGATATACTGCCATCAATTGTTTTACAAATAATATCCGTCTCACCAATTCCTACAGCTTTTACAATTCCTTTTTGATGCACGGTAGCAACCTGCTCATTTACAGAAGACCATATAACCTCCTGCGATGCCTCATTTTCAGGAAGAACTATATATTCTATGTTTTTATTAAGACCTGGTTCAAGATTTATAACATTTTCTTCAAGTACAATATCTGTAGCTTTTTTCTTCTCAAAATTTATAACACATTCCGCATAATTTCTACCACCATCAAGTGGCACTGCATATACATGAACCTTTCCATACAAATGTCTTTTGACAATTCCTGTATCAGATACCGTTGCAATTCCCTCCACCGAGGTATACCATTTTACATTTCTATCTGTTGCCTTCTTTTTAGATGTAACATTTCCATTTTCGTCAATAGCAGTTGGTATATATACTACTTCACTTAAATCTACTACGTCTGAGGTTGTAGATATGTTTTCAACAGTTTTTCCGTTGTATACAATGTCCACATTACACGATACTGTATCACTTTCTTTTTCTTCAAATCCTATCAATGTATTATCAAATTCAAATTCTGTATTAGAGTTTTCCCCATAAGATATGTAGCCCTCACATCCTTGCAAAATATTGCCTTTACAGGTTATTTTATCAACAATATTTCCTTCTGCTGCTCTGTAATAAAATATTCTATTATTGAATTTTGTATTATTTCCCTGCTCATCTTTATCAAATTCAGTATAACCTCCATTTGCACTTGTAAATATGGTATTGGGAAAATACATCCTGTTATCACAAAATGATATTGAACTAGCCTTTGTATTTATTTTACTTATTGCACTCCAGGTTGGTCGTGCTCCAGCATTTCTTTTGTAATCATATATTGTATTTTCATTAAACTTTAAATCCTGTGTTTCATTTGAATTAACAAAAG
Organism: Lachnospiraceae bacterium; assembly: GCA_017396555.1. Taxonomy (GTDB): domain Bacteria; phylum Bacillota; class Clostridia; order Lachnospirales; family Lachnospiraceae; genus RGIG1934. The sequence continues at coordinate 78,217 of JAFQLS010000007.1, read as the reverse complement.
TAACCCAACCATCGTCACTACTGCATCCAGCATATGAGTATATGCTATTTCCTTTAAATGACTGGTTTGATGATGAAATTTCAGCAAGCTTTCCACAATACTCCAGTAGAATAAATTCGTTGTCTTCAACAACCTCACCTAATATTCCTGAAGCTATTACCTCATCTGCTAATATTCTATTGCTCTTAAATGTTAATTTACCTCCAATAAGATTCTGTATCCCCAAATCTTCATTTGAAGTTATAAATATCTCGTTATTTTGTATTAATACATTTGAACTATCTGTATTTCCTGAATCAAACAGCATTGACCATGTTTTATAGGTTGATATAAATTCTATGATATTATCCTCAATAACACAGTCAGATATGTTTCCAAATGTCATAAATTTAGAATCACATTCTACCACAAAATGATTACCTGCAATTCTAATATCATTCACATCATTTGAATCTGTATATCCTAATGTAAAACGCATTGTTGCATTTCCAATTATGTCCGTATATCGTGGTTCATATGAATGTATTGTATTATTAATAAAATCTACATTCCTAACATAGGCCGTAGATTTATTTGTGCTAAATATTCCAATCTGTTCATCCCTTGCATTTCCATATAAGTCACAGTTCATTATTGTTATATTTTCTTCGCCTGCTGACCATATATCCATAACTCCAACGTTTGCACCTCTGTAAGTACCACTCATCTGAACCATTTTACAATTGTCAGCGGTAATATTCTTATTGCCTGTATAGCAGCAAAAGTTAGAATATTGCTTATCTTCAAAATAATACGAATTATATGTATCCTGAGAAATTATCATATCAACGTTGTAAACATAAATATCCTCACTATACAAGAGCGAAAACTGTCTCATATAGTTATACAAATCCACCTCTCTTGCTTCAATAGTAAAATCTGCAAAATATAAATTCTTTGATCCCCATACCTCTATAAAATGTTCAGAATATCCTTCATTTCTTCTATAATCATTATCCGTAAACAGAATACTTTTATTTCCGTCACCTACAATATTAATATTATTCTGTGATATGTGAATTAAATTATCACATTTATATTCCCCCTCTGGAATATACACTATTCCTCTGTATATACTTTCATTTTCATTTACCTTGCTTCCAATATCTGATACTGCCTCTTCTATATTTCTGCCTGCAGTTATTTTTCCATTTCCCATTGCTCCATATTGAAGCACATTGGCAACCAGCCACAAATTACCATCTCTATCTGTGTAAGTATCGCTCATAATACAAGCATATAGACCATTTTTTAACTCTATAGCCCCCGGCTCGCTATCTATTTTTATCTTATATACAGCCGCTCCTCCATCTTCTACCTCATAATATCCCTTTGTCCTGATAGTATTACCTTCTTTTAAATTCGCCAGAGTACTATTCTTCATATCTGCCACTGTCGAAAATGTTATGATTGCACTATTTGCCAAAGTAGAACCAAATGTATAGTTCATTAAAAATGTGGTATCCATATCTTTATATTTTGCACTATCGGCTAATACTACTCCATCTAAATCAACCGGTTTCACTTCTGTCTGAATATTAGTCATTGAAGCAAATGCCCCTACCGGTATATAAGTTATTGTAATAATCAAGCTTAATATTACCCCAATATATTTCTTTAGCAACGTACCTCTACCTCCATATCCCTATATCAATTAAGCCAGCTGTTTTACCAGCTGGCTTATATTCATTACTAAATCTTAATAAATTGGATACTTATCTGTAAGTTCCTTAACAAGCTTCATAGCTTCTGCCTTATTAGCTTCTACATCCTTAACAAGAAGCGAAATAGCTTCTGCTATTGTATCCATATCTGCTTCAACCATTCCTCTTGATGTTACAGCAGGAGTTCCAAGTCTAATACCGCTTGTAACAAATGGCTTCTGTGGATCATTTGGAATAGAATTCTTGTTACATGTGATATTAGCTGCATCAAGAAGCTTTTCACATTCCTTACCTGTAACATTCATATTTCTTAAATCAACAAGCATAAGGTGATTGTCTGTACCGCCTGATACTAATTCAAACCCTCTATCCATAAGACCTTTAGCAAGTGCCTGTGCATTGTTCTTAACGCCTGTCATATATGTCTTAAAGCTATCATCAAGAGCTTCCTTGAATGAAACTGCCTTAGCTGCAATAACATGCATAAGTGGTCCACCCTGAATACCTGGGAACACTGCTTTATTAAAGTTAATTTCCTTAGCAAATTCTTCGCTCTTGCAAAGAATCATACCACCACGAGGACCTCTAAGTGTCTTATGAGTTGTTGTTGTAACAACATGTGCATAAGGAATCGGACTCATATGTAATCCTGCTGCAACAAGACCAGCGATATGTGCCATATCTACCATAAGATATGCTCCAACCTCATCTGCAACTTCTCTAAATTTCTTAAAATCTATTTCTCTTGGATATGCACTTGCTCCTGCAACAATAAGCTTTGGTTTAGCTTCAAGTGCAATCTTTCTAAGTTCATCATAATCAATGAAACCTTCATCATTAACACCATATGGAACAATATTGAAATATGCACCTGACATATTAACTGGACTTCCGTGTGTTAAATGTCCTCCATGTGCAAGATTCATACCCATTACTGTATCGCCTGGCTTAAGCATAGCAAAGAATACTGCCATATTAGCCTGAGCACCTGAATGTGGCTGTACATTTACATATTCACAATCAAATAACTTCTTAGCTCTCTCTATTGCAAGTGTCTCTACGATATCAACATATTCGCATCCACCATAATATCTCTTTCCTGAATAACCTTCTGCATACTTGTTAGTTAAATGACTTCCCATAGCAGCCATAACAGCTTTACTAACAATATTCTCAGATGCAATCAGTTCAATGTGATCTCTCTGACGTGTAAGTTCCTGAGTCATAGCCTGAGCTACTTCAGCATCATAATTCTGTATTTCTTCAAATGAAAACATAATATTCCTCCTAAAAAATAATCTAGGACTAATTTAACATATTTATCAAACCTTGTCTATCAGATATAGCAATAAATATTCAATTTAAATAAAATTTTTATGTTCACTCTGCCACTATCATTTTCAGAACAGATATATCCGTTTTCATTACATTATAATCTTCCACACTAGCCTTGTATCGTTCAAACGTATCTAGATAGCATTGTTCGATTAGTTCCAGACCAGGTATAATTTTCTTTGTTTGCATTTCCTGAATAACATCAACCCTCTCTTTAGTTATTAATAATTCATTTTCTAACTTACTCACATTTTCTGCTAATCTATATATCTGTATTCTAACAACTCGTACTTCCTCTTTTAGGACATTCACTTCCTTTTGAATAAATTCGAATTTTTTATTTAAAACATTAATTTCTTTTTGAAGTTTTTTCATTTCTTCCTTAATAACTCCTAATTCCTCTTGAAGCACTTTCACATCCTCTTTTAGTTTACTTACGTCCTCTTTCAGCTCGCTAACTTCTCCTTTTAGAACTTTTACGTCCTCTTTCAGCTCGCTAACTTCTCCTTTAACAACTTTCATATCTTCCTTTAGTTCACGTATATCAGTTCTCATTTCATTCAGATTATTATTAATTGGTTCTAACAAAACCTTTAATTGTTTTATAATCATATTATCATCCATTTGTATCAACTCCTTATTATTAGTATACAATGCATTGTATAGAAATAATATCATACATTAATTGATTTGTAAATATATTTTTTATCCTTTTAGAATATATAATAATTTAAAAAAAGCTATCGACCATACCAATCACAGTCGATAGCTTAATAATTAATTATATTATTTTTTTAACTTAAAACTCCATGTCCAATTTGCAGGCGAGCTATAAGTTGTCTTTCCAACCTTCTTGTTAGCTACTACATATACATAATATGTCTTATTCTTCTTAAGCTTAGTTTTTCCAATCTTACTTACAGTTAAAGTTGTCTTTTTTGTTGTTCCAACTTTCTTATAACCACTATTCTTCTTTGTCGACATATATACTGTATAGTTTGTTGAACCACTTATAGTATCCCATTTAACTTTTACCTGTTTCTTAGAACCTACTTGTTTTGCAGAAATAACATCTGGCTGATGAGCTATATAAGCAAATGATGACCATGCACCATATTTCTTTACTCCATTAATGTTAACATAAGCTCTCACTTTTGCTTTGTGCCACTTAGTATATGCAATATTCTTTGCGTCTACATATGTACTATATGAAGATGTTAATGTTTTCTTAAATACTGACTTGCTCTTATTATGTACATTTACCTGTACTTCATAACCATCTACTTTACTAACTTCGTCCCATTCAAAATATACTTTCTTCAAAGTACTGTATGAGTTAGTAACTTTAATAGACTTTGCATTAACCTTACCAGGTATAAATCTAATATTGCTATTGTATAAATAATCGTATGAACTACTCATAGCAATAAAATTACCTGCCTGTGTATATGCATATACATAGAAATTATATTCATTCTTAGAATTAAGATTCTTAATTGTTACCGAATTTGTCTTAGTTGTAGCAAGTAACTTTGGTGTATCAGCACTTGAAAAATAGTCATCATAAATATAATAACCAGTTGCACCTGCAACCTTATCCCATTTTAATGTAACACTATTCTTTGTTGCACCTGTCTGCTTAATATTATCTGTTCCATTTGGAGCTGTTACAACAGGAATAGTTACTGAATAATTATCTGCATATAATGAATCTGTATAATCATATGTATATGCTATAACCTTTACATAATATGTAGCACCTGCTGACAAACCACTAATGTAATAATCCGGTGTAGTTGTTCCGTAGTCGCCTGTCTTCTTTACAAATGAATTCGCAGCTCCTGTTGTACTTAACCATACTTCATAACGACAATCTGGTGTAATATCTGCTGTCCATTCAACTTCAATACTACTTGTACTTGCATCAACCTGCTTCAAACCTGTTACTGTGCCCGGTTTCTGTAAATCATCTGCAAATGCAACTACTGACATAGCTACCATCGCTACTAATAACGCACAAAGACCAAGTAACGCTTTACTCATTTTCTTCATTTTGAAAATCCTCCTATGATATTATTTATAAAAACACCTTAATAATAACACTATAAATTTACATTTTCAAGTCCTATTTTATCACTTTACTAATTGAAAATATATAAAAAATTATGTATACTTCTATATAACTTAATTTAAAAACGGAGGTATTTATGGAATTAGAATACATCTTTATTATTTATTTGATCATTGTGAATTTATGTGGTTTCTTTAGCATGTGTATTGACAAATACAAAGCCAAACACAACAGGTGGCGAATTCCTGAAAAAACCTTGTTTTTATTCGCAATACTTGGTGGTAGCATCGGTTCAATTGCAGGCATGTACACATTCAGACATAAAACAAAGCATACCTACTTTGTAATAGGTATGCCTGCTATATTAATTATTCAGTTGGCTCTTCTTGTTTATCTTGTGCTATTTTAATAGCAATACTTAGTTCCTCAAGCTGTTTTTCGTCAACTACATTTGGTGCATCTGTCATAAGACATGATGCATCTTTTACTTTAGGGAATGCAATGGTATCACGAATATTATCTTCCTTAACCATATGCATTACAAGTCTGTCAAGACCAAATGCAAGTCCTGCATGAGGTGGTACACCGTACTTAAATGCATTTAATAAGAAACCAAATCTCTCATATGCTTCTTCCTTAGTAAAACCAAGTGTCTCAAACATTTTTTCCTGTATATCATCCTGATGTATTCTTACGCTACCTCCACCAAGTTCTGTACCATTTAATACAATATCATATGCCTTAGCTCTTACCTTACCCGGTTCGCTATCAAGTAATTCAAGGTCTTCCTCCATAGGCATTGTAAATGGATGATGCATAGCAACATATCTATTCTGCTCTTCTGAATACTCAAGAAGTGGGAATTCTGTAATCCATAAGAAATTAAATGTATTTTTATCAAGAAGTTCTAACTGTTTGGCAAGTTCGCATCTAAGTGCACCAAGCACATCATATACAACCTTATTCTTATCAGCTGCAAACAGAATCAAATCTCCCGGTTTTCCATCAACTGCTGCCACAAGTGCATTAAGCTCATCCTCTGTCATAAATTTAGCAAATGACGACTTATATGTTCCATCTTCATTTACAGCAAGATATGCAAGACCCTTTGCTCCGTATGTCTTAGCAAATTCTACAAGGGCATCTATCTTCTTTCTCGGCATTGCTCCCTGACCTTCAGCATTGATAGCTCTTACAGAACCACCATTTTCAATAGCACCGGTAAATACTCCAAATCCACATCCCTTAACAATATCAGATACATCCTTAAGTTCCATACCAAATCTTGTATCAGGCTTGTCTGATCCAAATCTGTCCATAGCCTCCTGCCATGTCATTCTTGCAAACGGAACCTGAACATCCACATCAAGAATATCCTTCCAAAGCTTCTGTAAAAGTCTTTCATTTACATCAATAACATCATCCACATCTACAAATGATAATTCCATATCTATTTGTGTAAATTCCGGCTGTCTGTCGGCACGCAAATCTTCATCTCTAAAGCATTTTGTAATCTGAAGATATCTGTCGTATCCTGAACACATTAATAACTGCTTAAAAATCTGTGGTGACTGAGGCAATGCATAAAAATTGCCCGGATGCACACGGCTTGGCACAAGGTAGTCTCTTGCTCCTTCCGGTGTACTCTTTGTCAACATTGGTGTTTCAATTTCTAAAAATCCCTCTTCAGCCAAAAATGCTCTTGTAAGGGTTGTAATTTCACTTCTAATCTTAAGATTATGCTGAAGTCTAGGCTTTCTAAGATCAAGATATCTATATTTTAATCTTAAATCGTCCTTTGTATTAGCTCCATCCTCGATAGGAAACGGAGGTGTTAATGCTTCTGATAATATTCTTAATTCAGATACAAGAATTTCGATATCACCTGTCTTAAGATTATCATTAAAAGCGCCTTCTCTCTTTCTAACAGTTCCTACTGCAGCAATAACGAACTCACTTCTTAATGTTTCTGCCTTTGCAAAGCCTTCAGCCTGAACACAATTTTCATCAAATATAAGCTGTAAAATACCTGAACGGTCTCTTAAATCGATAAAAATCAAACTACCTAAGTTTCTTCTTTTCTGAACCCAGCCCATTACTGTAACTGTTTCACCGATATTCTTATTAGATACCTCTGTACATCTGTGACTTCTTTTTAGTCCTCTCATTGATTCAGCCATAATTTCTCTCCATTCCTACTTTTCTAACTAATTTTATATTGTAAAATAAGTATGTAAATTTATCAAGTCCATTTTGTGGCAATAAGCTTGTCAATATTTGCACTGTTAACAACTCTCTGGAAAGCCAAAAAAATCTCCATATCAAAATTTTTAACTTCGTCAATCATAAGCTCTATCGCCGTTCCTACCGAAAATGCTTTCCTATAGGCTCTATCGGATATTAGTGCGCCAAACACATCACATACTCTGATAATTCTTGCACCCAATGGTATTGCATCTCCCGATAAGTTTTCGGGATATCCGGAACCATCATAATTTTCATGATGATATAATACACATTCCTGAACAAATTCCGAAAATCCTTTTTCTTTAGCAATATCATAACTTAACTGCGAATGCATTCTAACGTATTTCATCTGTTCAATATGCAGAGTATTTTCGTCGGACCCATACAAATATGAAGACAATCTAATTTTTCCGATATCATGTATCATTCCTGCTATTGCAATTTCACGGCAAAATTCATCATCAAAACCCATTTCCTTTGCTATCGCATAGGCCATATTGCTTACACACATTCCGTGAGATAATGCATTTTTAATCATATTTTCTTCCATTCTATGATAGCACCTCTCTTTCTTTCAATCATTTCCTCTATCCTGTTGATATATTCATTTACATCCTTAACATTTTCTACTCTTTCGATTCTCTCCCCACCCGGATAAACAAGTTTAGTCGATGCACCTGCTCCGAGTGCAATTATAGGCTGCTTCTCTTCCATGATTAAAATATTATAAATACCCGCTTTTCCTTTTACCGAATATCCCACATTTTCCATATTTCCAGTCATGTTTTTCTGTCTGTATAAATAATATGGCTCCATTCCCATTTCTCTTGCAGTCTTGTATGTCAGCTGCATATTTTCTTCACCATTAACGTATTCATAATCTTTGTACTTGTCCTTAAATATATTAAGACGTGCAGCTCTTTTTATTGCAAGTGAATGAATCGTAATACTATCCGGCATTAATTTTTTCGTCTCTTCCATTGTGTATTTTACATCTTCAATACTCTCACCCGGAAGCCCCATGATAAAATCCATATTTATATTATCAAATCCTAATCCTCTCGCACATTTAAATGATTCAATAACCTGAGATACACTATGTCTTCTACCAATTATATCTAAAGTTTCCTGTTTCATTGTCTGTGGATTTATCGAAATTCGAGTAACATTATATTTTTTAATTACTTTAAGCTTATCAACCGTTATACTGTCGGGTCTTCCTGCTTCAACAGTAAATTCCTTAAGATCACAAAGATTAAAGCTATTTACTATTTTACCCAGCAGTTTATCCAGCATCTCCGGCTCCAAAGTTGTTGGAGTTCCGCCACCAATATATATTGTATTCAATATTTTATCTTTAAATTCTTCAGAAATATAATCTATTTCCTTACAAACTGCATCTATATAAGCCCACACCTTCTCTTTATATCTTGTAATGGGGTATGATGTAAACGAACAATACAAACATGTTGTAGGACAAAATGGAATTCCTATGTAAAGGCTATATCCCTGTTCATAATCAATTTCCTTAAGAATCTCTATCTCATTTGCTGATATTTCAAGGCTAAGCTTCGCTTTCTCCTCTGATATGTAATAAGTATCCTTTATATATTTCTTTGCTATCTCTTTTTTCATTCCCGATTCAAGCAAAGCACTTGTTATTTTTGTTGGTCTTATTCCGGACAAAGTTCCCCATGGCAATTCTTTACCTGTGATTTCGGATAAAACATCATAAAGAGCTCTTTTTAAAATATTTTTCGTTTCTTTTCTGTCTGAATAATCAGTTTTTACCCTTTTATCTATTAATATATTTCCCGAACAATCTTCTACTTCTATATTGATATTGTCTGCGAAATAATAAAAGCTTACAATGAATCTTATCGATTCATCGCAGGCTTCTATTTTCTCGCCCGGCATAATACTCTTTAACTCTTCGCCCGGATAAAAGCCTCTTATCAATGCCTGTATATCATATTCAAAGTTAAATTCATTCTTAAAATTGATAAAAATCATAATTATGCCTTTCAAAACCAATTGTAGTTTTAGCTTCATGTCCCGGATATACCTTTGTCTCATCAGGTAAAACTAATAATTTACCTGTAATTGAACGAATGATGTCAGAAGCACTTCCCGTTGGAAAATCCGTTCTTCCATGTGAATCACAAAACAATGTATCTCCACTAAACAAAACATTTTCTTTCTCTACATAATAGCAACAACTTCCGATTGTATGCCCCGGAGTATGAATAACCTTAAATTCAAGCCCCGCAATGTCAATAATCTGCGAATCCCTTAGATACTCATCAACCTTCAGAACAAAATTTTGTCTAATCATCTCTGCAAGGTTAGCAGGTGTTTCTAATATTTCTTTTTCCTCTTCCATTGCATAAATCTTAATTCCAAATCTTTCTCTAATATTCTCTGCTACACCAATATGATCAAAATGCCCGTGTGTAAGTAAAATCCCACAAGGAGTCAATTTATGTTCTACAAGTGTATTAACGATTTTATTTTCTTCCGCTGCCGGGTCAATAATAATACATTCTGTACTATTATCACCTGCAACTATATAAGTATTCGTTCTAAGAAGTCCGAGTTTTAACTCAATTATCTGCATATTAACCTGCTGTCCTCTCTATATCTATAATACTTTCAACATTTCTCATTTTATCAATAAGTCTATTGAGTTCTTCAACACTACTTATTTCAAATCCCATAGTGATAGTGGCAAGCCCCTGTTTACTGGTTCTTACGTTCATATTAGTTACATCAATCTTTCTTTCAGTTGTAATCTTTGACAAATCAGCAAGAATACCCGTTCTGTTATTTGCATATATCTTAATTTCTGCTGCATATTTATTGTCACCACCATTATTATACCCAGCCATCCATTCAGCCTCAATAACTCTGGCTCTTTCAATCTCCGGAAGATTCATAACATTAATACAATCTGTTCTGTGAATAGAAACTCCTCGTCCTCTTGTTACAAACCCAACAATCTCGTCTCCCGGAACAGGGCTACAGCATTTTGAAAATCTAACAGCAACGTCATGAATTCCTTTTACTACTATTCCGCCTTTAGTTCTATTAATGATTTTTTCTTTATTTTCATTTGCACTTTCAATAATCTCTTCATCACTAAGTACTTTAGGATTCTTCTTTTCATATTCTTCTAACAGCTTGTTGACAATCTGACCTTCTTTTAAGCCTCCGTGTCCAATAGCCGCAAGAACCGCATCCCAATCTCTAAAACCATATTTCCTTAATATTCTATCCAAATATTCAGGTTTTAATAATTCAGGTAAAGAAACTCCCTTTGATTTACAATATTTATTAACAAGTTCTTTCCCTCTTGCAATGTTATCTTCCTTAAGAATAGACTTAAACCACTGGTTTATCTTGTTCTTAGCTTGAGTACTTTTAACTAATTTAAGCCAATCCCTACTAGGACCTGTTGTATTTTGAGAAGTAATGACTTCTATTCTGTCGCCATTTTGAATCTTATAATCAATGTTTACGATTTTTCCATTTACTCGTGCTCCAACCATTTTATTACCAACAGCAGTGTGTATTGCATATGCAAAATCAATTGGTGTAGAACCATTCGGAAGATTCATAACATCACCCGTCGGTGTAAAACAATATACGCTCTCAGAAAATAAATCCAAATCACTCTTAAGAAGGCTTAAAAATTCCTTATTATCAGACATATCTCTCTGCCATTCAAGAATCTGTCTAAGCCAGCTTAATTTCTCCTCTTCTGTATTCGCAGCATTACCATTAGCACCTTCCTTATATTTCCAGTGAGCCGCAATACCATATTCTGCAGTCTTATGCATTTCAAAGGTTCTTATCTGAATCTCGAATGGCTGTCCACCCGGTCCAATAAGAGTTGTATGTAACGACTGATACATATTTGGTTTAGGCATAGCAATATAATCCTTGAATCTTCCGGGAATTGGCTTATACATCTCATGAATAATACCAAGACACGCATAACAATCCTTTAAAGAATCAACGATTATTCTAACTGCGAATAAATCAAATATCTGATCAAGCGTCTTATCCTGATTAACCATTTTTTTATAAATACTAAAGAAATGCTTTACTCTTCCGTCAATTTTAGCATCTATACCCATACCTTCTATATGAGTTCTAACATTATCCATAATATCCTCAAGAAACTTTTCCCTTGATGTCCTCTTTTGTTGAATATTATCTCTTAAATCAAAGTAAATCTCTGGCTTAAGATATTTAAGAGACAAATCATCTAATTCTACCTTAATCTTAGAAATACCAAGTCTATGAGCGATAGGAGCATAAATTTCCATCGTCTCCCTAGCTTTTTCCTTTTGCTTTTCAGGCTTCATATATTGAAGAGTTCTCATATTATGAAGTCTATCTGCAAGCTTAATAAGTATAACTCTGATATCCTTAGCCATAGCAAGAAACATTTTTCTTAAATTTTCAGCCTGAACCTCTATCTTATCGGCATCATATGATAATTGTGTAAGTTTTGTTACACCATCTACTAATAGTGCAATTTCCTCACTAAATTCATTTACAATATCCTCATATGATAAAATGGTATCTTCCACAACATCATGCAAAAGTCCAGCAACAATAGTTTCTTTATCTAATTCAAGCTCTGCCAAAATAATTGCAACCGATACAGGATGAATAATATATGGTTCACCCGATTTTCTCTTTTGATCTTTATGGGCATCACGAGCAATGGTATAAGCCTTCTCTACCAATGTAAGATCTGTAGAAGGATGATAACGAAGAATTGCCGCCACAAGCTGATTGTATAGTAATTCTGAATCTTCATAATCCTCCGGATTTTTTATGACTGTTCTGTTTTCCATAAAAGTATTATCCGCCATACTCTCACATGCCTTTCCATAGTACATAGTATAATAATTTTTTATTATAAAATTTTTTTTATAAAATTGCAATTATTTTAATTATTTTTTATAGGTTTAAATACCCTTTCCTTCTCTGCCTTCTTACTTACCTTCGCTCTTTGCTTCGCTTCTTTACAAAAATACTCCTGCGCAAGAAGTTGTTTTTTGCCTCTTCTGTCTATCTTTTCATATTCATTATTCTTATTTAAAATATGTGCCTTCATTGTATCCTTAAGTTGAATATCAAGAATATGAATGACTTCTTTCTTTAGTTTGTCATCCAATACCGGAAAAAGAATTTCCACTCGCTTATCAAGATTTCTAGGCATCCAGTCTGCGCTTCCCATATAGATTTCTTCTTTACCATCATTATGAAAATAGAATATTCTGCTATGTTCCAAAAACCTTCCCACAATCGACCTTACTCTTATGTTTTCGCTAACTCCCGGTATACCAACCTTAAGACAACATATACCTCGTATAATAAGATCAATCTGTACACCTGCTGTTGATGCTTCATATAATGCTCTGATAATTCCCTCATCACATAAGGAATTCATTTTTGCAATTATAAATGCTTTTTTACCTTCTTTTGCATTCCTTGTTTCTCTTTTAATAAGCTGTACAAATTTATCTCTTAACCACAAAGGTGCAATTGTAAGTCTATTCCATACAGGTGGCTCAGAATAACCGGAAATCATATTAAATACAGCTGTTGCATCCTCTCCGATAGAAGGATTACAAGTTAACATTCCCATATCTGTATATAACTTAGCTGTTGCATCATTATAATTACCCGTTCCAAGATGGACATACCTCTTAATCCCATCCTTTTCTTTTCTTACTACCAGCGTAATTTTACTATGAGTTTTCAAACCAACAAGACCATAAATAACATGACAACCCGCTTTTTCAAGCATTTTTGCCCATATAATGTTATGCTCTTCATCAAATCTTGCCTTTAACTCCACAAGCACAGATACCTGTTTACCATTTTCAGCAGCCTGAGCAAGTGCTGCAATTATAGGAGAATTTCCGCTTACTCTATATAAAGTCTGCTTAATCGCGAGCACATTAGGGTCCACTGCTGCCTGCCTTACAAATTCCACTACCGGCTCAAATGTATTGTATGGATGATGAAGCAATATATCTCCCCTACTAATCTGTTCAAAAATATTTTCATCCATACTTATTCCCGGTACAGCCTGTGGAACATAAGGCTTATCTTTAAGCTCATCATATCCGGGCAATGTATATACCTTCATCAAAAATGTAAAATCAATTGGTCCATTTACTTTATATATATCACTGTCTTCAACCTTAAGTTCTTTTTCAAGATATTCGAGCAATTCTTTATCCATCTTATCTTCAACCTCAAGACGAATAACTTCTCCCCATTGCCGCTTTTTTAACTGTTTCTGTATTTCTTTAAGCAAATCAGCGGCTTCATCTTCGTCAATAGATAAATCCGCATTTCTCATAATTCTATATGGACATGCACAAAGAACTTTGTAACTCAAAAATAACTTGTTAATATTTCTTTCAATAATCTGTTCAAGCAGGATTATAGTAGTACTACCTTTTTCATCAGACGGTATTTCCACGATTCTTGGAAGAACTGAAGGAACCTGAACAGTAGCAAATTCTGTTTCTTCTTCATTATTTTTCTGCACCAACGCACCTATATTCAATGTTTTATTTCTAATCAATGGAAATGGTCTTGATGAATCTACAGCCATAGGGGTCAAAACCGGATAAACCTCTGACATAAAATATTCATCGACATACTTTTTTTGTTTATCATTAAGCTGAGTATGGTTAAGGAGCATTTTCAACTTATTTTGCTTAAGTAATGGCATAAGTGAACGATTAAATGTTGTATACTGCTTATCTACAAGCTTGTGAGTCTTCTCACTTATTGCACTTAACTGTTCCTTAGCTGTCATTCCTGCAATATCAGTCTTTTTAAATCCCGCATGAACCATATCCTTTAAAGAAGCCACACGAATCATAAAAAATTCGTCCATATTTGATGCTGTTATACTTAAAAATTTAAGTCTTTCAAACAATGGATTTTCCTTATCCCTAGCCTCTAGTAAAACCCTGTAATTAAAATCTAACCAGCTTAATTCTCTATTAGTAAATAATTCACCCATACAATACCTCCATTTTCAAAACAACTATTATTCTGATAAAAATGCAGTATAACCCTTTTTAGCCTCGTATACATCTGCCTTACTTACAACCTCCCAAGGTGCATGCATATTCATAACTGCTACCCCACTATCTATAACATCCATTCCATACAAGGATAAGATGTAAGCTATTGTACCTCCACCGCCTAAGTCTACTTTACCAAGTTCTGCTGTCTGGTATGCAACATTATGTTTATCAAATATATTTCTAAGTTTGGCCATATACTCTGCATTTGCATCATTAGACCCCGACTTACCTCTTGAACCTGTGTATTTATTAAACACTATACCATTTGCAAAATATGCCGCATTTTTCTTTTCAAATGAAGATGCATAGGTAGGGTCAAAAGCCGCACTAACATCTGATGATAACATTTTAGAATTTGCAAGAACTCTTCTAAGTAAAAGTTCATTATACACACCCATTCTATCAAGCACTTCCGCAACTGCGTTTTCAAAAAATTTCGAACGCATTCCTGTTGCGCCGACACTTCCTATTTCCTCTTTATCTACCAATACACAACATGATGTTCTCTTAACATCAACCATTTCAAGCATTGCTGCTAATGATGTATATGCACATACTCTGTCATCATGACCATATGCCATTATCATACTTCTATCAATTCCTGCTTCCCTAGCTTTTCCTGCAGGAACAACCTCAATCTCAGCAGATATAAAATCCTCTTCCTCTATATCATATTTCTCTTTAAGCAGCTTAAGTATATTTGCCTTAACTGCATTTTTTTCTTCATCCTTAAGCGGCTTACTTCCTATTATAACATTAAGGTCTTCACCCTCTATAACCTTATTTGCCTTCTTTTCCAACTGCTCCTGTGATAAATGAATGAGCAAATCCGAAATAAATACAACAGGGTCATTTTCATCCTCACCAACAGTTATATCTACAACAGTTCCATCCTTTTTAACAACCACTCCATGAAGTGCAAGAGGCAATGTGACCCACTGATACTTCTTAATTCCACCGTAATAATGCGTATCAAGATATGCTATTTCTGTGTCCTCATATAATGGAATCTGCTTTAAATCCAGCCTTGGAGAATCAATATGTGCTCCTAAAATGTTCATACCATTTTCAATATTATCTGACCCAATATTAAATAATATAACTGCCTTTTTCATATTGGTTATATAGACCTTATCTCCGACATTAAGCTTTTCTCCAGCTTTAATCACTTCCAAAAGGTCTTTATATCCAGCCTTTTCTGCCTGTTCAACAATGTAATCCGCACATTCTCTTTCTGTTTTACCATTATCCAGAAACTGTCTGTACTCTAAGTTTACAGCTTCAAGACTCTTCAATTCATTTTCATCATAGTTATTCCAAATATTTTTTCTCTCCATTTTAATATTATTCTCCTATCATTTTATTAAACACCTGTTAAATCAAACTCCGGTGTATATTCTTTCTTTGCACTACTTCTTTCTTGCATATATCCATTAGTAAGACCAAGTTCAATTGCATAATTCAAAACCTTTTCATATTCATATGTTGTAAGCCTTCTGTTAATTTCAGGATGTTCTATGCTCTTATAATATGGTGTATATTGGTTCATAAGACTTAGGATATATGAATCCTTTTTAAGATTATGATTTATCCAGTTAAGAATACTCATAGAATCCTCTTTACCCCCTGGCAAGACAAGATGTCTGATTATTACACCCTTTTTCATAATTCCGTCTTTTATAATCGGATTTCCGGTAATTCTAATCATTTCATTAACTGCCTCTGATGAATGTTTAAAATAGTCCGGTGCCGAAGAATACTTAAATGCTCTTTCATTATCATAATACTTTATGTCGTGAAGGAAAATATCAACATAATCCTTTAGCATTTTTATAGTATTTATTTTTTCATATCCACCACAATTATATACAACAGGAATTTTTAAATCTTTTCTAATATTATCAAGCACCTTAATTATTTTGTCAACATAGTGGGTAGGAGTTACAAGATTAATATTATTAGCCCCTTTATCCTGTAATTCCAAAAAAATTTCACCAAGTCTTTCACTTGATACTTCCTTGCCAAATCTCTGATGACTAAGTGTGTAATTCTGACAATAACAGCATCTTAAATTACATCCTGAAAAGAAAACTGTTCCACTTCCTTTTTCACCACTTATACAAGGTTCTTCCCAAAAATGAAGGGCTGCCCTTGCAACCCTTATTTTATTATCGCAACCACAGTATCCTGCCACAATATCTCTATTCACTTTACATTCTCTAGGACACAATGTACATTCATTATCTACCATAGTTTTGAGAATTCCTCCAAATTCCATACCTTGTCTACTAGCCCCTCATAAAATTCAGGCTCATGGCAAACTATAAGTATTGAGCCCTTATATTCCTTTAAGGCGCGTTTTAAATCTTCTTTAGCATCCACATCTAAATGGTTAGTAGGCTCATCTAATAATAAAATATTAGTTTCTTTATTTAAGAGCTTACACAATCTAACCTTTGCCTGTTCTCCACCGCTAAGTACCTTTACCTTACTCTCAATATGTTTGGTAGTCAATCCGCATTTTGCAAGCGCCGAACGTACTTCATATTGAGTAAATGACGGAAATTCCTCCCAGATTTCTTCAATACAGGAGTTTTCACCCGGATTAATCTCCTGCTCAAAATATCCTATCTCAAGATAATCTCCAAGTTCAGCTTTACCTGAAAGTGGCTTGATAAGAGCTAATACACTCTTAAGAAATGTTGTCTTTCCTATACCATTAGTACCTACAAGAGCAATCTTTTCTCCTCTTTCCATTCTAAGATTAATCTCTGAGGAGAGTGGTCTGTCTTTATCATAGCCTATAACAAGATCTGTTGTTTCAAATATCATTCTTCCCGGTGTTCTGGCTTCCTTAAAATTAAACTCCGGCTTTGGTCTCTCTTTTGCAAGTTCAATAACATCCATCTTATCCAACTTCTTCTGTCTTGACATTGCCATATTTCTAGTTGCTACCCTTGCCTTATTACGAGCAACAAAATCCTTAAGTTCATCTATTTCCTGCTGCTGTCTCTTGTATGCTGCTTCAAGCTGAGATTTCTTCATCTCATATACTTCCATAAATTTATCATAGTCACCCACATATCTGTTAAGCTCCTGATTTTCCATATGATAAATTATATTAATTACACTATTAAGAAATGGTATATCATGAGAAATAAGAATAAAAGCATTTTCATATTCCTGAAGATATCTCTTTAACCACTCAATATGTTTTTCATCTAAATAGTTAGTAGGCTCATCAAGCAGGAGAATATCCGGTTTCTCAAGCAACAATTTAGCAAGCAATACCTTTGTTCTCTGACCACCACTTAATTCTGTAACATCTCTATCAAGCCCCAAATCAAGAAGGTCAAATGCTCTTGCCACTTCCTCAACCTTTGAATCAATTATATAAAAATCATGATTAGTAAGCATATCCTGAATGGTACCCAACTCTTCCATCATAATTTCCATTTCATCCGGAGTAGCCTCGCCCATCTTATCACATATTTCATTCATTTTTGTTTCCATATCAAACAAATATGAAAATGCTGATCTTAAGACGTCACCGATTGTCATTCCCTGCTCTAATACTGTATGCTGATCAAGATAACCAACTCTTACATTTTTTGCCCACTCAACCTTTCCTTCATCAGGCATAAGCTTTCCTGTAACAATATTCATAAAGGTTGACTTACCTTCACCATTTGCTCCAATAAGTCCTATATGTTCTCCCTTTAATAATCTAAAAGAAACATTATTAAAAATTGCTCTGTCACCAAATCCATGGCTTAAATTTGATACGTTTAATATCATGATTATTTTCCCTTCGTATTTATTGTAATCTCTTGTTCTGCCTTGTTAGATGCTTCATCAACAGCAGTAACCTTTATTTTGATTTTTGTTCCGATCTTTGTTCCTTCTGGAATCTTCACTATTATTGATGATAAACTATTCCATTCAACCCATTCTTTACTAACAAGAACATCGGTGCCATTTTCATCTACTTTATACACCTTGAAGTCATATTGCACATCTCCTATTCCGTCCTGTGCATCAGCCTCAATCATATATGCCTCAAGCTTATCTTCATATGCTTTCTGTGTTACAGCCAAACCTGATAATGACTTATTTCCTACTACCTGAATATTAGACATGACTTCACAATGCCTTCCCACCGAATCGGTCGCAGCAACAGTCATTC
Source organism: Lachnospiraceae bacterium (assembly GCA_017396555.1). GTDB lineage: Bacteria > Bacillota > Clostridia > Lachnospirales > Lachnospiraceae > RGIG1934. The sequence goes on along the minus strand of JAFQLS010000007.1, from coordinate 59,545 downwards.
TATAATTACCGGCAACTGTAGGTGTCCACACACAACTTATACCGCCGTCTTTCATAGTACATTCAAGCTGTATTCTCTCATTGGTTGCATTATTTATTACTAACACATTCCACTCAGAGATAGAGTTTTCCGGAACATTTGCAGTGATTTCCATAGGTTTTTCCGCTTCGACACTAATTAATGTATCAAAATTAGAGGTACAAGGTGTCTTATTAACAGACGGAATCCATTTGCATGCTGTTGTAAGTTCACCGTAATCCACATTAAGTGTCATTGCCGGAATAGTCCTAAAATGCATAAACGATGACTTATCACCGGCTTTATCCGCATATACATACGTTCCATTTAAAGATTTCATAGTTTTACAGAAGTATTCATAACTATCCTGTGTATTACCTACTTTAGCATCAGTATATGGATCAAAAATATAATCTACGCTCTTTATTGTTATTATTACCCAGGCGTGTTTACTACTCTGTAATTTATATGAACTTCCTGATACATAGTAAGCATCAAATCCTGCCGCACGGGCAAGTACCATAAATGCTGAGGCATAACCCTCTGCATCTGCATTCAGAGAATTAAGTGCCTGATATGCTTCAAATACTCTGAAAGCATCAAATTCACTTTCGTATTCCAAATCGCCAAGCATTTTATATACAATATCCGAATTAGTATCTCCCGAACCAATAGTTATACTATTTACTATGTAACTATATATACCCATCAACTGTTCATATTGCGAACCTTTAATGCCTGATACAATTCCATATGCTTTTGAATCCAATAATCCATAACCGGTTGTAGATGATGACAGACTTAGTGAATTTAATAATTCTTGTGCTTTCTTTTTTGAATCCTCTTTGCTGGTTTCTGCCTCAGTCTCTTCTTCTTTTTTATCATCTTTGGTCTCTTTTTCTTTTTTAGTTGTTTTTTCCTCAGATTCTTCCTCAGTAGTGTGTTGTGTTGTTACAAATTCGTTTCTAAAAGTTGTAACCTCTTCTCTTGTGTGTTCTTCGTCCTTGTCGTCTTCTGTACTTTCCTCTGTATTAGTCTCAGAAGTAGTTTCTGCTGCATTATTCAAAATAGTGGCTGACTTAAGTGCACTGCTGACCTTCAAAGCGCCAAAGGTTGTGAACATAATTATAAATGTAGCAAATACTGCTATCAAAACATCCATTACTTTATCCTTACGCTCCGGCTGTTCCTCTGTCTCAATCTCCTCTATATCCGGCGTTTCTTCCACTTCAACATTTTCTTCATCTTCCAAAGTAACACTTTCCTTAACATTTTCATCATACTCTACATCGTATTCTTCTACCGGTCCTTTTTTTGACTCAATATTATCCAAAATCTCTTTAACATTATTTTTTTTATTATTTTTCTTCTTCATTATATTTCATCTCCGATTTATCTTAAATATTACAAGTACATAATTATTAATATTTTACTATAATTCTAATATGTATTCAAGACAAAAAGAACCGATTTGTTATGTCAAACCGGTTCTTAATTATTAAAATCTTATAATATCTATTTAGCTGTAATATATCCTTTTGCTTTAAGCATCTCTGCACAGAGTACAGCACCACCTGCAGCTCCACGTACAGTATTGTGTGATAAACCAATAAACTTAAAGTCATATACAGAATCTTCTCTGATACGTCCTACAGATACACCCATTCCATTTTCATAATCCACATCTAACGAAACCTGTGGACGATTATCTTCTTCAAGATACTGAATGAACTGCTTTGGAGCACTTGGAAGTTCAAGTTCCTGTGGTTCACCCTTAAACTCTGCCAACTTCTGAATAAGCTGTTCCTTTGTAGGCTGTTTCTTAAACTTAACAAATACTGCAGCTGTATGACCATTTAATACAGGAACACGTACACACTGAGTTGTGATTACCATGTTATCAGCTTTCTTAATAACACCATCTTCAATCTTGCCCCATAATCTTAATGGTTCCTGTTCACTCTTTTCTTCTTCTCCACCGATAAATGGAATGATGTTTCCTTCCATTTCCGGCCAATCCTTAAATGTCTTACCAGCACCTGAGATAGCCTGATATGTTGTAGCCACTACTTCATATGGCTCGAATTCCTTCCAAGCTGTTAATACCGGAGCGTAACTCTGGATTGAACAGTTAGGCTTAACTGCTACAAAACCTCTTGTTGTTCCAAGTCTCTTCTTCTGGAATTCAATTACATCGAAATGCTCCGGATTAATTTCTGGCACTACCATTGGAACATCTGGTGTCCATCTATGTGCACTATTGTTAGACACTACAGGAGTCTCTGTTTTAGCATATGCATCTTCAATTGCCTTAATCTCATCCTTAGACATATCCACAGCACTGAATACGAAGTCAACCTCTGCTGCAACCTTTTCTACTTCATTTACATTAAGAACTACAAGCTTCTTAACTGCTTCTGGCATTGGAGTTGTCATTTTCCAACGTTCTCCAACTGCTTCTTCGTATGTTCTTCCTGCTGAACGTGGGCTTGCTGCAACTGTTGTTACTTCAAACCAAGGGTGATTCTCAAGTAATGATATGAATCTCTGTCCTACCATACCTGTTGCTCCTAAAATACCTACTTTTAACTTCTGACTCATAATAATCCTCCATTCCGAAACTCTATATAAATTTATGTCTCGTACTCATTTTTGTTTTGTCCGTCTGTGACGAACATATGTCTTTCGACTACAAATACTATATCACAGATTTTTTATTTTGCAACTACTTTTTTTATTTTTTTGAAAAAAATATGGTAGCTCGTTGCCGAACTACCAATATGGATTAAGCTTCCAGCCAGAATTGAACTGGCAACTGGACATTACGAGTGACCTGTTATACCATTTAACTATGAAAGCCTGTGCCAAGCACATTTTTTATTCTACTACAAATCTCATAGATTTGCAATTGAAAATTATTCACCCTTCATTCCCTTATTGTATTTTTTCAACCAAAAACCACCAATTACAGCTAACAATGCAACAAACAAAATACTCATTAAATCTTCTACATTATTATCATCAGATGTATTTGCAATATTATCAATACTATCTGTATTTTCTTCGGTAGTATTTTCTTCTGTTTCATCATCTACATCTGATTCAGGCTCCTCATCAGTAGTATCATCTATAGAATCATCATAAACTTCAAAAGTTAATCTTTTTACTGCTTTATAATAATTTCGAGTATCCTCTGGAGTATAGATTGCATATGCACTTATTGGAGCTACTATTAATTCTCTATCCTTATTTATCCATTCCCAACCTTCAGGAAGCTTTTGAGCTTCAAGCCTGAGTCCTTCCCTCATTTTCATATCAGAAAGCTTTGGTGCGTCTATATCATAGTGTGCCTTATCAATTCTAAAATATGATTGCACAGTTACACCCTTATAATAATCATTTTCGGCAACCGATGCTTCCACAATATAAATTCCGGCATCCTTTGGTGCCGTATCAAGTTCTTTAAACTTAGAGTCAGCTCCCATCTCATAGTATCTTTCTACTATTTCACTTGGTTTTTCTATTATTTCTAATGAAATTCCATCACTAGTTATCGGTATAACATATGACTCTACATCAATAGCTTTTGTATCATATACCTTTGACTCCACCTTAGTTTCAATATTAAGAGAAGCTTTTTCTATGTTCAAGTCACCTTTATTAATGTTAGTTACAGTATAATTAGGATTATTCTTTAATGTTACTGTGATAGCATCTACATAACTTCCGGGAGCAAAATCTTCATATGATTTTCCACTTATAAAGTCAATCGACTCAACAACATCACTAAGCGAATCACTTGCTGCAAGCTGATTTTCTCCCTCTATAGTTACACTTAATTCAGGTTTTACACCGTAATTACTGGTAATGTCACTTACATTTATTGCAATTTCTCTAGGTTCTACCACTATTTGTCCAGGAACAAAATTAATTTTATAGTTTCTGGAAATAAATACATCTTCATATTCTTTTCCGTTAAATGTTATTTTTTCACCGACTTTTTTTATTGCAATATACTGAGTTCCTGCATCTGCATATTCTTGTAATGGTACCGGCTCCAAAGTTCCAATCGATGCATCTTCTAACATTTCACCAGCTAATAAACCGCTATATGTAAGTCCATATTTAATTGTCTCATCAATAGAACCATATTCAACTGAACTAAGTTCTTCTAGCGAACCTTCTTTATAAGCATATGCTGCTACAGTGACTGGTTTCCTCTTAACTGTTATAGTTGCATAGGCCACTGCATCATTATACATAGTATCCGTCATAGTTATTTTTACGACTGCAATACCGGCATTTAGGTATGTGATTTTTCCTGAATCAGATACTTTTATTGTCTCTTTAAGATTAGAATGTATATTGTCAAAGTCATACACCACCTCATATGTGCATGTCCCTGTTCCTCCATCAGATGTTGTAAGATTAAATTCTGTTACAGTATTTATAGCACCATATGTTGTTTCAATATCATCAACATAAAGAAGTCTTTCTGCCTTTGTCTTATCAAAGCTACGCTGCTCATCTCTTGTAGTCATATAATTTGAATTAGCTGTATTTGGATATGATGCAGTTACAGTATATACATCTGCTGAAATGTTTTCAAATGTCTTTGATGCTTTGTATTTTCCATCAGCAGTCCGTACCACATCTACAATGGTTGATTTACCACCATCAACAGAGATTATAACTTCTCCCGGATCATCAATTGCTCCAAATACTTCTACTGTTACTACTGCATCTGTTCCATCCTCTATAGCTGTCATACCTAGATTAATAATTCTCTTAGTTATTTCAAATTCCATTGGTTCCGATTCTGCTGCTGTACATACACTTGTTTGGGATACACATGCCACAACCTTATAGTTACCTGCATTCTTTGGTTTTACACCTTTACCAAGGTATTTGTCATCCTTAAAGTACTTATATGTAACTATACCAGTACTATTTGTATCTACAGATGGATTTTCAACTTCTTCTCCGTCATAGACTTTTGTTAAATTTTGTTTTATACTTATTTTCCCTTTTTCCCTACTAATTATATCAGTATATTCAGCATCAACACTCCAGTACAAATCACTTTGCAGATTATCATAAGTTGCTTTAATAGTATATTCACCTATTTTTTTAGCTCTTATTTCAACTTGTGCTCCCGGAGAGGTTTTTATAGTATTAGAACCTTCTACTATCTCCACACTCTTACCTATAACAGAAAATTTTACATTTCCCTTAAGGTTTGCATCCTTAAGCTTAAGGATATATGTATCACCTACAAGCTGTTCTTTATTTATTTTTTCAAACTCAAGCTTATTATCCATTTTCATCCAGCCGTCGCCTTTTGCATTCGTCGTTCCATAATAATGCTTCTTTTCAAAATCTGCCGTAGATTTATTGTCGCCTGACAACGGAAGATATAAATACACCTTGCCACTTCCATCTGAAAAAATATCTTTATTCATATATGTACTTAAATTTGTCTTTAAAGACTTTAATTCATAGTAACAGTCTTCAACACACATAGTAGTCTTATATACCTTAGTACCATCACTACGTTTTGCTTTACTTGTATTATGACTTACAGAACCTCCATCTATTATTATTGATTTAGGATCACTGCTTAAACTTCCAATAACAGTCCCTCCTGTTATTTTAAAATCTTTATCCTTTGATCCTCTTGAATCTTCACCACCGGTTCCGATATCATCAGCGGCTGCGTCACCCTTTCCATAACCTGCATGCGCCTCTACATAACCACCACTTACATAGAAGCTTTTAATATTTCCTCCACTGGCTCCGCCTCCAATTCCGGCACCGGCACCATATTCATCATCGCCACCCTTAGCATATACATAACCTCCTGAAATGTATACACTATCTATGTCATTTCCAGCCTGAACAACTTGTAAACCTGAAACATCAATGGCTAATCCTACACCACCACTACCGATTCCAGCTGCTCCTTTTCCTCCTGTAGCCTTAACATAGTATTTCCAATCTCCGTTACTATACACGGTATCTTTTAGCGTGATATCTATATCTTCTGCTCCTCCTTCATAGCCACCACCGATTCCGGCTGCTCCCTTTCCTCCTGTAGCTGTTACTCTCGACTTTCCTTTTAGTCTTATATCACACGCCTCTCCACCGGCTCCCATATATCCGTTTGCACCAGCTCCAATTCCGGCACCATTTTCTCCACCTGTAGAATCCACTGTACTATCTTCAATCGAAATATATGCATAATGACTAAACTGAGCGCCCATTCCAGTTCCAATTCCGGCTCCATTTTTTCCACCTTTTGCAGTTATATTTGAACCTGATATAACAATTTCATTACATGTAGTATTCCACATAACTGCTGTAATAGAATCATCTCCTGCACTTCCAATTCCAGCTGCATTCTCCCCACCTGTAGCTGTTATTGTTGAATTTTCAATTTTTATATTTCCACATGATTCTCCATGTCCTCCACCGATTCCGGCTCCTCCCTGATCATTAATGCTACCACCTATAGCTGTTATTGTTGAATTTTTAATTGTAACATCTCCTACTGGAGTTCCCCAGCCTCCACCGATTCCGGCTCCTCCATTAGCTCCATTTGCTGTAATATTACTATTTGTAATCTCTATTTCTCCACATTCTCTACCATGCCACTTTATTAGCTCAGCCCCTGATGAAAAAGAATATCCTCCCGAACCGATTCCGGCCCCATTCTCTGCTGATGCTACTACGTTCGAATTCTTAATAGTTATTTTTTTAATTCCGGCATAACGCCCCGAACCAATTCCGGCTCGCTGACCATTCTCAGCTTTTGCTTCTATATCTGAATCTTCTATAGTAATAAAATCAACGTACATATCTCTTAGAGCCTGATTTCCATTATCGGTACTTCCAATTGAACCAACCTTACATTCACTATTTTTTATTGTTATACTTTCTAAACCACTGGTTTGTGCTGAGCCAATGCTTGCAGCAAACCTGTCAGCACGAGTTCTGTCTTGAACATAACAATTCTCTATCTCAATTTTGCCTATGCTATATCCTATAAGACTCTTATTTGCTCCACCTCCGATTGCAGTACCACGCGTTCCAATAGTACTTGTAAGATAAAGCTTAGCATTCTTAATAGATATATCTCCACCATTTGAATCAGCACCACCAATAACTGCTGCATCATTACTTCCTCTATCCTTTTTTGTATATCCATTTATAGTAAGACCCCTATCTTTGGTACCTTCAATTATAATATCTCCACCATCTTCTTTTTTTCCTGCACCTATCGCACAACTGTGTTCATATCCGGTTGCATTTATAGTTCCTTTTCCATATATCTCAATTTTTTTTGCTTCGCAATTACCCCCACCGATTCCGGCTCCATACTTTCCTCCTGTTGCGGTTATTGTTCCACCATTTAATTTTATATATAGCGAACTAATATTTGTTGATGTTACTCCTGAATTTCCGTTTCCGATTCCGGCTCCATTCTCTCCACCTTTTGCTGTTATTGTCAGCCTACTTCCTTTATCCTGTTCTATCTTAAAATTCTTTACTTCACTTTGGTCACCACCACCAATTCCGGCTGCACTTTCTCCACCTGTGGCTGTTATTGTCCCTGCTGTGATTTTAAGACCATCGATGATTCCTCCGTCACCTGCACCGACTGCATTACCTGCACCAATTCCAGCTGCATACTTTCCACCTGTAGCTGTTATTGTTCCTCCAATAATGTTAATATTTTTTGCTACACCATCCTTACTACCACCAATTCCGGCTCCACTACTTCCTCCCTTAGCAGTAATTACACCACCACTTATAGTTATATTAGATACATTTCCTCCATCTCCACTACTTCCAGGTTCACCACCACCAATTCCGGCTGCTCCACTTCCACCTGTAGCATTAACTGTTCCTCCACGAATAACAATAGTATCTGCTTTTCCACCTGAACCTGCTGCAATTGCATCACCGCCACCTATTCCGGCTCCTCCGTTTTTACCTGTTGCAGTTATATTGCCATTTATAATATAAATACCATCATCGCATATACCATCTTCACCTGAACCAATTCCGGCTCCTCCATCGCCGCCTGTGGCTGTTATTGTTGGCTTATATGTATTACTTCCTATTGTGATTTTTCCACAATTTTCATCATATCTGCTTCCAATTCCAGCCGCTCCATAATCATCGCCGCCACCAACGGCATTCAACGTACCATTTCCAAGAATTGTTACACTTGCACCATCATCTACCTGAATACCCGCAAAACCGTAATTTTTACCAACACCTGATTTATTTCCACCTTCAAGAGTATTATTACCGTAAAGGTAAATTATAGCATCTGTTCCTTTTTTTATCCTGATAGCTGGTTTTGCTTCACTCTTTTTATCATTATCTTCAAGCATATCTATAGTTACATTAGTCAAATTAATCCTAACCGTACCTGTATTACAATCAACTGTTATATTATTATCCTTAGTTGAACCTGTAAAATAATACTCGTACTTTGAATTATCACAGGTATAGCTTTTTTTAGACACATCACCATCATACCTTGCTGCTTCTACAGATGAAGGTGCTTGAACACCTAACATAACTACTGTCATAATTGTTAAAACTAGCAATTTCTTTACTTTTCTACCAATCATATTGTACCCTCCAATAAATTTAATCTGCTACTTACATATAAACCAACGTACAATTTTTATTCTATATCCTCAACTCGTATAGTGAGTAATTCCTCTACATTTCCACTGCCAAGACTAACAATTCTATTAGCCTGATTCGAAACTATCTTTTCAAAATAATTCCTTACTTCTCTTGCATTAGCAAAATTCTCATCCTGATTTGTAATCATTTCATTTATATCCAAAAATACCTTTTCCTTTACAGCATCATCATATCTATAGTCATTTTTTTCACACATATGTTTGAAAATATCATATAATTCCTGCGCTGTATAATCCTTAAACGAAATATATTTATTAAACCTTGAGCGAAGTCCCGGATTAGAATTAAGAAATTCCTCCATAGGTTCAGGATATCCTGCTACAATCACAATAAACTTGTCCCTATTATCCTCCATTATCTTAAGAAGTGTATCAACTGCTTCCTGCCCAAAATCACCCTCCATTTTCGAATCAGTAAGAGCATATGCCTCATCAATAAAAAGAATACCTCCCATAGCTTTCTGAGCTATGGCATTAACCTTTTCTGCTGTCTGACCTACATAACCTGCCACAAGACCTGAACGATCCGTTTCAACAAGCTGACCTGTCTCAAGTACACCCAGGCATTTGTATATATCTGCAAGTTTTCTGGCAATTGTAGTCTTACCTGTTCCCGGATTACCCGTAAATACCATATGCATTGACTGAAATGGCTGTTCATAACCTCTTTCTTCTCTCATTTTTCGTACAACGAGAAGATTTACAAGACTCCTAATTTCCTGTTTAACCTCTGTCAGACCTATCATACCTTCAATCTCTACAAGTATTTTTTTCATGTCATCCATACTATCGATATCCTCGACTGAAAAATCTTTATTTCTATCTACAGTTGTCCTATTCTCAACCTTTTCTTCTTTATTTTCCATATCGATTATATATTGTGTAATTACTTCAAGATATCTATCAAGTAATTTTACCTCTCTTGAAAGTCTTGCTCCATCACAATTTGTTATTATTGAACCAAACTGCTTAAATGTATTGTAAATTTCTCTTGTATTATATAAGGTTGCTACCATTCCCAGCTGTTCTTTTTTTTCAGCTTCTGCAACAGCTATTACAACCTCCGGCACCTTACCTACGTCTCCATTTTCATTAAGACATTCTTCTTCACACATTTTTCGAATACTTTCATATGTATACATTGTAACAAATGTGTCATTAATGGTGTTTATTTCTGCTTTACTGATTTCTCCATCAAAAAAAGCAACTGTAGCACCCATTTGTATTAATTCTTTATGTAATGTATTTACTAAATCCAATTTATATTTATCAAATATTTCGTAGCATACATTTATCTGTTGGCTAATAGTACGCATAATTTCCATTCCTCCATTTATTTCATAGCAGAAACTTTTAACTTATGTATTATGACCTTGCTTTTCTCAGTATATCCGGTTTCCCATGTGTAATTTGATATTACCTCAGCTGAGGTCCAATAAATATATCCCTTATGATAATTTAATTCCTCGTTACCACATAAACGTTGTTTCTTTAATGATGTGGCTTTCTTAAGTATTTTTCCATTTGATGCTAATATCATATAATAAGAATCTACAAATTCATAATCCTTATGTCTTTCCCACATAACAACAATTCTATCTCTGTCTATAACTATCATATTAGAGTTAGTTGCATATGAACCATCTTTGTAATTAGTCAGCCACTTGATACCTGTATCCTTTTGCTTTATTCCCAAACAACTACCACTTCTTGATGAACCTTTAAGTACAGACTCTCCGGTATTATGTGAAATAATCTGTACCATTAACTGTTGCTTCTGAACAGGTGCACTCGAGGTCATTGATTTAGCCGATGTCGCAACCAAAACATATCCTGTATCAACTTCACCAATATTACCAAGCTGTGCATATGTCTTATTAATGTGGAACATATCGTCAGTATTCAGTCCCCAGAAATGGAATGGTAAAAAAGTATTATATTCATTCGTTTTTATATTATTATAATTAAGAGCAAAACCTCTCGTAACATTTGCATCCCCATGATCTCCAAATAACACTCCGCCATCTCTTAATGCAATAACTCTCTGGTTAAACGAATGGCTTACCCAGTAATTATAGCCTGTAACCTTCTTCATATTCTTGATATTTACCGCAAAGGTCTCATTTTTCTGATGCCCGTTATACATTTGTTTTGCATAACTGCACACCAAATGATTTCCGCTGATAGCCATTGCGCAATTACCGGCCTCAAATATCTCTTTTCCGTCATAATCATCATATGACTTCAATGTTGCCGTCTTAATATGTTTACCTTTATAATTGTATTTTGAAATAGCAAATGTCACAACATTTCCTTTTCCCTTTACATCATTCTTTCCCCAAGCTATGTAATAATTACCTGATTTATCACATATTACATCTCCAAGCTGAGGATATTTCTTCTTGATTTTAAGTGTTTTAAGATGCTTAAGATTAGAATTATATCTCTGAATATATACATAGCTATTAGAAGCATATGCCATAGTATATCTTCCCTTGTAATCAATAAAGTCATTAACTTCACTTGGACTTGTCCAGTTCGAGTTATACCCATCATATGCAGTTACACTACTTAGAATTGCCTTTACATTAATTCTCTTATTAGTTAATTTATATCCACTTGTTTTTGCTTTTTTAGGCAATGTATAAATCGTAATTTCATCCGAATATTCTGAATAGAATTTCTTGCCTTCCTTTGATTTATATGCACGAATTTTGTATGTATAAGCTGTTGACTCTTTTAGTCCCGTATCAATATATGAAGTATTTGAGGCCCCTTTTACTCTATTAACAAGTTTGTATTTATCCGCTTCTTTTCTATAAATCTCATATCCTGTAACACCTTTAGATTTTTCCCATTTTATACCAGCTTTATTATGAGTTGTCGTAATATCACCTTGTACTTTTTCTGAAATATCAGGAATGATTGTATAGGACACATATATAATACCATTTATCTTTGTTTTTTCATTTAACGTACCAGCTATGTATTTCTTCACTTCTCCTATATCTGTTGCAAGTGGATATAAATCTTCTAAATAATAATCTATTCCCTCAACAAGTTTTTTTCCTTCAAATTCAACTGTAAATGATGGAGTTACCCCTGATTCCGCCTGAGACTTTGTAATCACACTTGGTTCAACTGTAATTTTTGCCTTTGAAATATCATTAGCATCTCTAAATATATATTCAACGTCTGACCAATATCTTGATACAGATGCACAGTTACATTCGACATATATTTTTTTGCCTTCCTCGTAGTTATATAAAGATAATCTCGTATTATCTCCTAAAAGGATAATTTTAGCTCCATCCGCTAACGAACTATATTTAATCGACACAAAATCCACATTAGCCGAAACTGTTACTGTTTTAAACGAACATTCATCTGAAAATGCTGATTCATAAACAGATTCAACTTTATGACCACCAATCATATCCGGTATTACGACTTCATAAGTATCTCCGTGATATCCCGTAATATGTGTGTATCCACCATATTCATCATAGTAATAATCATATGTAAAGACTCCTTCCATACCTTCTTCTGCCATAGTATTAATGCTGTAACCTTGACATAAGGCAAATATAAGTCCTAGTGATAATAGTATTCTTTTTAATGTCTTCATGTATTTTCCTCCTGAGCATGTTAGTTTCGTTCCATTTATTTATATAAAATATTATACTATATTTACCTCTAAAACCAAACACGTTTTTCATATTTTATCATAAAATAATATATATGTATTTTAGAAAGGATTAAGGTATCTTGAATAATATATTAGAGTTAAAAAATGTAGATTACACATACCATACACCTCAAGGTGAAACTAATGCCCTGTCGAATATATCTTTATGTATAGAAGATGGTGAGTTTATTTCCATTGTAGGTCCATCTGGTTGTGGTAAATCCACCCTATTATCTATAATTGCCGGTTTGATAAAACCAAGTAATGGAACAATCAAATTTAAAGGCAACAATATTGGATATATGCTTCAAAAAGACCATCTATTTGAATGGAGAAGCATTTATAAAAATATAACCTTGGGACTTGAAATTCAAAACAAACTTGATAAGTCCCATATAGAAAATGTTAATAATATGCTATCAACTTATGGGCTTGAGCGATTTAAAAATTCACGTCCCTCGGAATTATCGGGTGGTATGAGACAACGTGCAGCTCTTATAAGAACTCTTGCACTTGAACCTGACTTATTGCTTCTTGACGAACCATTTTCAGCACTTGATTACCAAACAAGATTGCAGGTATGTGATGATATTTATAGCATAATAAAAAAAGAGGGGAAAACTGCCATTTTGGTAACACATGATTTATCAGAAGCCATTTCAATCGGCGGAAGGGTAATAGTTCTTACCAAACGTCCCGGAAAAATAAAGAAGATCATAGACCTTAAATACCCTGAAGAATATTCAACTCCATTTCTCGCAAGAAATGCTCCCGAGTTCAAGAACTACTTTAACCTTGTATGGAAGGAGGTAAAATAAATGAGTGAAATGCAATTAAAATATTTACACACAATAAGGAGGCAAAAAATAATAATAAATTTGTTACGGTTTCTCGTAGGATTTATTTTTGTTGGTATATGGGAGGTTGCTGCTTATACAGGTAATATTAACGCCTTTATATTTAGTAGTCCATCAAGAATAGTTAATCTATTTATTGAAATGTGCAAAGACAAGACATTATTTGTTCATCTTGGTATTACAATAGTTGAAACACTTATAAGCTTTTTACTGGTAATGTTAATCGGCATCCTGGCAGCTATTATCCTATGGATATTTACCTCATTATCCAAAATACTTGAACCTTACCTTGTAATGCTTGGCAGCCTTCCCAAAAGCGCTCTTGCACCAGTTCTTATAGTATGGCTTGGAAATAATATGAAGACAATAATTGTTGCAGCTGTATCAGTAGCTGTATTTGGAACAATAATAACTCTTCATAATCATTTTAACGAAATTGATTCAGATATGTCTAAACTCATAAGGACTCTTGGTGGAACCAGAAAGGATATAATGACTAAGGTATTACTGCCAGCTTCCATACCAATAATAATAAGTACTATGAAAGTAAATATCGGACTTTCACTTGTAGGTGTTATAATAGGTGAATTTCTAGCCGCAAATAAAGGACTCGGTTACCTTATTATCTATGGAAGTCAGGTATTTATGCTAGATATGGTAATAATGTCCATAATTATTCTTTGTATTCTATCAATGATTTTATACGGCGTTATTAACCTTCTTGAAAAAAAATTCACCAGATAGCTTTTACAAAAAAGGAGACCCTTATGAGTCTCCAATACATACAACACACATTATCCAAATCTTCCTGTAATATAATCTTCTGTTTTCTTTTCCTTTGGACTGTAGAACAACTCCTTGGTATTACCGTATTCAACCAATTCTCCCAACAAGAAAAATGCCGTTTTATCCGCAATCCTAACTGCTTGCTGCATATTATGTGTTACCATTATAATTGTATAATTATCCTTTAATTCCATTGCCAACTCTTCGATTCTTAATGTAGAAATCGGATCTAACGCGCTAGTTGGCTCATCCATAAGTAAAATCTTAGGTCTTACAGCAAGCGCCCTCGCAATACACAATCTCTGTTGCTGTCCACCAGAAAGCCCTAATGCACTCTTCTTTAACCTATCCTTAACTTCATCCCAAAGAACTGCATCTCTCAATGATTGTTCAACTATAATATCCAATTCAGACTTATTTCTAATTCCATGAGTCCTTGGACCATAAGCAATATTATCATAGATAGTCATCGGAAACGGATTAGGCTTTTGAAATACCATTCCTATATCTCTGCGCAACTCGTTTACATCCACACTTTTGTTAAAAATATCCATATTCTCGTATAAGATTTTTCCTGTAACACGAATACCCTTAATCAAATCATTCATCCTGTTTATTGTCTTTAAAAATGTTGACTTTCCACATCCCGACGGACCAATAAGTGCAGTAATTGTATTTTCTTCAATATTTATATTCACATTTTTTAGTGCCTGACTTGTACCATACCAAAGATTCAAATCTTTTACATTTATTATATTCATTAACCTTTTTTCCTCCTAAAAATTTCTCCTATACAATCCGCAAACAAATTAATTAGTAATGTCATAACCATTAATATGGCTGCAATTGCAAAAGCAATTTCAAATTCCCCCTGCTCTTTTGCATACACATACAATGCTACTGTTAGTGTTGCACCTGATGATGTCATACCTTCCAAAATACCGTTTAATGCGTGCGCAAAACCTGCTGTAAACAACAATGCTGCAGACTCTCCCATTATTCTTCCAACACACAAAATGCAACCTGTAACAACGCCATCAACACACTCCGGAAGAACAACTGTATGTATCACTCTCCATTTTCCTGCACCAAGCCCAAATGCGCCCTCTCTGTATCCTTGAGGAACTGTCTTCAAACTCTCGAGTGTTGTTCTCATAATTGTTGGTAAATTCATAATTGCAAGAGTCATCGCACCTGCCAAAAGTGAGGTGCCCATTTTCAAAAACTGACAAAAAAACAGCATACCTACCAATCCAAATATTATTGACGGAATCCCCGAAAGTGTTTCTGCTGCATACTCAATTGCCATTACAATTTTTTTATTACCTGCATACTCATTAAGATATATTGCCGCTCCTACACCAAAAGGTATTACCACCAGAAGGGTCGCAAAAATAATGTATAACGTATTTAAAATATCTGGCAAAATACCTATTTCCCCTGATAAATAACTGGGTTTCGTTGAAACCAGCTCCCATGAAATATTGGGGATTCCTTTTACTAACACATATCCTATTAGAAATAATACAAGTGAGCAGGATATAAATACTGAAAAATACATCAATGCTTTAATAAAAAAAATATACCTTTTTCTTTTTTTTGAAATATTACCTGTCACCTATTACCCCTCCTTCTGTCGTTTAAAAAAAGAATGTAATATCACATTTATCAGCATAATAAACACAAACAATACTAATGCTATAGAAAATAATGCCTGCTTATGTAAACTCCCTGACGTGGCATAGGACATTTCACTTGAAACAGCAGTTGTGAGAAATCTTACACTTCTAAAGAGAGAGGGCATATTTGCAACATTTCCTGATACCATAATAACTGCCATTGCTTCTCCAATGGCTCTTCCTACACCAAGTATTATTGCTGCTGCTATTCCACTTTTCGCAGCCGGCACAGACACTCTCAAATATGTTTCTAACGGTGTTGCACCTAATGCCAAAGAACCTTCTTCATACTCCTTTGGTACTGCCTCCAATGCCGTAAATGATATTTTAATGATTGACGGAAGTACCATAACACTTAAAACAATAATAGCCGACAACAAGCTTGTTCCATCTGAAATTTTGAAAATCTCACGAATAGCCGGCACCAATACCAGCATACCTACCAATCCGTATACCACCGACGGAATCCCCGCCAAAAGACTTATAGCCATACTCACAATTTTTTTTATTTGGGGTGAAGCCAGCTTCGCAAGGTACACTGCTGTAAAAAATCCTATTGGAGTCCCTAATAAAACAGCTCCTATTGTTCCGTATACACTTGTTAAAATAAATGGCAAAATACCAAACTTTGGTTCTGATACTGTAGGTTCCCATTCTTTCCCAAACAAAAAATCAAAAAAGCCTATTTCTTTTATTGCCGGAATTCCTGTAAGCACCAGATAAACACTAATCAGCAATACTGATGCAATAGTTATAAGTCCTAAAATCAAGAAAATTCCGTGAATTATTGTTTCTTTTTTATTAATTTTATTTTTCATGAGTGTCTCCCCCAACCATAATATTTTCAATAAACAGGCACCACACCTGCTAACTCAATAATGCTTTTAGCTTCTTCTGAAAAACAGAACTCATAAAAAGCCTGTTCTGTTGGTGAAAGTTGATTATCTGTTTTTGTTATGAGAACAAATGGTCGCTTAATCACATACGTTCCTTTCTTAATATTCTCATCTGTAGGTAAAACTCCATTTACAGATATCACTTTTACTATTTCTTTTACAGATGCAATTGAAGCATAACCAATCGCATTAGGATTATTAGCTACTGTAGTAATCACATCACCGGTAGTTGTAAGCTCCTGACGGTATTTACAAGCATTTTCTGTTCCTATAACAGATTCAAAACCATCTCTTGTACCACTATTTGCCTCCCGTCCTATCAATACTATTTCTCCGTCTCTCCCTCCTAATTCTTTCCAATTGGTAATTTTCCCTGTATAAATTTTAGCTATAGTCTCAATATCTAAATCCGAAATATTATTTTCCGGATTCACAATAACAGCAATTCCATCATATGCAATAATCGTTTCTGTCAAATCACTACTCATTTCTTCATCTTTAAGAACTCTGGTAGAAAGTCCAATATCACATCTTCCCTCTGCTACAGCTGTTATACCCGTACTCGAACCAGTAGGATTGTAAGTAAATCTTCCCATATCATTTTTTTCGATAAAGGCTTCTCCTAACGCTCCTATTACTTTTTCCATAGAACTCGAACCATCTGTTGCTATGGTATTACCCTCTTTCACAGTACACCCTGTAAGTACACCTGAAAACATAAGTGTTACTGTAACAATGCTTAAAATTTTCTTTTTCATACTAATCTCCATTCCGAGGCTTCACACTACTGACTCCTTCGACAAATTTTCCCTATTGATAATTTCTAACTACAATTGCATTCTATCTTTTTTTTGTAAAATCAATAATCAAACTGTTGTAAAATTCATGTAAAAAATCATATTAAAACAGGAGACCCCTACGAGTCTCCTAAATGTATGTATTACACTCTATTTTCGATTTCTAAAACAATTCATCCACCAACAAATAATACCTTATCTTCTCCCAATCAGGTTCAATCCCTAACGCCTCAAACAACTTATCCGGATTAAAATTCTCGTATTTTTTTCCTCCATACCTTCCGGAAAAATTATCCCTAATGCTTCTATAACAAAGCGCTATATCATTCCATTTATCTCCAACCCCAGCTCTTCCTAAATCTATGAATCCATTTATCCGTCCATCTTCCAAAAAAATATTTGGCAAGCAATAATCTCCATGCGAAAACACTGGTTCAAATATCGGACGATTGCTCTCAAGCCATTCTAATAAATGTCTTGGACTTTCAAAACCATTTTCCCCAAAAGTCTCAGGCTCTACATTATCTATATCAACCAAATTATTATCCACGTTAAAAAGTGCTTCTTTTAACACCACATCCAAATCTCGCATCACCGGACACTGGCTAACATCTACTTTCCATAACATTTTAAGTCCATCGGCTAACGCTTTTAAAAGTATATCTGAATTTTCCAAATAATACTCATCACAGGACATTTTTCCGCCTATTCTTGACATAAGCAAATAGCATTTACCATTTTCCTCTTCATATTCAAACACTCGTGGAACCGAAATTTTTCCTTCAAGCCATCGCATTATTTCTAGCTGTTTTCTTACAGATACTGAATCATCCTCTATTTTCAAAACCATGTCATCAAAAATCAACACCTGATTGCCTGACATTCCCACATCATCCACGGTATATGGCTTGTTAGTAATCCATGATTTTATTTTCGATGGCACCTGTAACATTCTTATTTCCGATTTAAAATATTGTTCTTGAAAATGTACCTGTTGCTCTATTTCTTCTTTAGAAAAAATAACATTTTCAGGTGCAACAACCCACTTTTCTTCAACATCATCATATCTATGTATAATCGCAATAACGACTCCAATAAATTCCTCAACCGGCTCATCAACACCTAAAATGTACGCATCCTGTTCTTCTCCATCCGGAGCCATAATGCCTTCTATGTATCCGTAATTTATAGGATAATATATATCTTTATGTTTAGGATGATAACTTCCCAGCGGTCTATCAATTTTTACTGTTACCTTGCTTCCAATCATTTGGTACTCCTTTCAACTATCCAACTTATCTATCAATTCACACAAAATTTCAAAATACTCTAATGGTAATTGGTACTGTTCATTAAAAACTTTCACGAGCTCATTAATTCCTTTTTTATAACTTGTTTTATCAATAACAAGGTTACTTTTAATAAGTTCAGACACCTCATTTGCAATACTTACTCCTATATCATGCTTTCCTGACAAAAACTTAATCAAACTACGATGTAGCAAACGTGATATTTGATAGTGCATATCATCTCTTAAAGAAATTTGTTTACATATATTTTCGTTTCTGGTGTAATCATATAGTTTAATATCATCACAATGGAAAAAATCACCAGCTGTAACATCTACTTTTTCCACTATCTCCAAATCTACAGCTACTCCATTTTCATAAATAACAATAAGTATACCTAATGGCTTATGTGTAAATGATATATACACAGGATTTCCGTAACCATAAATCAATTTATTCAAATTTTCGATATTACAAAAGACACTTATATCTACATCAGAAAATATGGTAGCGGTTCCATTCAAAAAGGAACCACTTAACCATATATGACTTTTGTTTTCTTTTGCAAATCCTTTTACATATTCAATAAACTGTTGTTGGTTGCTTTCCATATAGTATATTTCACCTCTATTTTCCTCTATAATCTTAGCCTCACACACCAAATCGATATTCCTTTTCTTCTTTCTCATTAGCAACCAATTCAAATCCTTCAATAACCATATCTGCCACCTCATCAGGAGATAAATTTGTATTATCTATCTTCATATGATTTTTGAACAATATCTCCCCATCCTCTGAATTTAGTCTATGATTTTGGGCGTCTTTCAAGAGATTAGATTTACTCCATACAACATCCCTTTTTGATGGTTTACGCTCCATTCTATGTGGAGTTTCATTTCTTTCAAGTCTTGTTTCCAAATCAGCACTCAACTCTACAAAATAGAATTCTCCTCCATTTGACTTAAACATTTTTTCTAAATTAAGCAAATATTCTCTTTCCTCTTGAACTTCAAATGCACATACATATGTAAATATCAAATCCACATTATGCTTAACAGCCAAATCAAATGCTTTTTCTCTAAATATAGAATTGAATTCCCTCTGAGCCGGAGTCCCAAACCCAAATATTTTATCAGACATTTCTATACTGTCATGATTCATCATCATATTATATTTTAGTTTATCTCTCAGACTTTCTGCTACTGTCATTTTTCCAACAGCCTGAGGACCACACACTACAATCAAATTTGCCATAACTTTCTCCCGTTCTATTTTTCTTATAATTACTTTAATCCAAATGCTTTTTCCACCAATTCTAAAGTTTCTTCAATAGTTCTTGCTTCGTCTCTTTTAATCACATTAAATCCAGCATTCGAAAACCTGTCATTTATTTCCTTAGAATTAACTCGCATCAGGCATTTTCTAAAGTTTTCCAGTGCAGTTTCCGGATTTTCTTCCTCTAGCAATAGCCTATATAGAAATTGCTTTTCCTTATCAGGACGCTCAAAAAATCTATTTACCGATATTTCTGGTTCAGCAAGCATAATTAACACATGCTCTTTATCTGATATTTCCTTCAAAACCTCAACAGGAATATTGGTATCAACAAATATTGGTCTTCTCTGTTCTTTCAATTCTTCTAATATCTGTAACTCCAGAATAGCACATTCCTTTGTAACTACCTTAATCCATTCCTCATACTCATCAGGTGTTCTTCTAATGAAATCTCTCCAATCTACTAAATCTCTTGTGTAGGTAAGTCCAGGAAATTCATTACTATCAAGCTCTTGCAATTTAGCATCATGATAATTTTCTTCACAGACAATTCCGTTATACTTTTTTGCCAACAGCTTTACCATAGTTGATTTACCTGCATATGCTGTTCCGTTTATAAAATATACATTCTCAAATCGTTTCATTTTTATCTGTCTCTTTCTTCAATAATATGCAAAGTCTGACTTCCATCGATAATCTTATCAATATTTTCCTTAATAAGTTCCGGCTTAATTTTGCTATTAGGAATATCCTCAATTGGTACCCATACAAGTTCTTCACCATCATCTGTCACTTGTTTACACATACTTAAATCCTCATCAAGAATTGTCATATAATAGTAAAATTCTATGGTATGACAATCCAGACCAGCAATCACTCCACCTTTACCTTTAAAGAAATTTTCACATACAACTGCCAGATGTTTAACCCGGGTATTAAGGCCTGTTTCTTCCAAAACTTCTCGCTCAATACATTTATCAGATGCTTCACCCATATGAACACCACCGCCAATCATATAATAATAATCACCGATAGAACTTTTAACAAATAACATCTTATTATCACGAATCAAAAATCCACCTGTACGATATCTAAACCAGTTATTTTCTTTTGCAAATCCACAATCGTTATTCATAATTACCTTCCTCCCAAAGTTTTACATTTAGAATACAATACACCTTTTATTACAAACAATAAAAATGCAATTATTATCGCATACGCTTCTCTTGTCATAGCTAAAAATAGCACCAGCAAAATACTAATTATCATAGAAATGCTTGTTGCAATTTTATTGCCTTTTTCGTAACCAAATTCTGTAAATATAATCTTTATTATACCATTTAAAATCAAAGAAACAAATACAATCCAATATATCACATAATTAACTGAATTTATCTGTGTGTAACTAAATAAATTAACAGAATAAATATATTCACCAACCTCATTTGGATAAAGTGGCAAAATGATTAATAAAAAAGACATAACATCCATAATTCCAAATAACAAATTGCATATATTTCTAATATTCGATTTGTTCTCTTTTTCAGCAATAGAAATTATTTTTTCTCCTGATAGCAAATCATCAATTGTCACCTCAAAATAGTTCGCTATAGCCTTTAATGAATCTATGTTAGGATATCCTCTTCCTGATTCCCATTTTGATATAGCAGTTCTAGACACATACAACTCCTTTGCCAATTCTTCCTGTGTAAGACCTTTTAACTTTCTTAATTCCTGAAGCTTTTCATTAAATTCCATATAATATCTCCAACTTAATTTTCTTTATAATATAAATAAATAATAGCTTTATAAACACAAAACAGGCCTACACTAAGAATAACAGAACCCACAATATCTGTAAACCAATGTACACCTGAAAATAATCTGCCCACTACCATAAATGCAGAAAAAGCATTTGTAATAGCGCAGATTATCTTCTCTAATAAAATACTATCTATTCTTCTCTTTACTTCAAAATTTAAAGTTGGCATAACGCTTAATACAAGTAATGTCGTTGAAGACGGATATGAAGCTTCAAGTACTCCCTCTATAAGCAGTGGTCTGTAATTGATGGGATACATTTCAAAAACGACATAGCAAGTTATAACTATTAAATAATACACACCTAAAATCAAAATATCATAATCCACTTTAAACAGACTTTTTCTCGTAATTAACTGAGTTAGTCCTATACCTGCAAATATCACACATACAAATATCGGAACAAGCCCAAGCCAATCTGTTATAATGTACAATTTCAAATGTACTCCTATGAGCTTGTGAAACCAACTATTAAATGTAGCAAATCCTATATTCGTACCATTTTGTCCTATGGGTTGCACATCTACCACTTGAACCAATATTGTCCAAATGGCAAATGCAACAATTATCACTCCACCAATAAATAACAAACTTTTTCTTCTTTTTTTCATTTTATGTCCTCCTAATTTTACTTTTCAATAATTCAAAAATATCAGATGACATAAAATCATTAAAGAAACGATGCGGCACATATACGATACGATTCATAACACTTAAATATTATCTAGAAATTATCTCTTTTTTGCATAGATATAAATAACTTTTTCAATTAAAGTTAAAAATTTTTCCAACATTTATTACGTAAGAATGTACCTATAACCTCTAATGGTGCACCCTCATAATACTCTATCAACAGTTTCTTAAACTCCAGCACTTCTTTCTCCGGTATTACTAAGAAACCATTTCCCTTTGCTATCAGATAATGATTTGCAAATATCACGGATGCTCTCTTATTACCGTCCTTAAAAACCTGTGTCTTCATACAATACATACAAAGTTCGATTGCTATATCTATCGGCTCTTTTTCTTGATTTCTTATTTCATCAATTCGCTCGATAACCACCGTCTCAATTGGAAGCGGTGGAACATAACTTGTTCCGCCTATCTGTACCGGGATGCCTCTGATACGTCCACCATCATAAAAGAAACCCTCGTTTACCAATTTAGCAATATGGCATAACATATGATAGTTACTTTCACTTTGTATTACATCTCTATCAAGAATAAATTCCCATGCATGTTTCAGATTAAGAATCTTTTGCACATCTGTTGCAGACACTCCATGAACCTGTCCGTTTTCAATAATATCTTTTGTCTGTGGAAATGATGTTGCGACACCTTCTAAAACTGCTTGGTCATAAATATTTGCTTTCATATTTGCTCTTACAAAATCTAAATTTTGCATCACTCTTGCTGAAAGTTCCTTGTCCTCATAACCAAGAGATACCAAATCTTTATTTATTTTACGAATGTTTTTATTTAAATCTTTTCTCTCTTTTGCATTACGTAAAAGTATCTGATATAACTCATCCGAATAAACATCAACATACGTAGATGTTAATTTACCTGCTACTCTTTTCCTGATATATAAATACTTTGTACCACTTACTTCTTTAATTTCCGGATTACCGTCATATGGTATTAAATTTAGTCTCGCTTGTATATCTGCTCTTTGCTGCAATAGTTCTTGAATCTCTGAATAATTTGCACCCATTTCTAACACCTCTTTTCGTTAGGGAACTTTTATACTGTATATCATACCCAAAAGTTCCCTAAATATCAATATAATTTTAGGGAACTTTTTGATGTTTTTCACCATCATAAGTTCCCTAATTTTTGTATTAACTGTTAAAAAAAAACATTAAAAAAACTGAAAATTCCTTAAACATTTCCATTACTTTATAAGCGGATATATTGATACGTATTGATTTATATTGATATTTACTGAATTTATCATTTACATTTTATAGACCATCGCGTAAATCTTAAGCCATTTATTACTTGCGCCACATCTGTATCTGTAAAACCAAGTTTATGATAGACCGGCATAGCCGGATTTTATGTGTGTTATTTATCCCCATAATGATATCTACAGGCTAAGATATATACATTACTTTCATCTATCTTATATATAAGTCTATCCTTGTCATTAATACGCCTACTCCAATAGCCTAACAAGTTTCCCGTAAGAGGTTCTGGCTTACCTATTCCTTCGTTTCCATTTCTGCAGATGTCTTCTATTAGCTGATTTATTTTTTTTAGAGTCTTTCTATCTTCTGTTTGCCAATAGGTATAATCCTTCCATCCATTACTTGTAAAAATCTTATTCATCAGAATCTACCTCAACAAGATCACGGACTGATATATTTCCATTTTCCAACTGTGCTTTTGATTCCATTAACCAATCAAAATTTGATTTGTTACCCATAACATGAATATTTTCCATCAGATTATTATAGGATTCCTGAGATAGCATAACAACATTTTTGTTATCTTTTCTTGTTACTATTACAGTTTCATAATCTTCTGTAATCCTATCCATATAACTTTTCATATTATCACGTAGATTTGTATAGTTTACTGCTAACATATCCTCATCTCCTTTTTAAGTACATATTTCTGTACTTTTATTATAACGTACATTTTTCTGTACGTCAATTATTTCTTTTAATTATTATTATCCGGCATAGCCGGATTCAGACTGTAGACAAAGTGGTGTTAGGACACAAGTACAAGCGCCACTTTTCTTTTATTTACACTTTGTATATCCATTAAATTATCGACAAGCTTAAAGATAGACGAACAAGCACCATCTAAATTACTTCTTTTATGTACTATTTTCGCTAGTTTCTTTAAATTCATACACGCAAAGGTCAACCCGACTTTCATTTCCATTCGAGCTTTACCGTACATCTGTGTATATCTAAATCCATGATTTTCTGTTGAACAATGCTCCATTTTGTTGCATCATTCAACCGTGATTTTCCACACTATGAAAAATACTCTTTAGCAGCTAATGATTCACAATAATCTACACTTTCCTCATCAACCATTGCTACATATTCTGCGATTCTTTCTGCACCGTCCAAGCCCATAATAGACAAACCTCTTGATTGATTGGTTATCTTTTGCTTAATAATATCAATCCATAACTCCATATATTTTTTATGCGCAGCATTAACTTGTGCATGCATCAATTTTGACTGCCTCGTATGACCTTCAAAAGACAACACAATAGCTGTCGGTAAATATCTGTCATCCAGTGTCATCAATGCGACCTTATTTTGACATAAAATAGACAAATCCATTGTAGAAAGTCTTATATTTGCGCCATGTACCATAATCTGATTCAAGTCCTCTATAGGCACAACTACAACTCCATCGTCTGTTGTAATCTCTAATTGTCTCTCTTTTATGTGTATTTCTGCCGCACTACTAATTTCAAGCGTACGAAATCTCATATACTTCACCTCTCCACTAAATTTCTAACATCTATTTAATTATATCACGATGCGGCACATATACGATACTATTCGTATCACTTAAATATTATCTGGAAATCCTCCCTACAAACTCCTCAATTTTCATTTCACCAAGCTCCTGATTATCCTTATCCCCATCTCTTTGTCTTACTGAAACAGAACCA
Source organism: Lachnospiraceae bacterium (assembly GCA_017396555.1). GTDB lineage: Bacteria > Bacillota > Clostridia > Lachnospirales > Lachnospiraceae > RGIG1934. The sequence continues at coordinate 34,067 of JAFQLS010000007.1, read as the reverse complement.
TTGTTCATCTCATTTTCGCCTACAATAATCATATATGGAACCTTATCCATTCGAGCCTCACGAATCTTATAACCTAATTTCTCACTTCTATTATCAACTTCTACTCGTATATCCTTCTCATTAAGATATTCAGCCACTTGTTTTGCATAATCATTATATTTATCAGAGACAGATAGAATCTTAACCTGAATAGGTGCAATCCATGATGGAAATTTACCTGCATAATGTTCAATTAAAATACCTATAAAACGTTCAATCGAACCAAACACAACTCTATGAAGCATTATTGGACGATGCTTTTCTCCGTCTGCACCAATATAATCAATATTAAATCTCTGTGGAAGCTGGAAATCAAGCTGAATCGTCCCACATTGCCACGTTCTACCTATTGAATCCTTTAAATGAAAATCTAGCTTTGGTCCATAAAATGCTCCATCCCCTTCATTTACAACATAAGATTTTCCCATTCCCTGAACAGCCCTTTCAAGTGCAACTGTAGCAAGCTCCCAATCCTCATCACTACCAATTGAATGCTCTGGTCTCGTTGACAATTCAATCTCATAAGAGAACCCAAACTTCTGATATACCTCATCAATCAAACGCATAACTCCTTGTATTTCATCCATCACCTGATCTTCTCGCATAAGAATATGTGCATCATCCTGCGTAAAAGAACGAACTCTCATAAGACCATGTAGCGCTCCTGATTTTTCATTACGATGTACAAGTCCAAGCTCTCCTATTCTCATAGGAAGTTCTTTATATGACCTAGGTTCTAATTTGTAGACCAGCATTCCGCCCGGACAACTCATTGGCTTTATTGCATAGTCCTCATCCTCTACCTTAAGAGAGTACATGGAATCTCTATAGAAATCCCAATGTCCTGACGTTTCCCAAAGACTTCTTTCCAACATAATCGGCGTAGAAATTTCTACATATCCATCTCTTCGATGAATTTTTCTCCAGTAGTCAACCAAAATATTTTTAAGAACCATACCCTTTGGTAAAAATACCGGTAATCCTGGCCCCTCATCAAAAATCGTAAATATTCCCAGTTCCTTTCCTAGCTTCCTATGGTCTCTTTCCTTTGCCTCTTCAACCATATGCAAATATTCTTCTAACTGCGATGCTTTCGGGAAAGATATACCATATATTCTCGTAAGCATTGAATTGTTTTCATTTCCTCTCCAATATGCACCCGCCACTGATAAAAGCTTGATTGCCTTAATCAGGCATACATTAGAAATGTGTGGTCCAGCACAAAATTCCTCATATTCTCCTTGCTTATAAAAACTAATTATCTCTGAGTCAGGCAGTTCTTCAATTAATTCTATCTTATACTTTTCACTCGCCTCTGCCATAAAACTTAATGCCTCTTCTTTTGATTTATCGAATACCTGTAATGATAAAGACTCTTTAACAATCCTTCTCATTTCATCTTCAACTTCCTTCAAATGATCTTCTGAAAATGAAAATGCAAACTCAAAATCATAATAAAATCCGTTTTCAATTGCCGGACCTATTGCACATTTTGTTTCAGGATACAAACGCTTTACAGCCTGTGCAAGCACATGTGCACTTGTATGCCAAAATGCTTTTTTACCCTCCTGATCTTCAAAATTCACTTCAATAATTTCTCCATTTCTTCTTAGCACCTTCATAATTTGTTGCTCCTTTCTATTCTTCATTTTTTTAGGTAACAACATAAGATAGCGCATCCTTGCGGAGCACTTTTTACTTTATAGAAAGCCTTTTAACAAGGTCTTTCTATAAAGTAAAAAAGCACCCACAAGACCATAATAAAATAGTCTTAAGGGTGCATTTAGCACGGTTCCACCTTAACTTTTCACTTCAGATTCTATTAAATCCTATCCTTTAACGCAGGCATACGGCAACACTTACTAACTTCGGCATTACAGCTCTGGAATGGTTTTCGTCTAGTTTACACATAAATAGCTTCCACCATTTGCTATTCTCTCTGGATGCTTCCTTCTAAACTACTTTTTTCCGTCATCGCTTTTCTTATGTTATTGTAGTGGATTTTAGCATAACATTTTCTTATTGTCAACAAAAAACACCCTATATAATTTGACCTTCCCCCACAAAATAGTTATAATAATTTTATACTTATTTCAAAATACAATATTTACGGGGTGATGAATCATGAAAAAAAACAAAGGTATACTTATTTCTAAAATAATATTTGTTTTGTTAGCAGTTGGTGTATGTCTTTACCTTATTCTGGGAGAAATGCTTTTACCGGCTGAAAATCAAAATACATCCTTTGGATGTACAGATTTTTCTGAGGGTTGGATATGGATAAAGGAAGATGATACAACAGTTCCTGCTGAACTTCCGGGTAAAAATCCGGTAGAGCGTAACCAGACGATGGTGATAGAAAACGTCTTACCATCTGTTCTTGAAGATAATTTATATATGTGCTTTAGAAGCTCTAAACAAGAAATGAAAATATACATAGATGACGAATTAAGACAGGAATATTCAACAAAAGATACAAGACCATTTGGTCGTGTTAGTGCTGTTGCTTATGTATATGTCCATCTTGATTCAGAAGATGCCGGAAAAACCATCAGAGTTGAAATAAGTACGGATACTTCATATACAGGTGTTTTACATGAAATTTTTTACGGGGAAATGATAGATATTTTTAAGTATTTATTTGAAAAAGGAGGGGTTGAGCTAATTATCGCTTTATTTGTATTAGTTCTCGGACTTGCGAGTATTGTGATAAGTATTGCATTGAAAATTTGTTACCGTAAAAGTGTAGAAATGGAATATCTGGGATGGGCTATCTTTTTAGCAGCAATATGGATAATTGCCAATTCAGTATTTAGACAAATGATTTTTCCAAATATATCCGTAATAAGTGATATGGCCTTTTTTATGGTAATGCTTCTTGCAATACCATTTATGTTATATTTAAATCAGGTTCAATCCGAAAGATATTCTAAGGCATATCTAGTTGCAATAACTGCCGGCATTATTGACTTTGTTGTATGCACAGTACTTCATGTCAGAAATATTGTAGATTTCTCTGATACCATAACTGTTATGGTTAGTATAGCTGGTGCATCAATGGCATTAATGGCATTTACAATGATAAGAGATGTTATTATAGGTAGAATAAAGGATTATTTACTTGTTGCGCTGGGTATACTTGGCGTATGCTTATCTGCCGTAATTCAAATCGTATTATATTTTAAATGGACCACACAATTTAGCGGTTCCATAATTGCAGTAGCAATGGTATTAGTTCTTATCATTTCATTTATAAATACAATGAAGGATATATTTAGTATAGAAAAGGAAAAACAAACAGCAATACTTTCTAATCAGGCAAAGGGTAAGTTTCTTGCAAATATGTCTCACGAAATAAGGACTCCTATAAATGCAATCCTCGGAATGGATGCTATGATTCTTCGCGAAAGCAAAGACTCATCCATCAAAGAATATGCAATGAATATCCAAAACGCAAGCCAGACACTACTCTATCTCATAAATGACATTTTGGATTTTTCTAAGATAGAATCCGGTAAAATGGAAATCATTCCTGTTGAATATGAATTCAGCAGCATAATACATGACGTTGTTACTATGATTATGGTAAAGGCTAAAGACAAAGATTTAGGTATGAAGGTTAATGTTAATCCAAACCTTCCACACAAAGTGTATGGTGATGAAATTAGAATCAGACAGATTCTGGTAAATCTTTTAACAAATGCTGTAAAATACACTAAAGAAGGTGGCATAACACTTACAGTAGACGGAACTATAGACGGTGATTATGTAAATATCTTTTTTGAAGTTGAAGATACAGGTATAGGTATTAAAGAGGAAGACTTATCAAAATTATTTGAAAGATTTGAAAGAATTGAAGAAGAAAGAAATAGAAACATTGAAGGAACCGGACTTGGAATGAGTATCACCTTACAACTTCTTAAGCTTATGGATAGCGAACTCAAGGTTGAAAGTGTATACGGAAAAGGTTCTAAGTTCTCCTTTGTACTTAAGCAGCAAGTGATTGATAAGGAACCTATTGGTAATTTAGAAGAAAGAATTAGTAATTCATCTTCTCAATATTCATATGCTGCATCCTTTGTGGCACCTGAAGCTAAACTACTTGTAGTTGATGACAATATGATTAATCGTAAAGTATTCATGAGTCTTTTAAAAGAAACAAAGGTTAAAATAGACGAAGCTGAAAGTGGTATGGAATGTCTTGAAAAAATCAAAGATATTCACTATGATATCATTTTCCTTGACCATATGATGCCTGAAATGGATGGTATTGAAACACTGCACAGAATTAAAAACATGTCTGGACATGCTTGTGAAAATGTACCTATTGTGGCACTTACTGCCAATGCAATTTCAGGTGCCAAAGAAATGTATCTAAACGAAGGCTTTAATGAATTTTTGACTAAACCAATTCAGATTGAAAAGCTTGAAGAAATGATTGTCAAATATTTACCTGAAGAATTAGTAATGTATGAAGAAATAACAGATGCAACAACTTCTGAAAAAACATACCCAGAAGATATAAACAGTTTTCCAGAAATTGATGGTATTAACTGGTCATTTGCCCTGGCTAATATGCCAGACAAAGAAACTCTTGAAATCACTGTCAAAAACTTTTATAACACAATTGATTCCGAAGCAGATTATCTGGAATATTATTGGGAATATGCAGAAGATAACACCGAAATGTTAGATTCCTACAGAATTAAAGTTCATGCCATGAAGAGTTCTGCCGCTTATATTGGTGCTATTATGTTAAGCGGAATGGCTAAGACATTAGAATATGCGGCAAAGGACGGCAAACTTGAAGTAATAAAATATATGACTCCAACCTTCCTGGAAGAATGGAGAAGCTATAAAGATAAGCTTTCTATGTACAAAGAGGAAGTACAGCTGATACCTATTGAAGACATTTCAGAAATAATAAGTAAACTTGAGGAATTAACAGTTGCTCTTGAGGAAATGGATATTGATAAATCAGATGAGTTAATGGCATATCTTAAACAATTTGAATACGAACCTGAGTTAGTAGATTTGTTTGATAAATTAGCAATTTGTGTGCTTAATCTGGAGTCTGATAATGCTGCTGAGCTAATAGCACAGATAAAAACTAAAATAAATTAGGATCATACATAGTCTTTCTTTAATAAACAACAAAATACAGCTTTAGGAAGGCATCACTTCTTAAAGCTGTATTTTGTTGTTTGAAAACTATTACAAATCATAAATCGACCTGTTGATTTGCATATTTTATATATACAATAATCTTAAAAAATATTCACGAACTCAAATAGAAACTCAAATTTTGTCCAAAATAATTTAAGTTGTTTAAGTTTTTTATTATCAACTCAAAAATTATGTTAAATTTTTCAAAATTTTTTTAGTTGTTGCATCTTCTTTTTGGACTTATCTGAATTTCATATATTCAAAACTATTATTTTTTTAGCTTTTCTATGTCTGCTTTAAATTCTTCTATTTCCTCATATGCTTTTTCTATATCATCTTTAAAAACATCGCTTCTCATATCTGTCCAAAATCTATATACGTCCTTTCTACAATCTGACCATTCATCATAAACATCAGATCGTGCATCACTCCACCAATCATACTCATCAGATCGTGCATCAAACCAATCTTTATAATCTATATCTTCACTTTTTTCTTCTAATACTCCATCATAAAACAAATCATATATTTCATCCAAAATACCATCGTACACTTCATCATATATTGCTTCACACGCATCCTCATATAAATCATCATATATTTCTTCTAGCTCATCATATTTATCATCATTTGATGTATCTGACGAAAGAATAGTCTCTGCATAGCATACTGCATATTCTCTTATATTTATACACATTTTTGACGTTTCATAATATGTAGTCAAATAGTATTCTTCAATTTTATTCGTATTTTGTGTATACTCATCATAATTAGTTATATTACTTTCTAAATCCTTATATTCCTTATTTAAACTTTGTATATAATTGTCAACTTGCTTCTCTACACTATCCCTTAATTCATCTCTATTAGCAACTCCTACCTCTAATTCATTGCCTTCAAATGATTTGGTAGTTTTTTCTTCAACACTTTTATCATCCTCCGTTTCATTACTCATTATTTCCTTTGTAACAATTGTATCTTTGGTATTATTTTGACAACCAACTAAAGAAACAATTGCAATTAAAGATAATGTAAAAATATAAACTTTTTTCATATTCATCCCATCCTTTACATAAATTAGTATTAATATGATATCATTTTGTATTACATTTGTAAATATATTTTTAATGCTATTTGTGTTATAGTTTTAATTCTTTGTACAATACTATAATGTAATTAAAAAATTGGAGGTTTATATTAGTGAATAAATTTGTTATAACACCTAAAGAGGATAAAACCGTAACAATGACAATACGCATAGATGCCTCTTTACAAGAAGAATACAATAAACTCTCAACTCAAACAAATCGCTCTAGAAATGAACTTATTAATATGGCTCTACAATATGCATTAGACAATATGGAGATTAAATCTGTTTAAAAAAGTCACTTATATTCTAATATTATAGGAATTAAAAAAAACGGAGGCTCCTTACGAGTCTCCGTTACATACTTTCTTTATCTCAATTACCATATCATTTATAACATCAGCAATCTTTTCTCTGAACATTCCACTAAATAACCTATTAAGATTTTCATCAAAATTCCTTGGGAGTATCTTACATTCTGCTGAACAAATGCTCTGCATCCTCTTTTCACCCGGATGTGTCATTTCATTTAATGCAAATATTATATCAAAATAACTTGCAAGAAATTCAGTCACTCTATGATTAACACTTACCAAATCTACTCTGTTTTCAGCCTTTTTAATCTGCATATCAAAGGATGGTAACATTCCATTAAGAAGTTTTAAATTATTAGAAATGATATTCTCCTTTAGCTTCTTAGGATATGGAATCTTGAACTTATCCTGTAATTCTTTAAGCTTACCATTCTTATCAATTACTATTTTTGATGTTATGAGATTGTGCCACATACAGGTAGTATATCCATTCCACGCAACGCAGTCTGTTACAACTGACGAAACCATGTTTTCAAAATCTTTCATATCTCTATAGATGATGTCCATATCAATTCCGTCCTTTAGAGTAACATCATCCTCAAGTTCCCAGAAGGAATTACCGATTTCCATATATCCACAATATTTCTCAAGAATGTTTCTTCTCACATTTTCATCAATACTCTCTGTTATGTATATATATACATCATAGTCTGATTTTTCATCATTTCTTCCTGTAGCTCTTGAGCCACCAAGTGCAATAGCCTCTACCTGTGGTAAAGCCCCCATTTCATTAAATAATTCATTTACATCTACTGTCATTTTCTCTCTCCTGTTAATATATTAAAAGGTCAGTTTCCATACAAAAACTGACCTTTCATCACATATTTATTAGTGGTGGAATAATCTAAGTCCTGTAAAGCACATTGCCATATTGTACTTGTTACATGTATCAATTACGTTGTCATCTCTGATTGAACCACCTGGCTGAGCAATATATTTAACACCACTCTTGTGTGCTCTTTCAATGTTATCACCAAATGGGAAGAATGCATCTGAACCAAGAGCAACATCCTGATTCTTATCAAGCCATTCTCTCTTAGCTTCTCTTGTAAATACCTCTGGTTTAACCTTGAAGATATTTTCCCATGCACCATCTGCAAGAACATCCATATAGTCCTCACCAATGTATAAATCAATAGCATTATCTCTGTCTGCACGTCCGATTGTATCAAGGAACTGAAGTCCTAATACCTGTGGCGACTGACGAAGGAACCAGTTATCAGCCTTAGAGCCTGCAAGTCTTGTACAGTGAATTCTTGACTGCTGACCAGCACCAATACCGATAGCCTGACCGCCCTTAACATAACATACAGAGTTAGACTGTGTATATTTAAGTGTGATAAGAGCAATAATTAAGTCAATCTTAGCTGACTCTGGAATATCCTTATTCTCTGTAACAACATTTCCAAGGAAATCATCATCAACAACGAGTTCATTTCTTCCCTGCTCAAATGTAATACCAAATACTTCCTTTCTTTCGATTGGATTTGGAACATATGAAGGATCAATCTGAATTACATTGTAGTTACCCTTCTTTTTAGCCTTAAGAATTTCTAAAGCTTCCGGCTCATATCCAGGAGCAATAACACCATCTGATACTTCTCTCTTAATTAAGTTAGCTGTGTCAACATCACATACATCTGATAATGAAATGAAATCACCAAATGATGACATTCTATCAGCACCTCTTGCTCTTGCGTATGCACTTGCAAGTGGAGAAAGCTCGCCAAGATCATCTACCCAGTAAATCTTCTTTTCAACGTCATTTAAAGGAAGACCTACTGCTGCACCTGCTGGAGATACATGCTTAAATGATGTAGCTGCTGGAAGACCGGTAGCCTTCTTAAGCTCGCTTACTAACTGCCAGCCATTGAACGCATCAAGGAAATTGATGTATCCAGGCTTACCATTTAATACTTCAATTGGAAGTTCTCCTTCATTCATAAATATTCTTGAAGGCTTCTGATTAGGGTTACAACCATACTTTAATTCTAATTCTTTCATTTTATCTTCCTCCGATTAATTAGTTATTCTTATTAATAATCTTTGTCTCGTAATTTCCTGTTGCAATATCAATATATCTAACAAACAATGACACCTTGTTATCTTCATTAAGACTTGTCCAAAGTGTATTAGCAAATTCTTCCATATCATCTGGAATAGCTACAAGCTTAGGTTCTCCTTCAAAGCTTGGAAGTGGATTTCCATCGCACTTATATGTATGAATGAAATGACCTTCTCCTGCTACCGGATTAGTATATGCAAATGTGTATCTGTTGCAAGCATCAGGATTTCCATTATTGCTCTTAAGAATTGACATAGCATAATTATACTCACCATTTTCAACGTGCATAATACCTGAAATTCTAGGTGTGTAGTTAGGAGCATCCGGCTCAAATTCTCTTGTTCTAAGTGCCTGTTCAAATGTCTGCTGCTTATCCATTAATTCATAGATAGTATCTGTCTGGTCACCATTTGTAACGATTGTCTTATTTCCGAGAACTCTTACTGGAGCATAAATAATAAGACTTGGATCGCTAAGCTTAGATGGATCAAATGCCTGTGTTCTGATACCCTGACCATCTTCTACAAATACACGATTTCTACTATTCTCACTTCTACCCATGATAAAATAAGCAGTTACAGCCTTAGTTCCATCAGCAGATTTACCAATAATGATACCTCTACCCGGATAAGAATTTTCCTTAAGTTCCTTTTCAATTGAAAGCATTTCCATTGTTCTTCCTCCTTAAAACAGTTAAACATTTAGATAAAAAAAGCCGACTGACCAATTCAAAAATTGCCCAGACGGTCGACTCTCATACCAATACACTTCCCGTAGTTAATTCTACTTATACCATATTTAATATGATATTTCCGTCAGTCGTGTATCTACACAATTATCCTACACGATACTTATTAATAATTCAAGTTGTTTTTTATTTTATTTTTGTGGTATACTTACTATTATACGGTTAATGCAAATTAGTTTGATTTAATATGTTTTGAAAAATTAATAACCAACGCAGGCACGCTCTCGCTACTTCCGTCACGTAGCGGTACATAAGATGCGTTAACACCGCATCTAAGTACCGACGGACTCCAAGTACCTGCTTATGGTGTATTTATTTTTCAAAACACATAGATATCAAGCAAATTCTTCATAATACTATACAACATTATTACACAATAATGATATAAAATAACTAATACTAGGAAAGGACACCATTTGCTATGATAAAAATATTTAAGACCTTTGATGGTGTTATGAAAGAAATCGATGAAAAAGAGGATGGTTGCTGGATTTCTCTTACGAATCCAACAGAATCTGAACTTATTAAGGTGGCTCAGGAAAATAATATAGATATTGCTGATATTAAGGCTGCTATGGATGAGGAGGAGCGTTCCCGTATTCAGCCAGAAGATGATTACACTATGATTCTCGTGGACGTTCCAACTATTGAAGAAAGAAACGAAAAAGACTGGTATGTTACTATCCCAATGTCTATAATCCTTACAAATAATCTGATTATCACAGTTTGTCTTGAGGAAACCCCTCTTATTAAATCATTTATGCAGGCAAGAGTTAAGAATTTTCATACTCATATGAAGACAAGATTTATATTGCAGATTCTTTATCGCAATGCCACTCTTTATCTTCAGTATCTTAGAAATATTAATAGAAAGAGTGAGGAAGTTGAAAAAAAGCTTCATCGTTCAACTAAGAACAGTGAGCTTATAGAACTTCTCGAGCTTGAAAAAAGTTTGGTTTACTTCACAACCTCTCTTCGTTCTAATGAAATAGTATTGGAAAAGCTTTTAAGAACTGAAAAAGTAAAACAATATCCTGAAGATACTGATTTGCTTGAAGATACAATTATCGAAAATAAACAGGCTATGGAAATGGCTAACATATACAGCGGAATTTTAAGTGGTATGATGGACGCTTTTGCTTCTGTTATTTCTAACAACTTGAATATAGTTATGAAATTTCTTGCAACAATCACAATCGTACTTTCTATACCAACTATGATTTTCAGTGCCTACGGCATGAATGTTAACGGAAATGGAATGCCATTTGCTAATTCAGTATTTGGATTTGGCATTGTTATAGCTTTCGCCATTGTAATAAGCTTGTTAGTTGCACTAATTTTTTCAAAGAAGGATTTATTCTAATGACAACAGATATAATTACAGATGTAAAATCATTTACCAGTGCCCTATTTATTGGAGAGACCTTTGATAACTTTCTGGTATCTGAAGTAAATATAACAACATATAACACTTTTACTATTGATGGTCATATTAAGAAAAACTTCTACACTAACGAAGAATATGAGGAGCTTGGTTCTCCTTCGTTATCCAAATGGAGTTCTCTTAAACCTCTATGTTTCAGCATAATAAAAGGTAAGAAATTACCATTATCATTTAAGATAATTTTTTGTTTGTCCAAAGAAGCCACTGTTACATTTCTTAAAGAAAATGACCTTGATTTCACTGTTGACAACATAAATGGTTTATTTATCAATATAAAATTTGAAAACAACGAATTATCTTATGTAACAGGGACATCTCTCAATGTATTTACAATGGATAAGAGTCTCGAACAGGCATTTGATTCACATATAAGCAAATTTATTAGCACTCACTTTTAATGAGTGCTAATTTTTTCTTGACAAATGTATAACTCAGTACTACAATTACATTTATATTAAATATTTTTATCAAAAAGGAGCGAGTAAAAATGCAAAAACACGGAAATCTATCAATTAACAGCGATAATATTTTCCCTATTATTAAGAAATGGCTTTATTCAGACCATGATATATTTTTCAGGGAATTAGTATCAAATGGTTGCGATGCTATTACAAAGCTTAAGAAATTAGAGATTATGGGTGAATATTCTTTACCTGATGATAATAAATTTGAAATCAAGGTTATTGCTAATTCAGAGGACAAGACACTTAAGTTCATCGATACAGGTATCGGTATGACAGCTGAGGAAGTTGAAGAATATATTAACCAGATTGCTTTCTCAGGTGCGGAAGCATTTCTTGAACAGTATAAGGATAAGACCAGCGAGGACCAGATTATCGGTCATTTCGGTCTTGGCTTCTACTCAGCATTTATGGTAGCTGACAAGGTAACTATTGATACATTATCATACAAAGACGGTGCTACTGCTGTTCACTGGGAATGTGATGGTGGTACTGAATTCGATATGAAGGAAGGCGAGCGTAGTGAACGCGGTACAGAGATTACTTTATATCTTAACGAAGATAGCTTAGAATTTGCTAACGAATATCGTGCAAGAGAGGTTCTTAACAAATACTGCTCATTTATGCCGGTGGAGATTTATCTTGAAAATCCAAATGCCGAGCCTATGTATGATACAATCAATCCTGACGAAGTATTAGATACTGATACAGTTATTGAGACGATTGTTGAGCCTGCTAAGACAGAGGAAAAGGAAAACGAAGATGGAACTAAGGAAGTTGTAGAAATTTCTCCGGAGCAGACTAAGACAAAGATTCTTAGACGTCCAGTTCCTCTTAATGAGACACATCCATTATGGACAAAGCATCCAAATGACTGTAGCGATGATGAATACAAGGAATTCTACAGAAATGTATTTAACGACTATAAGGAGCCTTTATTCTGGATTCACTTAAATATGGACTATCCATTTAACTTAAAAGGAATACTCTACTTCCCTAAGTTAAATACACAGTATGATTCAATCGAAGGTACAATTAAATTATATAACAATCAGGTGTTTATAGCTGATAATATCAAGGAAGTTATTCCTGAGTTCTTATTACTCCTCAAGGGTGTTATCGACTGTCCTGACCTTCCACTTAATGTATCAAGAAGTGCATTACAGAACGATGGGTTTGTTAAGAAAATATCTGACTACATTAATAAGAAGGTTGCAGACAAGCTTGCAGGAATGTGCAAAACAGACAAAGAAACTTACGAAAAATTCTGGGATGATATCAGCCCATTTATCAAATTTGGTTGCCTTAAGGACGAGAAGTTCTGTGAGAAGATGAATGACTACATCTTATTTAAAAATCTTGAAGGCAAATATTTAACTCTTCCTGAATGTCTTGAAGCAAATAAGGAAAAGCACGAAAATACTGTATTCTATGTAACAGACGAGATTCAGCAGAGTCAGTACATCAATATGTTTAAGGAAGAAGGTATTGATGCCGTTCACCTTACACACAATATTGATGAACCATTCATCACTCATCTTGAGCATAAGAATGAAGGCGTTAAATTCTTAAGAATTGATGCAGATTTAACTGACACATTCAAGAGTGATGCAGAAGTAAATGAGGAAGAATTCAAGGCTACTGTAGATACTCTTACAGAGATATTTAAAAATGCTCTCAGCAATGACAAATTAGACGTTAAGGTTGAAAACCTTAAGAATGAAAATATTTCATCTATGATTACTCTTTCTGAGGAATCACGTCGTATGCAGGATATGATGAAGATGTATGCTATGCCGGGAATGGATACATCAATGTTTGGTACAAATGTAACACTTGTACTTAATGCAAATAACGCACTTGTTAAATACATCCTTAATAACAAGGATTCAGAAAATGTGCCAACCTTCTGTAAGCAGCTTTATGACCTTGCTTTAATCAGTCACAAGCAGCTTTCACCAGAAGAAATGACAGAATTCATTGCAAGAAGTAATGAGATTATGATGTTACTTGCTAAATAAAAATAGTAATATTAAAGCCCTTAAACCAGTGTAATTCATGCGGTTTAGGGGCTTTATTAAATTAATAATTATTTAGTCATAAATATCTCGTCTGTGTCCGATTGTTAATGCTAAAATAACAAGCTTGCTATCCCGAATCTCTGCTAGAATTCTATAATCGCCAATTCGATATCTCCATTGACCACTTCGATTGGCAACTAATCCCTTTCCATGTATTCTTGGATTATCACAGCCTTCAAGATTTTTCTTTATCCATGATATAATAAATGCAGAAGTATGCTTATCCATCTTCTTTAGCATTTTCAACGCAGTCTCAGTAAATTCAACATGATACATTAGAATCCCAACTCCTTTTCAACTTCTTCCAATGTATAAGTAGTAGGGTTCTTCTTGTATTCTGCGAGTGCCTTATTGTACATTTCAATGTCAATTTCTTCTTCTATACGTTCTAATACAGATTGTCGCAAAAGTTCTGATACACTTAGATTTTTTAATTCTGCATACTGTCTTATCAGAGTACTCTCTTCTTCACTAAGTCTTAACGATATAGCCATAAAATCATCTCCCTTCTGTAATACATTGTATTACACTCTTGATTTTTTGTCAATACCGTTCATAAACCCTTGTACTTATTATTATCCTTTAAATATTATATATTAAAAAAGTAGTTGTGTCTATAATTAAAATATTTTATATATTTATAAAATATTTTTGAGATCTAACATTTAAATCTCTCAAGTTAAATATCCACTAAAAACTTTGCATATTTCCCATATCGTGCTATAATAATTTGAAATGAAATTTTACACAGAAAGGTGGACACTCCTATGAAATTATGGGGCGGACGTTTCACAAAAGAAACAGACGAACTTGTTAACAACTTTAATGCTTCTATTTCCTTCGATAAGAAGTTCTATAAGCAGGACATCAGAGGAAGTATTGCACACGTTACCATGCTTGGTAAGCAGGGAATATTATCTGCTGAAGATACCAAAGCTATTATTGAAGGATTAAATGATATTCTTGATGATATTAACAATGGTGTTTTAGAAATAAATGATAAATACGAGGATATTCACAGCTTCGTTGAAGCAACTCTTATTGAAAGAATCGGAGATGCCGGAAAGAGACTTCACACAGGAAGAAGTCGTAACGACCAGGTAGCTCTTGATATGAAATTATTTACAAGAGACGAAATAACAGAAATCGATGCTCTTGTTAAAAAGCTTCTTGAAACTATTGAAACAATTATGGAAGAAAATCTTGATACATATATGCCGGGATTTACACATTTGCAGAAGGCGCAGCCTATAACACTTGCTCATCATATGGGAGCATATTTTGAAATGTTTAAACGTGACAGGGGACGTCTTCACGATATTTATGAGAGAATGAACTACTGTCCTCTTGGTTCAGGAGCCTTAGCCGGAACTACATATCCACTTAACAGAGAATACTCTGCAGAGCTTCTTGGTTTCTATGGTGCTACACTTAACAGTATGGACTCTGTTTCAGACAGAGATTACCTCATTGAATTAATGAGTGCTCTTTCAACAATAATGATGCACCTTAGCAGATTTTCAGAAGAAATTATTATTTGGAATAGTAATGAATACAGATTTGTAAATATAGACGATGCTTACAGCACCGGAAGCAGTATTATGCCACAGAAGAAGAATCCTGATATAGCAGAATTAGTTCGTGGTAAGACTGGTCGTGTATATGGCGCATTGATTTCGTTATTAACTACTATGAAGGGAATTCCTCTTGCTTACAATAAGGATATGCAGGAAGATAAAGAACTTTCATTTGACGCAATGGATACAGCAAAGGGATGTCTTGCATTATTCACAGGAATGCTTGAGACTATGACATTTAACAAAGAAAATATGGAAGCAAGTGCTGCAAACGGATTTACCAATGCTACAGATGCTGCCGATTATCTTGTTAACCACGGTGTTCCATTCAGAGATGCACACGGAATCGTAGGTCAGCTTGTACTCCACTGCGAAAGCCATAACATAAGTCTTGATCAGATGACTCTTGAAGATTACAAGGCCATTAGCCCGGTATTTGAAGAAGACATTTATGATGCAATCAGCATTAAGACTTGTGTAGACAAGCGTGAGACTATTGGTGCTCCCGGAAGAAGTGCTATGGAAAAAGTAATCGAGGCTAACAAGGAGTATCTTAAAAACTAATGAATAAAACTAACACAAAGAATTCTGCTATTTTATTACTTACAGCTCTGATATGGGGTGTGGCATTTGTAGCACAGAGCGAAGGCGGAAAATCCATCGGTCCATATACATTCAATTGTGTCCGCTCACTACTAGGTTCTGTTGTATTACTTCCAGTAATACTTCTGTTAGACAGATTAAACTTAACAAAGAAATTAACATCTCCTACCGATAAGAAGTACTTATTGGTAGGAGGTCTGTTATGTGGGACTATTTTATTTTTAGCAAGTAATCTACAACAATTAGGTCTATATCTTGGTGCTTCGGCTGGCAAGGCTGGATTTCTTACAACCTGTTATATATTGATAGTACCTATACTATCATTGTTTCTAAAAAAAAAATGTGGATTAAATGTATGGATAGGTGTGTTTCTTACACTCATAGGTCTATATTTACTATGTATCAAGGATTCATTTTCAATACAGACCGCTGACCTTTTACTCTTATTATGTGCGGTTATATTTGCAGTCCATATACTTGTTATTGATTATTTTGCACCAAAGACAGATTGTGTTCGTATGTCTTGCATACAGTTCTTGGTATGTGGAATATTCACAGCAATTCCTTCATTTATTATAGAAATGAATTGCTCATTTCATAGTATTGTTAACTGTGCAAAACAATTCAATACCCTTAATGTATGGATACCTATTTTATATGCAGGTATTCTATCCTGTGGTGCAGCATACACACTTCAGATAATTGGTCAGAAAAACTTTAACCCTACAATTGCATCTCTTTTGCTAAGTTTGGAATCTGTATTTTCTGTATTAGCAGGTTTTATAATACTTAACGAGAAAATGGGACTACGAGAACTAATCGGATGCATACTTATTTTTATAGCAATTATACTTGCACAAGTACCTCTGTTTAACAAACATTAATTTATCACACTCAAAAAGGACTATCACCACGATAGTCCTTCTATTTTATAAAAAGATACTTCCCCGTAACTCTACTACATTAATTGTGAATATCTTCTAATTCACAATGATATATTATCATAGATAATTCAGGGATACCCCCCCCGCTAAGAGGGGTTTTAATGAAAACGTTTCCGATTTTTTACACTTTTGAAGTAATCAGAGTTTCTTTTACGCTTTTTTAGTACCCTTTCCACCGTGTTTTGCAGTCTTAAGCTTTCTTAATTCAATTTCTTTTCCCTTAAATTCCACAGTCATATTATCACCCGGATCAAGTATATACACCTTATCCACACTGTCATCCGATGCAAGCTTAATACCCTTAACACCAATTGCTCCCTTCTTCTTTTCCGGAATCTCTTTAAGAGGGAATCTTAAGAACATTCCTTTAACCGTCTGCAATACAACAATCTGATTACATACTATACTTTCTTCTGAGATTTCAGTTATCTCTCCACCCTCTACATCATCCACAAGCTGAAGTTCCATATTTCCATCATCAAAATCAAATGTCATTTCTGAAAAACCAAGTTCATCATCAAAGCCCGGTGTATATCCGTCGTCAAATCCTCCCGACATTATCACAGGCATTTGCTCCTCATTAGAAGCAAATGTATCTACGCCAACAGGCATTGATGTTGCTTCTGTAATCTGTACACCAATAACCAAATCATCTGCAGCAAGCTTAGTAGCCGCAACTGTTCTCTTTGTTACATTAAATTCGGAAGCATCAACAAGCTTCATCATACCATTCTTTGTAGTAAATAATAATTTCTTATCTCTAATCATTTCTGTACTACAGATAAATATAATGCTTTCGCCCTTACTATCGTAATTGCCAAGATTATCTATCGGCGTTCCCTTATCCTTTAATTTTACAAAAGGAACACTTAGCAGCTTAACCTGATGCATATTACCATTATCCGTAAAAATACATACCTTATCAGTATTCATACATCTAAATACATACTTATTCTCAGTATCTGCTGTTTCTTTATTTCTATCATATAATGAAGTATCAATAGTCTTGGCATAACCAAATCTATCCATAAGGAACACAACTTCCTGCTCTTTAACCTTTTCTTCAACATATACGGCCTCTTCACCATCTTCAATAATGGTTCTTCTCTCTACACCATATTCCTTTTTGATTTTTTCAAGGTCCTTTTTAATAACCTTCATCATTGCCTTTCTACTTCCAAGAATTTCTTCATAATACGCAATTCTGTCTACCAATTCCGAATACTCATTCTCTAAAGCAAGAATTTCCAAACCAATTAATTTATACAATCTGAGTTCAAGAATAGCCTGTGCCTGCTTCTCTGTAAAATTCAGATTACTTGCATAGAGCTTTGATTCTTTATTCTTAAATTTAATATTGTCTGTATTACCATGTATAAGACAAGCTTTGGCATCCTTAAGATTCTTACTACCTCTTAAAATCTCTATAATCAAGTCAATAATATTGCATGCTCTAATAAGACCTTCTTTAATTTCCTTCTGCTCCAAATCCTTTTCAAGTAGAGTAGTATATTTTCTGGTAGCAAGATCAACCTGAAAATCTATATGATGCTCAATAATCTTCTTAAGACCTAATACCTCCGGTCTGCCATTTACAATAGTAAGCATATTAACACCAAATGTATCCTCAAGCTTAGTCTTTTTATACAAGAGATTTTCTAACTTTTTAATATCTGCATTTTTCTTAAGTTCAAGAACAATTCTTATCCCTTCCTTAGAAGATTCGTTTGAAATATCAGTAATATCGGTAGTTTTCTTAGTTTCTATTAGATTGCACACATCAGATATAAACTTACCAATATTTGCTCCAACCATTGTATATGGAATCTCTGTAATAACTAATTTATCCTTATCAGACTTCTTTTTTCCGGGTTCAAATTCTACCTTGGCACGAAGCTTAATCTTTCCTGTTCCATTTTCGTAAATATCAAGTAACTCACTTTTATTAATTACTCGTCCGCCTGTTGGAAAATCAGGTCCCTTTACATATTCCATAAGCTCTTCTGTTGTAATTTTGTTATTACCCATATACGCAATAACAGCGTCTATAACCTCTGAAAGATTATGTGTTGGTATACTTGTTGTCATACCAACTGCAATACCCTCTGCACCATTGATAAGTACATTAGGTACTCTTACCGGAAGAACCTCCGGTTCCTTCTCTGTTTCATCAAAATTTGGAATAAAATCAACTACATTTTTATCAAGGTCTGCAAGATACACTTCCTGGGTAAACTTCTTAAGCTTTGCCTCAGTGTAACGCATTGCAGCTGCTCCGTCACCTTCAATCGAACCAAAATTTCCATGTCCGTCAACTAGTGCCATTCCCTTTTTAAAATCCTGCTCAAGCACAACCAATGCTTCATATATTGAGCTATCACCATGAGGGTGATATTTACCCATTGTATCACCAACAATACGTGCTGATTTTCTGTGTGGTTTATCATAATTAAGCTTAAGTTCATTCATTGCATACAGTACACGCCTCTGAACCGGTTTAAGTCCATCTCTTATATCCGGAACTGCTCTCTGACAGATTACACTCATAGAGTAATCAATGTAGGATTTTTGCATAATTTCCGAATATTCAGTTTTTATAATCTGTTCTGCCATCTGCTAATCCTCCTATACATCTATTTCTGCATCATGCGCATGGTCATGTATAAACTGTCTTCTTGGTGGTACATCTGTACCCATAAGCATACTTGTTACATCTGATGCCATTCTTGCATCTTCTATTTCTACCTGCTTAAGTAATCTGGTTTCCGGATTGAGTGTTGTCTCCCATAACTGATCCGCATCCATTTCTCCAAGACCTTTATATCTTTGAAGAGTAAATCCTGTATGTGTCTTTCTATATTTTTCAAGTGCCTTATCATCATAAAGATATTCTCCCTCGCCCTTCTTAGGAACTGCCTTGTATAAAGGTGGCATAGCAAGATACACATGTCCCTGATGAATAAGCTCAGGCATAAATCTATAGAAAAATGTAAGTAACAATGTATCAATATGAGCTCCATCCACATCAGCATCCGTCATAATAATAATCTTATCATAGCGAAGCTTTGATATATCAAAATCGTTTCCATAACCTTCTGAAAATCCACATCCAAATGCATTAATCATAGTCTTAATTTCAGAATTTCCAAGTACCTTATCTATTGTTGCCTTTTCAACATTTAAAATCTTACCTCTAATTGGCATAATCGCCTGAGTACGCCTGTTTCTTGCCATTTTTGCAGAACCACCGGCTGAATCACCCTCTACAATAAACACCTCGCACTCAGCAGGATTTCTACTCTCACAATTAGCCAGCTTACCATTGCTATCAATTGAAAACTTCTGTTTTACTAAAAGATTAGTTTTAGCCTTTTCTTCAGCCTTTCTAATTTTGGCTGACTTTTCGGCACAGGCAATTACAGCTTTAAGCTCATCTAAATTTTTATCAAAGTATAACACTGTCTCTTCGCCTGTAACCTCACCTGCAACCTTACCTGCGTCCGGATTATCAAGTTTTGTCTTCGTCTGACCTTCAAAACGTGGTTCCGGATGCTTGATAGCAACAACAGCAGTCATACCATTTCTAACATCTGCACCTGTAAAATTATTATCCTTTTCTTTAAGAATTCCAAGCTCTCTTGCATACTGATTAATTACCATTGTAAACTTGGTCTTAAATCCGGTAAGATGTGTTCCACCTTCCTGAGTATAAATATTATTACAGAATCCAAACAAGTTTTCCTGAAATTCATCTACAAACTGGAATGCTACCTCTAACTCCATTCCATCCATTTCTCTCTTGAAATAAATAACCGGATGAACTGCTTCTTTTCCTTTATTCAAATCCTTAACATAGGCCGCAATTCCCTCCGACTCATGAAATACAAGCTTTTCTTCTTCCGAAAATCTCTTGTTTTCAAAATTTATTGTAAGATTAGGATTAAGATATGCGGTTTCGTGAAGTCTGCTCTTAATTGACTCCGCTTTGAAATATGTCTTTTCAAATATTTCCTTATCAGGTAAAAATGTTACACTTGTACCTGTATCATTTTTTCTACAAGTACCAACCTCTTCAAGAGGATACATTACCTTTCCTCTCTCATAACGCTGTTTATACACCTTGCCATCAATCTTAATTGTAACCTCCAGCCACTCTGACAGTGCATTTACAACAGAGGCACCAACACCATGAAGACCACCGGAAATCTTATATCCTCCGTCACCAAATTTTCCACCTGCATGAAGTACTGTAAATACTACTTCTACAGCCGGAATACCCGCTTTTTCATTAATTCCAACCGGAATACCACGACCATTATCTGTAATAGTTGCAGTTCCATCCTTATTAAGTGACACTGTAATTTCACTACAATGACCTGCAAGATGCTCGTCCACTGAATTATCTACTATTTCATAAATCAAGTGATTAAGACCTTTTGTAGATACGCTACCAATATACATACCAGGTCTTTTTCTGACTGCCTCAAGTCCTTCCAATATGGAAATACTATTGGCATCATAATTCTTTGTTACTTCCTTTGCCATATCTTTTTCCTCTTTCTATTTGAATATACTTTCCGCTTTTAATATGCAGAAATTTGTCATTACTCTTTTGGCTTCACCTTTACCATCAGAACCATCCACATATGGCTTTGCTCCTGATTCAAATATCGCATACATAAATACTCCATATACTGTTATCTGCTCTAGCATAGGTGGCAATATTATTTCCCTGTATGCAGATTCAAGCCATAGTTCCGGCACTCCATTTTCTCTAAATTCTGGTGCGTAATAATCCTCAAGCTTATAACATCTAATCTCTGAATTGCTAGTTCTTCCATATGATCTTGATACTCCAAGATATACCCCACTAGAATCCTTATAAAAACATATCCCCTGTGTTCTCATACGTGTTAATATATATCTACAGGGATTTAACGTAGGTTTACTACCAGAACAATTAGTTATATATCCATAGATATCACTACTTTTACTCTTATTAAATTCTCCAATCCATAGCTTGTTATCAAAATATGTACAATAACTTGTGCTTTCAAGCTCCGTTGCCTGTGTCCATTTTATATTTTTAAGCTTTATTGATTTTGCTCCCTTTTCCTTTGAAATCTTTATAGCTTCTAATATAACTGATTTACTAATTGCTCCTACTCCATTCTTATATTTTCCTTCTCCAACCTCTGCTATCCATACATATTTTCCATCAAAGGCAATTCCACCCATATGACATTTCTTATTATACACTAGGGTTGCCTGTACTATTCCACTTGTATTAATTACATATATAACCGAATTATAATCCTTTTTGTAATCATAGGCTGTAACTAATGTATAATTATCCAACCTGCATATTCCTTGTGGTATCATCGTTTCGCAAGTTTCACCAAGTACATTAGTTTTATCCAGTCCTGGAATTGTATAGTGGGTGTCATAATCAACCAAATAATCCTCTAGCTTATTTTTTTCTTTACCACCATCTATGACATCTCGCTCAATAACTTCGTATTCAATAATATCTTTTGAGGATAACAATTTATTAGTCGTACTTTTTCCATCCGTAGAATATGTATATCCATTCTCTGTCTTTGTCGCCGCCTCTGCCCTAATCAGCATAACATTACTCATAATTATCATTATAATTCCTGTTATTGTTATCTTTAAATATTTCATAAATATATTCCTTCCTCTTACCATAAGTAGAATTTATCTTTTATTCCTGAACTATTATCTGTGCACCATCATATTCACCATTATACTGACTTAAAAATTCCTCTGCATACGACCCCTTCTTTACATATATTTTCCCATCAGTATTTAATTCACTGCATCTAAATGCAAACTCACCTATATATTTAACCGATTCCGGTATATATATTTCTGTACAATAGCTATCTGTAAATGCATAATCCCCTATTTCTTCTACACCCTCTTCTATTATTACTTCACCTAGAGGTGTTTCATTAAATGCACTTCTTTCTATTTTCTTTACAGTTCCAGGTATTATTAACTTATCTATATTTTCCAACTCTGTTACTATTACTGCCGAACCTATAGTTGTTACATTATCCGGGATTATTATCTCTTTGTCTTCTGTATAATATCTTATAAGTACTCCATCCTCTATTACTAATCCATTCTCATCCTTAATACTATCATAATATTCTTCCCTCTTATCTTCTTCTGATATCTGTTTTATTGCATCTTCCCTATATTCATACAACTTTATCTCATAATCCGAATCATATATTAAGCGTAAGCCATAGCTTGTATATTCTAAATTTACAATTCTTCTTTCTAATTTAATTGTATCTCCATCCACCAGATATTCACGCCTTCGAATTCGAAACGTTTCATCCTCTTTTCCGTAATCATCTTCTGTAGTAGAATAATATATTCCCTCATCATTAAAATCCCATATTTTTATTCCTTCTGCCTCACTATATTGATACCATTTACCCACTACCGAATTTGGTACTCTTGTTGAAGGTTCTCTCTCTTTTTCACCATTTGCATTACCACATGCTGATATAAATAATGTTAAAATACTAATTAAAATTAATACTCTTTTCTTCATTTGATTTTTCTCCCTATCTACTCCCTCTTCTATTATTACTTCACCTAGAGGTGTTTCATTAAATGCACTTCTTTCTATTTTCTTCAACTCTGCTACTATTACTGCCAACTCTGCCTGCTTACGACCTTCAACCGCCAATGACACATCCACATTACACAGCTGACTATCCTATCTGCCATGTCCCCAAAAATATATTTTTATCATAAGCCGCCTATTCCTTTATGTACTGAATCATCCCTGGTCCGAGATTATCGTTTGGTCTTGAAATAAAACCATATTTCTCATAAAAGCTCTCACGTCCCTTTGCACACATAAGACATAACATAATCTCATTTCCCGGCTGATTTATTCCTTTTACATACTCTATCAAATGTTCAATCAACTGCTTACCTATACCCATTTTCTGATATTCAGGAAGCACAATTAAATCCTGAACATACACAACTACTGCACCGTCCCCTACAATTCTTCCCATTCCAACTGCTTTTTCTCCATCATATGCACAAACAGTATATAAGGCATTGTCAAGAGCGAGTTCAGCCTGCTCTCTGCTTAATTTTTTCCAATTAACAGCCGCTCTAAGTGCAAGGTATGTATCAAGTTTAATTTCGTTTTCTCTCAAAATAATCATATTTATCTCCAATCAAAAAGCACATATGGTCTTATTTTACCTTAAATTTTCCCTCTCGTAAACACTTAATGTAATTCAAAATACAAATTTTATCTCATTATTTGCTGACTCCGCGTATAAAAAATAAATTTTATCATATACTATCCAAATAGAAGTTTTATGGAGGTTAGTATGTACATTTCAAGCCCAATTATCGCATATACATACCGGATTGTTTATATTAGTATTTGCGCCATAGGCTTGCTTATGCACATTAATTTATTTGATTTCAACGAAAATATAAGAATGTTTTCCTTTTTTACAATACAAATGAATCTTGTTTGCTTTATCACATATATAATTCTTGCAAGAGAGACTGCTCTGGAGCTTAAACATCCGCGAAGTGCATGCCTTCACAGAAACAGATTTCCAAATCTTCGCGGAATGGTTATGTTAGGAATAATAATTGTTTTTTTAGCTTATAATTTCGTACTTAGAAACACTGGATTTTCTATGCTTAGAGACTGCCCTACAACAATAACAACTAATGATATATTCGTCCATTACCTTATTCCGGGAATGACCTTCTTAGACTGGATTTTATTTCAACCCAAAGGAAACTTTATGTTAATAGATCCATTTATATGGCTTATTCTTCCAATAGGATATTATTGCATTATAAACATAAAAACCATATTTACCTCCGCAGGTTATCCATATTATTTTATAAATATAGATGAACTGGGATTAAATACGGTTATTAATAATGCCTTTTTATTTATGATTATTTGCCTAATTGTTGGCTACCTTATAGTAATAACAGACAGAATACTAAAACATTTTTCAAATACTTAGTTATCTTATTCTCTCTGTGAAACCAACCTTTTTCTGAACCTTTCTTAAGGTCTTCATTGCGTAATATGCTGCTTTCTCATCATTTTCTTTTATAATTCCATCTATGAAAGCCTTGTCCTTGGTAAGTCTGTCAAATTCCTCATGAACCGGTTTAAGCATATTTGCAACAACCTCACCTACTGCCAATTTGAAATCTCCATAACCTTTACCATCAAATTCCTTCTCAACTTCCTCCGGCTTCTTACCTGTGACAGCGCTATAAATATCAATAAGATTCTTTATTCCCGGCTGTTCATCTCTATAACGTACCTGAGCTTCTGAATCTGTAACAGCTCTCTTGAATTTTCTAATAATTGTATCTGTATCATCCATAAGAAGAATACTTGCATTAGGATTTTCATCTGACTTTGACATCTTCTTTGTAGGATCCTGTAAACTCATAACCTTAGCGCCAACCTTACCCAAATATGCCTCAGGTACAGTAAACACTTCACCATATATTCCATTAAATCTCTGTGCAATATCTCTCGTAATTTCAAGATGCTGCATCTGGTCTACACCAACAGGAACTACATCTGCCTGATACAATAATATATCAGCCGCCATAAGTACAGGATATGTAAATAAACCTGCATTAATATTATCTGCATGCTTTGCTGATTTGTCCTTAAACTGAGTCATTCTATTAAGCTCACCCATATATGTAAAGCAATTAAGAATCCAACTAAGTTCCGCATGTGCCGGAACATGCGACTGAAAGTATATGCAATTTTTAACAGGGTCAAGTCCTGCAGCAATATAAAGAGTCAAAAGATTTCTGGCTTTCTTTCTAAAATCTGCCGGATCCTGTCTTACAGTAATAGAGTGTAAATCCATTACTCCATAAAATGTTGTATATTCATCGGCTAATGTAAGCCAGTTTTTTAATGCTCCAAGATAATTACCAAGTGTAAGTGTTCCTGTCGCTTGCATCCCACTATATAAAGTCTTCTTTCCGTCTAACATAATTTCCTCCGCTTACTTTACTGTATATATTGCAGTCTTTATATCTGTTTTTCCAATCAAATCTTCCACATAATACACCAGCATATATTTACCCTTTTTACCGGTATCTACGTGACCATATATTTTAATTCTGTTAGTAATATTATTGCCGCACGTATCAACTGCTGACACTCCATACATACTACTAAAATATGAACCAAATTCAACTTCTCTATCTTTAACTCCGCTTATTAACGGTTCACATTTGTTCCATGGATTAGCTTCATCAGGATCTGTAGGATCCCATACTGTATCAAGAGGCACCTTAATCATCTCTGGCTTACCTAAGGGACCTTCGTATTCATCCTCATAAATCTCAACAATTGTACCTTCCTTACAATTATCATAAATCCACTTAGAATCTCTTACCGTAAGTCTTATGCATCCATGTGAAACAGGTAATCCAAGCTTATTAAATTCCTCAGCTAACAAAGAATCCTTCTGATCAGTACTATTAGATGAAGAATGGAATAATATCTGTCCAACAATTCTTGTTGCATACTGTCCATATACATTAAACAACAAATTCCTCATAACGTACTTATTACTTGTTCTGTATACTCCAAGTGGCGTTCTCTCACCACCGGTAGAACATACCATTGCTTTAACAGGCTCATCATAATTGCCATTTTCATCAAGAGTATAGACAGTTATACAATTCTTAAGTCTATTAACTCTTATATAATATGCATCTGCCTTAATCTCTTCTTCTTTTATATTTAATGAATCAAAAAATTCATTAATCTCTTCCTCATTGAGTATCTTATCATAAGTTTCCTCTGTAGTAGGTTCTTCTGTTGTTAATTCCTTATACTCAGAAGACTCCTCTGTTCCACCTGCATTAGCTAACACAGGTTTAACCGGCACACTACTTCCCGTAACCAGTGAACAAAGCACTATCATCACAGCACATGCAAATGAAATGCCTACACGCTTCTTACGAAGATAATCCTTAAAATGTCCTGCAAGGATTATCACTGCAAACTCAAATATAATTATATTCATCGGTATATGATGTTTTTTACCAAATACCGCAACTCTTTTCAGTAATTGTTTTCTTTTATCCATAGTTTATTCCTATAATTTAACCTTTACAAAAAGCGCACTATCCTCAATATACACCAATATTAGTGTAGCATATTAGCCCCAAAAGTCAAGATTTTACTAATAAAATACATGATCCCCTATTACTGTACCCTGTTTTGAACCATCATTTACTCTAAAAAATAACCAATCACCCGTAATAACTCCATTTTGCAATATATCCGTTGCCACCTTTATACATGCAGGTGTCGCCTCTTTTCGCTCAAGAGCAATATAAAATCTTGGACTTACAGTTACAGGTGAAAACTGATAAGGCTGTTCTAATACTTCAATCATTGTGTTAGGAAAATTTGGACTCTTTATTCTATTAATAACAACACTTCCAACAGCATACATACCAACCTCCGGCTGATTTCCCGCCTCACAATAAATAATAGTTGATAACAATTCTATTTCGGTAGCTTCATCCAATGGCACATACGGCTCATCATTTGGTGGTTCTGTTGTCTCTTCATTGTTCTTCTCAGCTTCTCTTCTACTTGCTTCCTCAGACTGACGAATACTTTCGCTTATACTTTCCTGCTCTCTACGTCTGATTATTTCCTGTTCTTTTTCCATAATAATCATTTCGTATTCAGCCTTACTAGCCTCAGCTTCACTTATTTTATTTGCAAGCTTTCTTATTTCTCCAGATGAAGAAGCAATTTTATCAGCAATTCTTCCCTTTTTTTCCTCTAAATCACCTTTTAAAAGCTTCAATTCTTTCATATCTTTTTTCAGGATTTTTTCTGTACCAACAATAATATCTTTTGTATCCTGATATTTACCAAGCATATCTCTATCATATTTTATTAATTCAGACATAAACTCTGCTTTATTTATATTATCCGAAATACTACCATTTGCAAAAATTATTTCGTAATAATCAGTATTACCCGCTTCATATAGAAACTGGATTCTTTTCTTCATAGAAACATACTGAACGGATTCGTCTTCCTTCGCATCATTAAGAAGTTCATTATTGAGAGCAATTGCACTTTCTTTTTCACTAATTTTATTTTCAATGCTGCTAATCTCAGTATTTACAGACTCTAACTCAACCTGAAGATTAAACAAATAATTCTCAAGTTCATTCCTTGACTCTGACATTTCTTCCAGCTTGGATTCTACCTGTTCTTTTTCAGACTCATTTTCTTTTTTTTCGCTTTCCAACTCACTTACACTACTACCAGAAACCTTTACAACCATAATCAAACCGATCATCATAAAGGTAAATAGTCCTGCAAATAATATTTGGTTTAATGTATATTTTTTCATATCCATCGTACCTTTTTATGTTTATTTATCTTAATTCTGCAATCCTTGTAACACCCACATATATCTGTGAAATTTTATACCATGTTGCAAAATCAATAATACCTGTTTGTGGCAAATCAAATATCTTCTGAAAAATTCTAACCGCTTCCATCGTTCTATCACCATATACACCATCAGCAGATATATATGGTATGCTACTATATGCACCTGATATTGTAGCCAATTGCTCCTGCACCTGTCTTACTTTATTTCCTCTTGAACCAACTTCCAAATTAAATCCAGGCCACGAGCTCGGTATACCCGATATCTGTTCTGCTTCATTAATATAAATGCTATCACCATAAAAATTTCTAAGAATTTGAATAGCACTATATCCCTGTGTCGCAAGATTTTGCGACCCCCACTGTGTCATCCAGTTTGGACAGCTTACCTTCCTTCCATCGCAATACTGAGTGAGAATCGGCTGTCTGACATTTGGTCTTGATAAATACATACTAAATAACTCATCTACAATAACTGAAATCGAATCAAAAATATTTCTTCCATAAATAAATTTATGGTCATATGCTGTTGATGAGGTAATTGTAAAATCATAACCTTTATTTCTATAAAATTCTGTATATACTCTGTTAAGTGTAAAAGACATTATAGCTAATACATTTGCCTTGATTGCTTCCGGCTCCCATGTAGGATATATTTCACTTGAAGCAACATTTTTAATATAATCACTATACGGAATATAGTAATCCTTTGCAGTACTATCTGATGGTACACCGTCATGTACAACCACATATTCAGGAATAACCACTCTGCTTAAAACAATTTCTCCTGATTCATCCACCGGTGTAATCTCCGGTTCAGGAATCTTAGGTGGATATTCGTAATATAATGTATGTGGTAAAATTGCTATGTTCTCTCCTGACCTGTCTCGCTCTACTCGCTGTAGTCTGACATCCTGTAGTGCTTCCGTATCTGATAACACCTGTATACCGGATACGTCCACCGGTTCATAGCCCTCTGCCTGAATGTCTATACTATATTCAGCATAAGGTTGGATAATATTATCTGCCTCTAAGCTATATTCTATCGGTGGTGTAGCAAGCTCAATATCTTCCGTCTGCCCATCTGCATTGGTTACAGCTTCTTCTATAACATTTTCCGGTTGTCCTGTTACGGTTACAACGATTCTCGCATTTCTTATAGGTCTGTTTTCTTCATCTACCAAGCTTACCTTTAGTCTTCCCTTATCTGTACCATCTGACATATTCTGCATTATTGATATCATAGAGTAATCTCCATTATTACTTTATGATTATTATATGCTACACTCTCTTATATGTTCTAAAATAATACTCAACATCAAAATACGTCTGTTCTTCGCTCTCCTCTGCAAGTACCCATTCATTATCCTTATCAAGATTAGGGAAATAAGTATCTGCTTCATATCCATAATCCATATATGTTACATAAGCAGTATCACAATATGGTAGCATCTGTTTATAAATGCTTCCTCCACCAATAACATATACGTCATCTGTATTATATTCCTTAACCGCTTCAAGAGCTTCTTCTATACTGTATACAACAGTTGCTCCCTCTACCTTGTAATCCTTCTCAAGAGCAATAACAATATTTTCTCTATTCTTAAGAGGCTTACTTCCCGGAAAACTAATCAATGTATTCTTCCCCATAACAACCACCTTGCCTGTAGTCGTCTCTCTAAAAAATTTCATATCCTCCGGAATACTAACAAGTAATCCGCCTTTATTACCGATTGCCCAGTTCTTATCAACTGCTACTATTAATTTCATATTTTCATTCCTTTCTAAACAGCCACAGGTATATTCTTAATCTGAGGATGTGTTTCATAATTATCAAGTCTTACATCATCCACTGT
Organism: Lachnospiraceae bacterium; assembly: GCA_017396555.1. Taxonomy (GTDB): domain Bacteria; phylum Bacillota; class Clostridia; order Lachnospirales; family Lachnospiraceae; genus RGIG1934. The sequence continues at coordinate 4,122 of JAFQLS010000007.1, read as the reverse complement.
AAAATCATAAAAATCTTTTATTTCAGGATTAATCCAGAATGTAGGAGCCGGCAATGGCTCTCTACTTATTAATTCCTTTATTAACGGAATATGTCTGTCATAAATATGCGCATCAGCTATTACATGTACAAGTTCTCCTGCTTCATATCCACAAACCTGAGCAAGCATATGCACAAGGACTGCATACTGCACAACATTCCAGTTATTTGCTGCCAGAATATCCTGTGAACGCTGATTTAAAATAGCATTTAATTTATTCCCTGTAACATTAAATGTCATACTATATGCACAAGGATATAAATTCATTTCATGCAAATCCTGATGTACATAAATATTTGTCATAATTCTTCTGCTATATGGATTATTTTTAAGGTCATAAATAACTCTGTCTACCTGATCCATTTCGCCTTCCTTATAAATATGCTTAACTCCCAACTGATATCCATAAGCCTTTCCAATAGAACCTTCTTCATCTGCCCAACTATCCCAAATATGAGTTCTCAATTCCTTTACATTATTAGACTTCTTCTGCCATATCCATAAAAGCTCATCAACACAGCCCTTAAGAGCCGTCCTTCTAAGTGTAAGTGCCGGAAATTCTTTAGATAAATCATATCTGTTAACTACACCAAATTTCTTAATAGTGTATGCATATTCTCCATCTTCCCATTTAGGTCTAACCTTCCCTCCTTCTGTACTATATCCATTATTAATAATGTCTGTACACATATCAATAAATAATTTGTCAGCGTAACTCATTTTCTTACCTCCTAAAGTTTAGAATATATCTCAAGCGGAACATAGGCTTCAACATAAATACCTTCACCCTTATATTCCTCTGTAAGTAACTCACCATATTTTCTAATAAGCTGAATATTCCCTGCTTCATTATAACCAAATGTTTTCTGAAAATAAATCTTTTGATCCCTTAAAATATCTTCTATTCTTTCAATTAGTTCCTCAAGCCCCTTGTTAAATTTTATAGAAGTATCTATCGTATAATCCGCCTTAAAATCCTTAAGAATCGGCTTTTCTTCCAGCTTATCCTGCTTATTAAATAATGTAATTATCTTCTTATCTTCAACTCCCAGATTAGCTAAGGTTTCATAAACTATATGCATATGAGAATCCATTTGTGGATTAGAAGAATCCACCACATGAATAAGTATATCTGCATATTTTGCTTCCTCAAGAGTACTTCTAAATGCATCTATAAGATGATGCGGAAGCTTTCTGATAAATCCTACCGTATCTGTGAACATTACCTGTTGTCCGCTCGGCAGCTTATAATTTCTTGTAGTCGGATCAAGTGTTGCAAATAATTTGTCTTCCTCTAACACTCCTGCTCCTGTTAATTTATTAAGCAGAGTCGACTTTCCTGCATTTGTATATCCAACGATTGCTACAACCTGACATGGATTCTTGCTTCTTTGCACCCTCGCAAGCTCTCTGTGACTCTTCATATCCTGAATCTCACGTTTTAACTGTGCTATACGTTCTTTAATAAGACGTCTATCCATTTCCAGTTTCTTTTCGCCAGGTCCTCTTGTTCCAATTCCGCCTCCAAGACGTGACAAAGAGCTTCTTAAACCTACAAGCCTTGCCGAGCGGTATTTAAGCTGTGCAAGTTCAACCTGAATCTTACCCTCACTTGTCTTTGCTCTGTCCGCAAAAATATCAAGGATAACCAGGGTTCTGTCCATAACCTTTGTGTCCAGTTCATCCTCAAGATTCTTAAGCTGTGCCGGGCTCAACTCATCATCACATACAATACCTGTTGCTCCAAGCTCATCTATCATTATTCTTAGTTCCTCTATCTTACCCTTTCCTACATAGGTTCCCGGATGTATAGATTCCCTGTTCTGAACAACCATTTCCAACGTGGCTGCTCCCGCTGTTTTTACTAAATCCTTTAGTTCAAGAAGAGACTCCATAGTATCATCATTATTGTGCGTTGCAACACCAACAAGAATAACCTTTTCCTCTTCTTCCTTAATTTCATAAGTTTTTTCCATATATAAATTCCTCTTGATTTTTATACTTGTCATTATAATGTATCCACAATAAAAAAACAATATTAGAAAAAATACTATTTATTTTTTCTAACTTATGATACAATACAATTTGTAAATTTTTTCAGGAGGACTATGTATGGAACATTTGATTACACCAGCCGGCTATAAATCAGCTCTTTCCATTAGAGAAACAGAGATTGGTATTAAGCTGGTAAAGGATTATTTTGAAAGAGCACTTGCTGACGAACTTAATTTAACAAGAGTATCCGCACCTTTATTTGTAAAGCCGGAGACTGGCCTTAATGATAATTTAAATGGTGTTGAACGTCCTGTTGCATTTGGTGTCAAGGAACAAAATGATGCCATAGTAGAAATCGTACATTCACTTGCCAAGTGGAAACGTATGGCACTTGACCGTTACGGATTCCATTCAGGTGAAGGTCTTTACACAGATATGAATGCTATCAGACGTGATGAAGACACTGATAATATTCACTCTATTTTTGTAGACCAGTGGGATTGGGAAAAAATCATTTCCAAAGAAGAAAGAAATTTAGAGACTCTTAAATCTACTGTAAGAAAGGTGTATTCAGCACTTAAGAAAACAGAGCATTTTATAGCTTTACAATACAACTACATAGAAGAATTTTTGCCAGCAGAAATTTCATTTATTACTTCTCAGGAGCTTGAAGATATGTATCCTGATTGCACACCGAAGGAAAGAGAATATAAAATTTCCAAATTAAAAGGTGCAGTATTTATTATGCAGATTGGCGATAAGCTTACTTCCGGTGAAAAGCATGACGGCAGAGCACCTGACTATGATGACTGGGCGCTTAATGGTGATATTCTTGTGTACTATCCAATTCTTGATATTAGTCTCGAACTATCTTCAATGGGTATACGTGTAGATGAAGATACACTTATGGAACAGCTTAAAAAAGCTGATTGTATGGATAGAGCTGCTCTTCCATTCCAAAAGGCCATCCTTGACAAAGAATTACCTTACACAATAGGTGGTGGTATAGGACAGTCAAGAATTTGTATGTTCTATTTAAGAAAAGCGCATATCGGCGAAGTTCAGTCTTCTATATGGCCTGATGATATTATCGCTCATGCAACAGAAAACGGAATACAATTATTGTAATTTAGAAAAGCAAAAATCAGGTTAGAGCGTATCAAAACGTCTAACCTGATTTTTATTACAAACTTAACACAAATGCTAATATTAGCAGACCTACAACAAAGACTCCTCCGATAATCCAACCTATTTTCTTTATTATTTGGGCTAATTTGGGATTTTTCTTTCCAATGAAGTATACCGGTAATCCAATTATCGAAGAAAAAACAATACATATGAACGGCCAGAAAAAACCTTCCAGAAAATCTTTATATGTTTTATTATCCCCCTCCAGCACATACCACAATACTCCACAAAATATGCATGCTGCAATAGCTCTGATTATGCTTTCCTTCCATCCATATATTAATTTTCCTTCTGAATTCCTGAGCATGAATTCATCAAATATAACACCCTTTTCGAATTCTATAACATCATTTATTATGTCTTTAAATTTAAGACCTGATTTTTCCAAATTATCAATCTCTGTCCAATATTTATTTTCATCCAAATTAAAAATATCTTCATTCCGTTCTTGCATTATTTTGCTGACATTAATTGCTCCTTCAAGCTCCTTTATCTGATTTTCTAATTCAGAAATATTTTTTTCGAGCAAAGATTGCAATGAGCAGTCTCCCTCTAATACTTTTTTGATGTCAGAAATGGATAATCCAATTTTACGAAGAATTATTATCTTCTTCAATATAGCAACATCTTCTTCACTATATTCTCTATACGAATTATCTTTTCTTATTGGGCTAATCAGATTTTCTTTTTCATAAAAGCGTATTGTAGCTCTCGGAATCTCCAGCTGTTGTTCTAATTGCTTAATTGTCACAATATCTACCTCCTATCTCAATATTTGAAATTTGTCAATATATCTCCCGATATATTTTTTTGTAATTTATCTCAATACCTTTGTAGGTATCCATTCATTGTTAATAAATTATTTGCCTTGTTTATCCATACACTTACCCTATCAGTTCT
>JAFQLS010000006.1 GCA_017396555.1 Lachnospiraceae bacterium | reverse complement strand
GTGAGACAGTTCGGTCCCTATCCGGCGTGGGCGTAGGATATTTGAGAGGAGCTGCCCTTAGTACGAGAGGACCGGGGTGGACTGACCTCTGGTGTATCTGTTGTCTTACCAAAGGCACGGCAGAGTAGCCAAGTCGGGCCGGGATAAACGCTGAAGGCATCTAAGCGTGAAGCCCCCCTCAAGATGAGATATCCCATACGCAAGTAGTAAGACCCCTTGAAGACGACAAGGTTGATAGGTTAGAGGTGTAAGTACAGTAATGTATGCAGCTGACTAATACTAATAGGTCGAGGGCTTAACCAATAGGTTGGATAGAAGAAGATGTAAGATAGAATTTTAATGTGTGGTTTTGAAGGTACAATTTTGTATCTGAATGAAGCTGGAAATATTTTATTTTCAGCTTTTTTCTTTATGTAAAGGAGAATAAAAATGAATCGAATAGTATTAATGGTTTTGAGAAATATTTGGAAGGTGCCGCATGCATATTGGAAATTGTGCCGATATGCTAAACATACAGAAAAATATTCTGAAATTGAAAAATATGCGCATATACAATATATAATGAAAACAGCAGTTGAGTCTGGAAATATTGATTTGAAAGTTACAGGATTAGAAAATATTCCACAGGAGGATGGATTTCTTATGTATTCAAATCATCAGGGAATGTTTGATATAATGGCACTTGCGGCAACCTGTGAAAAACCATGGGCGGCAGTTTTAAAAAAAGAATTATATAATATTCCTTTTATGAAGCAAATAGTAGATTGTACAAAATCCTTTCCTATGGATAGAGAAGATATAAAACAGTCCATGGGAGTAATAATGTCAGTAATAAAAGAAGTGAAAAATGGGCGAAATTATCTTATTTTTCCTGAGGGAACAAGGAGCAAAAAAGGTAATGATATGCTTGAATTTCACAGTGGAAGCTTCAAATGTGCCCTAAAGTCAAAATGTCCGGTAATTCCGATTGCATTAGTAGATTGTTTTAAGGTGCTTGACCAAAAGGGGAGCAAACCTGTAAGTATTCAACTTCATTATTTAGAACCGATTTTGTATGAAGAATATAAAGATATGAATACTACACAACTTGCAAATTTAGTAAAAGAAAGAATACAAAAAAAGATAAATGAGAGTTTATAAATGTTCTTGAAAAACAAAAAATTTTCACATATAATAAAATAAAAATTGCTATTAAGGAGAAGAAAATGTATAAGAACTACATCTTTGATTTATACGGAACTTTGATAGACATTAACACAAATGAGTGGAATGTTTCTTTGTGGAAAAAAATGGCAGAGTTTTATGGGTTTTACGGAGCTTTTTATACTCCTAAGGAATTAAAAGAAGAATTTTTTAAACAATGCAGGGAACGTGAAGAAAAGCTTAAAAACAAAACAGGTATTGATTATCCGGAGATTCAGATACAGAAGGTATTTAGGAAGCTTTTTAAATTAAAGGGTATAAAGGTTGATATGCAGACTTGTGAGGTTGCATGTAAATTTTTTAGAATAATGTCGACTAAGTACATAAAATTATATGATGGTGTTATTGAGTTTCTTGATGATTTAAAGAAGCAGGGAAAGAAAATTTATCTTTTATCAAATGCACAACAGGTATTTACAGAATATGAAATGAAATATCTTGGGATTTTAGATAAATTCGACGGCGTGGTATTTTCATCTGATGAGAGATGTCGAAAGCCTTCTGCAGAATTTTTTAATATATTGATTGACAGGTATGAAATAAAGAAAGAAGAGAGTATTATGATAGGTAATGATGCAACTTCTGATATCTTTGGTGCTCATAATATAGGACTTGCAAGCCTTTATATTCATACAAGTATATCACCGCAGGATGTGAAAAAAGAAGATGTTTTGGCAGATTATATAATTATGGATGGAAATTTTAAGAAAATTTCTAAAATGATTTTGAAAAAAACAAAAAAATAGCTTTATCAAAGACCGCCTTTATGGTATAATTTTTACTATAAATGCGGTTTTTTATTTAACCGTTTTAAGCAAATTTTACAATTTAAAAGGAGGACAATATGAACAAGAAAATCAAAGCTTTATCAATGGCTGTTTTGATGATGCTTCTTACAGTTCTTACCGCAGTTAATGACATTGAATTTGTTGATGCTGCAGATTTAACTATCAGATTACATTATAACAGAGCTGATGGAAATTACGAGAACTGGGATGTATGGATGTGGGAAGTAGGCGGCGGCGACGGTGTTGCGTGTGCTTTCGAAGAAATTGATGGTGAGATGGTAGCAACTAAGGTTGTTACACCTGGTATTACTGAGGTAGGTTTCATCGTAAGAAAAGGTAATTGGGAAGAGAAGGATATCAGTGATGACCAGTTCATCGATATTGCTGAAATGGTATCAGGTACTGTAGATATTTACGTAGAATCAGGAGTAGCTGGTTACACTAAGGAATATGGTGCTGATGCTGTTACAGGTACAAAGGTTTCTGCTGCTACTTATGATGATGCAGCAAAGTCTGTAGTTGTTAATATGACAGGTGAAGTTGAAGGCGATTCAAAAGCTGCATTCAAGGTTTCGGGTTCAGCAGGAGAGGTAGCTATTTCGGATGTTACAGTTGGTGAAAATAATGTGTACACAATTGTTCTTTCAGAAGAGTTAGATCTTACAAAGGCATATAATGTTACATTTGATGGTAATGATTATAAGGTTACAATGCCAAGTATTTACTCAAGAGATGAATTTGAACAGGAATATACATATACAGGTGATGATCTTGGTGCTACTTGGACAAAAGATAAGACAACTTTCAGAGTTTGGGCACCTACAGCTGAATCAGTTAAAGTTAACCTTTACACATCAGGTACAGAGGGTACAGATGATCTTATTGAACAGCTTGAGATGAAGGCTGATGTTAATGGTACATGGGTTGCAGAAAAGACAGGCGATTTAAATGGAACATATTACACATATCTTGTTAATGTAAATGGTTCAGAAAATGAAGCATGTGATCCATATGCTAGAACAACTGGTGTAAATGGTAAGAGAGCAATGGTAATTGACCTTGCTTCTACAAATCCGGAAGGCTGGGAAAATGATAAGGATCCACATTACGGAATGACATATAATGATGCTATTATTTATGAACTTCATGTAAGAGACCTTTCAATTAACGAGACTTCAGGTATTTCAAACAAGGGTAAATTCCTTGGTTTAATTGAAGCAGGAACAAAGTCACCATCAGGTAAGTCAACAGGTCTTGATCACATCAAGAATCTTGGTATTACACATATTCATTTATTACCATCTTATGACTTTGGTTCAGTTGATGAAAGTAAATTAGATACAGCACAGTTTAACTGGGGTTATGATCCGGTTAACTACAATGTTCCGGAAGGTTCATACTCAACAGATCCATATAAGGGTGAAGTAAGAGTTAAAGAAATGAAACAGATGGTTAAGGGTCTTCATGATAATGGAATCAGCGTAATTATGGACGTTGTTTATAACCACGTACAGAATTCTGGAGATTTCTGCTTTAACAAAATTGTACCACAGTATTTCTCAAGAGTAGATGAAAATGGTGTATACTCTAACGGTTCAGGATGTGGTAATGATACAGCTTCAGAAAGAGCAATGGTAAGCAAATATATTGTTGATTCAGTTAAGTACTGGGCTGATGAATATCATATCGATGGATTCAGATTTGACCTTGTAGGTCTTATTGATACAGAAACAATTAACAAGATTGTTGAAGAAGTTCATAAGACACACCCAAATGTTATCTTCTATGGTGAAGGTTGGACAATGTCTACAACACTTACAAAAGAAGGTTACACAATGGCTACACAGGCAAATTCAACACAGACACCTGGATTTGCATATTTCAGTGATACAATCAGAGATTTATTAAAGGGTAGTGTGTTCTCAGAAACAGAACCAGGATATGTTACAGGTTTAGAGGGACAGGAAGTTAAACTTCAGAAGTGTTTCATGGGACGTTCACCAATATGGTGTACAACACCTGCACAGTCTATTAACTATGCATCATGTCATGATAATAATACATTATATGATAGAATTACAATGACACTTCCGGATGCATCAGAAGCAGACAGAGTTAAGATGAATAATCTTGCAGCTTCAATATATATGTTATCAGAAGGTATTCCTTTCATCCATGCCGGTGAGGAAATGTTAAGATCAAAACCAAAGGCAGATGGTACATACGATCATAATAGTTATGCATCACCTGACTCAGTAAATATGTTTAAATGGGAAGATCTTGACAAGGAAATTTATAAGGATACATTTGATTATTATAAGGGATTAATCGAATTTAGAAAGAACCATGCAGCATTAAGACTTACAACAGCAGAAGATGTTGATGCAAATGTTGTTCCAGTAGAAGGACTTGATGCAAATGTAGTTGCATTTGATATTAAGGGAGGAGTTAATGGAGAAGTTGCAGAAGGTCTTTATGTAATCTTCAATGCTAATCAGGCAGAAACAAAGGTTACACTTCCTGATGGAGAGTGGAAGGTATGTATCAATGCTGAAAATGCAGGTACAACAGCTCTTGAAACAGTTTCAGGTGAAGTAACAGTTGATGCTATATCAGCTATGGTGCTTGTTAAGGGTGAAACAGTTGATAAGAATTCAGCTTATAACAAGACTGAAAAGGAAACAACTGTAAAAGCAAGCAGCAATTCTTCAAAGGACGATGATGACAATGGTTCAACAACATTATTAGTAATCGCAATTGCAGCAGCAATTGGTGTAGTAGTTGTTGTTGTAATGTCTAAGAAGAAAAAGAAAAACTAGTGAATATTAATCATTAGAATAAAGGGAACTTTTGGGAATGAAAAAGCTCAAAAGTTCCTATTTTATTGCGAAATAAGTCAATAAATAATTGACACTATACTAATGCAATGATAAAATTAATAGTATATAAAATTAGTTTTACGAGGTGAAATATGGCTACAGAAAAGACATCAGGCAGAATTCAGAATTTTAAAAGAGGAGCTGGATTATTGATGCCGATAAGCAGTTTACCATCACCATATGGTATTGGTACTTTAGGTAAGGAAGCATATAAGTTTGTAGACTATCTTAAGAAAGCTGGACAGACATACTGGCAGGTTCTTCCGGTTGGCCCTACAAGTTATGGAGACAGCCCTTACCAATCATTTTCAGCATTTGCTGGGAATCCTTATTTTATAGATCTTGATTATCTTGTGCAGGAAGGCTTAATTACAAAGAAAGATATTAAAGCTTTTCCATGGGGGGATAATGAAGAATATATTGATTATGCTATAATTTATGAATCACGTTTTAAGGTGCTTCATAAGGCATATGCGGCAAGTAATCATAAGGATACTAAGGAGTATAAGGAATTTCTTGAGAATAATTCTATTTGGATTGATGATTACAGTATGTATATGGCAGTTAAAGCTCATTTTAATAATCAGGAATGGCTTTCATGGGATGAAGATATTAAGATGAGAACTCCGGAAGCGATGAATAAGTATCGTGAAATGTTAAGTGATGAAGTTGATTTCTGGAAATTCTGTCAGTATAAGTTCTTTGAACAATGGAACAAGATTCGTAAGTATGCTAATGATAATGGAATAGAGATAATTGGAGATATTCCATTGTACATTGCACTTGATAGTGCTGATGTATGGGCGAATAAAGACTTGTTTGAACTTGATGAAGACGTTAAACCAATCAATGTAGCAGGTGTTCCGCCAGATGCATTTTCGGCTGATGGACAGTTATGGGGTAATCCGTTGTATGACTGGAAGAAGATGGAAGATACAGGCTTTGCATGGTGGAAGGCAAGAATGGCTAGTAATTCAAAGCTGTATGATATTATCAGAATTGACCATTTCATCGGTGTTGTAAGATTTTACTCTATACCAGCTGGTGAGACAACTGCAAAGAAGGGTGTATGGAGAGAAGGTCCGGCTACTAAGCTTGTAGATGCAATTAATAGTGCAATAGGAGATGCTAAGATTATTGCAGAGGATTTGGGTGTGTCTATGCAGGAAGTTAAGGATGTTTTAGCATATTCGGGATATCCTGGAATGAAGATATTAGAGTTTGCATTTGGTTCTGATGCAGAGAATGAGCATTTGCCACACAATTATAATCCTAATATGGTTGTATATGGTGGAACTCATGATAATGAAACAGTAGCAGGCTACTTTGGAGCACAGACACCTAAAGAACTTAAATATGCATATAGATATATGGGTATAAGCACTAAGAAGGAGATTACAGATGCAGTTATTAGAACAGCATATGCGAGTGTTGCATCTGTAGCAATTTTCCAGGTGCAGGATATTTTAGGTCTTGGAAATGAGGCGAGAATGAATACTCCAAGTACAGTTGGAAATAACTGGAAATGGAGAATGCCGGCAGGAGCACTTACTTCTGAGCATGCTAAGAAATTAGTTAAGCTTGCTACATTATATGGACGTTTACCAGAAGAGGATTAAAATTAAAGATATAATCACAACGGGAAATATCTTCCCGTTGTTTTTATCGTTATAGAAAACATTATAATAATGAATTTATTATGGAGGAAATTATGAGAAAAAATAAAGTTTTAGCATTGACAATGTCAGCTATACTTGCTGTAGGGGTAATGTTTACAGGATGTAGTAGCGAAAAAGAGACAGACAATAACGGACAAACTAAGTCTGAAGTTAACTATGGATTGACAGAATATATTAAAGATGGTGCTATTTTGCAGTGTTTCTGTTGGTCATTTAATACTATTAGTGATTCTATGGAAGATATTGCAAGGGCAGGTTATAGTGCGATTCAGACCTCACCAGCTAATGAATGTATAGTAGGTGGTAATGGTGGTATGGAATTGATGGGACAAGGTAAATGGTACTATCATTATCAGCCAACAGATTGGACAATTGGTAATTATCAGTTGGGAACAAAGGAAGAATTTAAGGCAATGTGTGAGAAGGCTGAAAGCTATGGAATAAAAGTAATTGTTGACGTAGTACCTAATCATACGACGGGTGATACAGAATCAGTATCGGAAAACTTAATTAATGCAGTTGGTGGTCTGGATAAGCTTTATCATACAACCGGTAAAAAAGGTATTGAATCTTATGCTGACAGAGCTCAGTGTACACTTTACCAGTTGAGTGGACTTAATGATGTTAATACAGAAAATAAAGAATTTCAGGACTATTTTATTAAATATATAAATGAATGTATAGCTTGTGGTGCGGATGGATTTAGATATGATACAGCTAAACATATAGGGCTTAGTGATGATCCAAAGGACACTGGTGTAACTGAGAATAATTTCTGGGACAGAGTGTTAACAGAGATAGATAATGCAGATAAAATATTCAATTACGGAGAAGTTCTTCAGGGTGACAATGAAAGAATTGAAGATTATATAGCAAAAATAGGAGCTACAACTGCAAGTAACTATGGTGGAAATGTAAGAACAGCAGCAGTGCTTGGAATATTTGATGTTAATAATTTATCATCATATGGAGTTGGTTCTAATAATAGTGTTGTTACCTGGGTTGAATCGCATGATAATTATACAGGTGATGGAAGTGCAACACAGTTAGATGATGAGGATATTAAACTTGCGTGGGCATTTATTACAGCTAGAGAAGAGGGAACACCTTTATTCTTCCCAAGACCATATGGAAGTAATGCTGATAATATGTGGGGTACAATGAATAGAATAGGTGTACCGGGAAGTAACTTGTATAAAGATGCTACAGTAGTTGCAGCTAACAAATTCAGAAATGCAATGGTAGGCGAAGCAGAAAAATTATATAATGTTAATGATGATACTTCGGTAGTATTTGTAGAAAGAGGTACAAAGGGTCTTGTAATTATTAATGGTTCTAATGAGACAAAGACTTTAGATATAGAAGTCGGTCTTGCAGATGGAAAATATGTAAATAGAGTTGATAACTCTACAGAATATACAGTATCTGGTGGTAAGATTTCAGGAACAATTAATAGTCGTTCAGCAGTTGTGTTATATAACGATGGATATAAGGATACAGGTGTAACCCCAGTTGTTGATATTGCAGAGGGAACAAACTGCGTGTATAATACAGATACACTTACTGTTACACTTAAAGCTGTTAACACTTCTAAGGCAACATATTCTATAGATGGTGCAGCGGAAGTGGAATATAAGGATGGACAGAGTATTGAGATTAAACCGGCATCAGAAGATAAGAATGTTACGACATTAGTCCTTAAGGGAACAAGCTCAGATGGTAATAATACATATATGAAGTTTGAGTTTACTAAGAAGGTAGGTATAGTTGCAGGAACAAAGATTTACTTCAAAGTACCAGCAGGTTGGGGAACTGAATTAAATGCATATGTTTATGACGAGTCAACCTCTACAACAAAGACAAATGCTGAGTGGCCTGGTGCACCAATGACAGATGAAGGAAATGGTGTATACAGCTACACATTTGAAGAAGCTTGGGATAATGGACTTGTAATATTTAATGATGGTACAAATCAGTTACCGGCTTCAATGGAACCAGGATTTGAGATAGAAGCAGATAAGACATATTCACAGGAATAAAAGTAACGTCAATATATAAGGAGGTGTTCTGATGGATGGACAAACATTAGCATTGCTTGTAATCGCTGATATCTTATTGATTTGTGTGCTAATATTTATTTCCAGAGGAGCATACAATAAATTAAGAACAAGCATTGAAGTTGATGAGCTTACCAGTTTTCCTAATCTTACAAAATTTGATGAACTGTTAAAGAAAGAGCTTGAAGAGAAAAAAGGGCATAAATACGCAGTTTTGATGATGAAAATTAAGGGAATGCGAATAGTTAATGAAATATTTGGTGAGGATGAATCAAATAGGCTTATTAAATATGTAGCTGAGAGTATTAAGAGTAGCATTGGTAATAATATTGCTTCAAGAATGCAGAATAATCAATTTATTATTGGCTATTGTTTTAGTGAAGAAAAGGAGATTCTTGACCTTATACATAATATTACTTCAAAGCTAGAACAGTATTCAGGAAATTTTAGACCTTTTGCGTTATATGGAATATGTGTAACAGAGGAAAAAAATGAAACTCCTTCTGATATAAGAAGTCATGCAAATATGGCTCTTGAGTGTGTGCATGATAATATGTTGATGAATTATAAGTTTTATTCTGCTGAAATTAAATCTACAGTAATTCGTGAGAAAAAGCTTGAAAATGAAATGCTGTATGCTTTAGAGGATGAACAATTTGTAGTGTATTTTCAGCCTAAATACGATATAGAGACAGGAGTAACAATTGGTGCAGAGGCATTAGTACGTTGGTTGCATCCGGTTGAAGGGTTGATACCTCCGAATGAATTTGTTCTATTGTTTGAAAAGGATGGCTTGATTATTAAACTTGACGAATATGTGTGGAAACATACATGCATGAAAATGAGAGAATGGCTTGACAAAGGATATGATGTCAAACCTATATCAGTAAATGTATCAAGAGTAAATATTTTGGATGAAGGATTAAAACAGAAGATTATAGATATTACGACAGAATATAGGATTCCTCATGATTTGCTAGAATTAGAAATTACTGAGAGCGCATTTCTTGAAAATGCAGATGAATTATATGCGGCGATGGATTATTTCAGAAGACAGGGCTTTACAGTATCCATGGATGACTTTGGTTCAGGATATTCATCTCTTAATATGTTGAAGGATGGAAATGTCGATAATGTTAAGATAGACAGAGCATTTCTTAATGAAACTGTTACAACAGAAAATGGTAAAGCAGTTATTAAATCTGCTGTATCAATTGTAAAAGAACTTAATATGGACGTTATAGCAGAAGGTGTTGAAAATGAAGAACAGGCTAAGTTTTTACTTGGTATAGGATGTAAAAAAGCACAGGGCTTTTTCTATTCAAGACCAGTTGATAGCGAAGAATTTGAAAGAAAAATATTTTTAAATGGTAGGTAATAAAAATGGCAGAAGAAAGACAATGTAGTAATACATCATGTACAGCAGAAAGCTGCGCAGGATGTGCAAACAGTAGAGAATCATTAATCGAGAAACATAATGAGTATAGTAATGTAAAAAATGTTATAGGTATTGTAAGCGGTAAGGGAGGCGTTGGAAAAAGCTTTGTTACTTCGTCGCTTGCAGTTTCGTTGGCTAACAAAGGGTACAAGGTAGGTATCTTGGATGCGGATGTAACCGGACCTTCTATACCTAAGATGTTTGGCATAAAGGACAAGGCGATGGGTAACGAAATGGGAATTTTCCCAGGCGTATCATCAAAAGGCATCAAAATTATGTCTGTTAACCTTATGCTTGAGAATGATGAAGATCCTGTTATATGGAGAGGTCCTGTTATTGCAGGTGTAGTTAAACAGTTTTGGACAGATGTAGTATGGGACGAGCTGGATTACTTACTTGTAGATATGCCACCTGGAACAGGTGATGTACCACTTACTGTATTTCAGTCAATTCCATTAAATGGTATAGTTGTTGTTACTTCTCCACAGGACTTGGTAAAAATGATTGTTAAGAAGGCTTATAATATGGCTGGAAAAATGGATATACCAGTGCTTGGTATAGTTGAAAACTACAGCTATATGGAATGTCCTGATTGTGGTAAAAAGATAAATGTATTTGGTGAGAGCAAGGTTGATGATACTGCAAAAGAGCTTGGACTTAATGTTCTTGCTAAGCTTCCTATTATGCCAGAGGCAGCAAGATTAGCTGATGAAGGTGTGTTTGATACAATTGACAGCAAATATATTGATGAGGCTACTGATAAAATTATTGGATAATTTTTCGGAATGAATGGAGTAAGAAAATGTCAGATAAGAATGAGATTAAAGAAGATGTAAAAGAAGAAAAAGATAAGGGATATTATTTTAGAGAAGCATGCAGCTGGATTGCGGTTGTAGGATTTGCAATAGTTGCAGCATACCTGATTAATACTTTTATTATAGTAAATTCATATGTTCCAACAGGCTCTATGGAAAATACCATAATGGCTAAGAGTAAAATAATTGGTCTTAGATTTTCGTATTGGTTTGATGAGCCGGAACGTGGCGATATTATTGTTTTTAAGGCACCTGATAATAAAGAAATAAATTATGTAAAGAGAATTATTGGTTTGCCGGGTGAAAAGGTAAGAATAGAGGATTCAAATATATATATAACTCCGGCAGATGGAGGAGAAGAATTTATTCTTGAAGAGGATTATCTTAAAGAAGAGTGGGTAATTTCTACGGGTCCATATGCTTTTGAGGTACCAGAGGATTCGTACCTTACACTTGGAGATAATCGAAATACATCCAAGGATGCAAGATATTGGGTAAATCAATATGTTGAAAAAGATACAATACTTGGTAAGGCAGTTGTGTGCTATAGTCCAAAGATGTATGTGCTTGAATAGTTAGGAGTTAAGAATGTCAGAAGAAAATGTAAAAGATAAGGGATATTATTTCAGAGAGGTATGTAGCTGGATTGCGGTTGTAGGATTCGCAATAGTAGCAGCATATTTATTAAACAACTTTATTATAGTTAATGCAGAAGTACCAACAGGTTCTATGGAGAATACAATTGCGTCAGAAAGTAGGATTGTCGGTCTCAGATTTTCGTATTGGTTTGATGAACCTGAGCGAGGAGATATAATAATTTTCGAAGGAACTGAAAAGAACTATGTTAAGAGAATTATTGGTTTGCCGGGAGAAAAACTAAAAATAGAAGATTCTAAGGTGTACATAACTACGACAGACGGCGAGGAGTTTGTATTAGAAGAAGATTATCTTAAAGAAGAATGGACAATGATGAATGGTCCATATGAATACGAGATTCCAGAGGATTCCTATTTTGTAATGGGAGATAATAGAAACTGGTCAATAGATGCAAGGTCTTGGAAAGATAAGTATGTTCATAAGGATGCAATAATGGGAAAAGCCGTAATTTGCTATAGTCCGAAGTTGTATATGCTTGATTAAAAATTTATATTTGTGATGGAAAAGGTATTTAGAAATTTTTTTCTGAATACCTTTATTTTTTTCTTGAATAATAATTTTAAATATGTTACTATATTTAAAAATCGAACAATTGTTCGAATGATAAGAGGTGATAATATGTCGTATGTTATTCAGGAAAATATGAGTATTGAACGCAAGCTAGAGATACTTTCAGATGCGGCTAAGTATGATGTGGCATGTACATCAAGTGGCGTAGACAGAGCAGGTAAGAAGGGAAGTATTGGTAATACTGCAAAATGTGGTATATGTCATAGTTTTTCGGCAGACGGAAGATGTATATCACTTCTTAAGATATTACTTACCAATGAATGTATATTTGATTGCAAATATTGCTTGAACAGAGCGAGCAATGATAATGTGAGAGCTACTTTTACTCCGGATGAGATATGTAAGCTGACGATTGAATTTTATAGAAGGAATTATATAGAAGGTTTATTCTTAAGTTCAGGGATACTAGTTAGTCCGGATTATACTATGGGACTTTTATATGAGACTATTTATCTTCTAAGAACTCAGTATAAATTTAATGGTTATATTCACGTTAAAGGGATTCCGGGTGCATCAAGTGAACTTATTGAACGTATGGGTTATCTTACGGATAGGATGAGCGTTAATCTTGAACTTCCTACGGGGGAAAGTCTAAAGAAGCTGGCACCGCATAAGAATAGGGCTAATATGCTCAAGCCTATTACTCAGATAAGGAATGGAATTACAGATAATAAGGAAAAAAAGAATGAGCTAGTTGCAATGAAAAAGATGCATTTATCAAGGAATGTTAGTGTTCCTAATTTTGTTCCGGCAGGTCAGAGCACCCAGATGATTATAGGGGCTACACCTGAAAGTGATTACCAGATAATTACGGTAGCGGAATCATTATATAACAAATATGATATGAGAAGAGTATTTTATTCTGCCTATGTTCCCATTAATGAAGATAAAGATTTGCCAGCACTGGATGTTAAACCACCTCTTCTTAGAGAACACAGACTATATCAGGCAGATTGGTTATTGAGATTTTATGGATTTAAGGCAAATGAATTATTAGATGAGAAAAAGCCGGATTTTAATACTCTGATTGATCCTAAATGTGACTGGGCAGTAAGACATTTGGATAAATTTCCGGTTGAAATTAACAGGGCTGATTATTATACACTTTTAAGAGTGCCGGGTATAGGTGTTAAATCAGCTAGACGTATTGTATCGGCAAGAAGATATGGAAGAATAGATTTTGAACATCTTAAGAAAATGGGAGTTGTGTTAAAAAGGGCAGTTTTTTTTATAACTTGTAATGGAAGAATGATGTATGACATTAAGCTTGAAGAGAATTATATACTGAATAACCTTATATCGGACGAGATTAGGAATATTGATAAGGTATCAGGTGATAATTATCATCAGATGTCAATATTTGAATATATGAAGCAGGGAGTGGGTTGATATGGAAAATAGTAGAAAGCTTATACTTAATTGTGAGGATAGCTATGACGGAATATTAACTGCTGTCTATGATGCATTTAATTATAGGGGAAGAAGCGTGTACATAACAGTTGACAGTGAATACAATTTTGAGTTGTTTGCAGAGTATGTGGAGATTCGTACCGATTATGATAAGAGTGCAAAGGTGATTAATACAATAGAGAATAAGATATCGAAGGAAGCTTTATATATGGTGTATGGAGTTGCAATAAGTGCAGAGAGGGATAAATGTAATGTGATTTTAGCATTTATAATGAGTGGATTAAAAGAAGGTGGAAGTATTACAAAGAAGCTTACCAATCCTTATGTTCAAAGATGCTACGATATAAGAAAGAAGGTTAGCAATGAGGCGCATTTTTATAATGAGATTTTAAGATTTGAGGAGATAGCAGGTAATGTTTTGTGTGCGAAGATTTCACCGGTTGCAAATGTTATGGTAAGTGTAATGGAGCATTTTACCGATAGATTTCCGGAAGAGAACTTTCTAATATATGATGATAACAGGAGGATATGTGGAGTTCATCAGAGGAGCCAGAGATATTTTATTAGGGAAAACGTAGATTTAGATGAGTTGATTTATAAGTGGAAGGAAATCAGGTGTGATTTAAGTATAGATAAATCAGGTGGATTTTCAGATAGTTATACACAACTTTGGAAGGTGTTTTTTGATTCTATATCAATAAAAGAAAGAGAGAATTACAAGTTACAGAGAAATAATTTACCACTTAAGTATCGAAAACATATTACTGAATTTTTATAGTAAAAAATGTAATGAAAAATAAATTATTTTGTTGTATTCTATATATACGAAAATAAGCGAGGTTAGACTGCTGTGAGTGATGAATTGTACAAAATAAGAATATCTGTAAGAAATATTGTTGAATTTGTTATGAATTCAGGGGATATTGACAATAGAAGAACAACACCTATGGATACAGATGCTATGGCAGAGGGAGCAAGAATCCATCGTAAGATACAGAGCAGAATGGGTTCTAATTATTCTTCGGAAGTATCGCTTAAATATAAAATAGAAGCTAAGGAGTATGTAATTGATATAGAAGGCAGAGCAGATGGAATTATTTCCGAGGGTGACTCAGTTACAATTGATGAGATTAAAGGTGTGTATATGTCTCTTAGCAGACTTGATGAACCGATAAAGGTTCATGAGGCACAGGCTAAATGTTATTCATATATTTATGCGGTGCAGAATGGTTTGGAAACAATTGGTGTTCAGATGACCTATTGTAATATAGATACGGAAGAGATAAAAAGATTTAAGAGTGAGTATTCAATTGATGAATTGACAGCTTGGTTTAATGAATTAATGGAGAAATATCTTAAATGGGTTAGGTTTCAGGTTGAGAGTAGGAAGAAAAGAAATGAATCAATTAAACCATTGCAGTTTCCGTATGAGTATAGAAAGGGGCAAAGAGATGTAACAATTTCTGTCTATAAGACAATAGCAAGAAATAAGAGATTATTTGTGCAGGCACCTACCGGAATAGGCAAGACAATGTCTACGATATTTCCGGCGGTTAAAAGTCTGGGCGAAAATATTGGTGAGAAAATATTTTATCTGACAGCTAAAACGATTACAAGGACTGTAGCAGAGGAAGCATTTATGACCTTGAGAGCAGAAGGAATAAGCTTTAGAAATGTTACTATTACTGCAAAGGAAAAAATATGTCCTATGGAAAAATGTGAATGTAATCCTGTAGCATGCATGAGAGCAAAGGGACATTTCGACAGAGTTAATGATGCAGTTTTTGAAATTATTAACAATGAAGCTCATATAACCCGTGAAATAATAGAAGGATATGCAGACAAACATAATGTGTGTCCGTTTGAAATGTCTCTTGATGTAAGTAATTGGGTGGATGGAATAATTTGCGATTATAATTATGTTTTTGACCCTAATGTATATCTAAAGAGATATTTTGCACAAGGGACAAAGGGAAAATATATATTTCTAATAGATGAAGCACAT
The DNA here is from genome assembly GCA_017396555.1 of Lachnospiraceae bacterium. GTDB lineage: Bacteria > Bacillota > Clostridia > Lachnospirales > Lachnospiraceae > RGIG1934. The sequence goes on along the minus strand of JAFQLS010000006.1, from coordinate 15,272 downwards.
AATCTTGTGGAAAGAGCAAGAGAGATGTATAGTGCGGCTATAGTAAAAGAAGATTTTTTAAGAATAAAAAAACTCGTTATTAAATTAAAGGGAGAAAAATCGTCTATAGTTAAGAATCTTAACAAGTGTAATAAACTTATGCTTGATTATAAGAGGGAATGTGAAAAATTTATATTGATAGATGAGATAGGTGGATTAATCATTCCGTTAATGAGAATTCTGACCATGCTTGAAAAACTTCTTGATGATTACAAAGAATTTGAAGGGCGAGAAGAAGTACTTGACTTTTATTTTGCGGTAAGAAATTTTCTTGCTGTTAACGATAGGCTTGATGAGAATTATGAAATATATGCGTCGTTTGATGATAAAGGAGACTTTTTTATTAAGCTATATTGTATAAATCCCTCTGTAAATCTTAGAGAGTGTATGGATAAAGGGATATCAAGTATATTTTTTTCGGCTACATTGTTGCCGGTAAATTATTACAAGAGGCTGCTTAGTGGTGAAGAAGAGGATTATGCAATATATACTAACTCGCCGTTTGATAAATCGAAAAGGCTGATAATTTCGGCGAAGGATGTGTCGAGTAAATATACAAGACGTAATGAAAATGAATACAAGAAAATATTTGAATATATAAAATCCATTGCGAGAGCAAAGAAAGGTAATTATATGGTGTTCTTTCCTTCGTATAAGATGATGGAGGATGTATATAAATATTCAATGGAAGTCAATGATGATATTATATTTATTATGCAGAATTCTAATATGAATGAACAGGATAGGGAAGAATTTATAAATATTTTCTATGAAAATAAAAATATTGTAGCTTTTTGCGTTCTTGGTGGAGTATTTTCGGAAGGAATTGATTTGAAAAATGATTCACTTATTGGTAGTATTATTATTGGTACAGGTTTGCCACAGATTTGTACGGAGAGGGAGATACTTAAGAAGCATTTTGAAAACTATGGTAATGGCTTTGATTATGCTTATAGATATCCGGGTCTTAATAAGGTGCTGCAGGCTGCAGGTCGGGTTATAAGAACGGATAATGATGAGGGTGTTATTGCTTTGCTTGATGAGAGATTTATGGAAGCTTCATCGAGAAAACTATTTCCGATGGAATGGGAAGATATACGATACATTAATTATGACGAGGCTGAAAATGTAATTAATGAATTTTGGAAAGGAATTAAAGAAGATGAAATGGATTAACCGAATAAGTCTGATTGTTATTGTAATAAGTATTTTTGCAATTACACTTATTACATCCGTTGAGATAGCGGCATATGGAGACTGGGATTTTTACAAAAAGGAATATGAGAAAAATAATGTACTTACAGCTGTTGGGATGGAAATGGATGACCTTATGGAGGTTACCAAAGAAATGATGGCTTACCTTCGTGGTGATAGGGATGACCTGGTTGTAGAGACTACTATGTTTGGTCAAACAAGAGAATTTTTTAATGACAGAGAAAAACAACATATGGCGGATTGTAAAGTTTTATTTGTTGGAGCTATCTGGATTAGAAGAATATGTTTTGCACTAATGGCACTATCTATTGGTATCATATGTGGGGCAAATAAGAGCGATATAAAAAATAAGATAAGGATTATATCAGGCGGTATATGGAAAGGAATACTAATATTTATAGGACTTGCAGGAGCTTTAATTGGAGTTATAGCACTTAATTTTGATAAGGCATTTGTTACATTTCATAAGATTTTCTTTGATAATGACCTATGGATATTAAACCCACAGACGGATATGCTTATTAACATTGTTCCTCAGCAATTTTTCATAGATATTAGTATAAGAATTGGTATAATTTTTGGAATTTTGATGTTTTTAATTTTTTCTATTCCATTTATAGCGGAACGTGTTATAATAAAGAAGTTAGTTAAAAAACAGTAATAACATATGGAGGTACTTATGAGCACAGTTAAGCGAGTTTACGTTGAGAAAAAAGCACCTTATGCTGTTAAGGCTAAGGAACTTAGACATGAGGTGAGAAATTATCTTGACATTAAGACAGTCACAGGAGTGAGAGTTCTTGTTCGTTATGACATTGAGAATTTATCAGAGGAGACATATAAGAAAGCACTTAATACAGTATTTTCTGAACCACCTGTGGATACATTATATGAAGAAGAATTTCCTTATAACAAGGAAACAGATAGAGTATTTAGCGTAGAATATTTACCTGGACAGTTTGATCAGAGAGCTGATTCGGCTGAGCAGTGTGTTAAGTTTTTGAAAGAAGATGAGGAGCCGGTTATAAAGACCGCTACCACATATGTTATAGAAGGTGTTGTTACAGATGAAGAATTTGAAAGTATTAAATCATTCTGTATTAACCCTGTAGATTCAAGAGAAACAGGTATTGAGAAACCTGATACATTAGTTACTGTATTTGATGATCCGGCAGATGTAATTGTATTTGATGGGTTTATAGATAAAGACGAAGCAAGCTTGAAGGAATTATATAATTCGCTTGGACTTGCTATGACATTTAAAGATTTTCTTCACATCCAGAATTATTTCAAGGGTGAAGAGAAGAGAAATCCTTCGATGACAGAAATCAGAGTTCTTGATACATATTGGTCTGATCACTGTCGTCATACAACATTCCAGACTGAACTTAAAGATGTTCAGTTTAAGGATGGATATTATAAGGCACCTATCGTTGATACATATAATAAGTACATCGATGCAAGAAATGAACTTTTCAAGGGTAGAGATGATAAGTTCGTATGTCTTATGGATCTTGCACTTCTTGCTATGCGTGAGCTTAAGAAACAGGGTAAGTTAGATGATCAGGAAGAATCAGAAGAAATTAATGCTTGTAGTATAGTTGTACCTATTGAAATTGACTATCATGATGGAAAAGGTGTTATTACAGAGGAGTGGCTTGTAAACTTCAAGAATGAGACACATAATCATCCTACAGAAATTGAGCCATTTGGTGGTGCTGCAACATGTCTTGGTGGAGCAATCAGAGATCCATTGTCAGGACGTACATATGTATATCAGGCAATGCGTGTTACCGGTGCTGCAGATCCTACAAGACCTAAGTCAGAGACACTTAAGGGCAAGCTTCCACAGAAGAAGTTGGTTAGAGGTGCTGCTGATGGTTATAGTTCATATGGTAACCAGATTGGACTTGCTACAGGTCTTGTTAAAGAGATTTATCATCCGGATTATGTGGCAAAGAGAATGGAGATTGGTGCTGTTATGGGTGCTGCCCCTAGAAAAGCTGTTAAGAGAGAGACATCAGATCCGGGAGATATCATTATCTTATTAGGTGGCAGAACAGGACGTGACGGTTGTGGTGGTGCAACAGGTTCATCTAAGGTTCATACAGAGGAATCAATCGAGACATGTGGAGCAGAAGTTCAGAAGGGTAATGCACCAACAGAAAGAAAGCTTCAGAGATTATTTAGAAGAGGCGAAGTAAGTAAGCTTATTAAGAAATGTAACGACTTTGGTGCTGGTGGTGTATCAGTAGCAATTGGCGAGTTGGCAGCAGGTCTTAATATTAATCTTGATAAAGTACCTAAGAAGTACGCAGGTCTTGATGGTACAGAAATAGCTATTTCAGAATCACAGGAAAGAATGGCTGTTGTAATTGATCCAAAGGATGTTGAAGAATTTATGAAGTATGCAGCAGAAGAAAATCTTGAAGCAACGGAAGTAGCTGTTGTTACAGAAGAACCAAGACTTGTTCTTAATTGGAGAGGTAAAACAATAGTTGATATTTCGAGAGCATTCCTTGATACAAATGGTGCTCATCAGGAGACTAGTGTACTTGTGGATATGCCTTCAGAGGATAATAAGTATCTTGTTAATGCAGAAGTTAATGATGTTAAGGCTAAATGGCTTGATACACTTTCAGACCTTAATGTATGTTCGCAGAAGGGGCTTGTTGAGAAGTTTGATGGCTCTATCGGAGCAGGTTCAGTATATATGCCACATGGTGGTAAGTATCAGTTGACAGAGACACAGGCAATGGTTGCTAAGCTTCCTGTTCTTGGTGCAACATGTGATACAGTAACAATGATGAGTTATGGTTTTGATCCATATTTATCAAGCTGGAGCCCATACCATGGTTCGGTATATGCAGTACTTGAATCAATTTCTAAGATTGTGGCTGCCGGTGGTGATTATAAGAAGATAAGATTTACATTCCAGGAATATTTCAGAAGAATGACAGAGGATCCATCTCGTTGGAGCCAGCCATTCGCTGCATTACTTGGTGCTTATGACGCACAGATGGGATTTGGTCTTCCGTCAATCGGTGGTAAGGATAGTATGTCAGGTTCATTTAATGAAATCGATGTACCACCAACACTTGTATCATTTGCAGTAGATGTTGCAAAGGAAAAGGATGTAATTACTCCTGAACTTAAGACTGCAGGAAATAAACTTGTTAAGTTTAGCATTTCTAAGAATGAATATGATTTACCTATATATGATAGTGCAAAGGCACAGTATGAAAATATTCATGAATTAATTCAGAATGGAAGTATTGTGGCTGCATATGTAGTAGATGCTAAGGGTGTTGCGGCAGCAATAAGTAAGATGGCATTTGGTAATAAAATGGGTGTTAAGTTAGAGGGTATCTCTAAGGAAGAATTATTCTCACCTGCTATCGGTGACATCGTTGCAGAAGTTAAAGCTGATGCAGAATTTAAGAATGGACAGCTTATTGGTGAAGTGACTGATAAGGCTACATTTGAATTTGATGGAGTAACAATTACAATGGATGAGGCTCTTAATGCATGGACAGGTACACTTGAAAAGGTATTCCCAACAAGAGCAACAGAGGATAAAACAGTACTTGACACACCTATTTATACAGGTGGGCAGGTATATGTTTGCAAGAATAAGATTGCAAAGCCTACAGTATTTATTCCTGTATTCCCAGGAACAAACTGTGAATATGACAGTGCTAAAGCATTCGAGAGAGCTGGTGCAAATGTTATAACAAAGGTATTTAAGAACTTAACAGCACAGGATATAAGAGAATCTGTAACAGCATTTGAGAATTGTATTAATCAGGCACAGATTATTATGTTCCCTGGTGGATTTAGTGCCGGTGATGAACCGGATGGTTCTGCCAAGTTCTTTGCTACAGCATTCAGAAATGAAAAGATGAAGGAAGCTGTTCATAAATTGCTTAATGAAAGAGATGGTCTTGCACTTGGTATCTGTAATGGTTTCCAGGCTCTTATCAAGCTTGGTCTTGTGCCAAACGGTCAGATTACAGGACAGGACGAAAATGCTCCGACATTAACATTTAATACTATAAACAGACATATATCTAAGATGGTTTATACTAAGGTTGTTTCTAATAAATCACCTTGGTTACAGCTTGCAGAGGTTGGTAAAACATATTGTAATCCTGCTTCACATGGTGAAGGAAGATTCGTAGCAAATGAAGAATGGATTAAGAAGTTATTTGAAAATGGTCAGGTTGCTACTCAGTATGTTGATATGGATGGTAATCCGACAATGGATGAAGAATGGAATGTAAATGGTTCGTTCGCATCAATCGAAGGTATTACAAGTCCTGATGGAAGATGCTTCGGTAAGATGGCTCATTCAGAGCGTAGAGACAGGTCTGTTGCTATGAATATTTATGGTGAACAGGATATGAAGATATTCGAATCGGGTGTGGAATATTATAAATAAGGGTCATAAAGAATTAAATAACGAGTAATATAATATGTATGGTAGCTACTGCAATTTTTTGCAGTAGCTATTATATTTATGTATAAGTATTGTATAGTATATATGACGAGATAGGGTAGACAATACAAATATTAGTCAAACTGCAAATATAATAGAAATATTATTACGCATTTTTTTCTTAAAAAAATGCAAAAAAATTAAGATTGATGGTAAATCAACATCAATATATTCTGACTGATCAGCAACAAAGACTATAAAAACAAAGAAATAATTAATAATGCCCCTTTCTTAAATCTTAGAAGGGGGCATTTATGTATGGTTTATCTTTTTTCTCCTACAAAGAACAATGCTACAGTACCTGGACCGGCATGAGCACCGATTGTAGGGCAGATATAATTAATCATAATATTCTCGATGCCAAAACGTTCCTTAATCTGATTAGCTACAAACTCTGCATCTTTAATACAATCGCCATGACTAATCATAACAGTGTCATTATCATTTTCATATCCTTTCATATATTCAGACATATTATCAACTAAAGTTGATAAAGATTTTTTACGACCTCGAACCTTTGAGAGTGCTACTAATTTCCCTTCATTGTCAACATGGAGAACAGGCTTGATGTTAATCATAGTACCCATAATAGCAGTTGCTTTTGAGACACGTCCGCCTCTATGTAAATGGAACAAATCATCGACTGTAAACATATGAACAAAATGATGAATATTATTATTAATGAAATCTGATATTTCATCTATGGTCTTACCTGACTTTTGCATTTCGACAGCTTTATATACGATGAGTCCTTCTCCCATTGAAGCTGCAAGAGTATCGATAACGATTATTTTTCTGTCGGGATATTCCTCTGTAAGTTCATTTGCCACTACAGCCGCAGTATTATATGTGCTACTAAGTCCGGAAGAAAATGCAAGGTGAAGAATGTCATAACCTTCTTCAAGATATTTTCTAAATAGCTCCTCTGTTGTAACCTGATTAGCCGCCATAGTTGTTGGCATTTTACCACCGCGCATAACATCAAAGAATTCCTTGACTTCCATTGTCTTTTCTTCACCATATACTACCTCGTCAATCGCATAGTATAAAGGAATAATGGGGATGTTGTTGTCTGATATATAAGATTCAGGCAGATCACAGGTTGAATCTGTTGTGATTATAAATTTATTCATATGTTTTTACTCCTTCTTAATATTAATTAATTTTATTTTATTGATAATATAGTATCAGGTCAAATTAAATATCTATAAACTTTTAAACAATGCCTATTGTATGAATACCGATTTTTGTGGTATCATTAAAACATATGTGCAATATTGGAGGTATATGCAGTGATTAGCGATATAAAAGAATATGAGATTATACAAAATATTAAGATAAATGAACTGGATTCAGATGGAATCCTGTTAAAGCACAAAAAGACAGGTGCAAGAGTTGCCCTTCTTCCTAATAGCGATAATAACAAAACATTTTGCGTTGGATTTAGAACTCCTGTTACAAATGATACAGGTGTACCACACATTATTGAGCATTCAGTGCTGTGTGGTTCTAAGAAGTTTGATGTAAAGGATCCTTTTATGGAACTTGTGAAGGGCTCCCTTAATACATTTTTAAATGCAATGACTTATCCTGATAAAACATTGTATCCGGTGGCTAGTACCAATGATGCAGATTTTCATAATCTTGTAGACGTATATATGGATGCAGTATTTAACCCTAATATATATAAGCATGAAGAAATATTTAAGCAGGAGGGCTGGAGCTATAGCCTTGAATCAGTAGATGACAAGCTTACTTATAACGGAGTGGTATATAACGAGATGAAGGGTGCATTCTCATCACCTGATGATGTGCTTGAGAGACAGATTATGCACAGCTTATATCCGGATACCTGTTATGCAAATGAGTCGGGTGGAGCACCAGAGAGTATACCAACTCTTACCTATGAAGAATATCTTGAATTTCATAGAACATTTTATCATCCGTCAAACAGTTATATTTATTTATATGGTGATGCAAATATGGAAGAATATTTGCGTTGGATAGATGAAGAATACTTATCTAAATATGATTATCTTGAGGTTGACTCAAAGATAGAATTACAGGAGGCGTTTGAGACTACAAGAGAAGAAATTGCAGAGTACTCTATTACAGAAAATGAATCAGAAGAAGATAACACATATTTGTCTTATAATGTTGTTACAGGAGTTTCAGGAGATAAGATAGAGTATATTGCATACAAGATACTTGATTATGCACTTTGTTCAATGCCGGGTGCACCAATTAAAAAGGCACTTATAGATGCGGGGATAGGTAATGATATTTATGGTGGATATAGTGAATGTATGTATCAGCCATATTTTTCGATTATAGCAAAAAATGCAAATGCGTCAGATAAAGACAGATTTGTTCAGATAATAAAAGATACACTTAAAAATATTGTTGAAAATGGTGTGGATGAAGATTCGATAAGAGCAGGAATTAATGTGTTCGAATTCCAGTTTAGAGAAGCAGATTTTGGCTCGTATCCAAAGGGACTTATTTATGGGTTACAAATGTTTGACACATGGTTATATGATGACAACAAGCCGTTTGTGTTATTGCAGGCAAATGAGACCTTTGAAATACTTAAGAAAAATATAGGAACAGGGTATTATGAAGCTTTAATTGAAAAGAAGCTTCTTAACAATCCGCATAGCTCAGTAGTAATGGCAGTTCCACGCAAGGGTCTTACATTAAAAAGAGACAAGGAGATAGAAGAAAGGCTTGCAGCTTATAAGGAATCCCTTTCAGAAGAAGAAATAAATAAGCTTGTAGAGGATACAAAGGCTCTTAAGGAATATAAGGATGAGCCATCTAAGGAAGAGAATCTTAGAAAGATACCATTATTAAAAATATCTGATATTTCTAAGAAATCCGAAGTTTATTATAACGAATTTGTAAATGTGGATGGAACAGAAGTATTGATACATGACATTTTTACGAATGGAATAGCTTATATTAAGGTGTTGTTTAATATTACAGATATTCCTAAGAATGCGGTACCATATCTTGGATTGTTAAAATCAATTATAGGATATATGGATACAACAAAGCATTCTTATAGTGAGATATCAAATCTTGTAAATCTTAACTCGGGAGGGATTGGATTTGGAATAAAGGTTGTACCTGACTATAGAGAGGGAGGAACCTGTAATATTTATGCGGAATTAAAATCGAGAGTTATGTATGACAAGATTGATTTTGCATTTGATATGTTAGAGGAATTTATAAATAATACTGTGTTTGATGATGAAAAGCGCCTTAAGGAAATACTTGATGAAGTAAAGTCGAGATTAGAGGTTACTCTTATGCAGTCGGGTAATTCCATAGCATTACAGAGAAGTATGTCATATTTATCAGAAGCATCAAGGTACTCTGATATGATGAAGGGAATTGGTTTCTATGGATTTGTATCAGATATTGTTAAGGACTACGAAAATAAAAAATCTGATATAGTTAAGAACCTAAAGACCGTAGTTAATTACATTTTCAGAAAAGACAATATGTTACTTAGCTGTACGGCTGATTCAAAGGGAATTGAGCTTCTTAGTGGAAAAGTAGGAAAATTTGTAAAAATGATAAATGGAAGCCGGACTACTAATGATTTTGAAGCTATGGAGGCAGTTCCGGAATATAATATTAACGAAGCATTTAAGACCTCTGCTCAGATACAGTATGTTGCACAGACAGGTAATTTTAAGAACAAAGGCTTTGAATACTCCGGTTATGTAAGAGTACTTGGAACAATTCTTAATTATGAATACCTGTGGAATGCAGTACGAGTACATGGAGGCGCATATGGCTGTAGCTCTTCATTTAACAGAAAGGGAAACGGTGGATTTTCGTCATATCGTGACCCTAATCTTGAAAAAACATTTGCAAATTATAGGGCAATACCAAAGTATCTTGAAAATGTTGATTTTACAGAAAGAGAAATGACTAAGTTCATTATTGGAACTATAAGCGGAATGGATACGCCACTTACACCATGTTCAAGAGGAAATCGTTCGCTTATGGCATATGTAACACATTTGGAGTATGAAACAATTCAGAAGGAAAGAGATGAGGTGTTATCTACAACAGTAGAGAAAATAAGAGAGCTTGCCCCTCTTGTTAGTGCAATACTTGAGTGTGATAATATATGTGTGATTGGAAATGAAGGGAAAATAGAGGAAGCAAAGTCTTTATTTAAAGATACTAAGAACCTTTTGGGTTAGATATGGAGGAATGATGAAGGAGAATTTTAAATCTGGATTTGTAACATTAATCGGAAGACCAAACGTAGGAAAATCTACTCTAATGAATAGGCTTATAGGGCAAAAAATTGCGATAACATCTAATAAGCCACAGACAACCAGAAATAAGATACAGACTGTATTTACAAATGATGATGGGCAGATTATATTTCTTGACACACCCGGTATACACAAGGCGAAAAATAAGCTTGGTGAATATATGGTAAATGTAGCAGAGAGAACCTTAAAAGAAGTAGATGTGGTTATGTGGCTTGTAGAACCTACTGATTATATAGGTGCGGGTGAGCAACATATAATCGAAACTCTTAAGGGGGTTAAAACTCCGGTAATACTCATTATCAATAAGATTGATACAGTACCAAAGGAAGATGTGCTTAAATATATCGATGTATATAGAAGGGTATATGATTTTGCAGAAATTATACCAGTGTCTGCAATAAAGGGAAGTAATACGGATACTGTCATTGAACAGATATTTAAGTATTTGCCATATGGACCTTGTTATTATGATGAGGATACAATTACAGACCAGCCAATGAAACAGATTGTGGCAGAGCTTATCAGAGAAAAGTCACTCAAGTGTCTTGATGAAGAGGTTCCACATGGTATTGCAGTATACATTGATAAGATGTCATTTAGAAAAGGCGGACAAATTGCAGATATAGATGCAACTATTGTATGTGAGAGAGATTCGCATAAGGGCATTATAATCGGTAAAGGTGGCGTAATGCTTAAGAAGATAGGCAGTGCTGCCAGATATGAGATAGAGAGACTTGTAGAGTGTAAGGTAAATCTTAAGCTTTGGGTAAAGGTTAAGAAGGAATGGCGTGATAGTGAATTCTATCTTAAGAATTTTGGATATGATGGTAAAGAATAAAAAATGATGGATAAAATAACCGTTACAGGTATGGTAATAAATGCTACACCCGTAGGAGATTTTGATAAAAGAATAGTATTGCTGACAAAGGAAAGAGGTAAGATTGCGGCATTTGCAAAAGGAGCAAGAAGACCGAAGAGTACACTAATGGCAGGTACAAGACCATTTACATTTGGTGAATTCGAAGTGTATGAAGGAAGAACCTCATACAATATAATGTCAGTAAATGCAAAGAATTATTTTGATGATTTGTCAAGAGATGTAGAAGGTGCGTGCTATGGTTTCTATTTTCTTGAATTAGCTGATTATTATGGCAGAGAAAATGTAGATGGAAGAGAAACATTAAATCTTTTGTATCAATCGTTTAGGGCATTGCTAAAACCTAATCTTAAAAATATACTTATCAGGCGTATATTTGAACTTAAAATAATGACTATTAATGGTGAGTATCCTGAAATGTATAAATGTATAGGCTGTGGTAAGGATAAAGATAAATTTTATTACAGTGTGCAGTCAGCGGGGCTTGTTTGCGAAAAGTGTATGGATAAAAGAGGCGGTCTTCGTGACATAAATGTTTCTACTATATATACATTTCAATATGTCATCAGCAGTGGTATTGAAAAATTGTATACATTTGATGTGTCTGATGAGGTTATGAAAGAATTTTCGGATATTATGAATAAGCATATGAAAATGTATATAGATGGTGAGTTTAAGAGCCTTGAACTCATTGACGGAATTTCGTGGTTGAAATAATAACGGATTGAGGTTATAATATCCCACATAGTAAAAATAGGAGGTGAGCTACTATGTATAGATTAAAAAGATGTATAGTGGTTGCCGTAATGACACTTATGGTATGTGTTGGGTGCGCTAAGGAGAAAACCAACAAGGCATCTGCCGGGGTGGTTATGGAACCGGGAGGGCGTGTTCAGGTTAAGTTTGAAGAAAACTTAGATAAAGATTATTATGATAGCAAGGAGCTTGAAAAGTTTATAGATGAAGAGGTTGCCGATTTTAATGAGATATATGGAGAAGGTAGTCTTAATAAAGCAAGCTTTGCTGTAAAAGATAATAAAGCTACATTATGGTACGAATTTGCTGATGGTAAATCTTATGTGAACTATATGACAGATTATGTTAAGGCTGAAAATGTAGAATTTGGTGTATATACATATAAGGATGCTATAGAAGCCGGGATAAAATTCGAGGGAGAATTTATCAAGGTTGGTGAGGAAGGTACTGTAGGTAAAGATAAGCTCGAAGAAACAGATAAGCTTATGGTTCTATATACAAATCAGGAGATGTGCGTGTACATACCTGAGGATATTGTATACACAAGTAAAGACGTATCAGTTGATAAAGACACAGCTAATACAAAGGCAGAGAAAAATAATTACATTTTATATAAAGTGGAGGAATAGAAAAATGGAAAAGACAATGGACAAAATAGTAGCGTTAGCAAAAGCAAGAGGTTTTGTATATCCTGGTTCAGAGATATATGGCGGACTTGCTAATACATGGGATTATGGTAATCTTGGTGTTGAGCTTAAGAACAATGTTAAGAAGGCATGGTGGCAGAAGTTCGTTCAGGAAAATCCATATAATGTGGGTGTTGATTGTGCTATTCTTATGAACCCACAGACATGGGTTGCTTCAGGACATTTAGGAGGATTTGCAGATCCTCTTATGGATTGTAAGGATTGTAAGGAAAGATTTAGAGCAGATAAGCTTATTGAAGACTGGGCAGCAGAGAATAACTATGAGATAGAAGGTTCTGTTGATGCATGGTCACATGAAGAAATGAAGAATTTCGTAGAAGAAAAGAATATTGTGTGTCCATCATGTGGAAAACACAACTTTACAGACATCAGACAGTTTAACTTAATGTTTAAGACATTTCAGGGTGTAACTGAGGATGCTAAGAATACAGTGTATTTAAGACCTGAGACAGCACAGGGTATATTTGTAAACTTTAAGAATGTTCAGAGAACATCCAGAAAGAAAATGCCATTTGGTATAGCTCAGATTGGTAAATCATTTAGAAATGAAATCACACCTGGTAACTTTACATTTAGAACAAGAGAATTTGAGCAGATGGAGCTTGAGTTTTTCTGTAAACCGGGAACAGACCTTGATTGGTTCCATTATTGGAGAGAGTTCTGTATCAACTGGCTTAAGAGTCTTGGTATGAAGGATGATGAAATGAGAGCAAGAGATCATTCGCCAGAAGAATTATGTTTCTATAGTAAAGGTACAACAGATATCGAATTCTTATTCCCATTTGGATGGGGTGAGTTATGGGGTATTGCTGACAGAACAGATTATGACCTTACACAGCATCAGAATGTATCAGGTGAGGATATGTCTTACTTTGATGATGAGGTTAAGGAAAAGTATATCCCATATGTTGTTGAACCTTCACTTGGTGCAGACAGAGTTACACTTGCATTCCTTTGTGCAGCATATGATGAAGAAGAGTTGGAAGGCGGAGATGTTAGAACAGTACTTCATTTCCATCCGGCACTTGCACCTGTTAAGATTGGTGTACTTCCATTATCAAAGAAGTTAAACGAAGGTGCAGAAAAGATTTATGCTGATCTTTGCAAATATTACAATTGTGAATTTGATGACAGAGGTAATATTGGTAAGAGATATAGAAGACAGGACGAAATTGGTACACCATTCTGTATAACATATGATTTTGAGTCAGAGACAGACGGTTGTGTAACAGTACGTGACAGAGATACAATGGAACAGGAAAGAATTAAGATAGAAGATCTTAAGGCATATTTTGAAAAGAAATTTGAGTTTTAATTTATGATGAGTAGTGATAATCCTTTTATTTTAATAACAGAAAATGACAGAGAGTATTTGACTTCAAATTGCTCGCTAAATAAGGTGGTTCTTGCAAAACTCCCTATCAATGGAATCGAGGATTCTATTGAGGGGAAAACTGTCAAGGAGGTATTTGGTGCGCGAATTATTATCAGTGAGATAAAAGAGAAGGCAGATGCTCTTAATATTTGTGTGGAAAATTATGTGGAAATGGATTTGCCTAAGCTTCTTGATGAGAAGATAGATGAAGGTAATGAAGTTGCAATAGGGATTGCGGATAAATATGGTAAGCGTCTTGGACTGATGTTACTTGTGCTTAAGACCGGTCTTGCTGAGAATAGAGCAGCAAGAAGTGATTGGGATGATGAACACTGGGAATATTGGGCAAATGTAGAGAATGTTATTATTGTAGGCGGACTTGCAAGCGGTAGTATGGGAAATCGTATTATTGATAAGGCGATAGAGGTATTTGATAAGGCAGGTATCCCATGTTACAACATAATCAAAAATATAAATAGTTCAAAGATTGGAGCTAAAGGATGTCTTACACAAATTACTGGTGATGAGAAGGTGCATATTGTATTTGACTTGGGTCATACGAAGATAAAGAGGGTTATTGCTGTTAATGAAAACGGTAATAACAGGTTGATAGAATTAGAAAGTGCGAAATCCATTAATATGGAATGGAGTGTAGAAGATTCTCAGGAAAGAAGAAGACAGGCAGAGGAATTGCATGAATATCTTGTAAATACTATACTTGATGCATATTATGAGGCAGAGAAATATGGTCATGTAGGTTGGGAAATAGTTATTAGTATGGCAAGTTATGTAGTAGATGGTAAGATAAATGATACAAGAGGTGGATATGCCAAGTTGAATGAACTTGGAGATAATTATGCAGCTGTGCTTGCAGCAGAATTAGAGAGACGTCTTAACCGTTCTATTATAATTAGTCTTATTCATGATGGCACGGCAGCAGCTCTTTATTACAAAGGGTATGAAAATTCGGTATGTATAACCGCCGGAACATCATTTGGTGTAGGATTTCCTGAAATAAATTTAAAAGGAAAATAGAATTGACTAATTGGTTATCAGTTGTTATAATGACCTTGTGACTGCATTTGCAGGTTATTTTTGCGTGCAAATATGTCAACAAATAAGCAATATAAGGATTAGCCTTATAAATAAAACAAAGTTAGTTTAGGAGGAAACACAAAATGGCAAACAAATGGGTATACCTTTTTAACGAAGGCGATGCTACAATGCGTAATCTTCTTGGTGGTAAGGGTGCTAACCTTGCTGAAATGACAAAGATCATTGGTGCTGACGTAGTACCACAGGGTTTCACAATTACAACAGAAGCATGTACACAGTACTATGAAGATGGTCGTAAGATCAACGATGAAATTCAGGGTCAGATTAACGAATATATCGTTAAAATGGAAGAAATCACAGGAAAGAAATTCGGAGACAAGGAGAATCCATTACTTGTTTCAGTTCGTTCAGGTGCTAGAGCATCTATGCCTGGTATGATGGATACAATCCT
>JAFQLS010000001.1 GCA_017396555.1 Lachnospiraceae bacterium | reverse complement strand
GCTTATGAAATGGCACAGATAGGTTTGATGGTGCTTAATAACGGTGTTTATAATAATACTCGTATTATAAGTGAGAATTGGATTGAAATGGTGACAAAATCCTATATATCTACCGATGAGAAATTTGGGAATCAGGATTATGGTTTTTTGTGGTGGCTTCCTCATAGAACAAGAGAGGTAATTGCTGCTATTGGTGATGGCGGTAATATTATATATGTTGATAGAAAAAATCAAATTGTAGTAGCCATAACAGCGCATTTTAAGCCTATGGTTTTTGACAGAGTGGAATATATTGAAAAAAACATTGTAGAAGCTATCGCGGGGTAAAGAAGAGTGATGCTTTGAAGTACATTCAGGTAAATGGAAATTAGAGGTTGATAATGGTGCTGGTAGGTGTTTTAGTAAAGAGTATGACACATTAGAAGAGGCAAAAGAGGACGCATACAAGAATTATTAATTTTTTTGTAATAAGGAGGAGCAAAAAATATACCTTTAATGCAATAAATAACATTAAGAGAAACTTTCCGGAGATTTTAGAGGCAAGATGTTTTAATATGCTTGAGAGATTGCCATTTGAGGATGAAAGCTTTGAAATTGTATATTCTATTTGCTTAAAAATGCAGTAAAGTGAAATACTAATAACTAGGAGGATAGAAGGATGGTAGCAATTGAACAGATGTCGGTATTATTTATTATAATGCTTGTGGGATATATAGCATTTAAGAAGGACATTTTAACTGAAAGCATTAATAAAAGAATATCAGGGATTGTTCTATATATAGCTAATCCTGCAATGATATTATCAAGTGTAATGGGTGATAATAGCAAAATTAAAGGTGAAAGCCTTGTAATTATGGTATTGGTAACCATTATAGCATATGCCTTATTAATAGGAATATCATTTATAATTCCGAGGATGTTTATGATGAGTAAGGGAAGTCTTAACACTTATAGCATAATGGTCGTTTTTTCAAATATTAGTTTTATGGGTATGCCAATTGTAAGAAGTTTTGTTGGAGATAACGGACTTTTATATGCTGCAATATATGTGATTCCATTTAATGTTCTGATTTATACATATGGGGTAGCGATGTTGCGAAAGGATGTGACAAAAGATAAAGAAGGTGGCAGTCTTATCAAATCCATTTTGAATATAGGTACAATAGCAAGTGTTATTGCAATATTAATATTTGTTATAGGAATTCCAATTCCTTATGTTATTAAAGAGAGCTGCGGAATGCTTGGAAATCTTACTGCACCATTAAGTATGATGATTATAGGAGCATCATTTGCAACAATTAATTTGAAAAATATGGTAACAGATATAAAATTATTGTTGTTTTGTTTGTTTAAACAATTTATAATTCCAATTGTAGGAATTTGGTTGATAAGGCTATTTGTTACAAACGATATTATAGTTAATGTAATGTTTGTTATGCTTGCGACACCTGTTGCAAGTATGGTTGCTATGCTTACACAGGAATATGATGGTGATTTTGAATTAGCAACCAGAGGAGTAGCATTATCTACTATTATTTCGGTAATATCAATACCGATTATTTCGGCACTTATGAATATTTAATACTATATGGAGGAAGATTATGAAAAAGGTTAATTGGATAACATTAATTGTAGGATTAGGTTTTATGCTTTTTGCGACAGGACTGATTTTAGGAGGATATTTTATTAATAAAAGTCATTCCGATTTTATGGATACAGCAGTTGAAACAGAAGCGACTATTGTTGATATTAAGGAAGAAGTAGAATATGATAGATTAGATGAGGAATATGACACAGAACATACAGTATTTATTTCGTATGAGTTTGATGGTAATTCATATGAAAATGTTCGATTATCATATTATACGTCTTCAATGCGAATAGGAAACAAGGTTACCATATATTGTGATCCTTTAAATCCATCAGAGTTTAGATTAAAATATGGATTAAATGTGGTAGGCATTATTCTGTATGTGGTAGGCGGAGTACTTGCACTTGGTGGCTTTATTATAATAATATGTTCATTTGCAGGTAAATCAAAGAGAGCTAAATCTGTATAGAATTAAGAAGGAGAGGGAAAATGCCGGGATTTATTACTCATTATTTGTTTGGATGTGAAACAGTAAAAAATATTAAAGAGAAAAATCTTAGAAATGTAATAAGGGAAAATAAGAAAGCTTTTTCATTAGGCTTACAGGGACCGGATGTATTTTTTTATTTTCCGTATTCGTTTACGGGAAATAAGAAAAGGCTTGCGTCAGTTATGCATGTATACGATACGGGCAGATTTTTGCATAATCTTATAGAAGAGGTAAATGGATTAAATGATTCTAAAAAGAATATAGGTTTGGCGTATTTGTTAGGATTTTTAGGGCATTATTCTATGGATACTAAATGTCATCCTTATATTTATTATAGAACAGGTTATTTGAATAAAGGTAAGGATTATTTTGGAAAGCATACCGATTTTGAAACAGATATTGATTTTCTTTTGCTAGATAAATTGAAAGGAAAGAGTGTTGTTGATTTTAGACAGGAAAACACCATAAAGCTTGATGCTTATAGTACAAAAATTATTGCAAAAATTCTTAATAATGCGTGTAATAAGACATATCCATATATAAAATCAAGTAATAAGCTTATGGAAATTTCAATAACAAGTTTTTATTATAGTAATGGTATGTTAAATGATAAAAATGGTTATAAGAAAAGAGCCTTGGCAATGGCTGAAAAGATAGTACTTGGAAGTGTATCAGCAGCACCATTATTTATGGTTGCGAACAAGGATATGGTTTGGGATGATCCTTTAAATGAAAAAAAGGCTGAATGGAAGAATCCGTGGGATTTGAAACATAAGTCAAGAAAATCCTTTTTAGAATTAATGGATGAAGCCCAATCTTATTATATTACACTTATTAATAATGTTGGAAATGAAATCATTAAAAATGCAGATATTGATTTTGACCTATTAGATAGTTTGATTTGTAATAATTCATATCACAGTGGTTTGGATTGTAGTATTCCGAGTTAGAGAATTCGGAATACTATTTTTTTATGTTATAGGGAGTTTGAAGTGGACTTGTCCGCTTTGTTACAAAGTAAAATAGCCGACGAACGAACGTCAGCTATTTTGAGGGGAGTATAAATAATTAATAAGGGGTTATAAGTAAAAAGAAATGTTTTGAAGGGATATTTCTCTTTACACGAATAATTTATCATATTCTGTCGAAGAATGCAAGCATTATTTTAAAAAAAATTAAAAAAATTTTTCGGAATAATTTTTTTGAAAAATCACATAATAAGATTGTAACTGATAACAAAGTGTTTTAGGAGGCAATTATGACAAGTAATAACACAAAAAATGCAAACAATTCAAAGAATGCAAATAACGCAAATAACGCAAACAACGCAAACAATGCAAACAACGCAAACAATGCAAATAACACATCTAAGAACAAATCTTCAAATAGCTATAAGTAATAAAGGCTAGATTAGATGAGTGGGAGTTGTGAACCTATATGGTAGCAACTCCCATTTTATTGAATGACGGAAGTAGCCAATCGACCTTGACATTAAAAGTTAGTGGCTTTAATATATAAGTGACAATAATTTATTAGGAAATGGAGAATTATTTTGAATAGATTTACATTAATTGCACCATGTCATTTCGGACTAGAGGCAGTATTAAAAAGAGAAATTATAGATTTAGGTTATGAAATACTTCAGGTTGAAGATGGAAGAGTTACCTTTGAAGGTGATGAAGAAGCTGTTTGCAGAGCAAATATATTTCTACGTACTACCGAAAGAGTTATGATTCAGATCGGAAAATTTAGTGCATATACATTTGATGAATTTTTTGAAAAGGTTAAGGCCTTGCCTTTCGAAAACTACATACCAAAGGATGGGAAGTTCTGGGTTACTAAGGCAAGTACAATAAAAAGTAAATTATATAGTAGTTCTGACCTTCAACGTCTGGCAAAAAAGGCTATAGTTGAAAGAATGAAAGGGTATTATAATGTTTCATGGTTTGAGGAAACAGGGAATGAATATCCAATCAGAATATTTAATAATAAAGACCAGATTACTATAGCACTTGATACAACAGGTGAATCTTTACATAAAAGAGGTTATAGACAGATGGCTGCGAAAGCACCGATTTCAGAGACTCTTGCAGCAGCATTGATTTTATTAACACCATGGAAGAAGGACAGGATACTTGTTGATCCTTTCTGCGGAAGTGGAACATTTCCCATTGAAGCGGCTATGATAGCGGCCAATATTGCTCCTGGTATGAACAGAGAATTTACAGCAGAAAAGTGGACTAATATTATTGCTAAAAGAAATTGGTATGATGCAATAGAAGAAGCTAATGATTTGATTGATGATCATATTGAGACTGATATACAAGGATATGACATTGATGCCGATGTTATTAAAGCGGCAAGACAAAATGCGGAGATGGCAGGTGTTTCACATTTGATACATTTGCAGCAAAGAGCTTTAAGTGAGCTGAGTCATCCTAAAAAATATGGTTTTATCATTACAAATCCTCCATATGGTGAAAGATTAGAGGAAAAAGAAGCACTTCCGGCATTATATAGAGAAATTGGTGACAGGTATCGAAATTTAGATAAATGGTCAGCATATATAATAACTTCGTATGAAAATGCAGAAGCTGATATGGGGCTTAAAGCAACAAAAAATAGAAAAATATATAATGGTATGATAAAAACATATTTTTATCAGTTTGCAGGTGAAAAACCACCGAAGAGAAGGAATGGAGATAATAAGAATTGAAACATAAATTAGTATTGACGTATGTACCCATAGTTGTGTTGCTGCTTTTAGTGGGAGCACTATATGGATATTCTATAAGAGAATATGTAGAAAAAGACGAAAACACAGTTGAATATGTGTATGAATGGAATCCTATAATTGCATCGGTTGTAAATAATAATACATTTACATTAACAGTTGACGGAAAGGAATTTTCTTCAGTAAAAGATGATATGTATATGAGTAGCAATCGAAATATTATGATGAGTGTAGACGAGGTAATTGAAGCCTTTGACTGTGCTACAAATTATTATGAGGGTTCAAGAGTAAAGGTTGAAAAGGGCGTTGATATAATATCTATGAGCCTTGACAAAAACCAAATTGTTGTAAATGGTATTAAAGCAGAGAGTAAAAGTATGCCGGAAATTATCAATGGTAAGGCATATGTACCTATTAATGTATTATGTGATACCTTAAAGTATTCATTTACATGGGATGGTATTTTGAATGTTGGTACAGTTATTAACTCTGATTCGACCAGAAGAAAATTGCCTTACAAATATAGTTATGTTGAGAATAGAAGGGTACCTTCTGTAAAGGATCAGGGGCAATATGGTACATGTTGGGCTTTTTCAGCATTAACAGCACTGGAAAGCACATTGCTTCCGGAGAACAAATATGATTTTTCTGAGGATCATATGAGCATGAATAATCCATTTAATATTATGCAAAATGAAGGTGGAGATTATAATATGGCCATTGCCTATCTTACTTCATGGAAGGGACCGGTACTTGAGAAAGATGACCCTTATGGTGATGGAGAAACAGATGATACACTTTCTGCTGTTTTGCATGTGCAGGAGGCACAACTTATTGAGGGTAAAAATATAGAAGAAGTCAAAGAAATGATTTTTAAGTATGGCGGAGTAGAATCCTTTATATATATGGCGGGAACTAATAATGATATTCAATATTCAGGATTTTATAATTATGAGCAAAATAGTTATTGCTATATCGGAACTGAAAAGCCTAATCATGATGTGGTAATTATTGGTTGGGATGATAATTATCCTAAGGAGAATTTTACTACTGTACCAGAGGCTGACGGGGCATTTTTATGTAGAAACAGTTGGGGAGAGGATTTTGGAGAGGACGGAAATTTCTATGTATCATATTATGATACAAATATAGCTGTTCATAGTTTGGTGTATACTAAGATTGAACCTGCAAATAATTATGCAAAGCTTTACCAGAGCGATTTATGCGGAATGGTAGGTATGCTTGGTTATGGTAAGGAAATAGCCTATTTTGCTAATGTATATACAGCAGAGAATGATGAAATTATTAAGGCGGTCGGAATGTATGCTGTCGGTAAAGATACGGATTATAGTATATATGTTATTCCTTCTTTTGAATCAGAACAATCCTTAAATAAAAGAGGTGAAGTAAATACAGAGGGGAATTTTAAAAATTCAGGATTCTATACTGTTAAACTAAATGAGCCGGTAAAGATAAAAAAAGGTGAAAAATTTGCGGTTGTTGTAAAGGTTAATACACCAAACAGTAAAAGACCGGTTGCGGTTGAATATGTGAGCAGTTATCAGACAGAGACAGTTGAACTTACGGATGGAGAGGGTTATATAAGTCTTAGAGGAATAGAATGGGAAAATACAGAGACTAATCAGAAATGTAATATTTGTCTCAAGGTTTATACAGATAATGTACAGTGAGGTAGATTTTTATGAAACTTGGGCGATTAAAGTTTGTAGCACTTGTTAGTGGTTGTATATTATTAGTAGTTTTAATTATAGCATTAATAAGAAAAGACCAGGGATTAGATAAAAAAATTTCGGACAATAAATATAATATTGTAGAAAAAGAATTACTAAAGATTGAACCAATATCAGGAAAAAAGGCAAGCGAAATTAAAACAGAATATGATATTACTAATAAGACATTTATTGTTTACTTAGAAGATGTAAAGAATTTATTCAGAGAAGAACAGGTTGATTATGGTTCGCCAATGGTGGCATCAATAAATTATGAAAAGAATAAAAATAAAGTAAAGGTAAATGTTAAGCTGAAGGAATATTGTACTTATTCAAGTGAGATAAAGGATAATGTTTTATATGTTCATTTTGAGGAAATAAATAATAAAGAAGAAAAATTAATTATTATTGATCCGGGTCATGGAGGATATGACGTTGGAGCTGAAAATGGAATGATATATGAGAAGGACATTAACTTAAGTATTGCTAATTATGTATGTGATATACTGGTAAAGCAGGGATATATTCCTATTTTAACAAGAAATGAAGATGTTTTCGTATCTGTGGAGGATAGAGCCGATTTTGTAAATAATACTATGCCAAAATTATTTATAAGCATACATTGTAATGATAATGCCGATTCTTCAGCAGAGGGCACAGAGGTTTTGTATAATATAAAAGATACAGAATCTGAATATAATTCGAAATGGTTGTCGGAAATTATGTTAGATAATATAATAAGTTCAACAGGTACCAGAAAAAGAGATTTACTGGTAGGAAATTCAATACATATAGTTAGAAGTTCGAAGGTTCCTGTGGCTTTATTAGAACTTGGATTTATGTCAAATGAGGGTGATTTAGCATTACTTAATTCAAATCAGGGGCAAAAAAGATTTGCACAAGGAATTGCAGATGGAATAATAGAAGCTATGACAGAAATGGAGAATAAGAATGAATAAGATTAATAGAATTATTTTTGCAACATCAAATCAGGGAAAAATGGATGAAATCAAAATGATTATGAAGGATTTTGATATTCCGATTTTATCTTTAAAAGAAGCTGGAATTAAGGCAGATATTGTTGAAGATGGAGAGACCTTTGAAGAAAATGCAATTATTAAAGCCAAAGAAATAATGGAGCTTACGGGAGAGGTTGTGTTGGCAGATGATTCGGGTCTTGAGGTTGATTATATTAACAAAGAGCCTGGAATTTATTCCGCAAGATATTTAGGAGAAGATACACCTTATTCAATCAAAAATCAAAATATTATAGATAGATTAAGGGATGCAGTGGGGGATGAAAGAAGTGCTCGTTTTGTATGTGCAATTGCAGCAGCATTTCCTGACGGTGAGATAATTACTACAAGAGCAACAATTGAGGGAGTTATTGGATATGAAGAGAAGGGCATACATGGATTTGGATATGACCCTATATTATATGTTCCTGAATTTGGTATGACAACGGGAGAAATGCTTCCGGAAGATAAAAATGAGATTAGTCACAGGGGAAAAGCATTGGTAAAGATGAAGGAGATTCTTAAATCCAAAATGTAAAGGAAAGCAAAGTATGAAAGTTCTTATTGTAAGTGATACACATGGTAAAGATGAAAACCTTGAAAAAGTATTAGACATAGAAAAACCATTAGATATGTTGATTCATCTGGGTGATGTCGAAGGTTCAGACGAATATATACCAATAATTGCGGAATGTCCGTGTGAAATGGTGGCAGGAAATAATGATTTTTTTTCGTCTTTACCGAGGGAATTAGAAATAGAAATTGCCGGATATAAAGCACTATTAACTCATGGAAATTACTACTACGTATCTTTGGGACCGGAGACACTTATTTTAGAAGGGGTTTCAAGAGAAAAAGATATTGTTATGTTTGGGCATACTCATAGACCATATCTGGAATGTAAGGATGATTTTGTTATTTTAAATCCAGGCAGTCTGTCATATCCGAGACAGGATGGAAAAAAACCTACATATATTGTTATGGAAATTAAAGAAGATGGGAAAGCTAATTATGAAATAAAAGAGTTGAAATAGGCATAAAATAAGGGAATTTTGCAGGCTTTAAAAAAATATAAAATTTTTCAAAAAAAGTTGTTGACAGAATCAATAGGTTGCGTTATAATCTTTTATGCACTGCGAAAGAGCAGTGAAAAAACTAGATAGAGAAAACTCTCGGGGTGTGGCTCAGCTTGGCTAGAGCGCCTGATTTGGGATCAGGAGGTCGCAGGTTCGAATCCTGTCACCCCGACTGTATGCGGGTGTAGTTCAATGGTAGAACACTAGCCTTCCAAGCTAGATACGTGGGTTCGATTCCCATCACCCGCTTTATGTGTCCATAGCTCAGCTGGATAGAGCAACGGCCTTCTAAGCCGTGGGTCGGGGGTTCGAATCCCTTTGGGCACATTTCTAGGAATTAAAGAAAGAGGATCCTGGAGTTCTGTGGTGGGTATAGCGCAGTTGGTTAGCGCGCCAGATTGTGGCTCTGGAGGCCCAGGGTTCGAATCCCTGTATCCACCCTATTTTTTTTGCTTAAGGCAATCTTAATAGTGGGCTATCGCCAAGCGGTAAGGCACAGGACTTTGACTCCTGCATCTCGTTGGTTCGAATCCAACTAGCCCAGTTTGGATGAATCAATTCATTCGTAGAAAGTAATTTAATAGTATGGGATACTAGCTCAGTCGGTAGAGCACTTGACTTTTAATCAAGTTGTCCGGGGTTCGATTCCCCGGTGTCTCATTAACAAAAAGGTCATAACACAGAGTGTTATGGCTTTTTTACTTTGCAATTCCGTTCGGGCGCAAAGAGTTTGTAAACAAACTCTTATTTAGGTAGTACGAGGGAATCGAACCCCTTATATATTATTCAATATCAGAATTTATTATTTTTCCATCCTTAAGTAGTATTGTTCTTGTGCCGTATTCGGAGGCTTCCTTTGAGTGTGTAACCTGAAGTATGGTTATACCTTCTTCTTTATTAATTGATTTAAATAAATCCATAACTTCCTTTCCTGATTTGCTATCAAGATTACCAATTGGTTCGTCTGCAAGTATGAGGCTTGGACTTAATATTATTGCACGTGCTATAGATACTCTTTGTTGCTGACCACCGGATAATTGATTTGGTAGTGCCTTTCTTTTGTCCTCAAGACCTATTATTCTAAGTATTTTTTCTAAGCGATCCTTGTAATCTTTTTCTTTTTGCCCATCCATTATAACTGGAAGCATAATATTTTCTTCAACAGTGAGATTTTGAACCAGGTTATAGAATTGGAATACAAATCCTATGTCTTTTCTCCTTAAGGCTGCCAGTTTCTTTTCTTTCATTTTGTTTATATCCTCATCATTAATGAAGATATCGCCTTCGGTTGGTTTGTCCAATCCGCCTATCAGATATAATAGTGTGGATTTGCCGCTTCCTGATGCACCCATCAAAGATACGAATTCTCCTTTTTCAATTTTAAATGAAACAGAGTCTAACACCTTGTTCCGGTTATCTTTATTACCGAATACTTTGCTCAAATTTTGTACATTAACTATACTCATAAATTCTTCCTCCTATTCGTACTTGATTTCGTTAACTATATTCATTTTATTAATTTTTCTTGATGGAATTACAAGTGTTAACATAAGTATTACATATATTAAACCTACAAATTTTAGAACAAATAACCAATCATATGATATAGCGATATACATACTCATACCTTCTAAAAATGAATCAAGCATTCCGGTGGCAAAATATCCTGTAAGAATTGCTATTACGCAGGATATTGCATTTGCTACCAGCACTTCTAATATAAGCATTCGCTTAAGCTGTCCTTTGCTCATACATGTTGAATTAAGAACTGCTAATTCCTTTTTTCTTTGTATGAATCCAATAATCTGATTATTGACAATTCCGACAAATGATAAGATTACAGCTAATCCGATAATTATATAAAAAAGACTCATTACCGAGGTGGTTGAAGCCTCCTGTTCATCAACATATTCGTCAAAAGTCATTATTTGGACAGCCACTTCCTTGATTTCATCTTTGATAGTTGTCTTTAATTTTTGTAAATCAGTACTATCATTTGCAACAACCTGTACCCATACAGGTATATCTGTGAAATTATCAAGATAGCTTGATAAATTTACAACAAGTATGCTTCTTGTAGTTGAAAAATACACACTGTTCACAAAACCAACGACCTTGTAAGTGACTTCTTTGTTGAGAACATCAAACTTCATTTTTAATATGTCGTTAAGTTTGATATTATTTTTTTGTGCATATATTTCATCAATTAAAATCTCATCATCTTTTAAGGTGCCGATATTATAATTTATTTCTTTTATTCCGTCGATAGGCTTGTCAAGACCCACTATACAAGGAGACGAACCTTTAAATTCTTTGCCATCGTTATATGTAATGGAACCATACATATAGTAATATAAAAACTCTATTTTCTTTACGCCTTCGAGTTCTGTAAGCTTTTCGTATTCCTTTGCAGGTTTTGATACATTCATCACCATAACATCAGCATCCCATATATATTTAAAAGCTTCGAATGATTTGGCAAATGAATTAGAAATTGTAAGTATAGAAATCATAAGCGCTAAAGATATTGTAATCAATCTTGTTGAGGAAATTATCATCTTGTTATAACTGATATTTTTTCCTGCGATGACTCCGCTTGCAAAACCAATCTTTTTACATATAAAAGAAAAGGCTAGTGCCATTCCTCTTACTATAAGAGGTACCAGGTTTGCTATACCTACTATGAGAGCTATTATTTGTATAAATGTAGTTAGCAGATTTGAATCTGAGTTAAGTAAACCTATTATAAATGCCATAGTTAGTAGTAGAGTTCCAATAATAATTCTGCGGTTTCTTATTATATATCGTGTACTTTGAATGTTAAATATTATATCTTTAATAGGTTTTTTATTAGCCTTAAGTATAGCTCTAAATGAAATAAAAAATTCTAACACAATTGAAAATAATATACCTAAAAATATGGTTATAGGTGACATTTCAGATGTTTTGTTAGAGAGTTCAACACCACTGGTAGTTATAAAAAGGCTGGCAGCATTACTATTAATAATATATCCGCAAATACTTCCTATAATACCGCCGATTAAACCGTAAATGGTGTTTTCTAATATAAGGATGGCATTCATTTTGTATTTTGTTGCACCTATACTTCTGAATGTTCCTATTACAGGCATTCTTTCGGCTATAATTATCTTGGTAAGTGAGCTTACTACAAAAAATATCATTATTGAAGCCAGAGCAAATATCATTAGCATTATATAAGAAATATAAGAGAGTGCTTCTTCTATGGATTCAGTGTCATTAAGCATTTCTACTATATAATTCTCGTTGTTTTTCTTAATATAATCAGTGAAATCGTTTATATTTTTATCATTTTTAACATCTATATATAATTCGCTATAATTACTTGTCTTGGCTTCTTTTATTTCATTAATAACGTCAATATTGGCAAGGAACACCGGGAATTCTCTGTCAAGAGACATAAAACCTTTAGACTTAATCAATTTAACAAGTTTAAAACTATAGGTTTTGTCCTCGTATGTAAATTCTATCGTATCGTTTAAATTGTATCCATGCTTTTTAGCTTGTTTGTCGGTCATTACGATTTCGTTTTTGTTAAGAGTATTTACATCATTTCCAAGCATTTTTATTTCTTTTGCAGTATCAATATCTGTTCCGAGAATCATTACTTGTTTATCTGAAATATATCCGTTTATGCCGGTGATTCCGACTGCAATAATTTCTTCATCTCCCATGTTCAAATCATCCAATGAGAAATTCTCTACAGTGGTGATTGATACATCGGCATTTCCGAATATAGATCTCATAGTTTCCTGCATTTTTAACACGATTTCGTCAGGTAACGTCAGGTTGAGAACAAATACTGTTGTTGCAACAATAAGAGAAATAATAATTAGAATACTTCTTAATTTTTTTTCTAAAATATTTTTAAGGATATGTTTAAGTACTATTTTCATATGTTTTATTCTCCTGCTTTACTTAATAAGTCCGTATCGTTCTTTTAGTGTTAAAATTCGCAACACACTTTCGTCGATTCGTTCTTCGCTTAGTTCACCGTTCATTACAGCCTCATATATGCCATAATAGGCTTCAGTAAAATCTTCGGGCATAAGGATTATGTCTACCCCTGCCTTCATTGCACATACAGCTCCTGTAGCGGAAGTGTAGTTGTCGGCAATTGCACCCATTTCCATTGCATCGGTAATAACAACGCCATTGTATCCTAATTCGTTACGGAGCTTTTCGGTTACTATCTCATAGGACATGGAAGCTGGAAGCTTGTCGGAAGTAATATTAGGTGTGGTAATGTGGGCAACCATTATTGTATCAACATTATTATCTATAGCAGCTATAAAAGGAATGAGCTCACAACTCTTTAAATCTTCCCAGGTTTTATTGATGGATACATATCCATCGTGTGTATCTCCGGTTGTATCGCCATGTCCGGGAAAATGTTTTACACAACACATAATATTTTGACTTTGAAAACCATCAATAGCAGAATTGACCATAGATGCAACGAGGTTAGGGTCGTTTCCAAATGCACGGCTTCCGATTACAATATTTTCAGGATTTGTATTTACATCTGCCACCGGTGCAAAATCAAGATTGAAACCGTAATCATTTAGGTAATTGCCTATCGTACTTCCCATTTCTTTGGCATTATCAGGATTATCTGTAGAGCCTATTGCTTCCATACTCTCGTATTTAGTGACATCAAATGTATCGCAATTTGCTATTCTTGCAACGAGTCCGCCTTCTTCGTCTACGGATATAAACATAGGAAGGTCGCTTCCGTTCTGTAAGGCATCAATATATGAATTAACCTGTTCGGGTGAAATAATATTTTCCTTAAACATACATATTCCACCTATGTTATATGAAGAAATTGTGTCCAGCATTTCATCAGATACTTCTGTAAGACAGCTAGAATCATTTTCATCAAAGCTAAGCTTCTCAGGCCTTATAATAAATAACTGACCTATTTTTTCTTCTAAAGTCATTTCTGATAGGATTTCTTCGGGCAATGTTACCGACTTGGATTCAGTGGTGCTGTCGGTATCATTTTCGGAGAAAAATGTAGAAGGTTCAGTGGCAACTGTGCCGGAAGAAGTGTTTTTTGACACATCAGTTATCGAGTTTGAATTAGTACAGCCGTATAATGCTAACAAGCAAATTGCAATTGTGGAAATTATTTTTTTCTTCACCGGATATCTCAGTCCTTTCAAATATTTATATTTTAAATTAAGTATAGCTTATATAAATTTTAAAAACAATATAGAATAATGCAGTATTATGTAGTATTATTCTATGTGGAAGTAATTTATTACAGAATGGAGATTTGTTAAGTATGTTTGAAAAAATATATATGCATTCAGGCTATGAACAAAAAAGAAACAAAATATGGGGATTAAAAGAATATGCCTGTTTATTTTTAATGGGGATTCCGTTTATATTGCTGGGGATTTCAATTTTTGCATATTATTGTAGAACCTTAAGTACTGCTGAATTTACAGTTGCATTCACAATAACACTAATTGCTTGGATGATAATAATTGGATTACGCGTTGTTAATTATATAAAAAATAGCACCAAAGTATTTGCTGTAGGTAAAAATAAAAAAGTTTATGTAATGAATATGTCCAAAGAGGCAGCAAGCTACCTTAGCCTTAATACTGCGATGCAAAATATGAGCAAGGCGTCAGGTAAACCCGGTATGGAAGCTGTAAAAGCTATGAGTAAGACGGCAGCAGATGCATTTAAAGAGATAGAAGAAAGTGATGTGGAGAATAGGATTGAATCAGCAGGCTTATGCATAGATGATGTTGAAAGGATTGTCAGAAAAAGAAAATGTATAGTCGTATACGGAAAATGGATGAAAAAAAGTAAGTTGGTTATTCCTCTGATTTATAGCGAGGTAAATGAGCTGGAAAAATATTTTGAACATATGTCTAAGAAGAACGAGCAGGAATTTGAGTTTCACAAAAAGACGAAGGAAGACGTTCTTTCAGAGAGGATAAAAAAGAATCCTAACAGGCTCTTTATTTCTATTTTTTGTCTTGTGTTGTGGTTGTTTGTATATAATTTTGCGAATGATTTAAACAGAATGGCACATATAAAACATAATTTTGATAAGACAGAGGCAACAATAGAATCAATAGAAAAGAACGATGAAATTAAGATTTCTTATAAGAAATATTCGGAAGAAATAAATGTAAAGGTGGATAAGAATACTTTTAGTGGGAATATAAAAGAGGGAGATATCATAAACATATATTATGATAAAACTGATGAAAAAAATATAATAGAGGTGTCAAAGGTTGGCTTTCTTATAAAGCCGTTTGTGGTGCTTTTACTTGCATTTGAGATAGTGGCATTGGTTATAAGAGTTTTTGCCAAGAAGTCATAAAAATTGTTTGACATTTAATAACTTAGATGTTATATTATTAGATGTTCGCGGGTGTGGCGGAACTGGCAGACGCGCTAGACTTAGGATCTAGTGGGAGACCGTGCAGGTTCGATTCCTGTCACCCGCATTTGAAGGAGACGTAAGTCTCCTTTTTTCTATGTGTATAAAAACTAAGAATGGAATGATAATATGAAAAACAAACTTTTAACCAATAAATTAATAGTGGCAATTATAGCGATGTTTTGCTGCGCGCTGTGGGGAAGTGCTTTCCCTTGTATCAAGATAGGCTATGAGATGTTTGGTATAGCGGATAGTGATACTGCTACACAGATTTTGTTCGCAGGGCTTAGATTTGCGTTGGCAGGTTTGATGGTTATTGCATTTGGAAGTATTATAGAAAGAAAAGTTTTAGTTCCTGTGAAAAAGGAATATTCAAAAGTGGTCATACTTAGTTTGTTTCAGACAATATATCAGTATGTGTTTTTCTATATTGGTTTAGCGCATACAAGTGGAGTAAAAGCATCTATAATAATTGGTTCCAATGTATTTATAGCTATAATTGCAGCTTGCTTTATATTTAAACAGGAAAGAATAACAGTTAATAAATTAATGGGAAGTATCATTGGTTTTTTAGGAGTTATAATTATTAATGTTGCCGGTGTAGAGGTGAGTATGGATTTTTCATTATCCGGCGAAGGATTTATATTTTTTGCGGCTACGGCTTATGCAATATCATCGGCATTAATTAAGAAGTATTCAGTTACTTCCAATACAATTATGCTGAGCGGTTATCAGTTCCTGTTTGGCGGCATTGTTATGAGTGTAATAGGAATGTTGTTTGGAGGACACATAGGGGTGGTAAATGTTGAACAATTTGGTATGCTTGCATATCTTGCAATGATTTCGGCGGTAGCATATAGCTTATGGACGATATTGCTTAAATATAATTCAGTATCTAAGGTATCGGTATATGGATTTATGAATCCGGTATGGGGAGTAATACTATCAACGTTATTGCTTGATGAAGGAAAAGGTGTATTTTCTATCTCGTCATTTGTTGCGCTTGTATTGGTATGTGTGGGTATTGTTGTTGTGAATTTAAATAAGGATACATCTTGTTAGTGGATAAAAAATGTAGTATAATAGTACCATAAATGTGAACGTGGAGTGTTGAAAATGGAAACAAAGAAAATATATGTTGGTTCAGCACAGTGTGGAATGAAGCTTGCAAGTGATGTGTATGATGCGTCAAGCAGACTAATTGTTAAAGCAGGTACAGTACTGGATGATACCATAATTAACAAATTAAATATATATTCAGTGTATTCTATTAATGTTGTTGTAGATGCGATTAAAGAGGAAAAGGTCGAATACAAGAACTACTATGAGAGACTTAAAGAGACAGAAGAGTTCAAGGGATTTAAGGCGAAATTTGAAGAGTCTGTTGATGGTCTTAGAAGTTCGCTTAATGCCATGGTAACCAAGAATGTTATGGTGGATGAAGATAAGATGCTTAATGATGTTAAGTCTGTTATAGAAGCTAATAAAAAAGGCAGTAGTATGCTTGATATGCTTAATTGTATGCAGGGATATGATGATTTAACTTATGTACATTCTATGAATGTTGCCTTGATTAGTAATGTTATGGCGGGTTGGCTTGGTATGAGTGAGGAAGATACGAAGATTCTTACTTTGGCAGGTTTGCTTCATGATATAGGAAAGGTAAGAATACCGGTTGAAATTGTATCGAAGCCGGGAAAACTTACGGATGAGGAATATGCGATAATTAAGAGTCATCCACAGTTAGGATATGATATACTTAAAGATATGCATATTGATGAGAGAATTAAAAAAGCCGCACTTATGCATCATGAAAGATGTGACGGAAGAGGATATCCAAATAAGTTAAAGGGCGATGAAATTGATGACTTTGCAAAGATAATTGCTATAGCGGATGTATATGATGCCATGACCGCAGACAGATGTTATAGAAAGGGAATGTGCCCGTATACAGTTATCGGACATTTTGAAAGTGAAAAGAGTGTATATGACGTTAGATATCTAATGGCATTTCTTGAGAGGATTGCAAATACATATGTCAGTAATGAAGCACTTTTGAGTAATGGTCAGCAGGGTAAGATAATTCTTATTAATAAGTTTAAATTATCTAAGCCTATAGTTATGGTAGGAAACGAGATATATGATTTGTCAGTGATGAAAGATCTCGAAGTAGAGAGATTGTTATAAATGTGGAGGCTGTTTTTATATAACAGCCTCCATTAATTATATTGTTATTTCTTTAAGACGACTAAGGCTCCGTCAGGTTTTAATGTTTTATTATCATAGAGATTTGCAAATAGAATATCATCAGAATCTACAGTGTAAGCTAAAATGCTTTTTGAACAGTTTAAAACTATTTCAATAGTGGTATCCTGATATGTTTTTGTATAAGATACTATTCTGTTGTCGTCAGATATATTTGTAAATGAATATTTATCACTTTTAAAAACCTTATTATCATTTCGCAGGGAGATGAGTTTTTTTATCATATCTATACGGTCATTATATTTTCCGGCTTCAATAGCTGCCCAAGGCATTGGTCTTCTGCAATCAGGATCATGTCCGCCGTCAAGTGCAATCTCGGTTCCGTAATAAATACATACAGTCCCCGGCATTGTAAATAACAGAACGAGTAACTGATACAGTTTGTCAAGATTTCCTTTAAGTCTATTTATAAGTCTTGCAGTATCGTGTGAATCTAATAGATTAAATAAAATATTGTTAACCTGCTTTGGGTATAGTGAGTAGCAGCGGTTTATCGAGTATTGTAAGGATTCCTTGGTTGAGTCAGGCTTTAACCAGAATTCATTAGCACTTTCTGAAAAAGGATAGTTCATAACGGAATCAAACTCGTCGCCTCTGAGCCATTGGGTTGCATCGTGCCATATTTCGCCTAATAGATAAAAGTCCGGCTTGAGTGAGAGTAAACGCTGTCTTAATGCCTTGCAGAAGGTGTGTGAAACCTCATTGGCTACATCAAGTCTTATTGCATCAATATCAAATGTTTTAACCCAGTAAGTGCACACGTCAAGAAAATAGTCAATTACTTCAGGATTGTTGGTGTTTAGCTTTGGCATACTATCAAAAAAACCAAAGGTATAGTAAACTCCGTTTAAGGAATTCACAGGCTTATATAATTTGCTTTCAAGCAAGGGCCATTTATTAATCATAAACCAGTTGAAATATTTAGAATCAGGACCTTTTTCAAGAACATCCTGCCATTTGCTAAACATTGTGCCACAATGATTAAAGACACCATCAAACATAATTCGTATTCCGCGTTTATGAGCTTCGCTGACAAAATTTTGTACAGTTTCTATATCGCCGAAATGTGGGTCGATTTCATAATAATCTGCAGTATCATATTTGTGAGTTGATGGTGCTGTATTTATAGGTGTCAGGTAGATTCCGCTAATTCCAAGATTTTTAATGTAATCTAATTTGCTTGTAATACCTTCAATGTCTCCGCCAAATTTATCCCAAAATGTTATCTTTGAGCTTTTCTTAGGCCATGCTTTGGTTCCTTTTGGAGAGATGTCAGGATTGCCGTTACAGAAGCGTTCGGGGAAAATCTGATACCATATAGTGTCATTTACCCATGCTGGAGCTTTATACACATCAGAAGGATTAAGCCATGGAAATTGAAAGTCTTCACGTTCTCCCGTGCAATTAAACATTTCTTTTTTTGTTCTAAAACCACTTTCGATATAATAGGTTGACTCTTTTTTTGAGAAAACCTCAAAATAGTATTTCAAACGTTTAAAAGGTGGCTTGATTGTAACTGACCAAAGGAAATAATCTGGTAGTTCAACCCTTTCTGTCATTTCTGTAGGGTCTCCGTACCAGGTATTGCATCCACCCATTGTTCCTGATGTATAAGGATCACCACTATGAATAATAACTTTATCAATATCCTTGCCGGTTCTTATTGTGATAACAACATTATCCTCGTCAAGTGCATAACACATATTATCACAGGATTTATGGTATATTGCTGATAAATTCATTTTTGTGTCCTCCTAATTGGCTTTGCTCATAGTGCTATTGTGATATTGGGTAGAAAATGTAACATCTTCACCAAACCATTCGGGTGGTATGAAGCTTTCTGCTTCTTCTAAATTGTCAAATTCCACTTCGGCAAGAATCAGACCTTCGAACTTTCCTGAAAAAATATCCAGTTCTAT
Source organism: Lachnospiraceae bacterium (assembly GCA_017396555.1). Classification (GTDB taxonomy): domain Bacteria; phylum Bacillota; class Clostridia; order Lachnospirales; family Lachnospiraceae; genus RGIG1934. The sequence goes on along the minus strand of JAFQLS010000001.1, from coordinate 27,884 downwards.
TGTATATTTTTTAAACGGTATCATATATCTAACCTTTGATATGATATTACCGTCGCATTTAGAAAGCATATGGTAGTAGCTTTCTTTGGTTAATGGAAGGTTGTATTCTTCTCGTGACATCAGACCTTTGGATTTGTAAGTCAGATAATATTCATCGTCCGATTTGCGGATTCGAACAACAGGTTCGGTGCACATATATCCCTGCTCGATTAAGTGGTGAGGATAGGAATTTATATCAGGTATAAGCTTATGCTTGTCAATTAAATATTTTCTCTCTATTTCCATAATGACCTCCGAATACAAATATAGTGTTATAATAACATAAAATGTGATATAATAACATATCAAAATAATAGAATGGAGAATGATTATGAAAGTATTTGCGTTTTTTGCTGAAGGATATGAAGAAATTGAAGGACTTACAGTAATTGACATATTGAGAAGGGCTGATATTGAGGTTGATATGATATCAGTAACAGATGAATTGAGCGTTGCAGGTGCACATGGAATTGTTGTTAATATGGATAAGACTGTTGGTGAGGTTAATTTTGCTGAAGGTGATATGATATTTCTTCCGGGAGGTATACCGGGTACACCAAATCTTGAGAAGTGTGAGGTGTTAATCAAGAATATTCTTGAATATAATAAAACAGGAAAAAAACTTGCAGCAATATGTGCAGCACCAAGTATTTATGGACATTTGGGAATTTTAGAGGGAAAGAAAGCAACATGTTATCCGGGCTTTGAAGATGAGTTGAAGGGAGCGGTAACAGTAAATGATAAGGTTGTAACTGACGGAAATATAACAACAAGCAGAGGAATGGGTACTTCGATTGATTTAGGACTTGAGATTGTTAAAATATTTAAAGGAGAGGGATTGGCAACTGAGCTTGGCAGAAAAATACAGTATTATATTTAGATAATTATGGAAAAAATGAGTGACATATAAAAAAAACTATGTTACAATGGGATAATGTATGTACACCCTTACAATATAGTGTACATTTAAGGAGGAAATTTAGAAATGAGTTTACAGGTTGAAAATTTAGAAAAAAATATGGCAAAGCTTACAATTACAGTTGATGCAGCAGAAGTTGAAAAAGCACTTCAGAATGCATACTTAAAGACAAGGGGCAAGGTTAATATACCAGGATTTAGAAAAGGAAAAGCTCCACGTCAGATTATCGAGAAAATGTATGGAGCAGGTATCTTTTATGAAGATGCTGTTAATGAAATGATTCCGGATGCTTATGAAGCAGCAGCTAAGGAAAGTGGACTTGATATTGTTTCACAGCCACAGATAGATGTTGTTCAGATAGAAAAGGGAAAAGAATTTATCTTTACAGCAGAGGTTGCTGTTAAACCGGAAGTAGAGCTTGGAAAATACAAGGGCATTGAAGTAGATAAGAAGGATATTACTGTAACTGATGACGAAGTAGCTGCAGAGTTGGATAGAATCAGAGAGCAGAATTCAAGAATCGTACCTGTTGAAGACAGAGCAGTAGCAGATGGAGATATCACAACTATTGATTTCGAAGGCTTTGTAGATGGAGAAGCTTTTGAAGGTGGTAAGGGTACTGATTATCCGTTAACAATAGGTTCTCACTCATTTATCGATACATTTGAAGAACAGTTAATCGGTGTTAAGATTGGTGAAGAAGTAACTGTTGATGTTACATTCCCAGAAGAATATCATGCAGAAGAGTTAAAGGGTAAACCAGCTCAGTTCAAGGTAACAGTTAAGGAAATCAAGGTTAAAGAGCTTCCTGAACTTGATGATGATTTTGCACAGGATGTATCAGAATTTGATACACTTGCTGAATATAAAGAAGATACAAAGAAAAAATTAGAAGAGAAGAAAGCTAATGAAGCTAAGGGCGAGAAGGAAGACGCTATTATCGAAAAGATTATTGAAGATTCAAAAATGGATATTCCGGAGCCAATGATTGATACTCAGGTTAGACAGATGGCAGAAGATTTTGCTAGAAGATTACAGCAGCAGGGACTCTCAGTAGAGCAGTACTTCCAGTTTACAGGTTTAAATGCTGAAACATTAGTAGAGCAGATGAAGCCACAGGCTGTTAAGAGAATCCAGAGCAGACTTGTATTAGAAGCTATTGCAAAGGCAGAAGCTATCGAGGTTACAGAGGATGATGTTAATAAAGAAATAGATAATATGGCTGCACAGTACCAGATGGAAGCTGATAAGCTTAAAGAATTCATGGGTGATGCTGAAAAAGAGCAGATGAAGATGGATATTGCTGTTACTAAGGCAGTTGAATTAGTTGTAAATGAAGCAGTTGAAAAATAGTTTTAATGCTTCTGTATAAGGAGGTCAGATATGAGTTTAGTACCTTATGTCTTAGAGCAAACTGGACGTGGTGAACGTCAGTATGATATTTATTCAAGATTATTAAAGGAAAGAATTATTTTTCTTGGTGAAGAAGTTAACGAGACAACTGCAAGTCTTGTTGTGGCACAGTTGTTATTTTTAGAATCTGAGGATCCGGGAAAGGATATAAGCTTATACATTAATAGTCCGGGAGGTTCTGTAACAGCAGGACTTGCTATATACGATACTATGAACTACATTAAGTGTGATGTATCGACTATTTGTATGGGTATGGCTGCAAGTATGGGAGCGTTCCTTTTATCAGCAGGTGCAAAGGGAAAGAGATTTGCACTTCCAAATGCTGAAATTATGATTCACCAGCCACTTGGCGGTGCAAAGGGTCAGGCAACTGAGATTCAGATTGCAGCAGAACATATTCTTAAGACTCGTGAAAGATTAAATAAAATTCTTGCAGAAAACACAGGAAAAGATATTGAAATAATTGCGAGAGATACAGAGAGAGATAATTATATGAGCGCTCAGGAAGCAATGGAATACGGCCTTATTGACAGCGTAATAACACAGCGATAGGGAGGACATTGCGATGGCAAAATCAGATGATAACAAGATGTGTTATTGTTCCTTCTGTATGAAACCTTCTAACAAGGTTAGAAAGCTTATAGCAGGACCTAATAACGAAGTATTCATTTGTGATGAATGCGTAGAAGTATGTGCTGATATTATTGAAGAAGAATTTGAAGAATATGAATCAGAGCAGGAATTTGAAGTTAATCTTATGAAACCAAAGCAGATTAAAGAATTCCTTGATCAGTATGTAGTAGGACAGGATGAGGCAAAAAAAGTATTGTCGGTTGCTGTTTACAATCACTATAAGAGAGTTACGTCTAACAAAAAAGATTTTGATGTAGATATACAGAAGAGTAATATTCTAATGATTGGACCAACTGGTTCGGGTAAGACATATCTTGCACAGACACTTGCAAGGATGTTAAATGTTCCGTTTGCTATTGCTGATGCAACAACATTGACTGAAGCAGGCTATGTTGGTGAAGATGTTGAAAATATTCTTCTTAAGCTTATTCAGGCAGCAGATTATGATATCGAAAAGGCACAGCTTGGTATAGTTTATATTGATGAAATTGACAAAATTACAAAGAAATCAGAAAATGTATCAATTACAAGAGATGTATCAGGTGAAGGTGTTCAACATGCATTGTTAAAAATTCTTGAAGGAACACAGGCATCTGTTCCGCCACAGGGTGGAAGAAAGCATCCTCAGCAGGAGACTATTCCTATTGACACTACAAATATTTTATTTATTTGTGGTGGTGCATTTGATGGCCTTGAGAAAATAATTGAGACAAGAATTGATAAAAAATCAATAGGCTTTAATGCAGATATTCCTGTAAATAATAGTGATTTGTTAGATGAGCTATTTCCACAGGCGTTGCCGCAGGATTTTGTAAAATTCGGTTTGATTCCTGAATTTATAGGAAGAGTACCTATTAATGTTGCGCTTCAGTCACTTGATGAGGAGGCATTGTTAAGAATTTTGAGAGAGCCTAAGAATGCTATTGTTAAGCAGTATCAAAAGTTATTTGACATGGATAATGTTGAATTGGAATTTACAGATGAGGCTCTTGCATTAGTTGCAAAAGAGGCAATAAAGAGAAAGACAGGTGCCAGAGGTCTTAGAGCAATTATGGAAAAGGCTATGATGGATGCAATGTATAACATTCCATCAGAGGAATCTGTTATAAAATGTATAATTAATAAAGACGTAGTAGCCGGAACAGGAGAACCTGAGCTTGTTTATAAGTAAATTCGGCAATCTATTATTAGAAATCAGATGGCTGGCCGGAATGGGGTCAGCCATTTTTACCAATTATTATTGGAGGAAACGGAAATTATATGGATGCTAATAAAAAATATATTGATATACCGATGATTGCATTGCGTGGGATGACTGTACTTCCGGGGATGATAGTTCATTTTGATATATCAAGAAAAAAATCGGTTAAAGCTTTGGAAAAAGCTATGATAAGTGAACAAAAGCTATTTTTGGTTACGCAGAGGGATGCAGATAATCCTGAACCGGACCTTGATGGATTATATAAAGTTGGCGTAATTGCAAAGGTAGGACAGATTATTAAGCTGCAAAAAAATGTACTAAGAGTGCTTGTTACAGCAGAAAAAAGAGCCAGATTAATTCAAGCTGACGATTCAGAAGGCTATTTTGAAGCACGTATAGAAGAAGCAGATATTATAAATGTTAATGATGAGTTACAACAGGAAGCTATGATAAGAGTACTTAAAAATCTGCTTAATAATTATTCTGAAATAAATCCTAAATTTAACAAAGATATAGTACAAAGTATAATGAGTGAAACTAAACTAGACACACTTATTATTATGCTGGCAAATCATTTGCCACTTCACTATGCACTTAAGCAACAGATTTTGGAAGAGGATTATATAGAAGTCACTTATGAAAATATTACAAAAGTGCTTTTGGATGAGATAGAGATTGGAAGTATAAGAAATGAACTGCAGGCAGAGCTTAAGAAAAAGGTTGACAAAAATCAAAGAGAGTATATGCTGCGTGAACAAATCAAGGTAATTAGAGAAGAACTTGGCGAAGAAGATGTTGTATCTGAATCAGATACTTATTTTGAAGAAACAAAGAAACTGAAGGCACCTAAGTATGTTAAGGAAAAGCTTGAAAAAGAGATAAAAAGATTTAAAAATATGTCATATACAAGTTCTGAAAGTGCTGTTACAAGAGGATATATTGAAACACTTCTTGATATGCCTTGGAATAAAAAGTCTAAGGATAGAAACGACATAGGTAAAGCAAGACAGATTCTTGATGAAGACCATTATGGGTTAGATAAAGTAAAAGAGAGAATAATACAATTTCTTGCGGTTAAGCAATTTACAAAGGGAAAAGGACCAAGCCCTATTATTTGTCTTGTAGGACCACCGGGAACGGGTAAGACTTCCATAGCAAAATCTCTTGCAAAGGCGCTTAATAAAGAGTATGTAAGAATTTGTCTTGGCGGAGTGAGAGATGAAGCAGAAATAAGAGGACATAGAAAAACTTATGTTGGTGCAATGCCCGGAAGAATTGTAAAGGGTATTAAACAGGCTAAGGTTGCTAATCCACTTGTATTGTTAGACGAAGTTGACAAACTTGGAAATGATTACAAGGGAGATCCTTCATCGGCATTACTAGAGGTTCTTGATAGTGAACAGAATTCGCAGTTTAGGGATCATTATCTCGAAATACCGCTTGATTTGTCAGAGGTTATGTTTGTTGCTACTGCTAATACTACTGAAACAATTCCAGCACCTCTGTTAGACAGAATGGAAGTTATAGAGGTAACCAGTTATACTCTTAACGAAAAAGAACATATAGTTAAAGAACATTTGCTTGATAAGCAGAGGAAGCTGCACGGACTAACAGAGAAACAATTTGGAATTAGTAAAAAAGCCATTAGCATTGTAATAGAAAATTATACAAGAGAAGCAGGCGTAAGAAATCTTGAAAGAAAGATTAGTGAACTTTGCAGAAAAGCAACTACTGAGATTGTAGAAATGGGTTCTAAGTCAATAAAAATTAATGAAAATAATCTTGAAAGATATTTGGGTAAGAAAAAATATCAGGCTGATAAAATTAACAAAACCGACGAAATAGGGATTGTAAGAGGACTGGCGTGGACCAGCGTTGGAGGAGATACACTGGAGATTGAAGTAAATGTAATGCCGGGAAAGGGTGAGGTTAATCTTACAGGAAAGCTTGGTGATGTTATGAAGGAATCTGCAATGACAGCATTAAGTTATATAAGATCGATTGCGGAACAGTATAATATTAATCCTGAGTATTTTAAGGAAAATGATATTCATATTCATGTGCCTGAAGGAGCAGTTCCTAAGGATGGACCCTCAGCAGGAGTAACGATGGCAACAGCAATGCTATCAGCAGTAAGTGGTATTCCCGTAAAAGCTGATATAGCTATGACAGGAGAAATAACACTTAGGGGGAGAGTTCTTCCAATAGGCGGACTAAAGGAGAAATTATTAGCAGCAAGGCTTGCGGGTATTAAAACAGTACTTGTACCTAAAGACAATAAGTCAGACGTAGAGGAAGTATCTGCGGAAATAAAAAAAGGTTTAAAAATACATTTTGTAGAAAAAATGGAAGAGGTTATACCATATGCATTTGTGGGAAAGGAGATTTAATTATGAGTGTACAGGAAAAAGCTATACAGGCACATAAGGATTGGTGTGGAAAGCTTACAACTAACTCTAAATGTGAGATAAGATCCAGAGAAGATCTTGCAATAGCATATACACCAGGTGTTGCGGAACCCTGCAAAGAAATTGCAAGGGATGTTGAAGCAGCATATAAATATACAATCAAATCTAATACAATAGCAGTTGTATCAGATGGAAGTGCAGTGCTTGGGCTTGGGAATATAGGAGCCCATGCGGCAATGCCGGTTATGGAAGGTAAGGCAGTGTTGTTCAAGGAATTTGGAGGAGTTAATGCATTTCCTATATGTCTTGACACTCAGGATACAGATGAAATAATAAAAACTGTTGTTAATATTGCACCGGCATTTGGTGGAATTAATTTGGAGGATATATCTGCACCAAGATGTTTTGAAATAGAAGAAAGGCTTAAGGAACTGCTAGATATACCGGTATTTCATGATGACCAGCACGGAACAGCGATTGTTGTGTTGGCAGGAATAATTAATTCTCTAAAAATAATAAAAAAGAAAAAAGAGGATTGTAAAATTGTAGTAAATGGAGCCGGAAGTGCAGGTATAGCAATTACAAGATTATTGTTAGAAGATGGTTTTAAGAATATTACTCTGTGTGACAAAGCAGGAATTTTAGGTAAGGATACAGAGGAGCTTAACTGGATGCAGAAGAAAATGATGGAAGTAACTAATCTTGAAAATAAAAAAGGAACACTTGCAGATGCACTTCAGGGAGCAGATATATTTATTGGAGTTTCAGCACCTAATATTGTAACCACAGAAATGGTTAAAACAATGAATAAAGATGCTATTTTATTTGCAATGGCAAATCCGGTTCCGGAGATTATGCCTGATGTTGCAAAAGCAGCAGGAGCAAGAATTGTCGGAACAGGACGTTCAGATTTTCCAAATCAGGTAAATAATGTAGTGGCATTTCCGGGTATATTTAAGGGAGCTCTTGAGGGAAGAGCATCTGGGATAACAGAGGAAATGAAGCTTGCAGCAGCATATGCTATAGCAGGTCTTGTATCGGATGAAGAATTGAACGAGGAATTTATCTTGCCGGAAGCATTTAATGAGAAAGTATCGGAAGCAGTTAGTAAAGCAGTTATGGATAATATAAAACCGGATGGAACAAATAAGAAGGCTTAATGCATATTTAAAGGAAAAATATAATAAAAAAATCTATAAAATAGCTCTAAATGGTTCGACTACGTGTCCGAACAGGGATGGAAAAATTGGTGCGGGCGGATGTATATTTTGTAGTGGCGGCTCAGGTGAATTTAGTGTATCTAATGAAGGGACTATAGATGAGCAGATAGAAAAAGGTATAAAAAACATTTCTTCAAAGATAAGCGGAGAAGCTGGATATATAGCATATTTTCAAGCATATACGGGAACCTATGGAGATTTAAAAGAGCTTGAGAGGATTTATACAGAAGCAGCAAAAAATCCTAATATATACGCATTGTCTATAGGAACAAGACCTGATTGTTTAGAAGATGACGTTATGGATATGCTTGACAGACTTAATAAAATTAAGCCATTGATAATAGAACTTGGATTTCAGACAAGTAAAAAGGAAAGCATAGAATATATCCGCAGAGGATATGGTAATAAGATATATGAAGAGGCAGTGAAAAAACTTAGAAACTGTGGAATAGAAGTTGTTGTACATGTTATAATTGGTTTGCCGGGTGAAACGAAGTCGGATATGTTAAATACTATAAAGTATTTGAATAAAACAGATATACAAGGTATAAAACTTCAGCTTTTACATGTTCTTAAGGGAACTGATATGGCTAAAGATTATACAGCCGGAAAATTTGAAACGTTATCGTTAGAAGAGTATGGTGAAATTTTATGTGAGATACTTGAAAATCTGCGTAGTGACATAGTTGTTCATAGAATCACCGGTGATGGTCCTAAAAAGCTTTTAATTGCGCCACAATGGAGTGGGGATAAGAAAAAAGTTTTGAATTATATAAACAGATTATTAAGTGATAGAAATGTAATTCAAGGAAGGAGATGTAAGTGAAATGGCGATGGAATCATCTACATTATACAAATTAATTGTTCTTTATATGTTGAATAAGGTTAATTTTCCGTTGACAAATTCACAGATAACAGGATTTTTTTTGGATAAAGAATACACAAATTATTTTAATGTTCAACAGGTTTTATCTGAACTGGTAGAAGCTGAACTTGTAAGTTGTGAAATAGTAAGAAATGCATCTTATTATCAAATAACATCAGAGGGTAGAGACACCTTGGGATTTTTTGTTAATAAGATTCCGGGACCTATTATAGATGATATGGATTTATTTTTGATAAATAATAAGTACGAGCTTAGAAATGAAGTTGGTACAATATCCGATTATTATAGAAGTACAAATCAGGATTATATAGTACATTGTCAGGTCAAGGAGGGAAAAAGTACCCTTATAGAACTTAACCTGTCTGTTCCTACCAAGGAAGAAGCAGCATTGATGTGCAATAATTGGAAGGAAGCCAGTCAGGAAATTTATGCAAATGTTATGCGTCAGTTGATGCAGGATAATAAATCAGAAGAAACTGACAGTTAATTAGCTATTTATTTATATGGTCGCTTAAAACTTTGCGTAGCCATATGATTATGTAAAGCATAGTTGGAAAAGCGATAGTAACAATAAGTGAAGCTGTAAACATATCTTCGTATGGTTTTCCAAGTATTGCAAGAGTAAGTGTTGCGATATATAGACCTAATATGATTACTATAGTAAGTATAGCTAATACACGTTTTATATTTTTCATAGGTTTATCCTTTCGTTTTATATGATTATATAGTATAACGTGAAATGATATGATTTACAATATAAAAATCTAATTGAAAAAAAGTACGATATGGTTTATACTGTAATTCGGAAATAAAAGAAAAGCTACATGGCTTATGGAGGTAATGATGGCAGAGCAGGAATTTACATTGTTAGAAAAATGGAGAGGAACAGCATATTCTAACCAGATGACAAAGCAGCAGAGCGATATGTTCTGGGGCAATTATTTTAATATTGAAAAAGGAATTTATCAGCAGATTCTTTCTACTCCTGATGAGGTCGTAACAGGTACGGTTAAGGAGCTCGCAGAAAGATTTGGAACGGATTTAATGATTATGGTTGGTTTTCTTGATGGAATTAACGATAGTCTTACAACTCCTAATCCTATTGAGGAAATGACAGAAGATACAACTGTTTCATTGTGCTATGATAAAGAATTATTATATAAGAACATGGTAGAAGCAAGAGCTGAATGGTTGTATACTCTTGAGGAATGGAATCCGCTTATAACAGAAGAAAGAAGAGCAGAACTCTATAAGGAGCAGAAGAGAGCTCACACTGTTGTAAAGGGTGAAAAGATAGGAAGAAATGACCCTTGTCCATGCGGAAGTGGTAAAAAATATAAGAAGTGTTGTGGACGCTAATATAAAGAATTCTAATATGTCCCCTCTTTACTGGACTAGCCAGTAAGGAGGGTGTTTTATTTTTTGGTAATTAACTCTGATACAGTCCTTTTATTTTCGATACTATATCCGATTAATATATCAGAATAATTATCATTAAGATAGGATATGATAGAATCTAATTGTTCTTTTGAATACCCTGTTAAGTTGAATTTTATTTTTTTGTTACAGGTAAAATGTATGGTATAAACCTGTTTGATTTTAAACCATAGAAAACGTTTGATTTTGCTATGTTCATATGCCCATAAAATATCTTCCAGAGAAATCATAGTTATCCAATTTTTGTCAAATGAAACAAGGTAATTATCGGTAATACATAATTGCCCGATGGACAATACAGGGTCTTCTAATTCCAATAACAAATCTCTGATTGTATTATGCCTGTTGAGTTTTTTGAATTTGCCATATGCAGGGTGTAAATTTGGTATAATAAAGGTTACTATATTACTGATAATAAATGTTAAAATCAAAAGTGCAGTAACTAAAATATATATAAGCAGATACAGGTAGAAATAAAAATGATATTTACATTCGTTTATCATACATGTATAGCTTACTGACGATAAACCGGTTATTGAAAAATTCAAATCCTGCGAGAAATTATTCATTACATCACGTAAGTCGTTATCCCATTCCGTAAGTTTTCCGGTACAGGTATAGTTTTTAAGAGAACTTTGACCTTTAACATTATAATCACTTACAAGAAGAAAAATAACTCTTTCGTTAGCAATATAATAATAGTAATAGCCCTTTAAATCTGAATTGCTTGTGAGGGTATATCCTGTATAGTGGATTTCGGGAAATGTAATAGAAATGTAGTCATTTCCATTTTCATAAGCCCTTGGAATATCCGTTGGATAATATAATTCTGTTGGGAAAAGCACATCCTTAAAAGGAAGTGTAAATAATGCAATTACCAAGATGATAAAAGGAAAAAGTACGATGAAAATATTTTTTATTGTCAGTTTTCGTATATGTTTGTGTAAAATATCCATTTGAAAAATCTCCCTTTGCTAATGTATTTAGTATAATTCAGATTATTGGATTAATCAACCTTGCATTTAATAAAAAAAACTGATACTATTACTTGGTAACGAAACTAAGAAGCAGAAGGTGAAAATATGAATGAATATTTAGCATTTTCAAGAGTGTACGATACGTTTATGGATGACATTCCGTATGAGGAGTGGTTTGAATACATACATAATACGCTTGTGAAGTATGAAATTGAAAATGGAATTATAGCTGAACTTGGTTGTGGTACGGGAACTATGACGGAAATGCTTGCTAAGTCAGGTTATGATATGATTGGAATTGATAATTCAATGGAAATGCTTGAAATTGCAATGGATAAGCGTGTGGAATCCGGTTTTGAAAGTATATTATATCTCAATCAGGATATGTGCGAATTTGAACTGTACGGAACTGTTAAGGCAATTGTCAGTGTATGTGATAGTATTAATTATGTTTTAAACGAAGAGGATTTGATACAGACTTTTAAACTTGTAAATAATTATCTTGAGCCGGATGGTATATTTTTATTTGATTTTACAACAGAGAAAAAATATTTAGATATAAAGGATGCTACAATAGCAGAGAATAGTGAAGAGGGTAGCTTCATTTGGGAAAATATTTACTATGAGGAAGAAAAAATAAATGAGTACCAACTTACATTATTTTTACCTGATAATCATGGAAAATATGATAAATATTGCGAAATTCATCAGCAAAGAGCATATACTCTTGAAGAAATGATTTCTTATATTGAATTAGCAGGGATGCAGGTGATTACAACAACAGATAACTATTCAGACAAAGAAGTTGATGACGAAAGTGCAAGAATAGTTATAGTGGCGAGGAAATAGGAGGAAATATGTCAGATTATATAGTTAGAGCAACAGCAGCAAATAATCAGATTAGAGCATTTGCAATTACTTCGAAGGAAATGGTTGAATACTCTAGGTCGATTCATAATACTAGTCCTGTAGCAACGGCAGCGCTTGGAAGATTATTATCTGGTGCAGCAATGATGGGTGTTATGATGAAAGGTGAAGATGATTTACTTACAATTCAAATGAAGGGCGATGGTCCTATAAATGGAGTTACAGTTACAGCAGACTCGCATGGAAATGTAAAAGGTTATCCGGGTAATCCAAATGTAATAATACCACCTAATTATCTCGGTAAATTAGACGTAGGAGCCGCAATAGGATATGGAACTATGACAGTGGTTAAGGATCTTGGTCTGAAAGAACCATATTGTAGTCAGACTGCACTTACAACGAGCGAGGTGGCAGAGGATTTAACATATTATTTTGCAACATCTGAGCAGGTACCTTCAGCAGTAGGACTTGGAGTATTGATGGAAAAAGACAATACTGTTAAACAGTCAGGAGGTTTTATTGTTCAGCTTATGCCATTTGCAGATGAAAAGATTGTGGATGTATTGGAAGAGAGAATCAATAAAATTACATCTGTAACTAATATGCTGGAGGAGGGTATGACTCCGGAAGATATTTTGAAAGAAGTTCTTGAAGGCTTTGATGTGGAATTTACAGATAAGATACCTACACAGTTTGCTTGCAATTGCTCGAAGAAAAGAGTATCAAAAGCATTAATAAGTGTTGGAAAAAAAGAACTTCAGGAAATGATTGATGAGGGAAATGATATAGAAGTAAATTGTCATTTTTGTAATACGGATTTTAGGTTTACAGTTGAAGAATTAAAGGAATTAAAAAGTAAGTGCTAAAAAATAAGGTTGCCACTATAATTTAGTGACAACCTTTTGCAATCATGTTGTAAAACTTAGAGCTTAATTCAAAATAAAAAATAATATTTATATTAATGAAAAAGGCACAATATTTACTATTCTGATTAACATTTTGTTACGTTTGTTGCTTGTGGACCCTTAGCACCTTCAGTAACGTCAAACTCTACAGCCTGACCCTCTTCGATTGTCTTGAATCCTTCCATGTTCAATCCTGAGTAGTGAACAAAAACATCATTTCCCTGTTCGTCAGAAATGAACCCGTAACCCTTTTGGTTATTAAACCACTTAACTGTACCTTTCATTATATAGTACCTCCAAAAAATATATTATCTGCAATGCAGAATACAATTAGAATATACCATAAACGAATATAAGTGTCAAATAAAGATTATTTTTTATTAAGTCTTTCGAATACGAGAGAATATCCGTCGCAGCCGTAATTTAAAGAGCGGTTAACACGGCTTATAGTAGCTGTAGAAGCTCCTGTTTGCTCGGCGATATCAAGGTATGTTTTGTTTTCATTTAACATGGTTGCAACCTCGTATCTCTGAGCGAAAGATAAAAGCTCGTTAATAGTGCAGACATCTTCGAAGAAAGCATAACACTCCTCGAGATTTTCCAGTGTGAGTATTGCTTCAAATAACTGATCTACTGCTTTGGTTTTGATTTTTTGATTCATAATATTAACATTCCTTTCTATATTTATTTATATATTTTTTTATTAATTTAATGTTATAATTAGCAATGAGTTCCTGTGGAAAATGAAGTTCATCAATAAGTTTGATTGCATAGTCATGACAGCCTACTTTGTCAAAGGAATGTGCATCACTTCCTATAATAATCGGAATATTATTTTCAGCACACAGTTCAAGGATATGCTTATCATTTTCATATGGATTAACACGCCATCCTCCGGGGGTAAGAGAATTATTATTTATCTCTAAAAGTGTGTTAAACTCTCTTGAAGCCAGTACTAATTCCTTGTAATCCATAGGTACCCGGCTGTCGTCGGGATGACCTATAATATTAATATAAGGATTTTTCATGGCTTGCAGAATGGCATTAGTATTCTGGGTGATGCTACCTGCTTCGTATTTTATTCCGGTATGGATACTTGCAATTGCTACGTCCATTTGACTTAGAAGTGATTGTTCCATATCGACATTACCATCATAATCAATAATATTAAGTTCAACCCCCAGAGCTAATTCAACATCAAACAACTCGCGTTTTACCATCTTGAGGTTTTGGAAATAAAAATTATGACAGGTGCCCGGCATAGAAACTGCATGCTCAGTAATGCCTAATAATTTAAGACCGACATCTGCTGCAGCTTTAGCCATTTCGGTTATTGTATTGTAGGCATGACCGCTGGCTATTGTGTGGGTGTGCATATCAGCCACATAATTCATTTAATCAACCTCTTTCATAAACAGTATATTCATATATTAACACATTAAAGTATTAATTCCAATAAGAAAATCAAATATGTAACGTTTTTTTTGTAATTACATATAAATATCATAAGTAAAAACATAGAAAGTGATTGATATGAAAAAAGATTTTAAAAGAATTTTAGCCGGAATGGTTACAACTATGCTGGTCGTAAGCTGTTTTGGATGTGACAAATCAGATTCTGAGTTGACTAAGGTCACTCTTAGTGAAGTTGCACATTCGATATTTTACGCACCACAGTATGTTGCTATTGAAAAAGGATATTTTGAGGAAGAAGGACTTGATATTAAATTAGTAAATGCCGGTGGAGCGGATAAAGTTATGACTTCATTGCTATCAGGAGATGCAGATGTGGGATTTATGGGTTCAGAGGCATCAATATATGTTTACCAGGAAGGCGAAAAGGATTACGCAGTAAATTTCGCAGGATTGACACAAAGAGCAGGAAATTTTCTTGTGGGCAGAGAAGCAGATGAAGATTTTAAATGGGAAGACCTAAAGGGTAAGACAGTGCTTGGAGGCAGAGAAGGTGGAATGCCACAAATGGTATTTGAATATATTTTAAAGAAAAATGGAATTGATCCTAAGAAGGATTTGGAAATTGTTCAGAATATTAATTTTGGACTTACGGCATCTGCATTTGCAAATGGTCAGGGAGATTATACTGTAGAGTTTGAACCTTTTGCTGATTCGCTTGAGAATCAAAACGAGGGGAAAGTAGTGGCTTCTCTCGGAGAGGATAGTGGATATATACCATATACTGCATACTGTGCAAAGAAAAGTTATCTTGAAGAAAATGAAGATATTATATTAAAGTTTACAAAAGCTATTCAAAAAGGACTTGATTATGTAAATTCTCATGATTCTGAGGAAATTGCAGATATCATTAAGCCGCAATTTAAGGAAACAGATAAGGAAAGCCTTGTGCGAATTATAGATAGATATAAGAATCAGGACACATGGAAGGAAAATGTGATTTTTACACAGGAAAGCTTTGAATTATTGCAGGATGTTTTGGAAGATGCAGGACAGCTGAAAGAAAGAGTGTTATATGAAAAACTTGTAGATACAAAAATTGCAAAAGAAGCTATCAAATAGAAAAAAAGGGGACTAATGTTCCAATGTCATTTAGTTAATTTCAAAATCATTAAGTTAAGGGGTAAATCTTCGGATTTGCTCCTTAACTTTTTGTCTGTTCAAAAATATCTGTTTAGTTAAGAAAAAATCCCATTTCCGAATTTATAGATTTTTTGATAAAATCTGCCCTTTTTGGATAAAAATGGTGTATAATATAAATGTGGGCAGTGTTAAGTTTAGGCGCAACAGAGAGAAATCATAGAACACAGAGAGAATAGAGAGAACGCAACAGCAAGAATATTTTAGTAGAGTTTATTTGAGTTAGTAGAGAAAGCACAAAAGTTACAGTTTAGAGAGAGAATAGTAAAACTTACACCACAGGATATGTATACTCCTTTCAAAAGGGGTTTATTATCTTGTTTTTTTATGCCCATTTTTAACTACTAACGAAATGAGGATAAAGATATGAGAATTGTAAACTCTACTCCGAATGTGCTTAAGGAAAACCTTGACAGCGCAATACAAGAGGTAGTTTCCGATTTTAAGGAAAACTACCACATAAACAATCACAATCCCGATTTCTCACGGAAACGGGTACTGACAATGGAAACTGTGATAAATCTTCTGCTTTCCATGCAGGGCGGAAGTTTGAAAAAGGAATTATACGATGCAGGAGTATCTGTTTCTGCATCGGCATTTGTGCAACAGCGGGATAAAATTCCATGGACGGTTATGGAAGAAATCTTCGAGAATTACAATTCCAAGTGTAAGGACACAAAGACTTATAAGGGGTATCGGGTTCTTGCAATAGACGGCACTACCATAAACATGGCACGCAATCCGAAATCGGACAGCTTCGTAATAAACAACAGCACACCCAAAGGATATAACCAACTGCACGTCAATCCCTTATATGATGTGCTAAATAAGACTTATCAGCATTGTGTAATACAACCGCAACCTCAGCAAGACGAGGTAGGCGCACTGTTATTTATGATGAAATGGTATGATTTTAAGGAGAAAACATTAATTGTTGCCGACAGAGGTTACGAATCATACAACGTATTCGCCCACATACAGAATACTCCAAATACAGACTTTCTAATAAGAGTAAAGCAGGACAGAACGGCGATGCGTGAAATCGGAAAACTGCCAATGACGGAACTGGACACGGATGTATCATTTAACATTACTACGACTCAAACGAAAGAGGATAAGGAAAATGGTTACATTCTATTACAGACACGCAAAAAGGAAGACCGAATATACAGCAGTAAAACAAGAGCAGGACGTTGGGATTTTCCATCTCCTTATCCCATGAAAATCCGTGTGGTGCGGTTCAAGTTGGATACGGGAGAATATGAAACACTGGCGACAAGTCTTCCCAGAAGTATTACCCTTGCGGAAATCAAGGAATTATATCACGCCCGCTGGGGAATTGAAACGGCGTTCCGTGAGTTGAAATACGGTATCGGTTTAGTGAATTTACACGGCAAAAAGGATGATTTTGTAAGGCAGGAGATATTTTCTGCAATGATTATGTCAAACTTCTGCAGCCGCATTGTCAATGAGGTTGTTGTTCGGAAAAATGACGCAAATATTCACGAATACAAAGTGAATATGACTATGGCGATACATATCTGCAGGCAATTCTTCCGCACCAAAGATGCGGACGTAAAGAAACTGTTGCAGGATATTGCGAGGTATACCGAACCCGTCCGACCGGGAAGACGGGATGAACGAAACATAAAAGCGAAAACATTTGTCGGTTTCATTTACAGAGTGTCGGCATAATATCGCATAAAAATCTGACGAAAAAGAAACGGGGCAGAATATGAACACTTCTGCCCTGTTTCATATTTTTTCTGTGAAAACATGCTTTTTTGATGCGAAAACAAGGTTTTTCAAAAAAGAATGCTTTACATAAACTTAACAGAGGGTAAAAAACGCAAAAACAGTGAAAGTCTATAATAATTTATCAACTAGTCGCTGAAATGTATAAAAAAGTAAATGGTATTTCCATTCAAGCTAAAACAGAGTGCTGTTGTAGTTTTTCCAACTAGTATCAATAAAGCATCCTAAAATGGAATGACCGCTTTTCTGATACCCCCACTCTTTAGCAGATTGCACATATATAATGTGCCATTAAGTTTAGGCGGACATAGGCGTATGAAAATTTGTCACTATCGCCAGTTTAATAAAAATGGGCAACTTTTTGATACATTTCTGCGACTAGTGAGAATTTACCAAAAATTAGGAGTTTCCGCATTTTTGGTAAATTCATTAAATTTTCTATGCGTTAAACAGACGAGTTAAGATTTTGGGATTTTTCGGTATTTTGCAATTTTGCACGGATTTTTCATCCATTGTGCAGACTAGTTGATAATTTGAAATATAAGAGCATTTTAGTTGACACAGGCGTACAGTAACTGTACACTGTAGATATTAACAAATTTATGAAACAGTTAGACAAATTTGAAGTTGATGAAGGAGTGTGATTGTATGAAGTGTCCATATTGCAACAGCGAAATGAAAGACGGATATATTCAGAGTGCTAGAGATACCATTTTTTCAATAGAACCACACAAGGTTCAGTTTTGGCCGAACAAATCGATTGGAGAGTTTACCGTCCCTTCACAAAGTCGCTTAACAACAACATGTGCAGCCTACCATTGTCCAAGATGTAAAAAGATTATTTTAGATTACGCAAAAAAGGCTAAGTAATTCCAATTTGTAGGGAACAGAAACTTTGAAGTTTGTGGAGGAAAGCAAGTGAAAAAAAGTATTACTGAATTTGTTGAATTAGGGAAGATTCCAAATGATAATGATATGACAAATGAACTTTTTAATCAGTATGATTTGTTGTTGCAAAATGAGGAACCTCTTACATATGATGAAGCAGAATTGATAGTTTCGATGTTTTCAGATGATTGTGACGATTTGAATTGGGCATTATTACATGCAATCGAAAGTGTTGATTTTTATGATATAGAGAGGTATACAAACCTTATTGCGAAATGTAATAATATTGAATTCAGAGAGATACTGGAAAAAAGGTTTGATAATTTCTTAAACAAAAAGAATTGAATGAGATTCAGATGAGTCCGAAAGCCTACATGAAGTTGAAAGAGAATAACAATGTTTACTAATGAAATAATATCTGATTGCGAAAAGGCTTTATTAGATGATTTAATAAAGCTTGAACAGGAATATGGTTTTATATTTCCTGATGAATTTAAAAGTTTTTATACACAATATAATGGTGGAAAACTGAAAAAAAGAGAAGTTTGTTTACAAGATGGAGATTGGAAAAGTAGTACGAGATTTCATGGTTTCTATCCTGTGAATAATAAATTTGAGAAAGCATTAAAGAATGTTAATGCTGAGAGTTGGTGGATAAAAGGGTTTATTCCTTTTGGATATGATGAGGGAGGAGAAACATTCTGCTTTAGTACAAGAACTTATGATTATGGTTGCATTTACTATTTTATGAGCGATTGTATAGATGAAGAAAATCCTGAAGATGCATATCTGAAAGTAAGTGAGAATTTTTCGGGATTTATAAATAATATGACTTGATTTGTAATGATAATTCATGTGCTACAAAGCACTCGAAACTTTCAGTTTGACGGAGCGTCAAATTCTAATTTGTCGAAATGGCAAAAAAGCACCCGTTCACTTTTGATTAAGTGGACGGGTGTGTTTTCTTGAAACCTTAACTAAATGACATTGGACTAATGTTCCCTTTTTTAATAATAAGTATTTTTAAATTTACATTAGGTCGGTTCTGTTTTCAGGCTTTGTTTCCTTTTTTGCCTCTTTTTTAGCTTCCTTTTTAGCCTTTGCTTTGGCGGCGGCTTCTCTTTTTGCTTTAGCCTTTGCTTTAGCGTCTTCCTCGTTTATTCCATCAATAATGTTTTCGATAATTTGTTTCTTGATATATATGTCAAAACACAAATAAGAAATCAGAGAAAACTGCTTAAGAAAATCTTTTTCTGAATTCTTACAGTTTGAGAAAAGATTATCGCACAAATTAACAGAATTCAAAATATCATTCTTAAGTGTGTCCATATTATCCATTTCAAGGGTTGTTATTTCGTTATAAATATCTTCAAGAGAAGTATATTTGGTTGAGCCAAAATGCAATTCGCTTATAGGCTTAAGCAAAGTTTTGATATCATTAATGGATAAAATATTCTTGAAATAATAAATAAAAATCAGCATAAGAATATGCTCTTTTGAATATTTCTTCTTCTCGGGAGAAGGAATTAATTCGTTCTTGGCGTAATTGTTAATCATTGTCTTAGTGATAATCTTATCTTCGTCAAATCGTTTGCTTGAACCAAGGTGCTTGTCCATAAATGTTGTTACCTGATCCATATATAGATCAATCGCCGGAATATCATCACTATCAATGAGTATGGTTTGTTCTAAAATTTTATTGATGAGTTTTTCAGTGTCTGTATTCATAATCGTATCCTTTATTACCGTTTCGTGCATTTATTTATATGTTAAACACTATTATATAGTATTTAAAAATATAAGGCAAGTGCCAAAAGAAATCAAATTATGCACAATAAAAATTATTTAGTGACATAGGTAAAAATATGTTGTATAATTAAAAATGTATTAAACAAAATAACATTTTTCAGGAGGAGTTACACATGGGAATTATTACAAGATTTAAAGACATTATGTCAGCAAACATTAACGCATTATTAGATAAGGCTGAGGATCCGGAAAAGATGATTGATCAGTACCTTAGAAATCTTGAAAGTGACCTTGGAAAGGTTAAGGCTGAAACTGCTTCTGTTATGGCAGAAGAGACAAGAGCTAAGAGACAGCTCGATGAATGTACACAGGAGATTGCTAAGTATCAGAAATATGCAGAGAAGGCATTGATGGCTGGAAATGAGAATGACGCACGCCAGTTCCTTTCAAAGAAGGCACAGCTTGTTGAACAGCAGACATCACTTCAGCAGACATATGAGGTTGCAGCAGCTAATGCAGCTAAGATGAGACAGATGCATGACAAGCTTAGCAAGGACATAGCAGATCTTAATTCAAGAAAAGCAAGCATCAAGGCTAAGATAGCAGCAGCTAAGGCACAGGAGAGAATTAATAAAGTTGGTTCAAGTGTTGCAGGCGTTTCTAATAATATGTCAGCATTTGACAGAATGGAAGCTAAGGCTAATCAGATGATAGATGAGGCTAATGCAATGGCAGAGCTTAATGCTTCAGCAGCAGATAATGATATTGAGAATCTTGCCAGCAAGTATGATTCAACAGAGACAGCTTCACCGGCTGTTGATGATGAGTTAGCAGCTCTTAAAGCACAGATGGGATTACAATAATTGAAACCTTAGGGTGCCTGAAATTATGGCACCCTTTTTTCAGTATACATGTAGGAGGATATATATGTCAGAAGAAATCTATTACTGCGACGGCTGTGGTGGTGTTATGGAATTTGATATTGCTACACAGGGACTTAAGTGTCCTAATTGTGGCAATGAGAGAAAGATTAAAGCAAAATCTAAGGATGTTGTAGAGCATACATTTTCGAAGAGAAAAGCACAGTCTATTCCAGTGCAGGAAAAAACATCTCATACAATGGATTGTAAAGGATGTGGAGCACAGGTTGAGGTGTCTGCAGATTGTACAGCAACGGAATGTCCTTATTGTGGTTCGAGTTATGTTCTTGCTGAGAAGCAGGAAGCAGCTATTATACCTGATGGTGTATTAACTTTTCAGGTTGATAAACATAAAGCGGGAGAAATTTTTACAAAATGGATTAACAAGAGATGGTTAGCACCAGGTTCTTTGAAGAATCTCTATGAAAAAGATAAAGTACAGGGTGTTTATGTTCCGTATTGGACATTTGATGCAGATACAATATGTGACTATCATGCAGAAGGTGGTAAACATAGGAAGGTAAAAACTACTAATTCTAATGGAGAAGAGGTAACTAAGACTGTTACAGACTGGTATTCAGTACATGGACGTGTTAAGAATTTCTTTGATGACGTATTAGTTAAGGCTTCTAAAAATATGAAAGCATCATTGCTTAAGGGTGTTGAACCATATGATACAAAGAAGATAAAACCTTATGCACCTACATATTTATCGGGTTATGGTGCTGAATGTTATTCGGTATCATTAGAGGATGCACATAAGGATGCAGTAAGACAGATGGAAACTGAACTTAGAAGCATGTCTAGGTCACAGGTTCTTAAGAAATATGATGAAGTAAGAAATCTTTCTGTAGATATAGAATATAGAGATGAAACATATAAGCATATACTTCTTCCTGTATATGCAACAGCATATAATTTTAAAGGGAAAACATATTCTGTATTGATTAATGGTCAGAATGGTAAAATTGCAGGTCAATATCCAAAGAGTCCACTAAAAATTGCGTTAATTATTCTTATTATTGCAGGTATTATTGGTGGTATATTCGCTGCTAAGAATTGTGGTGGAGAAGATAAGAAGGATGATCTTGGCTATAATGTAGCAAATGAGGCTTATATGGACTCATATGATTATGATTTATATGATTACGATATTTAGGAGGAATACACAATGGGATTATTTAGTAGTCAGTTTTCTAATGTAGTAGAATGGCAGGAGAGCAGAGATGACATAATGTTCTGGAAATGGAACAATGATGAGATTAAGAAGGGTTCTAAGCTTATTATTCGTCCGGGTCAGGATGCTATATTTATGTACAATGGTAAGGTAGAAGGTATATTTGAGGATGAAGGAAGCTATGATATTGAATCTCAGATTATACCATTCCTTTCTACACTTAAAGGATTTAAGTTCGGGTTCAATAGTGGAATCAGAGCAGAAGTATTATTTATTAATACAAAGGAATTTACTGTAAAATGGGGAACGAAGAATGCAATTAGTATTCCGGCACCAGGCCTTCCGGGTGGTATGCCAATCAGAGCATTTGGTACATTTAACTGTAAGATAAGTGATTACAACACACTTATTGATAAGGTGGCAGGTGTTAAGAAGCAATTTACAGTAGATGATGTTAAGGAAAGAGTTATAGGACGTCTTGATCAGCTTCTTATGAAATGGATTGCTAAGGAAGGTAAGGATATGTTCAACCTTCAGGCAAATGCATATGACATTTCAAACGGTATTAAGGATGACTTGGATATGGATATATGCAAGCTCGGTATTTCTATTACAGACTTTGCGGTATCAAGCTTTTCTTATCCGGAAGAAGTTCAGGCTATGCAGAAGAAGGCAGCTTCACAAAGCATGGTTGGCGATATGAATAGATACGCCCAGATGGCTATGATTGATAATATGGGCAAGGGCGGTAATGCAGGTATGGGCAATACTGCTGCAAATATGGCAAATACTATGGCAGGAATGCAGATGGGTATGATGATGGGTCAGCAGATGGTTAATAACATGGGTCCGGCAATGGGTATGATGGGTCAACCAATGCAGGGTCAGCCAATGCAGGGTCAGCCAATGCAGGGTCAGCCATCACAGCCGGCAGGAAATGGTCAGGTTCCAAAATTCTGTCCTGAATGTGGTACACCTACAAATGGAGCAAAGTTCTGTAGTAATTGTGGAACAAAGTTAGCATAATTATTTTAAGGAAGTTAATATGAGCATATATGATAATTTAAATGATATGCAGAAGCAGGCGGTTTTTCATACAGAAGGACCGCTGCTTATATTAGCGGGGGCAGGCTCTGGAAAAACCAGAGTTTTAACCCATAGAATTGCATATCTTATAGATGAGTGTGGTGTTAATCCATGGAATATAATGGCTATAACATTTACAAATAAAGCGGCAGAAGAGATGAGAGAAAGAGTTGATAATCTGGTTGGATTTGGCTCTGAAAGTATATGGGTAAGTACATTTCATTCTTCGTGCGTAAAAATACTTAGAAGATATATAGATAAAATTGGTTTTGGTAATGATTTTACTATATATGATACAGAAGATCAGAAGAGCCTTATAAAGTCGATTTGTAAGCGTCTTGAAATAGATACGAAAAAGCTAAGGGAAAGAGCAATTATGAGTGCTATTTCTTCAGCTAAAAATGAAATGATTTCTCCTGAACAATATTTTATGGAGGCAAGTGTAGATTTTACAAAAAAGACAATTGCAGAGGTATATATAGAATATCAGAAGGAACTTAAGAAGAACAATGCTCTTGATTTTGATGATTTGCTGGTTAAAACAGTGGAATTATTTAAAAGCAACGCAGAGGTTCTTGAGTATTACCAGAATAGATTTCAGTATATTCATGTTGATGAGTATCAGGATACTAATACTGTTCAGTTTATGTTTATTAGTCTTCTTGCAGCTAAAAACAGAAATTTATGTGTGGTTGGTGATGATGACCAGTCTATATATAAATTTAGAGGAGCTAACATCAGCAATATTCTCAATTTTGAGAAGGTATTTGAGGATGCAAGAGTTATAAAGCTTGAGCAGAATTATCGTTCTACCAGCAATATATTAGATGCTGCAAATGGAGTAATAGCTAATAATAAGGGAAGAAAAGCAAAACGTTTGTGGACTGATATTGGAACCGGCGAAAAGGTTGTGTTCAGGCAGATTGATACAGCATATACTGAGGCTGAAATTATTGCAGATGATATGAAGAGCAATATTTTATCAGGAAAATATAACTATAGAGATATGGTGTGTCTGTATAGAACAAATGCACAGTCGCGTATTCTTGAAGAAAAATTTATGAATGCGAATATTCCATATAAGATTGTTGGCGGAATTAATTTCTATCAGCGAAAGGAAATCAAGGATGTTCTGGCTTATTTAAAAACTATTGCAAATGCAAGGGATGATGTTGCTGTAAAACGTATCATTAATGTGCCAAAGCGAGGGATTGGTACGTCTACCATAACAAAAATTGAGGCGTATGCAGCAGCGAACGAAATGAATTTTTATGATGTATTAAAGGATGAAAATCTTGTTAATATAGTTGGTAGAGCTGCGGCAAAGATAAAGCCTTTTGTAGATTTGATTCAGTTGCTAAGAACTAAGTCGGTTCATATGCACATTTCAGATGTGTATGAGGAATTAATGGAGGTTACTGGCTATGTTCAGGAGTTAAGAGATGAGGGTACGGATGAAGCTAAAGAAAGATTAGAGAATCTAGATGAATTCTTTAATAAAATCGTAGATTTTGAAGAACGCAACGAAGCTCCAACCTTAAATGAATTTCTCGAAGAAGTAGCCCTTATTGCAGATATTGATTCCCTAAATGCCACAGATAATTATGTTGTACTTATGACAATCCACAGTGCAAAAGGACTTGAATTTTCTAAGGTATACTTATGTGGTATGGAGGATGGATTGTTTCCAAGTTATATGACAATTTCGAGTGGTGATCCTTCTGAGATGGAAGAAGAGAGACGTTTGTGTTATGTGGCGATAACCAGAGCTAAAGAAGAACTTATGATTACTTCGGCACAAATGAGAATGTTACATGGACAGACGCAATATAATAAAGTGTCAAGGTTTATTATGGAAATTCCTGAAGAATTGCTTGATACTAATTTGTCTGTAAGGAAAATGGGTGTTAGCGAAGAAGTTAAGACTTATAATCAGTCAAGTGTAAAGCAGATATTTAATACAAAGGCATTTGATCCACAGAAGTTCAAAGTTACCAAAGCGGATAGTCTTGATTATGAAGTGGGTGATATGGTAAGACACATTAAGTTTGGTTTGGGTATTGTTGTTAGTATAACCGAAGGTGGTAGAGATTATGAGGTTGAGGTTGATTTTGAGAAATTTGGTACAAAAAAAATGTTTGCCTCATTTGCAAAACTTAAAAAAGTGTAGTAAAAATATCTATCTAGTGATATAATATTCTAGTAAATGTAAAAATAAGTAGAAAGGGTGAAAGAGTTTATGAATAATATAATTAGTATGGAAAAGATTAATGATCTCCTTCATAAAGAACAGAAGAAGGAAGAAAAATGCAAATGCATGTGGATTATTGCCGGTGTTGTAGCGGTCATTGCTATTGCAGCTATTGCATTTGGCGTATACAAATATGTGTCTAAGAATCGTTATGATGAGTTCGATGATGATGATTTTGAAGATGATTTTGAAGACGATATTTTTGAAGAGGAAGAAGAAGCGTAAGTTATATGTGAAATAATTTGTAGGGCATACAGTTATAAGTGCAGTATGCTCTACTATTATGCAAGGTACGGAGGATAATTATGGAAAACAGAAATAATGCAGGTAGAGATTTAGGTTTGTTTCTGCTCGGCTTAGCGATGTGTGCAGGCGGATTATATTTATTTTTGAACAATGTTGTTATTGAAACAAGTCTATGGGGTTCAAATTCAAGAGTGGACTTTTTTGGTACCATTGGAGGCGGTGGTATTCCAAGTGGAATGATAACTATCCCTTTTATTATTGGTATTGTATTACTATTTTTTGCACCAAAAAGCATTTGGCCCAAAATAGTTACAGGTCTTGGTTTGTTAATAATATTGCTTGGTGTTATCAGTTCAACAACATTAAGATTTAAGGCAACGTCATCATTTAATTATATTCTTATGGTGATTCTTATCTTCGGTGGTGCTGCTATGGTTTTAAGAATACTTCTTATGGGCGGATATTCAGAAGGCGAAGAAAAGAAAAAGAATAAGTCTCAAAGTGTTGATGATATGCTTGATGAAATGAAGAAGTAAATAATAAATATATAAAGGAAATACATAAAAATGAAAAAAGGTCAATTATACACAGGGAAAGTTGAAAATATTATTTTTCCAAATAAAGGCGTAGTAATAGTGGATAATGAAGGAGACCTTGAGAAAGCGATTGTTAAGGATACCTTACCTGGTCAGGAGGTATCCTTCGTTGTATCTAAGAAAAGAAAAGGTAAATGCGAAGGCAGACTCAAGGAAATCATGTCAAGGTCAAATATTGAAGATAGAGAGCCACCATGTAAGCATTTTGGTGAGTGTGGTGGTTGTACTTATCAGACTATGTCTTATGCTAATCAGCTTGAGCTAAAGAAAAATGTGGTTGAAAACATTTTGGACGAGGTTATTACAAAGCCTTATGAGTTCCAGGGGATTATAGGAAGTCCGGATGAATGGAATTATAGAAATAAAATG
The DNA here is from genome assembly GCA_017396555.1 of Lachnospiraceae bacterium. GTDB lineage: Bacteria > Bacillota > Clostridia > Lachnospirales > Lachnospiraceae > RGIG1934. Next base: position 1,329 of record JAFQLS010000001.1, on the reverse strand, counting down.
GAATTTTCATTTGGGGATGAATATAAAGATGGTCCATTAGCCCTTGGAATGCATAAGAAGGGTAGCTTTTATGACATTGTTACAACAGATACATGTAAGATCGTGCATAGAGATTACAATGTTATTCTTAAGGCTGTTCTTGAATTTGCAAATGAGAATAAATTAACATTTCATCATAAGATGAGCCATACGGGATTTCTTAGACATTTACTTATAAGGAGAGCGGTAAAGACAGGAGAGATAACTGTTAATATAGTTACATCAAGTGAAGATGCAGTTGATATGAATTTGTTGTCAGATAAAATACTGGAGCTTGAGAAAAATGGTGCATTTGAAGGTAAAATAATAGGTATTACACACATTATTAATGATAGTCTTGCAGATGTGGTTCAGAGTGATGAGACTAGAATCCTGTATGGGCAGGATTATTTTTACGAAGAATTACTTGGGATGAAATTTAAGATTTCTACATTTTCATTTTTCCAGACTAATTCACTTGGGGCTGAGAAATTATATGACAAGGCAAGAGAATATGTGGGCGAGACTAAGGATAAGGTTATTTTTGATTTGTATAGTGGAACGGGAACAATAGCTCAAATGCTTGCACCGGTTGCGAAGAAGGTTGTAGGCGTTGAGATTATAGAGGAGGCTGTAGAGGCTGCAAAGGTTAATGCTAGTCTTAATGGTCTGGATAACTGCGAATTCATAGCTGGTGATGTGCTTAAGGTTATAGGTGATATTGAAGAGAAACCTGACCTTATCGTGTTAGATCCTCCCAGGGACGGAATTCATCCAAAAGCACTTGAACATATTATTAATTATGGTGTGGACAGGCTGGTATATATCAGCTGTAAGCCTACAAGCCTTGCAAGGGATTTGGTTATCCTGCAGGAGAAGGGATATAAGGTGGAGAAGGTGTGTGCAGTGGATATGTTTCCGCAAACGGTGCATGTGGAGACTGTGGTTCTCTTGTCCCAACAGAAACCGGATGATGTAATTGAGGTTGAGATAGAGCTAGATGAGTTAGATTTGACTTCGGCGGAAAGTAAGGCGACTTATAAGGAAATTCAGGAATATGTGCTGAAAGAGCACGGGTTGAAGGTTTCTAATCTCTATATTTCACAGGTAAAAAGAAAGTGTGGAATAGAGGTTGGAGAGAATTATAATCTTCCGAAATCAGAGGATAGCAGACAACCTCAGTGTCCGATGGAGAAGGAAAAGGCGATAAAGGATGCGTTGGAGCATTTTGGGATGGTTTAGAGAGGTGAGTACATGGCATTAAACTATACAGTATATCAGTATGACGGCAGCAGGAATGCGGTTGTTATG
>JAFQLS010000005.1 GCA_017396555.1 Lachnospiraceae bacterium | reverse complement strand
TAATGGGCGAAAAACTTTGGCGGAGCTAAAGGAAATTATAGTAACAAGGTTTAAAAATTTTACAGATACAGGATATTTATTTGAATGTTCTTTCTTTCAAAATGTAATAGAGGATTTAATTTTGTTTCATATGCTTAGTGATGAAGAGATTATAGAGTTCTACCGCTATTTATTTGGGTGCATTGATGCAAAGAAGTTTATATTATTTTATCTCTATAGTGATAAGTTGGAAGAGAATATTAAAACAATTCAAAAAGAACGCTGTGATGAGAATGGAAATGAGTTATGGTATCAGATGATGCTAGAATATTTGGTGAAATCTCCCTATGGAAGGAAACATGGATGTAGTATTTTTGAGGATTTGATCAGTCATTTTAAACACAGGCAAGAGTTAGAATTAAGAATAGTAAAAGAAATAATAGGTAAAAATGCAGTTATTCTTCCAGCTAAAGAATATGATGTAAATCAAATTAAAGCTTTGATTTGTTTTCATAGTAAAATCAGTTATAATATAAGGTATATGGACAACAAGGAAATCGCATTGCTGGATGATTTTCTGTATGAAGCAATTTTCATTCCAGAAGGTGTAGATGAACCACTGAGAGAGATTATAAATGCGCCGGAATTACAGGTTTATGTGCAGGATTTTGGCAAGCAAGAAGGAGATATTTGTTTTGTTGCTGAAGTTGACAAAAAGATAGTCGGTGCTGTCTGGGTTCGTAATATGGATGATTATGGACATGTAGAAGATGGTGTTCCGTCTTTTGCCATATCGTTATATAAAGAGTATCGAGGTCTTGGGATTGGAACTATGCTGATGAAACGGATGTTGCAAGAGTTAAAAGAAAGAGGATATCAGAAAACTTCCTTGGAAGTACAGAAAGCAAACTATGCAGTGAAGATGTACAAAAATGTTGGCTTCGAGATTATTGATGAAAACGAAGAAGAATATATAATGGTATGTCTATTATAATTGTGCAACGAGATGTTGCATAATTTGTGCAGACATTAAAAAAGAATTGCCAAGTAAAGCAAAAAGGAATGTGATGAGGGAGTACCAGTTGGAATTGTCTGACTGGTACTTTTTGTTTGCTATGTAACTATATAGTGACAATTTTGCATCTTGGAAGTGGTAGTATGTGCTAAATATGTTTGATATAATTGTAGTTGATGATTGGAGGTATTTTTATGGAATTAAAGGATAAATTACAACTTTTAAGAAAACAGAATGGCTATTCACAGGAACAACTTGCGGATAAACTGGGAATTGCTCGTCAGACTCTTAGCAAATGGGAAAACGGACAGGCCGTGCCAGAATTGGTTAATTTGATTTTTTTGAGTAATATGTATGACATAACTATAGTGTTAGGCACAAATATATGAGGAAAATTATAAATACAAGAAGGATACCCCATTCTTAAAGACAATAGAGGGTATCCTTTTTTATATAGCAAATGAAGTGTTGCGATTGGAGCGGCAACACATAATTACCTTATGGTAAATCCGTTTCCTTATATATTAACCGGCGAGATTATATATTTAGAAAAGGAAATTACTGATTTGTGGATTACCACTTGTGATTCGTTGGATGAAGAAATACAGGTGCGTAAAAATTCAAGATTTCTTCAAAAAAGTTTTTTACTGTCTGTTTCATATTTCTCATCTCCTTTCGTTCTTTCTGAGGTAATCATAAACCTAAATAAGATATATTACTCGCCAAATTAATTCCAAAAGTAGACAAAAGTTGCAAAGTGAGAAATATGTATATGTTTCATTATCGAAAAGGCTAGGTATCTATATTGCTTCGATACTCGGAAGGAGAAATCCCCTTCAATTTTTTGAATGTCCTACTAAAATATAACGGGTTATCATAGCCGACAATACCAGCCACTTCCGTGATATTATATATGTTGCTTTTTAGCAGAGCTTCGGCATTATAAATGCGAACAGACAAGATGTATTGCAAAGGAGTGAAACCGGTGTATTGTTTGAAGTTGCGTATAAACCAGCTCGTACTCATGTTATGACTTTTGGCATACTCCTCAATATTTATTTCCTCGTTATAATGTTCGTTGAAGTATAGCATTGCGGCATCTATATCTTCCACAATCTGACTGTTGTTCATTCGTGTGCTAGTTTGAAAATGTCTGTGAACCATAATAAAGATTTCTCTTAAATGCATTTCGAGTATTTCAGCATAATGGTCCTTGCACATTTGTAACTCTTGAATCATTAATCTAAAATGATTCTGGTAATCGAGTCCCTTACCACAGTAATAGACTTGTTTTTCTTTTGTAAATCCATAATAACGAAGAATGTTTGTTACATCATTTCCGGTAAAGTGTACCCAATACACTTCAGTCTGGTCTTCACCGTAGTATTCATATTTTTGTGGTTCCTTTGGTCTGTATAAAACCATATGACCTGCTGTAACAATTTCTTCCTTGTCGTTAAAATGAAAATGAGCCTTTCCGGAAGCAATGTATAGTAACTGGAAATCAAGTCGCCCACGTGGTCTCCATGTTGGTAATTTAGGACGGGTAAATAAATGATAAGTTCCACAACTTGTTACAATTAAGGGGCGAGACTTGTCTTTTATGTCCATAGTTACATTGTTTAAATAAGCATTATTAGCATACATACCAGATTTGCCCTCCTTTCTGGTGAACAGTTCATTTTTTTGTGTATGAGCAGTTGAAAAAACTGGTTAAAACGATCCGAGTTTTGTTTATTGTATCATTTTGTGCATGTTTTGTCCAATTCTTGATATGTATTTTATAGAGTTAAATTAGTATAATTAAGTTACATAAAAAAGATATGATTTGCAACGGCGAGGTTAAAAATTATCAAAAGAAAAGGAGATTTTAATATGGAGCAAAAAAAGTATCTAAAATGGTACAACAAAATTGGCTACGGTTCGGGTGATATAGCAGGTAATGTGGTTTATGCATTCCTCACATCCTTCGTAATGATTTATTTAACTGACACAGTTGGATTAAATTCCGGTGTTATTGGTACGCTGATTATGGTGTCGAAATTGCTGGACGGAGTATCAGATGTATTCTTTGGTTCAATGATTGACAAGACAAGGAGCAAGATGGGTAAGGCAAGACCTTGGATGTTTTACGGTTTCTTTGGATGTGCACTCACATTGTTCGGAGTATTCGCAATCCCTACCAACATCGGACAGACGGCACAGTATGCATGGTTCTTTATCGCATACACTTTATTGAATGCAGTATTCTATACAGCTAACAACATTGCGTATGCAGCATTAACCTCTCTTGTGACAAAGAACAGTAAAGAACGAGTTGAAATGGGTTCATTCAGATTTATGTTCTCATTTGGTACAAACTTGTTAATTCAGTCTATTACATTTGGGGCAGTAGAAGCTCTTGGTGGAGGAGCTGGTGGCTGGAGAGCGATTGCAATTATTTACTGTATTGTAGGTATTATTACTAACACACTTTCCTGTTTTTCAGTTAAGGAACTTCCGGAAGAAGAACTTAGAGACGGTGAAGAAATAAACGAGGAAGAAAATAAGCTTTCATTAGGTCAGACATTTAAACTGCTCGTAACTAATAAATATTTTGTGATGATTTGTGCGGTTTATATTCTCCAGCAGTTACGTGCCGCAATGCTTAGTGTGGGTACATTTTATATGACATACGTTCTTTGCAATCAGAAATTATTTGGTGTATTTTCTTGGGCAATCAATATTCCTTTGATTTTAGCACTTGTCATTACTCCTACCTTGGTAGCAAAAGCTAAGGGTATGTATAAAGTAAACAAGTATAGCTATATTTTTGCTACAGCGTGTCGTTTGGGAATAGTAGCTGCCGGATATATGGGTAGTGTACCACTCATGTTAGTGTTTACTGTTTTAACCTCTCTTGGTGAAGGTCCTTGGCAGGGTGATGTAGGAGCAGTTATCGCTTCCTGTTCAGACCATACATACCTTAAGACGGGAAAGAGAATTGACGGTTCCATGTTCTCATGTACATCATTTGGTACAAAGCTTGGTGGTGGTATTGGTGTTGCACTTTCCGGATGGCTGCTTGACATCAGTGGATATATAAATAATGGTGTGACACAGCCTGACAGTTGTATCAGTATGATGAATATTATGTACTTATGGCTTCCATTCGTTTTTGATTTGATTATTACAATTATTCTTTCATTTATGAATCTTGAAGAGGCAAACAAAAAGTTAAAAGAGAATAAGCAGTAGACCATAATAGCCTCTAGAGTGTGACTTTAGGGGCTATCTACAGAAAGAGAGGTTTAATATGAACGCAGAGATTAAATGGTTAGATAACCCGGAAATTTTTAGAATAAATCAGTTAGATGCCCACAGTGATCATAATTACTATTTGAATTATGAAGATTTTGAAAGCGGTGATAATAAACTGACACAATCCTTAAATGGACAGTGGGATTTTAAGTATAGCATCAATGCAATGGAAAGACCGGCAGAGTTTTATCAGACAGATTATGACAGAAGCGGATTTGATAAAATAATGGTTCCGGGACACATTGAACTGGCAGGATATGATCAGATTAGATATATCAATACACAGTATCCTTGGGAAGGTAAAAAGTATCTTAGACCTGCTCACAGTATGGAAGGTGCCGGGGCTGGAGAAGGAATGTTTAGTGAAGCACAGTATAACCCGGTAGGTTCATATATAAAAGTGTTTGACCTTGATGAGAAGTTGCAGAATAAAAGAATCCGCATTTGTTTTGAGGGTGTGGAGGAAGCAATGTATGTTTGGTTAAACGGTGCATTTATCGGATATGCAGAAGACAGCTTTACACCGTCAGAATTTGATTTAACTCCTTATATCAAGGACAAGAATAACGTATTGGCTGTGCAGGTGCACAAAATGAGTACAGCAGCATTTTTAGAGGATCAGGACTTTTTCCGTTTCTTCGGTATATTCAGAAATGTAAGTTTAAAAGCTATTCCTGAGATACATATAGAGGATATGTGGATTCAGCCTGTATTAAATATGGATAATGCAAGTGGAACAATAAAAGTGGATGTGAAGGTTTCTGCTGCCACAGAAAGTACAATCAGTGCAAATTTTATCTTATCTGATAAAGCAGGTAATAAACTTTTATGCGAAGATTTGGCATTAGCAGGTGATAAGGGCATGTTGGAAGGAAGTTTAACAACACATATAAACAAGGTTACTACTTGGGATAATCATAATCCATATCTTTATGATACCTTTATTGAAGTTTATGCAGACGGAAAGCTTGCAGAGGTGATTCCCTATAAGACTGGCTTCAGAAGAATTGAGATTGTTGATAAGATAATGCTTTTAAATGGTAAGCGACTTATCATTACCGGTGTCAACAGACATGAGTGGAGTGCAAAAACCGGACGGGGAATCGGTATTGCGGAAATGATTTCAGACATTCAGTGTATGACCAAGAATAACATTAATTCCGTTAGAACCTGTCATTATCCGGATCAGATACCTTGGTATTATATGTGCGATGAAGCAGGAATTTATGTTATGGCGGAAACAAATCTTGAAAGTCATGGTTCATGGCAGAAGTTGGGAGCAATCGAACCGTCATGGAATGTACCGGGTTCTGTACCACAGTGGCGAGAAGCTGCTGTTGACCGTGCAAGAAATAATTTTGAGACATTTAAGAACCATACTTCCATTCTGTTCTGGTCGTTAGGAAACGAATCTTATGCAGGCGACGATATTGAGGCAATGAATAAATTCTTCAAGGAAAAGAAGGATGGCAGATTAGTACATTATGAAGGTTCCTATTATACCAGAGAATATGAGGATACTATTTCTGATGTGGAAAGTCGTATGTATGCGAAACCGGAGGAAGTGGAGGAATATCTGATAAACAGTGCTAAAAAACCATATTTGCTCTGTGAGTTTATGCATGATATGGGTAACTCCATAGGCGGACTCGGTTCTTACATGAAGCTGATTGATAAATATGAAATGTATCAGGGCGGATATATTTGGGACTTCATCGACCAGGCACTTCTTGTAAAGGATGAAGTGACAGGAAGAGATGTTCTAAGATATGGTGGAGACTTTGATGACAGACCGTCTGATTATGAGTTTTCGGGCAACGGAATTGTTTTTGCAGACAGAAGGGAAAAACCGGCAATGCAGGAAGTGAGGTATTATTATGGAATGTACATCTAAATTAAGAATCGTATATGGAGATTATACACTTGGAGTTCACGGAGAAGGTTTTGATTACATTTTTTCTTATTCACAGGGCGGTCTGGAGTCTGTTGTGAAAAATGGATATGAGTGGCTTTATCGTTGCCCGAAGCCTACATTTTGGAGAGCGCTTACAGATAATGACAGAGGAAGTAAGTTTCATATAAAAAGCGGAAGCTGGCTTGCAGCAGATATGTTTATTGACTGTAAGGAAATTGAGGTTATTACAGATGGGAAATTTCAGGGAAAGCCTTGTGCACCGAACAATAACAAATATGGAAGTGATGTCTTTGTGGATAATATCGTTGTTAAATTTGTATATGAGACAGTTACAACTCCAAGAACCACAGTTGATGTAATTTATAGTGTGGAGAACACAGGAGAAATTATGGTAAGTGTTTCCTATAAAGGAGCAAAAGGATTGCCACAGCTTCCTGTATTTGGTTTACGATTTATCATGCCGACTTTGGCTGATAAATATATGTATGAGGGACTTTCAGGGGAAACTTATCCGGATCGTATGGCAGGAGGAGTAAAAGGGGTGTATGAGATAAATGACTTGAGTCTGACACCATATCTTGTTCCACAGGAATGTGGTATGAGAATGGGAACGGATTGGCTTGAAGTTACAAGACATACATGTCTTAACAACAGCAGAAAAGACAATTCAGCTCAGACATTAAGAATTGAAAAAGAAGAAGATACATTTGCGTTCTCCTGCCTTCCTTATACAGCAAGCGAGATTGAAAATGCAACGCATCATGAGGAATTACCTCCTGCCAGAAGAACTGTTCTTTGCATCTATGGAGCAGTAAGAGGTGTAGGTGGAATTGATAGTTGGGGAAGCGATGTGGAAGATGCTTACCACATTGATGCAGAAAAAGATATAACATATTCATTTGTGATTTGTTAAGAAAGAAGAGAGGTGGTTTGGATGCAGACAAATGAAATGAAAAAGAACATTCTGGAAGGCGGAATGGATGAAAGATTTTTAGACATCTATGTAGATGCTACAAAGCTTGAATATCATAAGAAACGATATGTGCGAGCCGTTGAATTATTTGAATCGCATTATGGAGCCGGGGAAGCAGAAATTTTTAGTGCACCGGGCAGAAGTGAAGTGGGAGGAAACCATACGGACCATCAACATGGAGAGGTTCTAGCTGCATCCATCAACCTTGATACGATTGGAATTGTCAGAAATACTGAGGATAATCAAATTCGAATCATATCTGATGATTATGACGAAGTGATTATTTCTTTAGATGATATTGAATGTAAAGAGGAAGAAAAGGAAACAACGACTGCATTGATTAAAGGCGTTGTTGCAGGCTTTGTGGAGAGAGGTTATAAAGTAGGTGGTTTCAGAGCATACGCTACCAGCGATGTGTTAATCGGAGCAGGTCTTTCTTCTTCGGCAGCTTTTGAAACTCTGATTGGAGCTATTTTGTCAGGTCTTTACAATGCTATGGGCATTTCTGCCATTGAGATAGCAATTATCGGACAATATGCGGAAAATGTATATTTCGGAAAGCCTTGTGGACTGATGGATCAGATGGCTTGTTCTGTTGGCAATCTGGTACATATTGATTTCAAGGAACCGAAGAAACCAGAAGTGGAAAAATTAGATTTTAATATGAGCGAGTATGGATACAGCTTGTGTATTACAGATACTAAAGGTTCACATGCAGATTTAACAGACGAATATGCAGCCGTTCCACAGGAGATGAAAAGAGTTGCAAATCATTTTGGAAAAGAGGTTCTCCGTGAAGTAGAGGTGGTGGATGTTATTAAGGCGATACCAGAGCTTAGGGAGAAGTACGGAGACAGAAGCGTATTAAGAGCACTGCATTTCTTTACAGAAAATGAGAGAGTACAAAAAGAAGTAAATGCATTAAAGTGGGGAGATATGAATCTGTTTTTGGATAACGTGAAGGAATCGGGGGATTCTTCTTTCAAATACTTACAGAATGTATATTCAAGTAATGATGTGGAAAATCAGAATATTTCAGTTGCACTTATGATGAGTGATGTTTTGTTAAAAACAGAAGGTGTGAGCAGAGTACATGGCGGTGGATTTGCTGGAACGATTCAGGCATTTGTAAAAAATGAATTCGTTGTGCCATATAAGATGCAGATGGACAGCATTTATGGAGAAGGTTCCTGTAAGGATTTAAGAATCAGAAAATATGGCGGCATTAAGGTGATGTAAGGAGGCTGGGATAATGAGAATTTTAGTGTTAGGCGGAGCCGGATATATTGGTTCCCATACAGTATATGAATTGATAGACGCAGGATATGAGGTAATTATAATTGATAATCTGTTAACCGGATTTAAGGAAGCAATTCACCCGGAGGCAAAGTTTTATGAGGGAGATATTCGTGACAAGAAGTTTTTGGATGAAGTGTTTGCAAAAGAAAAGATAGATGGTGTAATTCATTTTGCAGCAAGTTCACAGGTTGGGGAGAGCATGACCAATCCACTTAAATATTACAACAACAATCTTTGCGGTACAGAGGTATTGTTAGAGAGTATGGTGGAGCATGGAATTGACAAGATAGTATTTTCATCAACTGCTGCAACTTATGGAGAGCCGGAGAGTATTCCGATTTTAGAAACAGACAGAACACTTCCAACCAACTGTTACGGCGAGACAAAGCTTTCTATGGAGAAGATGTTTAAGTGGACTTCCAAAGCACACGCTTTAAGATATGTGTCTCTTAGATATTTTAATGCCTGTGGTGCTCATCCGAATGGAAAGATTGGGGAAGCACATAATCCTGAGACACATTTAATTCCACTTATTTTGCAGGTTCCGAATGGTAAACGTGAGTATATTTCTGTATTTGGAAACGATTATGATACAAAGGATGGAACTTGTATCAGAGATTATATTCATGTAAATGATTTGGCACAGGCTCATATTTTAGCAATGGAATATTTGGCAAAGGGTGGAGAAAGTGACATTTTCAATTTAGGAAATGGAATTGGATTTACAGTAAAAGAAGTGATTGATGTAGCCCGTGAAGTTACAGGACATCCGATTCCGGCAAAGGAAGAACCAAGAAGAGCCGGAGATCCTTCTACGCTCATTGCGTCTAGTGCAAAGGCAAAGGAAGTATTAGGCTGGAATCCGAGGTATGCAGATTTACACACAATCATTGCAACAGCTTGGCAATGGCATGAAAATCATCCAAACGGTTATTAGAATTAAGGGAGGTTTTTCACATGGATAAAGTTATATCTGAATTAGTAAGTTACGGTATGATAAATGGTCTGATTGCAGAGGATGACAAGGTATATGTCATTAACAGATTGTTGGAATTGTTTGACAAGAAGGATTTTGTGTGGAGTGATGAAAAGGTAAGACCAATACATCTGATTTTGGAAGATATGATGAATTACGCCATCGAGCAGGGAATTATGGAAGATGACACAATAACAACAAAAGACCTGTTTGATACAAAGATTATGGGACTAATCACTCCGATGCCTTCACAGGTAAGGGAAAAGTTCCAAAGACTCTATTCTGAAAATCCTAAGCTTGCTACGGATTATTATTACGAATTCAGTCAGGATACTAATTACATCAGAAGGGACAGAATTGAAAAGGATGAAAAATGGACCACAGATACCGAGTATGGTCAGATTGATATTACGATAAATCTGTCAAAACCAGAAAAGGACCCTAGAGATATAGCAAAAGCAGCAACAGCTAAAAAGAATGAGTATCCTAAGTGCCTTCTTTGTGAAGAAAATGAGGGATATGCAGGACATGTTTCTCATCCGGCGAGACAGAACCACAGAATAATTCCGGTAAAATTGGCTGATAGAGACTATTATTTTCAGTATTCGCCTTATGTTTATTATAACGAGCATTGTATTGTTTTTAACAAAGAACATACACCGATGAAGATTGATAAAGCTGTATTTGTAAAGCTGCTTGATTTTGTAAAATTGTTTCCACATTATATTGTTGGTTCAAATGCTGACCTGCCGATTGTAGGTGGTTCCATATTAAGCCACGATCATTTTCAGGGTGGTTCTTATACATTTGCTATGGCAAAAGCTCCCTATGAATATATGTTTCAGATAAAAGGGTATGAGGATGTGACAAGCGGCATTGTAAAATGGCCGATGTCAGTTATCAGATTACAAAGCAAAAAGCCAGAGAAAATCGTGGAGTTATCCGATTACATATTAAATGTATGGTGTAACTACACAGATGAGAATGCGTTTATTTTTAGTGAAACTAATGGAGAGCCACATAATACAATAACACCAATCGCAAGAATGAATGGTGATTTGTATGAGATGGATTTGGTGCTTCGTAATAATATTACGACAGAGGAGAGCCCTTGGGGTGTATATCATCCGGAGGAGAAGCTGCACCATATTAAGAAAGAAAATATCGGCTTGATTGAGGTTATGGGATTGGCGGTACTCCCTGCAAGATTGAAAAAAGAAATGCTTACATTGGGTGAAGCTATCGTTGAAGGAAAAGATATTCGGACCATTGAAGAAATTGAAAAACATGCTGATTGGGTAGATGAATGGCGCAATAATTATAATATTACTGCTGAGAATGTAAATCAGATTTTAAAAGATGAGATAGCAAAGGTATTTGTAAAGGTTTTGGAATGTGCCGGCGTATATAAGCGTACAGAGGAAGGAAAGAATGCATTTAAGAGATTTATATCAATACTGTAATTTTATTCTTCAAATGTTTAAAATTTTTTCATAGTGTGCATCTTATATCAGACATAATTGGCAACAGGAGTGAGTTGAGTGATATTAACATATGAGAATAGAAATACAGAAATAGCATTGGAACGAAAAAAATCAATTCATGTTCCACCACATTTGCATGAAGCAATAGAGATGGTATATGTAACAGAAGGAAGTGTTGAATTAGGGGTTGGACAGGAATTATACCATTTGGAAAAGGGAGAGTTTGGAATTGTTTTCCCAAATGTGATTCATCATTATCAAGTATTTGGAAGTGGAATTAACAGAGCAGTTTATTTATTTGCAGAACCTAGATTTTTTTCGTCTTATATGGAGGAATTACAAAACTGTTGTCCTAAAATACCGATTATAAAAAAAGATAAAATTTCTCAGGATATTGAGTATGTTGTTAATCAGTTGCTTAAGCAGAAGGAATATAGCGGGAGATTGGCGAAGGCATATGTTCAAGTTATTCTGGCAACTGTTTTTACGGATATGGATATTATTTCAAGGGAATCAGTAGGAACAGATGACCTTATTTATAATTCTGTTGAATATGTAGCGAAGAATTTCAGAGATGAGATTACCTTGGAGAAAATGGCATATGATTTGTGCGTAAGTAAATATGTATTGTCAAGAATGTTTGCAAAGACGTTTCATTGTAATTTTAGCAAATATGTCAATGGAATTCGTTTGAACTATGCGCAGGCAATATTGCAGGATTCAAATGAATCAATTACAAATATCGCTCTAGACTGTGGTTTTGAAAGTCAAAGGACATTTAACAGAGTATTTAAAGAAAGATATAAAATGACACCAAGAGAATTTAGGAATAGGGTAAATATGTTAAATGTAGGTGAAAGGGCTGAAAATTAAAAAAAGAGATTGGAGAAGAGAGGATAATGGTGTATGATGGTAGTATCATTGCTTGAGTATCCGTATTAGACATTGTAACAATGTGGATATGATTTTACCTGGCAGTAAGTAGAGAAGGTGAGATTTTGATTAGAAGAAAGTACATGAGAACCAGACAATTGAAACCAGGCATGAAACTCGACCAAACTATCGTTGATCGTCTGGGACGCAGCTTAGTAATTAGAGGTGCGGCTATTGATGAATATATTATAGAATCTCTTATTAGTCATGGTGTTATGAATGTATATATTCAGGATGGCGAGATGGAGGAAGAAGAGGTTGTTATCTCTAGTGCTGCTCAAAATCAAATTGACAAGCTTTACACTGAGGATCGTTCGAAGGTATCGCTTTCTAAGAGTGTGCGAGAGAGGATTTCACATGGTATACAAAGTATTTATAGCGATACTAATATAGAAAATATGGCTAGTACTACAGCAAGTATTACAAATGATTTGATGGATGCCATTGATAGTAACAATGCCATAGCAATTGATATTGGTGAGTTAAAAACCAGTGATGAATATACTTTTAAGCATAGTGTAGATGTTGCCACTATTTCCATGATACTTGCTAAACAACAGGGATTATCACGCAAAGAAATATATGAAATAGGAATAAGCGGACTTTTACATGATGTTGGAAAAACGAAGGTTCCTTTAGAAATACTTAACAAACCATCAAAGCTTGATGATGATGAATTCGAGGTAATGAAACAACATTCAGTATTTGGATATCGTATGATAAAAGATAAAGGTGAGTTTAGCAATGATATTTCTCTTGGAGTGCTACAGCATCATGAAAAAATTAATGGAACAGGATATCCAATGGGAGTAAAAGAAAAGCAGATATCGCCGTATGCCAGAATTATTTCAGTTGCAGATATATATGATGCGTTGATTACAGAACGTCCGTATAAACAGGCATTTTCAAAGAGAGATGCTGTGGAAATGATAATGTCGATGACAGGGGAATTGGATATAAATGCGATGAGAAGTTTCTTGGAAAGTATGATTTTATATCCGGTTGGCTCAATTGTCGAACTTAGTAATGGAGAAAAAGCTAAAGTAGTTAAGAATAGTCCACATTATATTCTTAGACCAACAGTAGTTGGTGTGAAGTCCGGAAAGGTATATGATCTTGGAGAGGACCTTAGCTGTGCGAGTGTAATTATTTTATAAAAAAGATTATGGAGGATAAAAATGTTATTTATATGTTACCCAAAATGTTCAACCTGTAAGAAAGCTAAAAAATGGTTAGACGAACATAATATAGAATATACAGAACGTCATATTGTGGAAGCTAATCCCACGTATGAAGAATTGAGAGAATGGTGCAATAAGAGTGGATTTGCCATTAAGAAATTCTTTAATACAAGTGGTGTTTTATATAAAGAAATGGGGCTTAAGGATAAGTTGCCAACAATGAATGAAGAGGAACAGTTAAAGCTGCTTTCGACTAATGGTATGCTTGTAAAGCGTCCTTTACTTATAGATGGCGCCAAGGTATTGGTTGGATTTAAGGAAAAAGAATGGGAGAAGATTTAGTGCCCGAGACTTCATTTAACAAGGCTTCTATGGTAGATTTATATAGTATGACTTTAACAGAGGAGCGTATGTATGAAGAAAGAATTTAAGAGCATACTTTTAGTGTTATTAGTGATGCTATCCTTTACCGGGTGTGGCCCGGTGGGAGAAAAAAATACAAGTATGTCTATTATATATGGAGTAATTACAGTAATTGCAGTATTAATGCTATGTATATACTGTGCAGTGATTAAAAAGAAAAGTTTATGGATGCTATTGTTATTTTCGTCCATAATTGTAGTTGATATAGGATATTTAGTTTTAGCTATATCTGAAAGTTTGGAAGAGGCACTTTTAGCAAATAGAATAGCATACTTGGGTTCGGTATTTCTGCCTATGTCAATGCTTATGATAATTATCAATGCTTGCAATATAAGTTATAAAAAGTTTTTGCCATTTATATTGTTAGCAATAAGCATTATAGTGTTTGCGATAGCAGCATCACCAGGATATTTAGATATATATTACAAAGAAGTATCTATGATAAAGGTTAATGGAGTAACTGTATTGGAAAAAACATATGGTCCGCTTCATTCTATTTATTTGTATTATTTATTAATATATTTTGGTTCGATGGTTGCCACTATTATTTATGCTTGTGTTAAGAGAAAATTAAATCATCTATGCAAGCTTTATTTTTGGCAGGAACGGTGCTTATAAATATATGTGTGTGGCTGTTGGAACAGTTGGTAAAGATTGATTTCGAATTTTTGTCAGTATCGTATATTATTAGTGAGTTTTTCCTGTTGTCGTTATGTGCGATGACCCAGGTTGCAGATGATAGTAAAACAGAAGAAAAGATACTTATGGATAAATGTAAGGAATTTGATAATTATATTATACATCTTACACCTACCGAAAAGAAAATATATGACATGTATATAGAAGATATGACGTCGGCACAGATTTTAGAGGAATTACATATAACAAATAATACATTAAAGTTTCATAATAAGAATATCTATTCTAAGCTTAATGTAAATTCAAGAAAACAATTGGTAGAAATAGGAAAAATGCATAAAAGTGGCGAATATAAAGGCATTGGGGCTGATTAGTTAAAATACACCCTACCCCTATATTTAAATGACCTACCCTAAAACCACCCCCCCTTTATAGTATAAGTGGGTGGTTTCAGACTGTAGACAAAGTGGCGCTTGGACTTGCGTCCTAACACCACTTTGTCTACAGTCTGAAGCTATGAGTTTGTGCTCATAGCTTTATTATATTATTATAAGCAACATTTAGTTTTACATAGAATATTATAAAATAAATATAATCTAAAAATGAAACGAGAGAACAGAAAAAGCTAATGCTTGGAGGGCAGATTATTATGTGTCTATCCAGCATAATGCAGGAATTAATGGTGGTGCAGGTGGAGGAACACGTCCTGTATCCGCACATCTTGTTATAGTTAGGCTTCAATAATATGTGTAAGATAAAAGTAAAATGTAAATAATTTGACTTTTATTGGTGTTGGTGTATAATGTTTTACGGGTAATTATGGTATTTGTTAATTATATCCATTTATTGATAAATTTTTTTTGCTATGATAAATTATTTATGTTATATATAGCTGGTTATACACAAGGAGGAAAGCTATGAAAAAAATCAGGTTAGGTATTTTACTGTACATGATTATGATTATAATGACTGGTTGTGGAGTCGTTGGGAACAAATCAACTAGTTTATCTATTATATATGGAATAGTTTCAATTGTTTCGTTATTGATGCTGATTGTATATTGTACAATTATTCACAACAAGGAAGTATGGTTTTTATTCTTGTTTTTTTCTGTTTTTATTGTGAATACGGGTTATTTTGCACTATCTATATCAAAAAACTTGCAAGAAGCATTGTTGGCAAATAGAATCGCGTATTTAGGTTCGGTATTTCTACCGTTGTCTATGTTTATGATTATTATAAGTGTATGTAAGATAAAATATAAAAAGATACTTCCTGCATTTCTTATATTAGTTAGTATAGTGGTTTTTCTAATAGCAGCGAGTCCGGGATATCTGGATATATATTATAAAGAAGTGGAATTTTGTGTTATAAATGGTGTTGGTGGATTAAAAAAGGTATATGGTACCTGGCATGGTATATATTTGTTTTACCTGTTTATTTATTTTGGAATAATGGTTATTGCTATTGTTCATACTTCCATAAAAAATAAATTAGAATCGAAAATACATGCAATTATTTTTGCAGGAGCAGTATTTGTTAATATAATTGTATGGCTCATAGAACAATTGGTAAATATTGAATTTGAAATTTTATCTGTGTCATATATAATTAGTGAATTCTTCCTTATATGTTTTTGTTATCTTAGACAGGAAGGTTTAAAATATGATCAAGTGCAAACGGCTAATGATGTTAAAGAACCTATAAGCGAAGAAGTTATTGAAGAGAGTCAGAAGATAACCACTGTAATAAGTGATGAGGATATGGAAAAAATAACATTCTTTTTACAGGGAGTAGATAATCTTACACCAACAGAGACAAAGATTTATAATTTATATCTGGAGGAAAAGACCACAAAAGAAGTACTTAAAATTATGAATATAACAGAGAATACATTAAAATATCATAATAAAAATATATATAGTAAATTAGGAGTTTCTTCAAGAAAGCAATTAAAGGAAATTGCGAAAATCTTATAAATTTATGTTATCCCACACTTTTAATTAAGGAAAGTGTGGGGTTTTTTTATGCATAGATAATTATAATTATTTACATTGATATAATAATAGAATGGAGGAAAAAAAATGAACAAAGTTAAAAAAATATTTTTGGGAGTATTTGCTATATGTGCAATTATGGCAATGTTATTTATGCCAACCACTGCATATGCAGAAGGAACGATTACTACAGTACAGATAGGTGATTTGGACTATCCTGTTGTTGGTAAGGCATTGGATACTACATATTCAGTTCCTGATAGTGGAGTGGCTTATTTAAAGGATGTGGCTAATCAAAATGTTACATGGTATGATCAGGGAACATCCGGCTTTAGCACAAGCGTAAAGGGTGATGTACTTAGTGCCGGTGCAGTAGCACAGTCAGGACATTACTATATGGCTGAGATTCAGTTATGTGATGAGAAGTATGCAGATAATCTTAAGGAAAGATCATTATTTTCAGTGAACCTTTCGATTACATTTAAGGATAGTGCATTGAACTATCGTTGCGAAACAAAAGAAGTTGATTTCTTCACAAATAATGAATATCAAGTGAAAATACAATTATATTTTCAACCGGACACAGTGTTTGATGATGCAAATACTATTAGTTTATCATCGGGGATAACTGATATTTATGGTGGAGATACACCATTTGATAAATCAGCAATTGATATTTCCGGCTATGAAAGATATTTTGAAGTAAATGTTGAATGGTTAAAGGGAAATACAACAATGAATGCAAGTGACAAATTTGTTGTAGGCGAGACATATACCCTTAGACTTAGTTTGAATTCAGAAAAGCTTGGCAAGCACGCATATTTTGCGGAACCATGGCTTGATGATATGGCTTATGTATTCTTGGATAATCTGTCGGGAACAACGTATCAGAATAATCCTATGGGATATATTGTTGATTTCAAATACGTAGCAAAGGGAAATATCAGTTCTGTGGATATAGAAGGTATTATTAATCCTACAGAATATACAGCTATGCAGACTACAGGTTTTAATATTATTGCAGAGGGTGTTGAATTTGATTCGGTTGAATGGAATAAAACATCAGGGGTAGAGTTTCCGGTACCTGTGACTGGAAAGTTCCAGCCGGATACAGATTATAGACTTGTTATACATTTGAGAGCAAAGGACGGTTATGCATTTAATCTTACAAAGAATTCCGTAGATTGTAATGTAGGTACTGTTAATGAGGTTTATCAGAATTCAAATGAAGCTTCCATTGAAATTGATTTTGAAATAGGAGCGCATACTCATAATTATAATGGAGATTGGAAGACAGATAGCACAAATCATTGGAAGGTATGTGTGTGTGAAGAAAAGGCACAGACTGCAGTGCATACATATGATAAAGGTGTGGTAACAAAGAAGGAAACTGTAACAGAAAAAGGAGTAATGACTTATACATGTACAGTTTGTGGATACAAAAAGACAGAAGATATTCCGGTACACGTTCACACATATGATAAAGGAGTGGTAACAAAGAAGGCTGTATATAAGAAAACAGGTGAAAAAACATTTACGTGTACAGACTGTGGTGATAAGAAGACAGAGACTATTCCGGCACTTAAGTATGAACTTACTAAAAAAGGTGCAACAATTAAGGATGGAAAAGGAAATAGCTATAAGGTAACTAAATCTCACAAGACAAAGGGAACAGTTATATTTGTAAAACCAAAGAATAAGAATGTTACTAATGTTACAATTCCTGCAACTGTGAAGGTTAAGGGTGTTACATATAAGGTTACAGCAATAGAAAAAAATGCATTTGTGGGATGCAAGAAGCTTACAAAGGTTACTATTGGAAAGAACGTTGCAACAATTGGAACAAAGGCATTCTATAATTGTAAAAAGCTTAAAACAATTACAATTAAGACAACTAAGCTTACTGCTAAGAAGATAGGCAAGAATGCATTTAAGGGAACAAATTCTAAAGCTACAGTAAATATTCCAAAGAGCAAATATAATGTATATAAGAAAGCATTAAAAGCTAAGGGTGTTAGTGCAAAAGCAAAATTTAAAAAGAACTAATTAATCAAAAGGCAGTAACATATCATGGTGGTATTTTACTGCCTTTTGTGTGGTGTAAGGATGGTGAGAATGATATGTATAGAAAATTGATTAAAAAAGTGGTGACATTTCTAATTGTATTTGCATTGGCATTTCCAAAGGGTGTACCTAGTGCATACGCAGCAAATGCAACAACACTGTATATCAAGGACACTAAAGGCGGAAATACAGAGACAATAGTACAGGATACAGAAGATGCAGAAAATGGATGGTCATGGGTATCAGAGACAGCGACACTTACTCTTGATGGATTTGATGGTGAGTATATTGAAGCTGATGGAGATATTAATATTATTTTAAAGGGAAGTAATACAATTACATTACCGGCTACACCTACAGAAGACAGTGTATGTGGTATTAAGACGACTTTAGGTAATATTAATATAAATGGCGATGGAGAAGAGGGAAGCGATTCGCTAGCCATTACTCAGACAGAACTTGCACGGTCTGATGTGTATGTATTAGGAATGGATGCAAATGTAAGTGTAAATGTTACAGATTGTGATATTGTGATTAATATTGCAGGGGCTGATGAACAAAATGATTATAACTGCTATTCAAGAACCGGAATTAATGCCAGCAGTGGCTCTCTATATTTTAATGGTAGTGCCTCTCTTGATATTGATATGGCAGAGACATCTACCACTTATGGAAGCGGAAGAGGAATTCATCTTAATACAACAGGTAATATAGATATTAATATCTATGATGCTTATACTGAGGATAGCAATGTAGGACGTGATATTTGTGCATTAGGCGGCTTGATAATAACAAAAAGTGGAAATGTGAATATAAGTGCTATCAATGGTGAGGCGGTTTATGGACCTTTGGTGATAGGAGAAAATTCAGGAACATTTACCTTTAAAGGAGCAATAAAATGCGGAAGTGCAGAAAACTCCTATCTCCAGTATAAATCATTGGTATCCTTAGCACCAAATAAAAAAGTAATTGTAACAGGTAACGAGCAGGCTAAGACAGGAATAGTATATAAATCCTTTACTATGTCGGATTACGGATGCTATCTAATAACTGAATCGGGAGAAAAAGTATTAGACGGCAGTATACAGACGGTATCACCTAATCCATTGTCATTTACAGATTGCAGCGAGATTGATTTGGGAGAAATGATAGTTGGGAATCCCTATGCATCAAGCTGTTTCCACGGGCTTGTGTCAGGAGGAAGTGGCGAATATTCATTTAGTATAGATCCAAATTATCCTTTGCCGGAAGGGTTGAATTTACAGACATCTAGTTATGATAATATATTTTATGCCCGTATAAAAGGAACTCCTACCGCAGTATGTGAAGCAGGTACTATTAGAATTATTGTAACAGATAGTGAAGAGGCTACAGCGTATATCGATATGTCTTATGGAGATATTATAGATCCTCCAAAATATATAGATATTGATGGCGAGCAGGTAGTAACCACAGAAAATGCATCGGGAACTAACTGGGTATACGAGGGAGCAACAAAAACTATCACATTAGATGGATATGATGCCGGTCCAATTGAATCTGAAGAAACCTTAAATGTTGTTCTTAAAGGTAATAATACTATAACAATGCCGGCTACCCCTGAAGAAGGTAGCGTATACGGAATAATAAGTAAGGGAGAGGTTAATATAGAAGGGGATGAGGAAGCAGGAGAAGATTCCCTTACAATCATACAGACAGGATTCACTAAAAAAGATATATATATTACAGGAATAGATGCTCTTTCAGATATTAAAGTAACAGATTGTAAGATAGTAATTAATATTGCAGGTGCTGATGTGGAAAATGACTATGATAGCTATGGAAGATATGGTTTGAGTCCTCATACAGGTTCGACATATGTAAATGGAACAGGTTCTCTTGATATTGATATTTCAGAGACATCTAGAGGCACTTTCGGTATTGTAAGAGGTTTGAATCTTAATACTACCGGAAATATAGATATTAACATTTATGATTCTTATACAGAGGACAGTAACGTTGGTGAGAATCTTGAAGGTATAGGTGGACTTAATGTTACTAAGAGTGGAACAGTCAATATATCTGTACCTAATGGAAATGCCATATCCGGACCACTTAAAATAAAAGAAAATGCAGGAACAATTAATTTTAAGGGAGCAATATTATGTGGTAGTAGCGAAACAACATATCTATACTATCCGGGAGAGATTAATATTGCACCTAATAAGAAAATAATTATAACAGATAATGCAGAGGCTAAATCTGGAATTGTGTATAAGGAGTTTAGCGTCAGGGATTATGGATGCTATCTGATTAATGAAGTAGGAGAAAAGGTTACAGACGGTTCAATACAGACAGCATCTCCTAATGAATTGTCATTTACAGATATTTCAGTTCTTGATTTTGGAAATATGACGATAGATACACAATATAAAGGAAACTATTTTCACGGGCTCGTATCAGGCGGAAGTGGAGACTACACTTTTAGTATAGACGAGGAATACCCGTTGCCGGAAGGTCTGCAGCTTAATCAAAACAATAATGGCATTGGTACTACGGCATTTATAGGTGGAACACCTACTACAGAGAGTGAGCCTGGAAAAATAAGAGTAGTTGTTACAGATTCGGAAGGTTCGACAGCATATATAGATATTGCCTATGGAACGATTAGTGTTGCAAATCCTATTACAAGTGTAACTCTTAACAAAGAAAATACGATATTAGTAGTTGGTGCAGAAGAGACATTGTCATATGTTATAGAACCACAGGATGCATCTATAACAACGGTATCATGGTCATCCAATAATGAAGAGGTTGCATATGTAAATTCAAGTGGAAAGATTACAGCTAATAAAGTAGGAAAAGCTACAATTACAGTAACTACTACACAGGGTAAATTTAAAGATACATGTGAAGTTATTGTAAAGGAAAATACACCTAATGCTGTTGTGTATGGTGATTATATTGATTTACTGGAAGATAACACTGATTATGCTATTAATGGTTTGCCATATGTGTCAGATAATTACGGAAGAATACCTATTGATAATGAATGGAGAGAAACAACTGTTAACATCATTAAAGTAAATGCGGATACGGATTGTAATAGTAATGCACAGCAGTTATATATACCATCTAAATTAGCAGTGGATATAAGTACTTTATCATCTTCTGCAAGCATTGAGTACAATGAAGTGGTTTATGATGGTACAGAAAAAGAACCAACTCTTACTATAGAAGGTCTTGAAGAAAATACAGATTTCACTGTTGAATATGAAAGTAATATAAATGCCGGAACTGCTACAGTAATCATTACAGGTATAGGTGATTATTTTGGTGTATTTGAAAAATATTTTACGATTAAGCCAATAGACATGACAGGGATAGTAGTTAATAACTATGTTGGAACATATGATAAAATGGGTCATACCTTTACGATTTCAGGGGTGCCACAGGATGCGGAGGTATTATATTCTCTTATAGAAGATGGGGTATATAGTGCTAGCAAACCAATCAGATCAGAAATAGGTTTGACAAAGGTATATTTTAAAATATCAGCACAAAATTATAAGCCATATTTTGGAAGTGCAACAATTGAGGTTAGGCCAATTTCAATAAATGAGGAAGACGTTGTAATATCGACCTCTTCATATGTGTATGATGGAAAGGCAAAGGAACCAATAGTAACAGTTGATGGACTTGTAAAGGATGTAGATTATACTATATCTTACATTAACAATATAAATGCAGGAAATGCCACAGTGGTTGTGACAGGTATAGGCATTTATGGTGGAAAAATAAATAAGACATTTAGTATATCTGCAAAAGAAATAGTACCTACAATAGTGTTTGATAAGACATCATTTACATACAATGGTGCAGAACAGAAACCAGTAGTAACAGTAAAGGATGGAACTACAGTATTAAAAGATGTTGACTACACAGTAAGTTATCCGGCAGGAATGATAAATGCAGGAACATATAAGGTAACAGTAACTCTTAAAGGTAATTACAAGGGCAGTGCAAGTGCTACATATACAATTATTCCTGCAAAGATTAAACCGGTAGTTAAGCTTGCTAAGACAAAATATGTTTACAATGGTAAAACACAGAAACCTTCTGTAACAGTAAAGAATGGCTCTACAGTATTAAATAAAACAGATTACACTGTTACATATGCAAAGGGTTGTAAGAATGTAGGAAGCTACAAAGTAACAGTAACACTTAAGGGTAATTATAGTGGAACTGCATCGAAGAGCTTTGTAATTAATCCAAAGGCAACTACAGTTAGCAAGCTTACAGCAGGTAAGAAGAAGCTTACAGTAACCTGGAAAAAGCTTACAGGTCAGACAACAGGTTATGAAGTACAGTATGGAACCTCTAAGACATTTAAGGGCGCTAAGAAGGTTGTAATTAAGAAAAACAAGACAACCAAGACAGTTATAAAGAAGCTTAAGTCGAAGAAGACCTACTATGTAAGAATTAGAACGTATAAGACAGTAAAGGTAAATGGAAAGTCAACTAAGTTGTATTCTAGCTGGTCAAAAGCTAAGAGTACTAAAGTGAAATAGGAAGGAGAAATTATGGCAAATACAACATACACAATAATTTTGCAGAAATTACCGGATAGCCTTGCAGAAATGCAGGCTATGCCGGAAGCAGATTTAAAGGATCCGGCTAAGACAGCAGCACTTGCTATTGCGGCTTTTTGCTTATATCCAAAGAATAAGGATGAAGCAATCAAAATGCTTGAATTCTTAAGCGGTCCAAGAGGTGTATCAGCTTATGAAAAACAGTTCATAGCTGACAGATTTAGAGATAAGGATTATGTACCTCGTTCGTATTTTGCAGGTGCAACACCTGATAATAATTACGAACCATCAACACCTTATACATTAAATATTTTTGAAAATCCATATAGCAGGGATAATTTTAATGAAGGATATTTAACTCTTCATGTTAATTCCGGAGGAGCAGATTCTGCTCGTCAGATTAAGTTAAGAACCAAACCATCTACGGGAGAATGGTTCTTGTGGGAGCAGTTTCTTCTTGCTGATATTAGAAAACCGGTTGAGGCAGACCCATGGGCGTAAGATTAACAGGATTTCATATTCATCATCAGGGTATGGCGATGGAACCTTATTATATTATGAGAGAAATCGATTCGGTAATATATATGAAGGAGACGAATTGTGCCCCTGATGACTGGTGTATGTTAGAGGTAGAAAATTCACGTCATAGAGACAAAAGTGATGTGGCTACATATCTTGGATTTGCAGATGTTCTTAAGGACTGTGAATATGGTCATGTATATAAGCTTGAGGATAGGAAGCCTATTGAAGAACTGGAACAGCTTATTGAAGAACTCGGAGCAAAAAGCTGGGATGGATTTAATAAGAGCGTACAGCGAAGAGGAGTGCTCGACGCAGGTGATAGTTATTCGTTATTTTTGGAATTCTCAGATGGTAGTACGGTTAAAGTATATGGATACAATGCATGCCCGGAAGGCTTTGATGACTTAAAACTTAAGATAATGAAAATGTTTCAGTCATTGGAAGAATAAATATATCTAAAGTATAATTATTTTAGAAATTATACTTGAATGGATAAAATTGATGTGTTATAATACTTTTAAATAAAGGATATTAACAGTCCGTAAGGGCAACAAAAAACCCATGAGCTCGCGACTCGTGGGTTTTTCCATTCCGTTTTTGCAAGGGGGCTTAAACCTTAGGCTGGTTGCCAAATTATATCATCTTAGTCCAACCATTTGCATATGTAGTACACAACTAAACTTGCCGTAACTGAGATGATAAAGGATATTAACATTTCCATAAGTCAACCCTCCCTTCTGTGCCGTTCTAGGAGTGGCAACAAAGTTATTATACTACAATACAAAATATATTAAAAGTATAATTTATATTTACAACAAGACTTAAAAGTGTTATAATTAGGTATAAGAAAAAATATTTACTTTGGAATAATAATTAATGGAGGGATATTATGAAGATGAAATATACTATATTGGGTATAGTAACAATCATATTAGTTATTACTGTAGTTGTGGTTTTATTTAATTGTGGTAACAATGCAGATGAAGATATTCTTATAAATGAGGATAATATAAGAATTTCTATAACAAAAATACGGGATAAAAAAGATGAGTTTTGTATTGAACTGTCTGTAAGGAATTATAGCGAGGATACTAAGATTGTTCATTGTGGAACTAATAGTTATAACTGTAATTCTGTAAATGGTTATATGAACAATGAAGGGTATCTTAATATTAGAGTGGAAGCAGGAAAGAAGGAAACCGGTACAATTACATTTAAACGAGATAGACTTGATTTGTATGGTATAGATGAAATTAAAGAAGTTCAGCTTGGAATATATGTTCAGAATGATGCCACTAAGGAATTTGTATATTATAGTCCTATTACAGTGCAGGTATCAAAGAATTATGACAAGGTAGATAATAAGTCTTTATTTAGCAAGCATATGCTAGAGTTAGATGAACTTGAATATTTTTGCGATGAAGAGTTATATAGTTATAATGATATTGTTGTTAAGTCGGCAGCTTTTATTTCCAATGAAGATGGTGGGAAGAGTGTCCTTATAGAAGTTGTAAATAATTCTACGAAGATATCATATGTTGGTATATCAGAAGTAGCAGTAAATAGACTTTTATTACCTGAATTGGAAGAAAAAAAGCTTAGAATTAATCCGGGAAAAACCCGTATAATTGAATATGATTTAGGGGATGTTATTAGTATTGAAAAGCTTAGATTAATGGGATTTGATAAGATGTTAGATTTTGATTGTAATTTAACATTATGGGATAGTGAAGAAATAATTAACCAGACTATGATTAACATAGTTAATCCGGATGTAGAAAAATATACAGAGCTAGAAGGAACAGAAGTATTTAATAAAAATGGTATTCGTATAGTATCAAAGGGATTTAACAATAGCTATAGCATATCTGATGATTATGTATACGCATTGTTTTTGATAGAAAATAATACATCAGAGGATATATCATTTACAAATAAAAGTTGGTATATGCACTTTGAAGAGGGTTCTTATGAAATTGAAATTCCGAGATGTGATGTGCCTAGGGGATATAAATATTTACAGGATATTGAGATTTATATACCGTGGATAGAAAGTGATATGGAAAAGGTTGAAAATATCAATAAAGCAGAATTTAGTTTGAAAATAATGAATGAAGATAATGAGGTTATATTTGAACCAGAGATAACAATAAATAAAGGAGATTAATTTTATGTCAAATATTTATAAATCAGCAGATGAGTTAATTGGAAGAACTCCGCTTTTGGAGCTCACTCATATAGAGAGTGAATTAGGGCTTGAGGCTAAGATTTTAGCTAAGCTTGAATATTTTAATGTGGCAGGTTCTATTAAGGACAGAGTTGGTAAGGCGATGATAGAAGCAGCAGAAAAGTCTGGAGAATTAAAACCGGGTTCCGTGATTATTGAACCAACTTCCGGTAATACTGGAATTGGGCTTGCAAGTGTTGCTACGGCTAAGGGCTACAGAATAATTATAGTTATGCCGGATACCATGTCAGAAGAAAGAAGGAAAATAATTAAGGCATATGGAGCAGAACTTGTATTATCTGATGGCTCTAAAGGAATGAAGGGTGCCATTGAGAAGGCTGAGGAATTAGCAAAGGAAATTGAAAATAGCTTCATACCGGGACAGTTTGTTAATAAAGAAAATCCTAAAGTACATTTTGAAACCACAGGACCTGAGATATATGAGGATACAGATGGAGAAGTTGATATATTAGTGGCAGGTGTAGGAACAGGTGGAACTATAACCGGTATAGGTGGATATCTAAAATCTAAGAATCCTAATATCAAGGTGGTAGCAGTTGAACCGGAATCATCCGCATTTTTATCTACCGGTAAGGCAGGCGCACACAAATTACAGGGAATTGGGGCAGGCTTTATTCCGGAAATTCTTGATACAGACATATATGATGAGATTATTCCTGTAAGTGATGAGGATGCATTTGACATAGGAAGAATGATAGGGAATAAAGAAGGTTTCTTGGTCGGAATATCCTCAGGTGCAGCACTTTATGCTGCAATTGAAGTTGCTAAGAGAGAAGAAAATAAAGGAAAGACTATTGTTGTGATTCTTCCGGATTCAGGGGATAGATATTTGTCTACAGAATTATTTTTGTAAAATTATGTTGACAAGTATATTTCTAAGTAGTAATATACAAAGAAAATTTAAAGGAGAACGAAATATGCAGAACTTACATTACACAACTGATAATATGCCAATGTGTGACAGACGTAGTTGTCTGTGACTGTGAAGAATCCGATGAGGATGTACAGTTACAGCAGTTAGGTCTGATGTGTCTGTGCATATTAATCGGTAATGTAGGTTTAATAATATTTATCAACATAGAAGATTATGCATCTGACACATTATAGGTTAGATGCATTTTTTGTTTTCAGAAAGAGAGGTAAGCGTATGAGATTAAAAGATGGTAGAGAAGTAGTTGCAAGACGTTATGAGGATTCTGATGCAGAAAAAATTGTATCAATAATTCACAGAAATTTTAGAGAGGTGAATGTAAAGGATTATGGTGTGGAAGCAATGGAAACTCTAATTACCCATCATGATGTAGAATGGTTCAAGGGCGTGGCAAGCTATGCAAGTGTATATACATTTTGCATTGAAGATGAGGTAGTTGCTGTGGGATCTATTTCCAGCTTTTGGGGAAGTCTGACAGAAAGTATTTTGTTAACGATTTTCGTAATTCCGGAACTTCACGGACAGGGTGTAGGAAGGTTTATTATTGAGACATTAGAACAAGATGAACTGTTTTTAAGAGCGGAAAGAATAGAAATTCCGGCATCTATAACAGCAGTTGAATTTTACCGCAAACAAGGGTATGATTTTAAAAACGGAATTAAAGAGCTGGATGATGAAGGGCATTTCAGATTAGAGAAATTTAGAAGGGTGTGTTGATACATATGGCATTGATAAAAAATGATATACCGATATTAGAATATGATACAAGTACACAGGCAGTTATTATGCCTGGACATTTACAAGATTATAACTTTAACGAAAGAGCTGTTATGTTATTTATGGAGCCAGAGATTAACGAATATGTAGTTGAGCATAACTGTGAGATAGTGGGGCAGTTTGAGAATGTGACCAAGATATTTAATGTGTATAATACTGTGGTTGATGGTGTAAATATTACTTTTGTGCAGGCACCGTTAGGTGGAGCGGCAGCAGTGCAGATAATGGAACAGCTTATCGCAGGCGGTGTGAAGAAGATTGTGGCAGTAGGTTGTTGTGGAGCGTTAGAAGAAGGAAATGAGGGGGATTATTTTATTCCTACGGCAGCACTTAGGCAAGAAGGTACATCCTATCATTATTTACCGCCATCTAGGGAAGTAGAAATTTCGGAAGAAATTATTAAGGTGATTGAGAAGGTTCTCTGTAATGCTCACCTGCCATATAGAAAATGTAAGACATGGACAACAGATGGATTTTATCGTGAAACAAAGGAAATGGTATTATATCGTAAGAGCGAAGGATATTCTGTAGTAGAAATGGAATGTGCATCAATGGCG
Organism: Lachnospiraceae bacterium; assembly: GCA_017396555.1. Lineage (GTDB taxonomy): Bacteria > Bacillota > Clostridia > Lachnospirales > Lachnospiraceae > RGIG1934. The sequence continues at coordinate 19,638 of JAFQLS010000005.1, read as the reverse complement.
GCGTGTGCTAAGATGCGAGGAGCAGAGTTTGGACAATTGTTATTTACAGCAGATTCCCTTGCAAATGTGGCTGAGCATGATCCGAGAAATTGGGGAAACGGAATATTTGCTACAGCAATGGAGCTTGGCTTGAAAATTGGAGCAGAGCTGTAGTTTTATTATAGGAATTAAATTTAAACGCCAATCCTGATTATATATCATAATCAGGGTAGGCGTTATATATGGTATTTATTCATATACTGCTGTTGTTCCGTAGAAAATCATTTTTGTTATCTGTCCGTCTTTGTTATACCAGATTAGTGCAGAACCACTGCTGTCTTCTAACATTACTGTAACGTCTTTTTGTGTTAATTCTGTATATGTGCAATCATGACTTACTCTTTCATCGTCTTTAAATGTGGAATCTGCAAAGAGTGAGTAGAATTTTACATCGTCTGATAATTGCACAATTCTTTTATAATCTTCAAATAAATCAGCAGTATCACCATCGTAACCGGCAGGAACTATTTCAATATCCTCATTGGTTATACTAAGTATGGTACTGTAAGCGTCGTAACCGTCAAGATAGGCGATACAGTCATCACAGTTATCTGTTTCACCTGCACAGACACAGTTTGTTGAGTTATTTGCATTATAGAATTCTACAATATCATCACCCATATCAAGTAAAAGTGTCTTATCATCCATATAGAGAATATTAACTAAGATATCCTTCGGACCATCGTCATAAGAGGCCTTAAGAGTAATAGTTTTTTTACCATCGTAAGAATAAGTATCATACAAATCGCTATCACCAACCGGTTCCCCACAGGAACAGCAGTAGAAATATTCTCCCTCTTTATTAAATGTAATACCTTCGGTTTCGCCTATATATGCGTTGAAATATTCCCAATCGCCTTCTGTTAATATCTTTTTATTTTCATTAGCTGAAGAAGAACCTTTGCAGGCTGACATTCCAATAGAAGTTGTGATAATAAATAAAAAAATAAATAATTTTTTCATATTAACCTCCTCATTTGCGAGTATGTCTTAATCTTAACTCTAAAACCTGATATTTACAATATGATAAAGTAATAAAATTAAGTTTAATGCATAAAATTAAAAAAAAGAGGGTGTGATTATAAATGATAAAAAATACACGTTTACTTATTGTATGTATAGCAATTCCTTTGGTCTTGGGTGTTGTATCCTCATTGATTACCGGAAATGGTATGGATGTGTTCGTACAAGTTAATAAGCCACCATTGTCTCCCCCGGGCTGGTTGTTCCCGATAGTATGGACAATACTTTACACATTGATGGGGATTTCATCCTATCTGATACTTACATCAGGGGCGGGAGAGAAAATTGAGCCGGCTATAAGAATTTATGGCTACCAGCTGGTAGTAAATTTCTTGTGGCCTACATTTTTCTTTAACCTTGAATGGTATTTCTTTTCATTTTTGTGGTTAGTTCTTTTGTGGGGGTTAGTGTTATTCATGATATTGAAATTCAAAGATATTAGTAAACCTGCAGCCTATCTAAATATACCATATTTTCTATGGCTTACATTTGCAGGATATTTGAATTTTATGATTTGGTTATTAAATTAAAACACAATTAAAGCTCATCATAGTATACAGGAAGTAATCAAAAGAGTAGTGTGTAATGATTGTAGTACAAAAGTACATAAGTAAATGTATACTGTATGAGCTTTAATATGTATTTGCAATCGGGGTGTTAGTTATGACTAACTCAAATATAATATACAACATTATATGGTTTAAGTCAATTATTTTTTTTAGTCATTTTCTGGAAATAATCTTTGATAGCCAAAAATGTTTCTTCGCTTAAGTCATGCTCTATCATACAAGCATCTTTCATAGCAGTTTCTCTGGATACGCCTATGTGTACCAAACATTCTGTTAATATAGTATGTCTGTCAAGAACGTCCTCGGCACGCTTCTTACCGACATCTGTAAGGACAATATATCCGCTTTCATCAACTGCTACATAACCTTTTTCCCTAAGGTTTTTCATAGCAACACTTACACTTGGCTTGGAGAAGTTCATTTCATGAGCAATATCTATGGAACGTACATTTCCGATTTGCTGCTGTAAAGAAAGTATTACTTCTAAATAATCTTCAACTGATTCATCTGAACGATGTTTGGTATGTCTCATAACCCTGCTCTCCTATATGTAAAATGTATTAAATAGATGATAACATTTTTTGGTAAAAAAAACAATTGACAAAATAATCTAATTGTATTAGACTACATATGGTTAGAGAAAACTAACCGGGATTAATGGTATTTTTATTATAGGAGGCACATATGAATTTAACAGAGGCAAATCTTGGTGAAGAATACATAATTAAAGATATTGTTACAGATGACGAAGATTTGAATGCTTTTTTATTTTCTCTTGGATGCTATGCAGGAGAGGTGATAACTGTAGTGTCTCGCAAGAAGAGAAACTGTGTGGTTTCAATAAAGGATGCCAGATACAATATAGATAATGAATTAGCGCAAGCTATTTCTATATAAAAAAGTAAAAGTGGTGACATGGTTCACTATTTTTATTAGACAGCAGTTAGTTAATACTAACACATGTGTTAAATATAAAAAGGATGGAGAAAACTATGAGAATTGCATTAGCAGGTAATCCTAACAGCGGTAAAACTACTATGTACAATGCGCTGACGGGAAAAAAAGAAAAGGTTGGTAACTGGGCCGGAGTTACTGTTGACAAGAAGGAAAGCCTAATTAAAAAGAGTTACTGCGAAGGTGAAGAACTCATCGCAGTTGACTTGCCGGGAGCATATTCGATGTCGCCATTTACATCGGAGGAAAGTGTTACAAGTACATATGTTAAAAATGAAAATCCGGATGTAATCATTAATATTGTAGATGCTACTAATCTTAGTAGAAGCCTGTTCTTCACTACACAGTTATTAGAGCTTGGTATTCCGATGGTTGTAGCACTTAATAAGAGTGATATCAATGATAAGAAGGATACACAAATTGATGTTAAGATTCTTGCTGATAAGCTTGGTTGCCCTGTTGTTGAGACAGTATCTATTGCTTCTAATGAGAATGGGCTTAAGGATGTTGTAAGTAAAGCTGTATCTCTAAAGGGTGCAGGACAAAAAGCACCATATTCACAGGGAGATGTGGATATGACAGACAAGAGTGCTGTAATTGCAGCAGATAAGAAGAGATTCGACTTTGTAAATGACATTGTTAAAAAGGTAGAAAACCGTAAGGTTGCAACAAAGGATAGAAATGTAAGTGATGCAATTGACACTGTAATTACAAATCCTGTGGCGGGAATTGTAATATTTGCAGCAGTTATGTGGTTTGTGTTCTGGGTATCGCAGGCATGGCTTGGTCCAATTGTTGCTGACTGGTTGTGTGGTTACATTGATCAGTTCGGTGGATGGGTAGGCGACAAGGTATCAGGTGCTGAACCTATTTTACAGACAATTTTAGTTGACGGTATAATAGGTGGTGTTGGTGCTGTAGTTGGTTTCCTGCCACTTGTAATGATAATGTATTTCCTGCTTGCATTATTAGAAGACTGTGGTTATATGGCTCGTGTGAGTGTTGTACTTGATCCAATATTTAAGAGGGTAGGTCTTTCAGGAAAGTCAGTTATTCCTCTTGTTATAGGTACAGGTTGTGCAATTCCCGGTATTATGGCTTGTCGTACAATTCGTGACGAGAGAGAAAGAAGAGCAACAGCAATGCTTACACCATTCATTCCATGCGGTGCTAAGATTCCTGTTATTGCCCTCTTTGCAGGTGCATTCTTCCCTGAATCAGGCTGGGTATCACCAGTGTGTTATTTTGTAGGAATTTTGTTGGTGTTATTTGGTGGCTTATTAGTAAAAGCTATTACAGGACACAAATATAGAAAATCCTTCTTCATCATTGAACTTCCGGAATATAAGGTTCCAAGCATGCTTGGAGCAATCAGAACAATGTTTGAGAGAGGAAAATCATACATAATTAAAGCGGGAACAGTTATTCTTGTGTGTAATGCCATTGTAAGTATTATGGCATCATATACATGGACATTAAAGGAAGCAGCAGATGCAAGTGATTCTATTCTTGCAAGCGTTGCAACACCATTTGCAGTGTTATTAATTCCGCTTGGATTTGGTATGTGGCAGTTGGCCGCAGCGTCAATTACAGGCTTTATAGCGAAGGAAGAAGTAGTAGGTACATTAGGGGCAGTGTTTGCTCTTAGTGCAATTAATGAAGATTTTGAATTACTTGAAGCTGGTCTTGGAAATGGTCCTGAAATGTTTGGTATTACTGCTGTAGCAGGTCTTGCATATCTTATGTTTAATCTATATACACCACCTTGTTTTGCAGCAATTGGTGCCATGAACTCAGAAATCAAATCTAAGAAATGGTTATTTGCAGGTATCGGACTTCAGTTTGCAGTTGGCTACATTGTAGCATTCCTTATATACCAGATTGGTACACCTATCGTATATGGTAAGGCTGGTGCTGGATTAGTTCCTGGTCTTATAGCAGTAGCAGTTATTATAGCAGCTATCGTAGGTCTTGCTATAGGCTCAAGAAGAAAGACAGATGCAGAGTACGCCAATAAGACCGCATAATAAATTAGGAGTGATAGTGTGAAAAATCACGCTGATGCGCTGATTTTTCACACGGCTATTTGTTTCTGAGCGAAAGCAAATAGCTTCTATGGCAGACGCAAATCTAAAATTTGCGTCGCCTCTTCGCAATAAATCGCTCAGAAATGAGGAATAGTATGGAAAATTTTATTGTTGGTATCATACTTGTTGTGATAATAGGTGTGGCAATTACTTACATAATTAAAGAGAAGAAAAAGGGGACGAAATGTATAGGCTGCCCTCATGCAGGAGAGTGTCAGAAGAGGAACGATAAAAATAATACTTGCTCATAAATTAGGTTAATATGGCTGTCGCTTGGTAACGGAAAGTTACTGAGTGGCAGTTTTTTGCATAATGTGACGACGTGTAAGCTGTTGACAAATTTTGACAAATATGTTAGTATGACACAGTGGTAAGTAATTAAAGGGCAAACCTATGGAAATGTAGGGACGCAAAGCTGGGAGTCTAAGGTAGTGGTTATAAAAAAAGATTATTACTAAGATAGTTCGGTTGCAATGAATTGGTTCGTTGCAACCTTTTTTGATTGTTATTATGATATGAGACACTAATAAATAGTGTTTTATATAAAAATGGACTCTGATAAAATTCGCGAAAACCATCAGAGTCCGGAATCCAAGCACTTATGAAATAAGTACCTATAAGTCAAGTTTAACACTTTTTTCATATATGTGCAACATTATATAGAAAAGAGGATGATAAGAAATGAACACAAAAAAAGTATTAAAGGCTGTCAAGAAAGGTATATGTTACATACTTATAGTAGTAATGATGTGTTTGACAGTAAGCGAAACAAATGTGGATGCTGCAACAGATTATTCAGCAACGGGGAACCATGGATTTACAATAGGCTCATCAACTAACAAACCAGCATATTGGTATAGGAAGAAGAGTGAAAAACACTATACAGATTGTTACTTGGCCTATGAGGCATTTGTATATTTAGGTTATAGTACACACAAGGGAACAGTAAATGTAAACGGCACACCGATGTATCATGACGATATAATGGTTAGGGTGGAATTTGTTCCTAAAACATTTACAACAAATAGTCAATTAGGTGTTAAGCTCAAATACCAGGGTTATCCTGAGTATTACAGTGTACAACACAGTTTACAAAGGGAAATAATAGAATATAGCCCTAAGAATGATATTGTACCATCAAAGAAATATAGTGTTTCTGTAAATGCAAGTACTAATAAAACAGTAGGAATAAGTGGTACGGTAAGTGGCATTGAGAAGAAGGCACTGGAGGTGTCAGTGGCAAAGACAGAAAAGACTGCAACATTTAAATACAATTATGTTGCAAGTAATGCATCTATATTCACAGACTATAGCGCAATTGATTATTGTAGTGGGGTAACAGAGCAGATGAATATCATCACAGTACGTAGATCAAATAATAAGAAATATAATGATAAAGTAACTACATACGGCACGGCAGGATATCGATATGGAATATATGCATGGCAAACTGGAAAATCTGGTGGTGGAGAATATACTTTTGCAATTAACAGACAGTAGATAAAAGGGAGGAACCATGAAGAAGATCATAATTACAATATTAGTCATATGTTTGTTGCTTCCAGTATTGTATGTATTAAATGCTACAATTGATCCATTTGATATGTATCTTAATGAAGGAGAGCTTGACCAATATGATACGGATGTTAAGAAAATAAATGAGTATTATGAGAAGATTTATTTCTACGGAGAAGACATCTACTTTAGGGATACTTTGAAGATTGTGGAAAATATAAGTGAAATAACAAAAGATAAATTAGTATCAAATGGTGGAAAATCATGGATTGTTATTAACGATATAGCAGGTACAGTAAAGCTTGAAGAAAAGCATTTTAAGATAATTAAGAATGCGATGGATAAAGAAAAGATAAGTTTTGTATACATTGGACAGCAATACATATCACAAATAAATGAATACATTGCTGAGGGTGATGATAGATATGTATATAGTGAGGATGCGTATTCAGTATTACTTCAGGTTACTGAACGTGGTATGATAGGTGAAGATGGAACAATTGATGATGTTGCATGGCATAAGTTTCTTAACGGTGAAGACAAAGAAATTATATCTTTTTATGTTATATCATCTATTGTACATGCAATTGGAGATTACTAAATTAAACGTAGAAGGGCTGTTGTGAATTTATTAATAGCAACAGTCTTTTTATTGAAATATTTGAAAGAGGGATATCTATGTTAATAATTCAAAATGTTAAGAAGATTTATTCTGATAATAAGACTGATGATGTGATTGCACTTGATAATGTATCACTTGAGTTTCCTGAAAAAGGAATGGTATTCATTACAGGAAAAAGTGGTTGCGGTAAGACTACATTGCTTAATGTTATTGCAGGATTAGATGGTTATAATCAGGGAGATATATTTATTAATGATATGCAAATAAATAGATTGTCAGATAAGTTGTCAGATAAATATAGAAACGAATATTTAGGAGTTATTTTTCAGGATTACAGTTTGTTAGAACAATATTCAGTAAAGGAAAATATATTGCTGCCTCTTAGAATTAGAGAGTATGACGACAGCTTTAATGCAGAAGATAAACTAGAATATGTACTTAAATGTGTTGATATGGAAGGATATGGGTTGCGTAAGCCAAGTGAATTAAGTGGAGGACAAAAGCAACGTGTAGCAATCGCAAGAGCAATTATAAAATCGCCTAGAATCTTATTAGCGGATGAGCCTACAGGTAATTTGGATAAAAAGAATTCGGATATAGTAATGACAATATTAAAAAAGTTATCTAAAGAGATTCTTGTAATAATTGTTAGTCACGATGCAGAGGAGACTGTAAAATATGCAGACAGAGTAATAGAAATGTCTGACGGAAAAATAATCTTAGATAAAGAGAATAATGCATCCTATGATTATAGTTATAATTTAAAGAGTGCTGCGAGTAATATATCTATTTGTAATGTTGAAAGGGAAGAATTAATTAAAGAGATAGATTCAGTTGTTTGCGAATGTACTGGAGATAGTAAAGAGTATGATATGACGATAAGTTGTAAGAAGAAACATGTTGCAGACGAGAATATTGATAATAATGGAATAAATTCGAAGTATAAGATAAAAGGTCTTAATTTCATAAAAATACTTAGTCTTGCTATGGGCAATATGAGACGTAAAAAAATGAGATTTGCAATAACACTTGGAATACTTAGTATTATATCTCTCTTAACAATAATGGTAGGATTTCTGTTGCATTATCCCAAGAAGGATGTAGTAGAGGAATTTATAAACTTAAGGAAATATTATACTACAAGTGTGTATGAGGATAGAACATTCTATAATGAAGAAGAAAAAATTAAAAGTGAAATAACTTTGTATAACGGAAGAAGTTTTTTCGAAAATATAGAAGATTCACTTGACTATAATGATGTAGTAGTGTGTAAAGATGATATTTCCATAACAAAGAATGAAGACGTAGTTGGGTCAATATTAGCAGCTCAAGCATGTGCATTATATCTTCATGAAGATAATGACTATTACGATTATGAAGGGAACTTTCCCAACAAGGCAAACGAAGTTATGGTAAGCGATTATATAGTGTACGAAGAATTAAAAATGAGTAATGTTATAGGGAAAACAATATTAATTAATGAAGAACCTTTTGTTGTATCAGGTATTGTAAATACGGATTATTCCAATTATGAATATTTATATCAAATAAGAACAAGAAGCTATAGTGAATTAATCCAATATGAAGAAGAAACTAAATTTTTATTTGCAATTTTTAATAAAGAGTATATAGAAGATATTTATGGAGATTGGGCTATATATATTGATCAGGGTAATTTTATGTATAGAGAAGATAGTCTATATAATTCAATTACTATAAATGGACAGAATAATTGTAATTTGCTATGGGGAGAGCTTCCACAAAAGTCAAATGAAATTATTATAGGGTATGACATTGCAGAAGAATTAGGTTATGTTAAATGGAATCAGAAGACAGGAAGAATAGAGACTTTTTTTGAAGAACCTATAAGCTTTGAGGTTACAGATTTATATGATGAGGAGTATGGATATGATTATTATGACTCATTGAATTTATATGACTATTTGGGAGATAAGGTAACGGTGGTTGGAATTGCTGGTATAAGTGATACATTAAACGCAAATGTATATATTAAAGATGACGTGTATAAGAATATTAAAGAGGATTATTTTAAATATTTTTATGGAGAAAAATATTTATTATATTATGATGATATTACCAAATTTGTAAATCAGTGTGAAAAAAATGATATCGTTATTGATAATCCAATAGTATATAATATAATTAGCTTTGCCGCGTTGCTAAAGGAAGCAAAAATATTGCTATATGTTGTGATAACATTATTGCTCTTGGTATTATTTTTGGTTATAGTATCATATGTCAGCTATAGTATAAGTGACAGTTCGCGTAGTATAGGAATAATGAGAACTCTTGGTATAACCAATAGAGATATATTAAAGATATATAGTCAAGAGGCATTAATGTTAAGCGCATTATCAATTATAGTTACTTTTCTTGAGACAAATATTTTTTTGCGTTTTATAAACAATAAATATAGTGAACAAATTCTTGGATTTAAAACAGTGTTTTTAGCATGGAATCATAATGTGATGTTTGTTTTAGTGATAATTATATGTATAATATGTATCTTAGCATCTGCAATACCAATTAGAAGGCTTTCAAAACTATATCCAATAAAATTAATGAAAAATATGTATTAATAAAGTAAGAGGAAATCAATAATGAATAAAATTAGTAAAATATGTTGCTTGTTTATTGTATGTTGTGTACTTTTTAGTTGTTCTAAAAATGATGAACCGATAGTTGTTTCTAACGGAATAACTAATATAAAAATATACGAAAACATCAATGAATTCACAGAAATAATGGATAAGCTGGATAAAAATGATTTAGTTTATGTAGCTGACAAAAAGGAAATTTCTATAAAATTTAATGAAGAAATTCCAGAAGATATTCATTTATCAGAATACATAATAGACGAAAATGGTAATTATAAGTACTCATTAGATACGGCAGCGAAAAGTATAGATGTATCAATGAATGGTAATAAGGCATCGTTTACGCTTGAACCTAACATAGCTACATTGCTTAGTTCGAATTCAAATGACTATGAGAAGAGTGCAACACTAAAAGGTTATCGTATGATTTGTGAATGGAAAGATGGAGAATCAGAATATCTTTTTGTTATAAAATCAGATGCGGCATTTATAAATGAAGAATAATTAAATTGGGCGAGATAGGAAATTTTCCATCTCGCCATTATTATATAAATTAATTATCCCCTAGTTCTGTAGCAATCATTATTCCTGCCACAAATGTTATAAAGCTTGTTACAAATCTTATGATGTTCAGTTCTGGAAATGAAGTGGACAATACAATTCCAAATGGTGATGCCACGATAAGTCCAAGTATGCCCCAATATGCATATGTTGGAGCCTTTTTAAATATCATTTCTATTAGCTTTGCCAGTGCAAAAATACCAAATACTATACCAATTCCAAATGGAGCAAGTATAAATATATCTGCAACCGCACCTCTGATATCTAGTCTGGTTACATTTTTTATAAATGAAGTTATGACACTAAGTATCGGATTATAATATCCCATCATAAGCAGCAACATTGAACCGCTGACACCTGGAATTATTAATGTTGCTGAAGCAATTATTCCAACAAACAGTAATTTTATAAAGCTTATCATATTACTGTTAAGTACTACATCAGTTCCGTTATTTCCACTAATTAATGCAAAACTTATTATACCTACAAAGAAAAATACAAGGGCTCCGATATGTCCAAGTTTAATTGTTTCACCTTTAATCTTACCATATATTGATGGAACACTTCCGAGTATCAAACCTATAAACATCCAGTTGGTCTGCATCGGAAATATTTCAAATAAGTAATCAAGTCCAAATGCGCTTCCGGCAATTGCTATTATTACACCTATTCCTATTGGAAGTAAAAACAGCACATTTTTCTTGAAATTTTTAAACAAATGAGTAATACATGATATTATCTTGTCATATATGCCCATTGATATGGCAATGGTTCCGCCACTAACTCCCGGAAGCACACTGGCTAGACCTATAACAATACCTTGAAAAATACTTTTTATCATTCCTTATTTTCCTTATTTTCAATGTCAGGAGTGTTGCCATGATTGTCAATCCACCATGACCAGATTCCTGCTGCTACAACTATTGTAACCATAATTCCTACACATATATTTTCAAACATATTATATTACCTCTTTTCTGTAAATATTCATTTTTTTCATCACAAAAAGACCTATTTAAAATAGGCTGACATTATTAAATATGCTTGAAATTATTTTTTTCCGTCCTTATTGTGGATATACATTAAGATGGATAAGTTGTGATATTCAGGCAATAAGACACGCCTTTCTACCACGATATCCGAGTAAGAAAATATTTTATCTAAGATTTCTGATTGTAAAACAAATCTGAAATTTCTGAGATTTCTTTCGTATGAATTGCGTTTTAAAAGAACTATTGCTGAGGTGGTATTACGACCATTAATTTCTTCAACAGTGCAAGCTGTATTAGTAGTAGTTTCCTTTGAAAGAAAGTTGACTGTTTTGGTATTAATGACATTTAAGTGCTCACTAAATAAAGAATCTGCTTCTGCATTTTGCATATAGATTCCTGAGAAAAAGATAGCTAATGAAATTATTAGGCAAAGCAATCCTTTTTTCTTAAATGTCATCTAAACTCCATTCCGCCTATTTTAAGGCTTCCAAATTAATTACTACATATTCACAGTGCTCCTGCGTTCTGACTGGAAATCCCCAACCGCACATTCCGGATGAAACGATACCTGTCATACCATTTACATCCTTTATACCATAATATAAATCAGCTGTCATCGCATATTTTATAAAATATCCAACAGGATAAATTTGACCTGCGTGTGTATGCCCGGATACATTTAAATCAACTCCGGCATCACTGGAGTCTTTGTATTTGACTGGCTGATGATCTGCACAAATAATATATTTGTCCTTATCTATATTTTTCATTAGAGTATTAATGTCAGCTCTGTCAGAATACGAGTAATCCTGCCTACCGATTAAAGTTATTTCTTCATTTATATCCACCACATCGTCCTCTATGTAATTAATACCATTTTCGTCAACCAATGTAAGATATTCCGTATCGCTAAGGGCTTTGTCGGAGGAGTATTGCTGTAAATCATGATTACCATTTACCAAATAAATTCCATCTTTGCTTTGAAGGGTGGATAATGTTTCAATAACCTCGTGCATCTGGTCGGCAGTAGTTCGTTCATCAACTATATCACCGCAAAGAATAATAAGGTCTGCATTTTCCTTGCTAATCTTATGGCAAATATTTTCCATATCATCTTTGTCAAGAACTGTTCCGTAGTGAACATCTGTTATAAGAATAATCTTATAGTCAGTGCTAAGCTTATCTGTTTGGATTGTATAACTGGTTCGTACAATGTTGTGAATATTTATATAGCCGTAGATTACAATTCCTATGGCAATGAGAAAAGGGATGGCTGTACTTTTGTATAGCAAAGTCCATATTTTTAATTCCTTGTTTTTGATAATTATGCAAATCAATTTATTAATTGTCTCTATAGCAAGGCATATGAAGAAATAATGCATTAAAGTAATACCCACGATATTAAATACAACTATGGTACATCCAGCGATAAGTAAGCTTAGAAGTCTGAAGATATTATTCATTTTCTTGCTGTAATCGGATTTGGATTTATTATTGAAAATTGAAATAAATCTTATTATTAATTTGTTATAGTAAAATGCCATCAGAACAAGCATTCCAAGTAGCATAGCACTTAGTAAAATCAGTACTAAAGGGTTCATTATCATTTGCTCCAATCGTAAGCTAATATTGTAAGAATATTATATTATCTGGGGTGAGGGATGTCAAAATAAAAATGGCTTTAGGAGTGTATATAAATATTAATAAATGGGAATTCTATAAATATTATCGGTAAAAAATGAAAATAACTGAATGAAAACAGTGAAAATGACTGAATAAAAACAACGAAAACGACTGAATGACATTGACTTATGTGGAAAATAGATATATATTATATACTATAAAGGAGGATGTGTATGTTAACACCTGATGGATATAAGAAGAGATTAATTGAAAAACAATTTGATGAATATATGCAAATATTTGGCGCAGTTTGTATTGAGGGACCAAAGTATTGTGGAAAAACATGGACTGGTCGTAGCCGTTCAGAAAGTGCTGCATTTATAGGGGATCCAGCAAATAATTTTCAAACAAGAACAATGGCAAGTATAAGTCCTGATTTGGTTCTAAAAGGTGATAATCCTCGTTTGATTGATGAATGGCAAGAGGTACCACCTATATGGGATGCTATAAGATTTGAAGTTGATAAGGATAACAAAAAGGGAAAGTTCATTTTAACAGGTTCTGCAACGCCAAATCATAAAGGGATTATGCATAGTGGAACTGCAAGAATTGGCAGAGTAAGAATGGGAACAATGTCGCTTTTTGAGATTGGAGATTCGACTGGGAAGGTTTCTTTGCGAGAATTATTTGATGATAAGTTGACAACACAGTTAACAGGCGATGTAGAATTAAAAAGATTAATATATTATGCTGTTAGAGGAGGGTGGCCAGGGAATATAGATACTCCGGAATCTATATGTGGTAATTTAGCTACTGAATATCTAAAAGCAGTCGTTGATGATGATATGTATAAGGTTGATGGTATAAAAAGAGACTCAAGAAAAGTTTGGTCATTGATTCGTTCATTAGGTAGAAATGAAAGCACTCTTGTAAGTAATAATAAATTGCGAAGAGATATGGGAGCAATGGATGAGATAACTGTGGATTCCAATACTGTTTCAGATTATTTGGATATATTGAACCGATTGTTTTTGATAGATGACCAGCCGGCATATAGTACTAATCTTCGTTCATCTAGAAGATTATTAAAATCCGCAAAAAGACATTATATTGATCCGTCATTAGCAGTAGCAGCATTATCAGCAACACCAGATATGCTTTATAATGATTTAAATACATTTGGTTTTATTTTTGAAAATTTATGTGAACATGATTTGAAAATATATGCAGAATATAACGGAGCAAAATTATATCATTATAGAGATGAGAAAGATAATGAAGCGGATGCAGTAGTCGAATTTTCAGATGGTACCTGGGGGGCTTTTGAAATTAAGCTGGGTGCTAATCAGGTAGATGCTGCAGCAACAGAATTATTGAAACTTCGTAGTATAATGGAGAAAGAAGGAGATAATCCTCCGAAAGTATTATGTGTGATTTGTGGAATGACAAATATGGCATACAGACGAGAAGATGGTGTATATGTTGTTCCAATAACAGCGTTAGGACCATAGAAATATACAAGAAAGGAATATCTCAATGTACCAAATAGTAATATGTGATGACGAACAGAGAATACTTAATGATATCTCCAATAAAATTAAAAATGAATTTAATAAGTTGCAGATTCCTAACGAGAGTATTGTAATGAGTGATTCAAGACAGCTTATGGAATATCTTGAGAATAATCATGTAGATATCTTGTTTTTAGATATAGATATGCCGTATTTTTCGGGTATGGATATAGCAGGTTTTATAAATAAAAATAAGTTAAATACTATGATTGTTTTTGTTACAAGTCATGATTCACTTGTATACCAGACTTTTGAATACAGACCATTTGGTTTTATTCGTAAAAGCTATATAGATGAGGAATTGGAAGCACTTGTTAAAAGAATTGCAAATGAATTAAATGATAGAAAGCAGGAGCTTACAGTAACAAAAGGTCAGGACATTACAAGAATACCTATTAATGAAATTATATATATAGAGTCGTTTGGTAACTATCTTAACATTAAAACAGAGAAAGAAGAGATTAAGATAAGGGAAACTATGACAGCAATAGAGCAGGAACTGAAGTACAAAGGTTTTATAAGGTCGCATAAAGGTTATCTTGTAAATAGCAATTACATTACAAAATTAGGAAATGGACAACTTGAGCTGGTAAATAATGAAGAAACATTTGCTATTCCTGTTGGAAGAAGCTATGAAAAGAATGTGAAAAGAAGTCTTTTGGAATTTCTTCGCAATTAATATTTTTTTACAAGGAGAAGGACAATAAGCTATGGAAATATTAATTATTATTCTGACAATAATTGTGATATTACTTGTGTTTTTGTTATATAGAGAAAATAAGCTTAGAAAATCTATAAATAAAAAATACGCTGAGGCAGATGTAATGTTGACCAAATATATTGCAGAGAACATAGATATGAATAAGCAGCTTGATAGTATTAAAGAAGATTTCAGGATGGCAAAGGAAATGGCAAATGAGATTAGCAGAATTCAGGAGCAAAGCCGTAGACTGAAACATGATATGAAGAATCATACTATGGTAATGCTTTCTTACATTGAAGAAAATAAAATTGATGAAGCAAGGATTTATGTAGGAGAAATTTTAGATAAGTTAAACAAGATGTATACATATGTAAATGTTGGAAATGCACTTCTTAATTATATAATTAATAATAAGCTTTCGAAAGCAAAAGAAGATGGCATAGAGATTAAGGCGCAGATAGAAAATCTGTCATTTGACTACATTGAGAGTGTGGATTTTTCTTCTCTTCTTAGTAATATGTTAGATAATGCAATAACTGCGTCTTTAGCCTCCCAGGGCAAAAAGGTGGAGGTAAGTATTGAATCCTACAAAGGTATGGATGTTATTACGGTTCGAAACAGTATCGATAAGTCTGTGATTGAGGAAAATCCGGAGTTCATTTCAACTAAGAATGAACCGGGGCATGGTTATGGAATTAGGCAAATCAAAGCTATAACTGATAAATATGGCGGTGACATAGACATATATGAAAAGGATGATATGTTTGTAGTAAGAGTGATGCTTAGTATGTCGTTTGTCACTGAATAAGTGTTGTTTATCCCACATGCGTTGACATGTGGGATTTTTGTATGTTATAAAAACTCCATCAAGTTAAGGCGAGGTGAAAAAATGATTGTGCTAAAGGATGTTAACAAAGAGATTAAGGGCAAAAAAATTTTGAGGGATATAACATTTCACATTTCTCAAAATGAAAAGGTGGGTATCATAGGTTTGAATGGTGCAGGAAAAACCTCCCTTCTTAACATAATTGCAGGGATGCTTAGACCGAGTAGTGGTTTTATAAGAGTTAATGGCGTAGAGAATCTGGTGGATAACAGGGAAGAGCTAAAAAACATCTCCTACATATCAGGAACTAAGTCGCAATTGTGGGAGGATTTGGCGGTTAAAGATTCTTATGATAATTTAGCAAAAATGTATGGAATAAATAAAGGGGAACTGAAATTAAGACTTGATAATTTATCACAAGTATTTGACATAGGAAATTATTTATCTTTTAGACCAAAGGATTTATCATTAGGAGAAAAAATGAGATGCGAGCTGGTGTATGGTCTGCTTGCAAATCCTAATCTTTTAATGATTGATGAAGCGCTGATTGGTCTTGATGTTTCAGTCAAACATAAGATTATGAAATATTTTGAAAGCTACAAAGAAGAAAACCAATCTACAATCATTTATACAAGCAATAATTTGTCTGAGGTGGAGAGGATATGCAATAGAATTATTGTGATTGATAAGGGACAAATTATATACGATGGCGACATTGATAGGATTTTAAAAGAATTTGCTCCGTTAAATAAGGTGGAAATTCAATTAGATGGCAGTGTTCCGGATTTAGGAGATTTGCCTGTTGAAAGATTTGAGATGGATAATGAAAAAATAATAATAGAGTACGAAAAAAACAAGGTGGATACGGCACAGATAATTAAACATGTTATGGAAAATTGTAAGGTTTATAATATAAAGCTGCATGAACCGGATCTTGAAGATGTTATTAAAAAAGTATATGAAAGAAAGGGATAAGAATATGGAAAATATGATAGAAGTAAGAAATTTAAAGAAATGCTATAAAATACCTGTTCGCAGTAAAGGAATGGCGGCAACCATAAAGAATCTTTTTCATAGAAAATACGATATTAAGAAGGCTGTTGATGATATAAGCTTTTCAATTAAGAGGGGTGAGGTTGTTGGTTTTATAGGTCCTAACGGTGCGGGAAAGAGTACCACAATTAAGATGCTATCAGGAATTTTATATCCTGATGGTGGGAAAGTTAAGAGCAATGGTTTGGTGCCATTTAAGCAAAGAAAGCAATATGTTAAAGATATAGGAGTTGTTTTTGGACAGAAATCGCAGCTTAATTGGGATTTGCCTTTGATAGAAAGCTTTGAACTTATGAGATATATTTACAAGATTCCAAAGGAAAAATATGAAGCGAATTTAGAGAAGTTTATTAAGCTTCTTGATATGGAAGAATTCATTAATCGTCCGGTAAGACAGCTTTCTTTGGGGCAGAAGATGAGAGGTGATATAGTTGCAGCTCTGTTACATTCGCCTAAGATTGTATTCTTTGATGAGCCTACAATCGGTCTTGATGTTGTTGCTAAAGAAAAAATAAGAGAGTTTGTAAAATATATGAACGAAAAGGAAGAAACAACCATAATTTTTACGACCCACGATATGCAGGATATTGAAAAGGTTTGTGACAGGCTTATAATTATAGATTCGGGCAAAAAAGTGTATGACGGAAGTATTTCTGAAATTAAAAATATATATGCAAACTGCAAATCTATAGAGGTATTATATGAGGATGGCAGAAAGGAAATAAAAACCTTTAATGTTAATGAAACACCTATGAATGTTGTGATGGAAAATCTGTTTGCAAAATCTGGGATTAAAGATATTTCTATAATAGAGCCGGAAATTGATGGGATAATAAGAGATATTTATGAGGGAAGAATAAAACTTCCTGCATTGGAGGGATGTGTATGAGAGCTTATGTAGAATTTGCAATTAAGAAATTTCAAAACAAAATGACATACCGACTTGAATTTTTTATGGGAATTCTTGATACGATAATTAGTTTGATTGTGTATTTGTGTATTTACAATGCATTGTATGGAAACGAAGCAAGTGTTGATGGAATTACGCTTAGTATGGTTGCAACTAATTTTGTTATATCCCTTGGTCTTTCTAATGCTTTTCATTTTGATGAGTTCTTTTTGGAGAAGAGAGTTAATGAAGGTAGTATATGTAATGAGTTTTTAAAACCAGTTAATTTTGTATTTAGGATGTTTTCGGAAAATGCAGGTGAAGGCTTGTTTAAAGTAATTTTTAATTTTATACCTGCGGTGATTTTTGCTATTTTTTATACGGAACTTTGTAAGCCGTCAGGGTTGTTAAATGTATTGCTTATGTTGCTTAGTGTGGTTTTAGGATACATAATTTTATGGCTGATAAGCTTTATTGTACAGACATGGACTTTCTGGTTTTTAAGTGTGTGGGGAATTATAACAATTAAAAATGTGTTTGTTAATATTTTATCAGGTTCAATGATACCAATATGGTTTATGCCTTCTGCTTTACGTAGGATAATAGCCTTTACTCCTTTTGAATCCATTTATTTTACTCCGGTAAGAATTTATCTTGGAGAACTTAGCGGAATGGATATATTGAAGGGAATGGGAATCCAGATACTATGGATATTGATACTTATGTTGATAGCTAATTTGTTTTGGAAGAAGGGTGTAAAGAAGCTTGTAATCCAGGGCGGCTGATGGAATTTGATTAATAGAAAAGGAGACTGATTTTATGGGAGAAATTTGTACGATGATGCATTCCTTAAAAATGAGTTTTAGGGCAAGGCTTCAATATAGACTTAATACCATAATTACAACATTGGCAGTATTTGTAAGAGAATCTACCAACATAATAGTTATTTACCTGACACTTCTTAAGTTTGGGAAGCTAAATGACTGGAATGTAAATGAAATGTTATTCCTATTCAGTATAATGTATATTACCTATGCATTTGTAGTGTCTCTATTTGCTGATCTTCGAGATTTTAGCTGGGTAATAAAAGAGGGAAAGTTAGACAGATTGTTACTTAGACCGAGGGGGATTTTACTGCAATTAATACTTAACAATGCCGATGTAATGGCTTCTATGGGACATGGAGTTATGGGAATTACATTGTTTGTTGTTTCGGCTAACAGAGTGGGAATAGTATGGGATTTGCATACAATAATTTATTATACCGGAGCAATTATTGGAGGAATATTATTGCAGGGTGGAACTTTTATTATTTTTTCATCTCTTAATTTTTATTTTACAGAGGTTAATAGTGTGCGAGAGATATTGTATTGGAGAATGAGAAAATTTTCCGGTTATCCAATCAGTATTTTTAATAAAATAATTCAGTTTATTATGATATATGTGGTGCCGCTGGCTTTTGTTAATTATTTTCCGGCACAGTATTTGCTAAGAAAAAGTGATATGGACAATTATAATGAAATTTATATGTATATTGCACCTATAGTAGGGGTAGCGGTATATTTGATTGCTTATGTGTTCTGGAGAATAAGTATAAGACA
Source organism: Lachnospiraceae bacterium (assembly GCA_017396555.1). Taxonomy (GTDB): domain Bacteria; phylum Bacillota; class Clostridia; order Lachnospirales; family Lachnospiraceae; genus RGIG1934. The sequence goes on along the minus strand of JAFQLS010000005.1, from coordinate 392 downwards.
TTATAAGAGTAGTGGGTCGTAAAGAGAAATATATACTATTAAAAATACAGTAATGAAAAAACCTGACATAGTGTATAATGATATGTTATATTATATATCAAAAAGTGGAGGTATATGGGTGTATGATGGATTATCATACTCACGCCTTTTACCTCCGTTTTTATTTGTATAAAACCACCCTTACGGTTGGCATACATTAGAGAAAAAAAGAACTATATAACATAGTGCCAAAAAGAATAGTTGATTCTACGAACATTGGCAACAACGGAAACAATAAAAATACTAAAAATATATTTACAATACAAAGTTAAAATGCTATATTATATATAATTATTGGTGTTATTCGGAAAGGATATATTATTAAAAATACAAAGAATAAACCTAACAAAGCT
>JAFQLS010000004.1 GCA_017396555.1 Lachnospiraceae bacterium | reverse complement strand
TACAAAGCCGGCAGTACCTAAGAAGGGTGCAAAGATTAAGGATGCAAAGAAACTTGCATGGTATAAGGTAACTAAGGCAGGTACAAGAACAGGTAAGGTGGGTACTGTAACATATTTAAAGCCTGTTAATAAGAAGAAAACTACAGTTACAATCCCTGCAACTATTACTGTAAATGGTATTAAGTACAAGGTAACAGGAATTGCAAAGGATGCATTTAATAATAATAAATATATTAAAAAGATTACTATTGGAAAAGAGATTAAGACAATAGGTGCTAATGTATTTTATAAGTGTACCAAGCTTAAGAATTTAGTTATTAATTCGAAGAATTTGAAGCTAAAGAATGTTGGAAAGAATGCATTTAAGGGAATTAATTCTAAGGCTGTGATTAAGGTGCCAAAGAGTAAATACAAGGCATATAAGAATATTTTGACAAAGCGTGGAGTAGGTAAGAAGGTTAAAATTAAGAAAATGTAGATAATGTAAAGGAGGCATGCATATGAGAAAATGCAAAAAATCTATGTTGATGTTACTGTTGTCAATGGTTTTATGTCTATGCACTGTAGGTAGTGTATGGGCGGAGTCAGGTAGTGATACAACTGCGCCGCTTGTGACTAAAGCAACATTTGTTACCAAATCTGTAGATAAACCTGCATCAGAAGATGCTACTAATAACGTTCAGCTTAAGTTATCAGTAGTAGAAGAGGCAACAGGTATTAGTCGTGTACAGGTCGGAGTATATGGCTATAAAGGTGGTAACACATCACCGGTTCTTTTATTTGGGGAAAAGGTTTATGAAGGTGATGAAGACAGTGCATATACAGGAGACATAGTTGTTGATATTCCTGTGAGTAAGACAGATGCTTCGGGTGTATACAAGTTAGGATTTATTGAAATTACGGATAATGCCGGTAATAAAAGAGAGTACTTTGACCATTATGCTACTACAGGCTATAGAAAGGATTCTGCTAATAAGGAATATCTTCTCTGCTATGGTAAAAAGGATTCTACGAATGCATGTTATATGGATGCAAGCGCAGCTACAGTTACAGTTAACTCAAATGGCGATGATACTGCACCTATAGTAACAGGAGCAAGGTTTCTTAATACTAGCGTAGAGAGACCGGGAACGATTAAACTGGAATTCGATGTAATAGAAGAATCAAAGATTAAGTCGGTTGAAGTAAATTACATGGGGAAAAAGGGCAATCAGGATATAATGATTAGCGCAGCTCCAACAGATTTTGAAATAATCGATGGTAAAATTGTAACATATATGCCGGTTACTGAGGATAATACAGCCGGTGAGTATTATGTTGAAAGTATCAAATTATTAGATACTGAAGGCAATGAAAGGTATTATATATTTGATTATGCTACATATACATATTTTATTGATGAGGAAGGCTCATATATAAAGGATGTAGGAAATGAGAACTGTAAATGTTATATCGAAAATGGAGAAACAGTTACGGTTAAATCAAATGGTGATGATATAGCACCAATTATAAAAAAGATCACATTAAAGAATCATACAGTTAAGAAACCGGGAATTCTTCCGATGACATTAGAACTTAAAGAGGCGGATGAAGTTAAAAAGGTTTCAGTTAAGATAAGAAACTGTAATGGTACAGAACAGGATTGCATTGCAGTTGATAAGGAATTCAAAGAGAGAGTTAAGACTGATAGTGTTACAGTTAAGATGCCTATTGCAACCGCGTCGGAATTAGGTAAGTATTATATAGAGGAGATATTGATTACAGACTATTCCGGTAATGAAAGAAGATATTTTGATGCTTACTATGAAGGTAAATATCCTGTAACAGGTAACAAAGCATACATACCTGATTTATACGATAATACTAAGAAGGCATATCTGGCTAAGAATAAGTTCATTACATTAGAGGATGAATTCGAAGTTAATTTCGAGGTTGCATTATCAAATAAGAATTTATTAAATAAGATTAAGAATATGCCAGAAGGAGAAACCGGAAAGATATATATTGATGGTAAGGGAATTGCAAAGGCTGAAATATTTGAAGCTATTAAAGGCAAAGACAAGACTGTGGTATTCTATAAGAATAATTATCAGTGGGTATTTAATGGCAAGGATATAACATCTGCTAAAAATATCAAGTTGAAGGTTAGCTTTGAAATGGTTGACGGAAGTGAATATAATACGTCAGGTAATTTGCTTAAAATAGTGTTCCCTGAGAACGGAGAACTTCCAGGTAAGGCAAATGTTAGAATTAAATCTGATTATACATATGATTTGTATGAGATGACAGAAGCGATGTATTTGTATTATTTAAATACTGATACATCAAAGCTTGAGTATCAAAATGAAAGTGATATTTCATATCTGTTAGACGGAACTGACCATTGGTGTAAGTTTGATATTACTCATAACTCAACCTATATGGTAAGTAATGAAAAGATTGTTAAAGCTAAGAAACTTACTATTACAGGCGTTTCTAAGAAGTTGGCTGCCGGTAAGAAGATGAAGCTTTCTGTGACATTTAAGCCAGCGAATACAAGCTTCAAGAAAGTTAAATGGACATCAAGCAATAATAAATATGCTACAGTTAATGCTAAAGGTGTTGTAACAGCTAAGAAAGCCGGTATTGGCAAGAAGGTTACAATTACTGCAACTGCAAAGGATGGTAGCAAGAAAAAAGCCAAATTCACTATAACCATTATGAAGGATTCGGTTAAGAGTGTTAAATTAAGTGCTAATAAGTCGGTAAAAGCAGGAAAATCTATTACTGTAAAGGCAATTGTAAAAACAACCGGAAAGCAGGCGAATAAGCAGCTTAAATGGACAGTTTCTAATAAGAAATATGCAACTGTTAACAGCAAGGGTAAGGTAGTTACCAAGAAAGCCGGAAAGGGCAAGTCAGTTAAGATTACAGCCATGGCTACAGACGGAAGTGGTAAGAAGGCAACGATAACAATTAAGATTAAATAATGATGGCACATTAGATGTTAGTTATAATGTTGAAAATGTAGAAGGACTAAAACCACAACAGGAAACTATTTGATAAAAAATTAAGACAAAAGACAATGTAATATGACAGAAATTTATTAATGATTATCTAAGGAGAGCAAAATGAAAGAGTCAATTTGGTTAAAAAAGTATTCGGATGAGGTACAAGGAAAAAGAGATGCGAACGGAAAGAGTAAAGCGGTAATACTTATACTTATTCCAATAATGATGTTTGGACTTATGTTTGCGGGATTGGCAGGTAGTGGAACTATGGATGCCCAGATGATAAAGGGGATGGGTGCCATGTTTGGTGTGTTTGTAGTTATAATGCTATTTATTATTATTCTTATTAGTAAAGGTAAAAAGGTTGATGCGGCAAAAGGCACTCGTGAAAATGTTTTGTCATTATTAAGAAATGATGAAGAGGTTGATGCGTTTGATGAACAGATGAGCATTGCACCAATTAAGGAAGTTGAGATTGATGTTAACACTAATTTCTTTTTAACAGCTGACTATATAGGAAGTGAGTTCCTTGCGTTGGGAGATTTACAGTATAGATTCGCGAGAAGAGAAGATGTATTTGGAGTTAATTATCATAAAACTACAAGCAATACGCCTATGAGAGCAGCATATTTCTTTGATATTGTTAATAAAAATAATGAAAAATTATTCGGAAGCTTTGCAGAAAGTAGTACAAAGTTGGATATGGTTGTGGATATATTAAAAGAAGTGAATGATAATCTTGTTGTTACAAAAAAATAAAATGTTAAAAAGTTATACAGGAGGTAACTATGGAAGGCTTATATATAATTATAGCTTTAGCAGGTTCTCTTATATGGGGACTTATATGGGGCTATGCAACTTCGGAGGTTATCAAAAATAAGAACTATATGGATTATGAGAGTTGGTTTTGGTGGGGATTTTTCTTTGGATTAATTGCATTTGTAATTGCTTCAAGTAAGGATCAAGCTAAGGCATCATATTCCAGCGGACCAACACATTTAACAGCAGCAGCTAAAAAGTCGGATGAGGCTTATTTACCAAAGTCTATTGTAAACAATATACCGGCTAATGGCTGGAAGTGTAGAAAATGTGGAAAAGGAAATGAAGGCTATACTGGAACTTGTGCTTGTGGCAATACGAAAAGAGAAAATATAGAGTATATAAATCAATCTGTAAAGAAATCAGAAGAATTAACTAAAGAAGTTCAGATAAAAGAAAATGAGTCTGTGGTTATTCCTGATAAATCTATAGCAGATGCCATACTTGTAATGAAAGGATTACTTGATTCGGGAGCAATTACACAAGAAGAGTATGATTTGAAAAAGAAGCAGTTGCTTGGATTGTAATTTATAAGGTCGCTTTTACGGCGACCTTATTTTTTAACCTTGTGATATAGTTACCTTACGAAACAAGAAAACATCAATTTAATAAATCACACAGAGTCGACGCTGTAATGTTTAGGAGCAAAAATTGGTTCAAATAACAATTAAGTAATGACAGTGAATCTTCTTTTTTATTATACAGTAAAAATATTTGTGTTTATTTATGTGTGGATTTTATTTTGTGATATCATATAAGCATCATATTGTAATAGTTGATAAATGAAAGGTTTTATGGTAGTATATACTAGAAATTTAGTGTTTACTTAGCTACATCACAAGCCGTACCTTGTCTGGCACGGCTTGTAGCTTAATGAAAATATAGGAGGTTTTATTACAATGGAACAGTACAAGCAGGAATTTATTGATTTTATGGTTGAAAGTGATGTATTAAAGTTTGGTGATTTTACTTTAAAGAGCGGTAGAAAGTCACCATTTTTTATGAATGCAGGAGCTTATGTAACAGGTTCACAGCTTATGAGACTTGGAGAATATTATGCAAAGGCAATTCATGACAAATATGGTGATGACTTTGATGTTTTATTTGGACCTGCATATAAGGGTATTCCAATTAGTGTTGTAACAGCAGTAGCATATAGCACACTATATGGAAAAGAGATTCGTTATTGTTCAGATCGTAAAGAAGAAAAAGATCATGGCGCAGATAAGGGAAGCTTCCTTGGCAGTAAATTAAAAGATGGTGACAGAGTTGTTATGATAGAAGATGTTACAACATCAGGAAAATCTATGGAAGAAACAGTTCCTAAGGTAAAGGGTGCTGCTGATGTTGAAATTATCGGTCTTATGGTTTCTTTAAACAGAATGGAAAGAGGTCTTTCATCTGATAAGAGTGCTCTTGATGAAGTTAAGGAAAAATATGGATTTGATGCAAACGCTATTGTTACTATGGAGGATGTTGTTGAACATCTTTATAACAAAGAATGTAATGGTAAGGTTGTAATAAATGATACAATAAAAGAAGCAATTGACGCATACTATGAACAGTATGGTGTAAAATAATTATTTGGAATGGAGGTATCATAAATGAACGAAAAGGCATATAAAATAATGAGAACAACAGGCGGAACAAGCATTGCACTCGGAATAGTACTTATAGTTGTAGGAGTGGCTATAGGTGTTATGACAATCGTGAATGGTGCAAGACTTCTTAGTGGTAAGTCAAACATAATGTTCTAATTATGAAAGAAAATATAAAAGATAGAAAAATTAGAAAATATGGAAGAGTGTTATTTTTTCTGTATTTGTTGCTGGTAATATATTTTATGTTTTTTGCGGAAAACCTTGGAAGAAACATTATCAGTGAAGATTATAGGTATAACCTGACGCCTTTTAAAGAAATTAATCGCTTTAGAGGTATGCTTAATGGTAAAATGTGGTATCATGCAGTAATCAATCTTACAGGAAATGTTATTTGCTTTATACCTATTGGTTTGGTGTTACCATTAACAGGATATTATTGGAAACATTTTCACAGGGTTTTTGTTTTTGCAATAACATTTAGTCTTATGATAGAATTTACACAGCTGGTATGCAAGGTAGGAAGTTTTGATGTGGATGATATAATACTTAACACCATAGGTGGAATAGTTGGTTATATCATTTACAAAATTTCCAGAAAAATATATCGGATGGGAGATAAAAGGTGAGAAATAAAGATTACAGATTTACAAATAAACGTTACGCAAAAGAAGGCATAATATCTTCCATATTAGGTGTGTTATCTGTAGTGTGTTTGATAACAGGGATTTTTAGAAGCTTTGAGGCGAGAGGAAACGGAGACAGTATAGTTGGACTTCTTGGAATGGGAGCATTGTTAATGTCCTTGACCGGATTGATTTTTGGAATTAAGAGCTTTAAGGATGAGGACAAGTTTTATACTTTTTCTAAGCTTGGTATATTTATATGCGGTTTTATACTTATATGTATGATAAGTATTTTGTTTGGAGGTCTTATATAATGCAGGATAGATTAGAAAAGCAGCTTGAATTTATTTTGGAATTGGATAAAATGAAGCAAATTGTAAGACAGACATATCTCGCAGATGCAAGTAGGAAGGAAAATGATGCAGAGCATTCATGGCATATGGCAGTTATGTGTATGCTGCTTAGTGAATACTCCAACGAAGATATAGATGTGTTAAAGACGATGTCGATGCTTCTCGTACATGATGTTGTTGAAATTGATGCAGGAGACACATATGCATATGACAATGTAAGTAATTCAACTAAGAGAGAAAGAGAAGAAAAGGCAGCAAATAGATTATTTGGTTTGTTGCCGGAAGACCAGAGTAAAAGAATGAGAGAATTATGGGATGAATTTGAAGAATGGAATACTCCGGAAGCAAAGTTTGCCCATACTCTTGATAATATTCAACCATTACTCCTTAATGATGCTTCGGGTGGAAGAAGCTGGAGGGAGCATGGAATAAGAGGAGAACAGCCTCTTAAGAGAAATAAAAGAACCGGTGAGGGTTCGGAGGTGTTATATCAAAAAGTTAGGGAAATTATTGATAAGCACATAGAAATTGGTAACTTAAAGAAATAGTCTTAATCTATTGACTATATTTTTAAAGCAAGGTAAAATAGCCTTGAAATTTTATTAAAATCATGGAGGTTAAAAATGGCTAAAGTAGGAATTTTAATGGGAAGCGATTCGGATCTTGACGTAATGAAGGGCGCAGCAGAAATGCTTGAAGAATTCGGTATTGATTATGAAATGACAATTATATCTGCACATAGAATGCCGGATACTTTTTATGATTATGCTACAACCGCAGAAGAGAGAGGAATTGATGTAATTATAGCAGGTGCAGGTGGTGCAGCGCATTTACCGGGAATGGCAGCAGCTATATTCCAGTTACCAGTAATTGGTGTACCAATTCATACAAAGTCATTGGGTGGTGTTGATTCCTTATATTCAATAGTTCAGATGCCACAGGGAATTCCGGTTGCAACTGTTGCTATCAATGGTGGTGCAAATGCAGGAATTCTTGCAGCAAAGATATTGGCAGTATCTAATCCTGAACTTCTTAAGAAACTTAAAGATTATAAGAAAGGTCTTAAGGATAAAGTGGCAGCAAAGGCTGAAAAACTTGAAAATGTTGGATATAAGCAGTATTTGGAAGAAATGTAAAATATTATAATATACATATTACGGAGGTAAAACAAATGGATTACAAGAACGCTGGTGTAGATATTGAAGCAGGCTACAAATCAGTTGAGTTAATGAAGGAACATATCAAAGGAACTATGCGTCCTGAGGTATTAACAAACATAGGTGGATTTTCTGGTGCATTTTCTATGGAAGCATTTAAGAATATGGAAAAGCCTACTTTAGTATCTGGTACAGATGGTGTAGGTACAAAGCTTAAGCTTGCATTTATTCTTGACAAGCATGACACAGTCGGTATTGACTGTGTGGCTATGTGTGTAAATGATATAGCTTGTGCAGGTGGAGAACCATTATTCTTCCTTGATTATATTGCATGTGGTAAGAACGAGCCAGAGAAAATTGCTAAGATAGTTAGTGGTGTTGCGGAAGGATGTAAACAGTCAGGTGCAGCATTAATAGGTGGAGAAACTGCTGAAATGCCAGGTTTCTATCCTGTAGATGAATATGACCTTGCAGGATTTGCAGTTGGTGTAGTTGACGAAAAGGATTTAATTACAGGTAAGGATATTAAGGCTGGAGATACACTTATTGGTATTGCATCATCAGGTGTACATAGTAATGGATTTTCATTAGTTAGAAAAGTATTTAAGATGACTGAAGAAGCTCTTAATACTTATTATGATAGTCTTGGAAAAACTCTTGGAGAAGCATTAATTGCTCCAACTAAGATTTATGTTAAGGCACTTAGAAGTGTTAAAGAAGCTGGCGTTAAAATTAAAGGCTGTAGTCATATTACAGGTGGTGGCTTCTATGAAAATATTCCAAGAATGCTTCCTGATGGAGTAAGAGCTGTAGTTAAGAAGGATAGCTATGAGGTTCCTGCTATTTTTAAAATGCTTTCAACAGATGGTGATATTGCAGAGGAAATGATGTACAACACATTTAATATGGGTGTTGGTATGGTTCTTGCCGTTGATAGTGGTGATGCTGAAAAGACAATTGAAGCTATTAAGGCAGCAGGAGAAGAAGCATTTGTTCTTGGTACTGTAGAAGCAGGAGAAAAAGGAGTTACATTATGCTAAAAGTTGGCGTATTAGTTTCTGGTGGTGGCACTAATCTTCAGGCAATTATAGATGCTGTTAATACTGGTGTTATTACGAATACTGAGCTTAGGGTTGTAATTAGTAATAATAAAAATGCCTATGCTCTTGAACGTGCAAGACAGAATAATATAGAAGCTGTCTGTATTTCTCCAAAGGATTTTGAAGAAAGAAGTATGTTTAATGAAGCGCTGATTAATAAATTAGATGAATATGACTTAGATTTAATAGTTCTGGCAGGGTGCATGGTTGTCCTGCCTGAAACTCTTATTAAGAAATATCCTAATAAGATTATAAATATTCATCCTGCGCTTATACCGGCATTTTGTGGAACCGGTTATTATGGTCTGAGAGTACATGAAAAGGTACTTGAAAGAGGTGCCAAGCTTACAGGCGCAACAGTGCATTTTGTTGATGAAGGAACAGATACAGGACCTATTATTATGCAAAAGGCTGTTGAAGTTATGGAGGATGATACTCCGGAAATTCTTCAAAGAAGAGTTATGGAAGAAGCGGAATGGAAGATTATGCCGATGGCAATTAATCTTATTGCAAATGGTGCAGTAAGTATTGTTGATGGCAAGGTTAAGATTAAGAAATAGAAAGGACTAAGTGGACATGAAGGTTTTAATAGTCGGAAGTGGCGGAAGAGAACATGCTATAGCATGGAAGGTTGCCCAGAGTGAGAAGGTAGATAAAATATATGTAGCTCCAGGTAATGGTGGTATTTCAGGTATTGCTGAATGTGTAAATATTGGTGCAATGGAGTTTGACAAACTAGTTGAATTTGCTAAGAAGGAAGCTATTGATTTAACTATAATAGGTATGGATGACCCATTAGTAGGTGGTGTGGTTGATGCGTTTGAAGCAGAAGGTTTAAGAGTGTTTGGACCTAGAAAGAATGCAGCAATCCTTGAGGGTTCAAAAGCATTTTCAAAGGATTTAATGAAGAAGTATAATATTCCAACAGCTGCGTATGAAACATTTGATTCACCGGAGGCAGCCCTTACATATCTCGAGACAGCAAAATGCCCTATAGTTCTTAAAGCAGACGGACTTGCTCTTGGTAAGGGTGTTCTTATCTGTAACACAAGAGAAGAGGCTAAAGAAGGTGTTAAGACACTTATGCTTGATAAGCAGTTTGGCTCAGCAGGAAACACTATTGTTGTTGAGGAATTTATGACAGGTAGAGAGGTATCAGTACTTTCATTTGTAGATGGTAATACAATTAAAATAATGACATCGGCCCAGGATCATAAGAGAGCAAAGGATGGTGACCAGGGACTTAACACTGGAGGAATGGGAACATTCTCACCAAGTCCTTTCTATACAGATGAGGTAGATGAGTTCTGTAAGAAATATATTTATCAGGCAACTGTAGATGCTATGAAAGCAGAAGGAAGAGAATTTAAGGGTATAATTTTCTTTGGACTTATGCTTACAGAGGACGGCCCAAAGGTTCTTGAGTATAATGCAAGATTCGGAGATCCTGAAACACAGGTTGTTCTTCCAAGAATGAAAAATGACATTGTAGATGTCTTTGAGGCTTGTATAGATGGAACTCTTGATAAAATTGATTTGGAATTTGAGGATAATGCAGCGGTATGTGTTGTACTTGCGTCAGATGGCTACCCTGAACATTATGACAAGGGATTTGAGATTAAGGGTCTTGAAAATTTTGATGAAAAAGAAGGTTATTATGCATTCCATGCAGGAACTAAGCTCGAAGCTGGCAAGATTGTTACCAGTGGCGGACGTGTTCTTGGAATTACAGCAAAGGGTGCAAATCTTAAAGAAGCCAGAACAAATGCTTATGAAGCAACTAAGCTGGTTGAATTTGATAATAAATATATGAGAAACGATATTGGTAAGGCTATAGATGAGGTGTAATTTATAGCAAAGAGACATAAAGGAGAGAGGCAGATGAATATTAAGAAATATAAAATGACATCATCAATTGCATCAATAATGCTGGTGTTTGTTATTGTTACAACAATCTGTCTTTCTCCTTATTTTGTATATGGATATGAGCACAAAAATGGAGTGGTAACGGGGGATAATGTAAATGTAAGAACAGGGATAGGTACCTCGTATGAAAAACTTAAATATGGAGATAAAAATGTTCAGTTAAGTAATGGTCATGCGGTAACTATTATTGACGAAGGAAAAGCTAGTGACGGGTCATTGTGGTATAAGGTGTCTTTTTCGTATGATGTAGCAACATTGGTTGGATATATGCATAGCGATTATATCGAAATAAAGGAAACCATAACCTACGAGCCGGATGAGGATTTTGAAAAATATCTGGAGGAACAGAAATTTCCAGATTCATATAAAGAACCATTAAGAGCATTGCATGCTAAATATCCTAAGTGGGTATTTATTGCCGATTACCATGATTATACATGGGATGAGGTACTTGCAGGAGAAAGTGAAATCGGAAGAAGCCTTGTGTCTATGAATTCCATAAGTTCATGGAAATCAACAGATAAGAAGGCATATAATTGGGAGACGGGAAAATGGTATGGTTTTGATGGTGGCTCATGGGCAGCCGCATCAGAGGAATTGGTAGCATATTGTCTTGATCCAAGAAATTTTCTTGATGAAAAAAGTGTATTTCAGTTTGAAGCTTTGTCATATAACAGTGATATACATACTTCGGCGGGATTAAAATCAGTTATTGCCGGAACATTTATGGCAAATACACGAATTGAAAATAATATGCTTTATAATACAGCCATAATGAATGCGGCTAAGCAGTCAGGTGTAAGTCCTTACAATCTTGCTGTAAGAATTATTCAGGAGCAGGGAACAAACGGAAGTGGAAAATGTATATCCGGTACAGTGGCTGGTTATGAAGGATATTACAATTTTTTTAATATAGGTGCATATGCAGCAAATGGTAATAATGCAGTTATAAATGGTCTTATATATGCAAGCTCCGGCACGACATATAACAGACCTTGGAATACAAGGTATGCTTCTATAGTCGGAGGTGCGCAGTATCTTGGAAGCGGATATATAAATCAGGGACAGGATACTTTGTATTATCAAAAATTTGATTTGGTAGGTATACCATACAACCATCAATATATGACACACATTCTTGCTCCGAGTCTTGAAGGACCAAGAATGTCAGAGGCGTATACTGATAAGATGAAGCAGGACACAGCTTTGGTATTTAAGATACCTGTATATAAGGATATGCCGAAGGAGGTTGCACCATGTCCTACCGGTGATGGCAGCCCTAATAATGCATTAAGTGCGTTAAATGTTACAGGATATAATCTGACACCTACCTTTAACAAGTTTACATATGAATACAGCCTTATTGTTAAGAATTCTGTGTCAAGTGTAAATGTAAAGGCGACAGCGCTTGATTCAACAGCAACAGTAAGTGGTGTTGGTAAGAAGAAGTTAAAGGTTGGAAGTAATACAATTAAGATAAATGTAACAGCTAACAATGGCTCAATAAAAACATATGTAATAACCATTGTAAGACAGAGCGATGATGAAGTGGTTGACGATAGTACTGAGCTACCAACTGATACAGACCAGAATACTGAGGTAACAACAGAGGTTGAAACTGAAAAACCTAAGCCTTCTATGAAAACTAAATACACAATCAGTGATGATTTGTATATATCAGGTGTTGCACCAGATACAACAGTGGCTGAGGCTAAGAAAAAATTCACTATAAAAAATGCAACTGTAAAGATTATTGATAATGAAGGCTTGGAAGCAAAAGATAAAACAGTTGTCGGTACAGGTTTTAAATATATTATTTATGATCTTGATGGAAAGAAAAATAAAACATACAAATTCGTTATTTATGGTGATGTGAGTGGCGAAGGTGTAATAGATATTAAAGATTTGCTATATGTAAAACTTCATATATTAGAAAAGAAAAAACTTAAAGGTGCTAAATTAATGGCAGCAAATGCATGTCATACAGATGAAGAAGTTACTATCAAGGATTTATTATATGTAAAACTTCATATATTAGAAAAGATGTATATAGTACAATAAAGCATACAAGATGAGAGGTATAAAAATGAAACAGGTAATTAGAAAAATATGTGTATTTTTAATGCTGGTTATGGCGGTAAGTGTACTAAAGCCAACGAGTACATATGCTGCAACTGCAAAGACAAGTGTATCTGCAAATGATGGAAAAGTTGGTGATACTATTGCTGTAAACATACAAATTTCTTCAGAAGATATTCTTGGAACATATGAAATTTATATTGATTACAATGAAAGCAAATTAATATGTCCTGATGGTAATGATGTTCAGGGAGGTGGAGGAAGAGTTAAAATTATTGGTGGAGCTGATATGACCCAGAGCTCTTCTGCAAGCTATACAATCAACTTTGAAGCGAAAGCTGCAGGAACATCTAAGATAGAAGTATCAGGAAGTGCGTATTATTTTGATGAAGCTACCGGAGATGTAGTGGAAATGGTTGTTGAACCAAGCTCTACGAAGGTGAAAATTAAGTCTGAAAAAAAAGCGTCTACAGATAATACATTGTCAGACTTGTCTTTACAGACGGATTCTGCAACCGGTATATCTAAACCTGTTAAATTAGATCCGGAATTTTCGCCGGAAATAACAGAATACCATGCTTCATTTACTTATGATGTTAATAAGGTTGTTGTTTCAGCTACTCAGGCTGATCCAAAGGCAACTGTGGAGATTTCGGGAACACGAATTGATTTGGGTGACAATACAACAAAAATCACAGTAACGGCAGAAGATGGAAGTGTTAAGGAATATATAATTTATTCAACAAAGACAACGGATTTGCCTAATCCAACAACTAGCGAAGACGAAACTTCGACAGAAGAAACTACTACAAAGCCTGAAAAGGCAGATGGTAACATCTATGTAGAAGAGATGGAAAAATACATAATTATTGATATAGCAGGACTTGAACTTCCGGAAGGATTTGAGGAATCGACTTACACATATGCAGAAAAAACTGTAAATGTAGCGAGAGGAATTTCAAAAAATCTTGTGCTTATGTATTTGGCTGACGATGAAGAAATGACTAATGGTGCATTTTATATATATGATGACAAAAATGATTTGTTTTATAAGATGTGCAATATACAGACAGACAAAAAATTGTATACAATAATTAAGACACCGGATAATTTGGAAATACCGGAAGGATTTTTAGAGAAAAAAGTTAAGATTAATGGCGTTAACGTTGATGCATGGGCTATAGATGGAGAAGATACCTTTTATCTTGTATATGCAATGAACTGGGAAGGAAGCAAAGGCTTGTATGTATTTGACCGTTCAGAAGGAACAATGCAAAGATATATAAGCGATGCGGTAAATACGGAAACAGATGAAGAGGATGGAGAACAGGGACAAAATGTAGTAACAGATAATGGTGAATTGGAATCTGTGTATGCTACAATGAATGAACTAAAAAAAGAATATAAGACGGATAGAGATCTTAAGTGGAAAATAATTGTTGGAATTGCAATTGTTTGTGTTATCTTGATTATTTTATGTATAGTATTATTATCAAAGCTTAAAGATGTAGAAATAATTGAGGAAGAAGATGTAGAAACACCTCAAGAACCAGAGATAAAATTGGATATGGCACAGCATGCTAATGAAATGAATATAGGTGTGTTAGCAGCAAATGTGGAAGAAATAGTTAGTGAAGAGGAAGTAGAGCCGGAAGCAGAACCGCTTAAAGAAGAGGCGGTAGAGCCGGAAGCAGAACCACTTAAGGAAGAGGCGGTAGAGCCGGAAGCAGAACCACTTAAGGAAGAGGCGGAGGAGCCAACTGTAGAACAAACACAACAAGAGGTGTCAGATACAGGTTTTAAGATGCCAAAAGAACCAGAGTTTGTACAACCGGCTGAAATGAAGATAGTTTCGCCAGAAGTATTTGAGCAGATAATTGGTTTTAATGATATTGGATTTGAAGAAGATGATGATGACGAATTTGATATTGAATTTGTTGAAATTGATAATGATATTGAATAAAATAAAAATCCGGAAGTCTTTGAAGCTTTCGGATTTTTAAATGGGAAGAGAAAGAGAGGATAGTAATGAAAGAAAAACATGATTGGAAGAAAATATTTTCTTATTACAAACCATATAAAAAGGTGTTTTTGGCTGACATGTTCTTTGCGATGCTTGGAGCATCAGTTACACTTATACTTCCGCTTATTGTAAGACATATTACTAATGAAGTTATTTATAGAGAGCCAAATGAAGCCGTGAGAAGTATTCTTATACTTGTAGGAGTAATGCTTGGACTAATCATCATACAGGCATACAGTAACTTTTTTATTGCTTATTATGGTCATATGATGGGGGCTAAAATGGAATATGATATGAGGAATGAAATATTTACACATTATCAGAAGCTTTCATTTTCTTTCTATGATAACCAGAAGGTTGGACAGCTTATGTCCAGAATTACAAATGATTTGTTTGAAATTTCAGAGCTGTTTCATCATGGACCTGAAGATTTGGTTATATCTATAATTAAGTTTGTGGGAACATTTATTATTTTATGTTTGATAAATGTTAAGCTGGCATTGGTTGCATGTGCTGTAATTCCGGTGATGTTCGTATATGCCTTTATACTTAACAGAAAAATGAAGAGAGCATTTAAAAGAAACAGGGTAAAGATAGCTGAAATAAATGCCAGAATCGAAGATAATTTATCAGGAATAAGAGTTGTAAAGTCATTTGCAAATGAGAATATTGAACTTGAAAAGTTCAGAGAAGGAAATGATGGATTTTTAAGTAGTAAGAAAAACAGTTATCAGTACATGGGTGTATATCATTCAGGACTTAATGCATTTATGAATCTTATAACGGTTGTTGTTATTGCGGCAGGAGGAATATTTATTGCAAGGGATTATATAGAAATTGCTGATTTGATAACATTTCTGTTATACATTAATAACTTTACCGAACCGGTTAATAAGCTTATTAATTTTACTGAGCAGTTTCAAAATGGTATAACGGGATATGAAAGATTTGCAGAGATGATAAATATTGAGCCGGAAATTAATGATGATACGGCTACAAAGCAGCCTGAGGTATTGAAGGGTGAGATAGAATTTGAAAGCGTATCGTTCAAATATGAAGATGGGCTGGAAAATGTTCTTGCGAATGTTAATCTTAAGGTAGGAGAGGGAGATTATGTAGCTCTTGTAGGTTCGTCCGGTGCAGGTAAGACTACTCTTTGCAGTCTGATACCGAGATTTTATGATGTTACATCCGGAATAATAAGAATAGATGGAATGGATATTAAAGATATTAAGCTTAAATCACTTAGAAGAAATATTGGTATAGTTCAGCAGGATGTGTATTTGTTTGCAGGAACGGTTAAGGAGAATATAAGATATGGTCGTCCTGATGCAACAGATGAGGAAATTATTGAGGCTGCAAAAAATGCAAATGCACATGAGTTTATTTTAGGATTACCTGACGGTTATGATACTTATATCGGGCAGCGGGGAGTAAAGCTTTCTGGAGGACAGAAGCAACGTCTGTCAATAGCAAGAGTATTTCTTAAGAATCCACCAATATTGATATTTGATGAGGCAACATCGGCACTTGATAATGAAAGTGAGAAGGTTGTACAGGATTCGTTAGAAAGTCTTGCAAAGAATAGAACGACATTTGTTATTGCACATAGACTATCAACTATCAGAAATGCAAAGAGAATTCTTGTGCTTACAGAAAATGGTATAGAGGAAGAAGGAACGCATGAAGAATTAATAGAGAAGGATGGCGTGTACTCTTCTCTTTACAAATTGGCAAGATAGTTGTAAAGTATAACTTATAAATTGTTTAAAGAAAGGAACAAAATAAATGATATCAGAAAAAATGGTTGGCTTCGTAAAAGGAAGCTCAGTTATAAGAGCAATGTTTGAAGAAGGAAAGAAGATGGCTGCAATTTATGGGGCAGATAAGGTGTATGATTTTAGTCTTGGTAATCCTAATGTACCTGCTCCACAGGAAGTAAATGAGGCTATTAAGAGTGTGCTTGATGAAGAGGAATCTACATTTGTACATGGATATATGAGTAATTCTGGTTATGAAGACGTAAGAGAGGCAGTTGCCAATTCGTTAAATAAGAGATTTGGAACAGCATTTAATCAGGAAAATATTATTATGACTGTTGGTGCTGCAGGTGGACTTAATGTAATCTTCAAGACATTACTTAATCCTGGAGATGAGGTAATTACATTTGCTCCATATTTTGGTGAATATCGCTCATATGTTGGTAATTACGATGGAGAATTAGTTGTAGTATCTCCTAATACAGAGACATTTCAGCCTAATCTCGATGAATTTGAGACTAAGATTACAGCTAAGACAAAGGCTGTTATTGTAAATTCTCCTAACAATCCATCAGGTGTGGTATATTCAGAAGCTACAATTATTAAGATGGCAGAGATTCTTAATAAGAAGCAGGCAGAATTTGGAACAGATATTTATTTAATTTCCGATGAACCATACAGAGAGCTTGTATATGGAGATGTGGAAGTTCCATACATAACAAAGTATTATGACAATACAATTGTTGGATATTCTTATAGTAAGTCATTATCTTTACCGGGTGAAAGAATTGGTTATCTTGTTATTCCTAGTGAAGTAGCAGATTTTGAAAATGTATTAGGTGCAGCAAATGTTGCAACAAGAATTCTTGGTTATGTTAACGCTCCTTCTCTTATGCAGAGAGCAGTGGCAAAATGTCTTGATGTGGAAGTAAATGTTGAACCTTATAATAGAAATAGAGAATTATTATATAACAGCCTTGTAGAATATGGGTTTGAATGTATCAAGCCAGAAGGTGCATTCTATTTATTTATGAAGAGCCCTGTTGCAGATGAAAAAGAATTTGTTGCAGCATGTAAGGAACATCAAATTCTTATTGTTCCAGGTAGTACATTTGCGTGTCCGGGATTCGTAAGAATCGCTTACTGTGTATCTTATGATACTATTAAGAATTCGTTACCGGGATTCAAGGCAGTGGCAGAGAAGTATGGATTGTAAAATAAAGAAATGATAATATAAGCGGTTGTGATTAGTTCACAGCCGTTTTTTTTTATTCATAGGAATTTCCTATGAATAAAAAGCTTCCAGTGGGATGCGCACTGCGTCGGAGCGGAAGATGTCGCAATGCGACCCGACGCAGGCGTAAGAGTCCGGCGGACTCTTTGTTCTATATGAAATTCATATTGTACTAAAGGTCAAATGAAAAAGTAAATTCCACATAGAATCAGTTTGACCGCGTATTTTCGATTTTGAGCAACTTTTTTGAAGATACCCTATACAAAAGTACCTTGAAAAGTGCTATAATCCGTGTTATGAAGTCTGTTTGTTTGCATGGCAAACAGACGGCTGGAGCAGTTTGAGAAAAAATAAATTCCACCCGTCTAACATCAAAAATGAAGTTGGATTTGGGAGATTGGTTGTCATCCCAGGTGGTTATCTGTCTGCTTATTTTATGAATATACCGGCTAGCAAGGATTAAAGTCTGGGGAGACAATTATCGGCTTGTTAGACGGTATTTTTGGTTTATAAAGTTAATCTTGAGAATGGTAAATCTTCGTCATATGTTTCATATGCATGGTTCTTAAAATATAGGAATTCTTCATTAAGATCTTTCCATTCAATAAAAGCTTCAAGATAGCGTAATTCATTTATATAACGTTCGTTATCATCAGTTATATCAAGTATGTGCTCATCAAGATGTTTATAGCATTCTTTCAATTGTTTGTATTTCTTTTTGTATCTCTTAGCCATTGATATCACCACCTTTCACAGGCAATCTGTTTCTTTTGGAAATGTTGTCTTCAATAAGAGAAGGTTTCAGGCAGACATCGTCAGCAGGAATTCTTACCTGACCTGCAAGAGCAGGTATTTTTGCAGCAAGAAGCAGGGAGGCTAAATCAAAAGGAGTTGCGCCATTTAAACTGTCTCTTGCGGTAGAGTTGATGTGGCTGGTCATCAGATTAATGTCATCCTGTGTGTATCGATACATACTACGACCTTTGGGAATAACATAGCGAATGTATTCATGATTCTTTTCCAAGCGAGCTTTTTGATTAGAAACATAAGGATCACAGTAGAATACATAGGTTCTGTGGGTACCTGATTCGGTCTTTTCGATATCCCATGGATTTTTAAACTCTGAGCCATTGTCTGTCAAAATGACAGGAAAATATTTTTTAAAAGTTCTGATACCGAGAGCTTCGGTGAGATCGTTTATGGCTTTAATTACGCTCTTTTGGGTGCAGTCAGGCATAAGTATTACTATCATAAAATTACAGCTTCTAAACAGAAGGGTAAGGAGACATTTTCCTTTATCACGACTACCTTTAACAGTATCCATTTCAACAACGTCAAGGTCTGGATGTGCGTCCATAAAACGCTCAAAATCAATATAGGTACGTTTGTTACGGTATTCCTGTTGAAGACTTTTGTTCTTTCTTGGCTCGGATTTTTTCTTGCGTTTTTTGTAACGGACACGACGAGGTAAATCAATGTTTCTTGCCTGAAATACACGTTGGTCCAGATAGTTGTAAAGAGTTCTTCTGCATACAGGAATCTCATCAGAATGAACAGCAAAGATATGACTTAATGGCTGTCCTTTCAGGATAAGAGGAGAGATTAAATCATTTAGTTCTTGTAATTCTTCGGGTGTCAGGTTGATACCTGCACGTGACTGACTCAGAAGTAATTCGTATTGCTTTTGAGCATATCTAGCATCATAGATATAATGATTTAATCTGCATTCGGATTCACTTGGACAACTGTTACAAACATAAGGATATTTGTTGATACAGTCACATTTTAAAGAAACATAGCCTTTGCAAAAATTGGCAGGATTGAATCTCCAACAACGCCTACATGATTTTGAGCAAAAATCAGAACGTTCACAGAGAATTGTTTCATAATCACCACCATGCACAGTACAATCAAGCCAATACTTGCATGATAAACATTTACCGGAATAATTCTTACCTGCAACTGGCTTACGCTTATTTTGTATTTCTTTAGAAATGGTTGTAGGATCCTTGTGTAATGTTAGGGCTATTGTTTTAAAAGAAGTTTTTTGTAGTAATTCTTGTTCAATATAAAATCTGTCTGAAATTGTTAAATGTTTTTGTTTGCTCATATGGTAATCCTTTCTGACAGACAGATAACCATATGAGATTGTAACAGAAACTATGTGCAAGAGTAAAATCCATATCTTGTGTTTTTAGGAGTGAAAAAACGGAATTTAAAAATTCACATTACGATATTGTACTAAAAATCGTACAATACAAAAACCTACAAAAATCTACATTGTAAATATGTTATGCTGAAAGTAATTTTTTAAATTTACAGGAAAGGCTTATATTTTACCATAAGCGGAGAGAGAATTTATATATATATAATGAAAAAAAACAGAAAAATCAAAGGGTTATGGCATTTAACAAATGCCTATTAACACCATTAATATAGGAGAAAGAATCAGAGAGCTGGCAACACTTAAAGTGCTTGGATTTTATGATGGCGAAGTATCCTCATATGTATTTAGGGAAAATATTATTCTTACAATTATTGGAATTATATGCGGATACTTCTTTGGAAATATATTGCACAAAATAGTAATTAATACAGTAGAGCCTGACCTTGGAATGTTTGGAAGAGAAGTGTTTGTAATGAGCTATCTATATGCAACATTAATAACACTTTTGTTTGCAATATTAATTAATATTTCAATGCATCATAAACTTAAGAAAATTGATATGTCTACATCTATGAAGAGTGTGGAGTAGAGTTGCTTATTATAGTATATATGGAGTCAATAGCATCTTTTATCACATCTTCGGAAAGAGAAGAATAATTAATTACAAAAACGTGCTATGCACTTTCAGGCGGATTAACATAGAAGCTTGAGAGTGCAGATATTTTTATTCCTTTTTTTTCGGCAGCTATACAAAAATCAGAATCGCTGAGTGTGGTATTTAACTTCATAAGAAAATGAAGTCCGGAGTTTTCTTCTCTGATAGTTACATATGGAGCCAAAGGACTATTTTTAATAATATCAAGTAGAGTATCTCGTTTTGTATGATAGTAATTTCGCATACGGCTGATATGCTTTTCGAAATATCCGTCATCTATAAAACGAGCTAGTGTGTACTGCTCAAAATTAGATACAGTACAAGAGTAAAATGATAATTCTGAATAAAATTTATGTAATAAATGCTTTGGCAAAACCATATAGCTGATTCGAACAGTAGATGCAAGCGTTTTTGTAAAGGTATTTATGTAAATAACCTTTTCAAGTACATCAATATTCTGCATGGCAGGTATTGGCTGACCTATTAGACGAAATTCGCTGTCGTAGTCATCCTCGATTATATATCTTGAATCAGATTTTGAAGCCCATCCAAGTAATTCATAACGGCGGCTTATGGGCATAATGCACCCTGTTGGAAAGTGATGCGAAGGTGATATATGTATTACATCAACAGCCTTATTTTCAAGCTCATCAATCTGTACACCTGATTTATCCATTGAAATAAAATCGCAGGATACATTATGTTTTTTATATATTAAAGAAATTTTGCTATAGCCAGGATTTTCAACAGCATACTTCTTTTCAAAGCCTAAAAGCTGTATGAGGAGTCCGTATAAATATTCAGTTCCAGCACCAACAATTATCTGCTCTGGTGTTACATCAATATTTCTAAAATCCTTTAAATGCTTTGCGATAGCTTTTCGCAATGCTAAAATTCCGCCGCTAGGTGGATTTGTAACTAATTCCTGTTGATTTTCGTTGAGTATCTCTCTTACAATTTTTGCCCATATAGAAAATGGGAAGTTATTAATATTAGTCTGGTTGCTTGCAAAGTTAGCAAAATATTTAGGCTGGGCAGGAATAAAAGCAACCTCCTGAATTTGTGATAAAGCTGAAGCAGTTTGTTCTTTTTTATAGTCTTTATTTCAGATACAAAAAATCCTTTTTTAGGTATCGAATATATATATCCTTCTGCCATTAATTGGGCATATGCATTTTCTACCGTAATAATACTTACACCTAAATTCTGTGCAAAGGTACGTTTAGATTGAAGTTTTTCATTTATCCTTAAAGTGCCGTCTATAATGTCATTTTTAATACATTTGTATAAATGTTCATATAATGAATCTGTTCCTAAATTTGAAAATGAATATGTTAGCATAGTGTAATCTCCAATCTGAACTTGTTAAAAATGTCAAAAAGTGCAAAAATAGAATGTTCAGAGCTGTTATACAATGTAGTTGTAAATGTGTAAATTGAAATGATATAATAGTTATTATTAGAAAGTAAAAATGTTCAAGAACAGGAGGAATAATATGAATTACAAAACAGTATTAATATGCCGTAAGGCTGTGGCGTTGATGTTAAGTTTAATTTTACTTTTATGTCAGACAAATATATCTTACGCATCAGTTTCTAATGAGAATCAAGAAGCTAATACAGAAATCAGAAAGTCAACAACAAGACTGGAAGAACTTGCCAGAGCTGTGAATCTGGGATTTGGTAATAATATTGACAGCACTGAAAATATTACCTATGCGGAGTACATAGAGATGTTAGATAAGCTTGTGATGTTAATTTATCCGGATGATGAGGACAAATTACTTCAGTGGCAGAGTATGTACAGGGAGGCGAGAATATGTTATGAGGAACTTACTAGATCAAATGCAATGTATCTTATATATGCGCTTGCACATGATATCTTAGGTGGAGAATATGCTAACTTACCAGAGATATTGATTAAAGATACGTCGTGGAATGAATTGCATGGATATATGGGTGAAAGATGGAATGAATATGAGACAAATATAAAACTGTTTGATGATACTGGTGATTATGAACAGTTTGCAGGTACTGAACAAGAATACTCAAGACATGCAAATGCATATATGTTTTCATTTGCAAAATGTTCAGCAAATGGTTATCCTCTATTTGATTATGATGCAGAAACGAATTCTATGAGAACGGCTGATATACTGAATTGGCAGGAAGCAATGCTTTCTGTAATTAGATTATATGAATCACCATTGCCGGAAAAAATGGAAACTACATTTGTGGATGTAGAAGATGTAGCTTCCTATAACGAAGATATTATAACAGAAGAATTGTTAAAAAGAGCAGAATATATGCCTGAGCCTACATATGATAATCTGCCTTATTATACAGGTGTTTGTGACACTTATGAAATGTGGGACAATGATTATGCTCATGTAACAGAAGCAAGATTCTGTGTCTGGGCAGATATGGGATTTAATTATATTAGAATGCAGTTATCGTGTCTTGATTTCTTTGATGAGGAGATTACTCAGGTTGATGAAGCACATTTACAGGAATTGGACAGAATGATTAGCTGGGCATTGAAATATGGAATTCATATGTCAATACAATTTACAGATTATCCAGGTCACATTCAGGTATATGAGTTGGATGAAGAAAATGGACAGGTTATAGCAGATACAGACTTCTATACGAATACAGCTAAACAGGAACAGACTGCTTTATTGTGGCAGACTATTGCAAAACGTTATAAAGGAATACCTAATAATGTAATTTCATTTGTTACTAATCATGAGCCTGATAATCCTGGAAGATCTACAGGGACTCCATTTGAACCTTATACAGATGAAGATATTGAAAGAGTATCAAAATATATCATAAATGCTGTTAAGGAAATAGATTCAGAACGTTTACAAATATATGCACCAAAATATAATCAATGTGCAGATATGTTTATGGAAGGTGCAGATGTTGCTATAACTAATTTTAATTCTCCTCAGCGTTTTAATTATTGGAGTATGATAAATGATTTCAGTTACAAAGGTGGGTATTTACCGGATTGGCCATTTTATGAGATTCCTAATATGTTAGAAGAGGGTAAAGAAAGCATTGTGATAGGAGGATTTTTACCATCTGGAACTAATATATGCGTTGTAAGTAAAGATGCATGGACTCATTCGGATACATTTCCTACTTTGACACTCAAATCAGTAAGTGGTACAGGAGATACAGTTTTATGCGAGCAGCAGATGGCAGATGAAGGAGGTACTTTATCGTGTACACTTACTGAGGATGTAGCGTCACTAGAACTTTCGGTTGATTGTACAGGTGTGGTTTTGGATAGTTTTACAATTACGCTTCCGCCGGAATATGCAACAGATAAATACTACTATTCAGGTGTTGATTTTGTATATGGAGATCAGGGAGGAGAGGTTACAAAGGTTCATGATTCTGTAATTGATATAAAGCTGGGATGCAGGTATTCGGAGTATTTGAGTATGTCAGATACGATCAGAAAAGAAACTTGTGAAATGGCATATATATTAGATGCGAATGAGACTACGGATATTACTATTACAAGTGACTGTAAGTATACCAGTAATTATGGATATACCAAGGAAACCCTTCAAAAAATGCAAGAACAGTTTAATGCACAGTTAGATGTATTAGGATGTGCTGGAATGAATTATGAGTTTGGTCCGGGAACTGAATTTTTGCAGGATACAGTATTGGAATTTTATGATGATTTACTAGATGTATTTTATCAAGACCAGTATGGATGGGCTGTATTTTTTCCAGTGTCTATAACTTTAGAAGGATATTATCTTGGTACTGAAAGAACGGCTATGGACAAAACAGGTCTGTTAGTTGATCAGGAACTTCTTTCGTTATTACAAAAATATATGGCAGACAGACCAGATATTATGATAGAGGTTCCAAAACCGGTTGTATGTGAGCATGAGTATGAAAATATTACTACGAATCCTACTGCGACTACAGATGGAAGTATAGTGTCGACATGTAGGAAATGTGGAAAGAAAAATGCATATACGGTGTTGGAAAAATTAGGAAATGCATATACCGTGTCTCTATATGAAGACGAAGAATATCAGACATTATCTGAACAGTTAGGTGAATTTGAAAATATAGATAGTCTGACTGAAGCCATAGCAGATAAAGAAGGATATTTGTTAATAGAGCTTTTGAAAAATAGCTCTATGGAAGCATTTCCTAAGGCAGAAGGAATAGTAGGAACAAAAATAGTGTCTCAGGGTGGAAAAAAGTATCAGCTATCTTTAAATGCAGAAGAAATGGAATTAAGCTCAGATACTTTCATTCAGACAGATGTTAATATTGCTGAAGATGTATGTCATATTGAAGGTAATGGTTTAGAGCTTATACTAAATTATATGACACTTTCAGGCGGGAAACTTACTACGGATGATGTCAACCTGATTATGTCAGGTGATGTTACTGTAAATTCTGAAATATGTGGAGTTGATTCTTTATATCTTGACCAAAATGTCAATATTACAGAAAATGAAGGTATTTTAGAATGGCAGAATAAATATGGAAATGTCAATGTATTTATTAATGCACCGATTTCTAATATAACAAAAATGTATATATATGGTGGCAAGATATACATTAGTTCGAATGGTAGTCTGACTGTTGATGAAATATCAGGTATTTATGGTGATGTTTATTTGCAAAAGGAAAATAATGACTTGGCAGACCTTACTGTTAATAAGACAATGTCTGAAATGATTTGGCAGATTAGAATTCATCCATATGCTGTAATACCAGAGAGTTTTTGGCTGACAGAGTATGTTGAGATTGAAGAGGGTACAATTATTGCTTATTTATCAGATGAATCAGATAATAGCTGCATAGAAAAGCTTGGTATCATTATGAAGAAAGATTCTGCTGGAAATGACAGCTGGGATGATTATTCAAACAAAGAAGTGGGAAAGAATAATCTATATTTTGGTGCAGCTCCTGAATGTAAACATATTAATACAGAAAAACAAAATGCATTAGAAGTAAAATGTAAGGAAAACGGATATACGGGAGATGTATATTGTTTGGATTGTGAAGAAATTGTCGAGTATGGAGAACCTGTTATAGCAGTTGGACACCATAATTATACAGAAGGTGTTTGTACATGTGGAGCACAGCAGCTTAAACAGACAGAATTTGGATTTTCATCAAATCAGATAACAAAAGCATATGGAGATGCTTCATTCGTAATATCAGCACAAGGAGCAGTAGAAGGAAGTGTTGTTACATATGAAAGCTCAGATACTAGAGTGGCAACTGTAGATAATACAGGAAAGGTAACTATAATAAGTGCAGGAACTGCAACAATAACAGCAAAGGCAAGTGAATCAGGTGATTATGCAAAGGCAGAAGCAAGCATAGAGCTTATAGTAGAGAAATTACAGTCAGCACCAAATATGCCGGAAAAAACGATAAATGTTGCAAACAGTATATCAAAACTTAATCAGATAGAATTACCAACAGGTTGGGAATGGTCATCTAATGAAGCAGGAAAAGACCTTATAGCAGGAGGTCAGGTAAAGGCTATAGCTGTTTATGTCGGAAGTGATAGAGGTAATTATGAAACGGAAACAGTAGAGATTACAATAATAAGGAAGGCAAAGAATTTGCCGATTAAATACAATATTAAGTTTGATAAAAATGGAGCAACAAGTGGTAGTATGAGTTTGATGAAGGACAAGCAATATGGAAAAACGTATAAGCTTGTTAAAAATAGATTTAAACGTGTTGGTTATACCTTTGCAGGTTGGAATACAAAGAAGAATGGCAAAGGAAAAACTTATAAAAATAAGGCAAGTATTAAAAACTTAACTAAAGATAATGGGAAGACAGTAGTTTTGTATGCTCAATGGAAAGTAAATACATATAATATTAAATACAACTTGTCAGGTGGTAAAAATAATTCCCAAAATCCTAAAAAATATAATATAAATACCAAGACGATTAAATTGAAAACTCCTAAGAAAAAAGGGTATATTTTTAAGGGATGGTATAGTGATAAAAAGTGTACAAAGAAAGTAACACAGATAAAGAAGGGTAGTACTGGAAAAGTGACCCTATATGCAAAATGGAAAAAGAAATAGTATAGTTGGGAGAAGTACCTTTGGAAGAAATATTCTTCTGGAGGTACTTTTCTATTTTGATATGTTTTTATAGTTTGATTTCATAAAATATAGAATTTGAGCCAGATTTATTTATTGTAAGTAATAATTAAATTTAAATACGACAAGGTCGGAAACAGTAATGATTATGCTACTCGGTTATATAAATATGGAGGAAATATCATATTAAAAGTAACTCCTGTGTTTCATAGTGCTAATGAAGAGATTGATTGTATTGAATATAATAGATTTCTTGAGAGTTATAAAGATATCTTTAGAGATGAAATTTCATTAGAACAATTGATAGCTATGAAAAATGTAGTAGTAAGTACATATAATAAATATATGAGATAGCTAATACAGAAGTTGACATATATGAGGAAAAAAATTATTATATATGTGATACTTTGTTAGGAGGTAATTACCATGAAGGCATGGGAAAGTAATATAAGAAAGGTTGTTCCGTATGTACCGGGAGAACAGCCTAATGTAAAAGATATGGTCAAATTAAATACAAATGAGAATCCATATCCACCGGCACCGGGAGTACAGAAATTATCAAGTGAACTGGATGTTGACTGTCTAAGATTATATCCGGCTCCTGATTGTAAGAGCTTGTGCAATGAACTTGCATCATACTACAATGTTAAGCCGGAGCAGGTGTTTGTGGGTGTTGGTTCTGATGACGTAATATCAATGGCGTTTTTGACATTTTTTAATTCGGAGAAGCCGATATTATTCCCGGATATAACATACTCATTCTACAATGTGTGGGGAGACGTATATCGTGTACCATATGAAGAGATACCTGTAGACGATAACCTTAAGATTATCAAGGAAGATTACTATAAGGAAAATGGTGGAATAATTTTTCCTAATCCAAATGCTCCAACAGGAATACTTGAGCCACTTGAATTTGTGGAAGATATACTCAAAAACAATCAGGATGTGGTTGTGATTGTAGATGAGGCGTACATAGATTTTGGTGGAGAATCAGCATTAAAGCTTATAGAAAGTTATGAGAACCTTCTTGTAGTTCAGACATTTTCAAAATCCCGTTCAATGGCAGGTATGCGAATAGGATTTGCAATAGGAAATGAAAGGCTTATTAAGGCTTTAAATGATGTTAAATTTTCAATTAATTCCTATACAATGAATCAATATGCCCTTAAGGTGGGAGCTGAGGCAGTAAGAGATAGAGAGTATTTTGAATCAACTGTGCAAAAGATAATAAAGACCAGAGAGGAAGCAAAGATTAAGCTTAGAGAATTTGGTTTTGAATTTCCGGATTCCATGTCTAATTTTATATTTGCAACACACAAAAAATATAAGGCAAAGGATATATTTGAATATTTGAAGACTAAGAATATTTTTGTAAGATATTTTAGTGCGGACAGAATCAATAATTATTTAAGAATAACTATTGGTACTGATGAAGAAATGAATAAATTATACGAAGCGCTTGAAGAATATATGGGAATATAGCACTATATTAAAAATTTGTTCTGCCACTAACTGCAATGCTGGTGGCAGTTTTTTATTTCATAGGAAATTCCTATGAATCAAAAGCTTCCAAGTATAATATAAATAGTAATTTGGATAGTGTTTAAGCTTATTGCAATAGCAAAGTAAGTATGCTAGAATATAGAACGAATTTGTTATTAATTGAAAAAAGGATGGTAGTCATTATGCTTATTAATTTTGTTAGAGGATTTTGCATGGCACTTGCGGATAGTGTTCCGGGGGTGTCTGGCGGTACGATAGCATTTTTGTTAGGTTTTTACGATAAATTTATAGGCTCGTTAGATGCTCTTGTAAGTGGAAATAAACAGGAGAAAATCAAAGCAATAAAATTTCTTATTAAGATAGGTATTGGCTGGATATTTGGATTTTGCATGGCTATATTATTTATAACGGCTGTATTTGAGTCGAATATTTATGAAATAAGTTCGTTGTTTATTGGCTTTATTATTTTTGCATTGCCTATTATAATTTTAGAAGAAAAGGAATGTCTTAAGAATAAATTTTGGGGTATTATTTTCGTCTTTGCAGGTGCAGCAGTAGTAGTTGCCATTTCATATTTTTCAGGTGAAACACTTGCAGAGGGTATTAATTTAGCAATGGGTGAATTTTCGGTAGGAACAGGTATATTCTTATTCTTTGCTGGAGCGATTGCTATATCGGCAATGGTTTTGCCGGGGATATCTGGCTCTACGATACTTATGATATTTGGCTTGTATATACCAATTACGAATGCGATAAAAGAATTTCTACATTTGAATTTTGTTTATGTTCCTGCATTATTTATTTTTGGAATAGGTGTGATTGTTGGAGCTTTAAGTGTTGTTAAAATGATTAAAAAGGCACTTGTTAAATTCAGAGCACAAACGGTGTATCTTATAATAGGCTTGATGGTGGGTTCTGTATATTCTATTATTCTTGGACCTAAGTCGCTTGACGTTCCGAAGGAAGCGATGAGTTTTGATACGTTTAGTATAATATTCTTTATAATCGGTGGTATAGTAATTTGGGGACTGCAATTTATGAAAATGAAATTAAACAAATCTGATGAATAACAATGAATATTGAAAACCTGCATCTGCGGGTTTTCTTTTTTTGCCTAATTACAAATAATAGAATAAAATGTGAATAAAATATGAATAAAACATGAAATTGTATTGAAATAGGTACAATTAAGTGATATAATCTAAGTATATTTTGGGGTTGTGTGAAAAAATATAAAGATGGAAAGGTGTGGTTTTGGGATGAGTTTTTACAAAAAACATCGTAACTTGTTGGCAATCGTAACGATAGTTACTGTTCTTGCGTTTGCTTTGGCTGGAAGAGGATTTTTTGATAAGCCGGAGAATGTTACAGCTACAGGAAGTAATACCAGCAGCTATGTTAACGGAACAATGATGCAGTATTTTGAATGGGATTTGCCTAATGATGGTGAGCATTGGAACAGAGTAGCAGAACAGGCAGATGATTTGGCGAATGCCGGATTCACAGCACTTTGGTTACCACCTGCATATAAAGGAACGTCAAGCTATGACGTGGGTTATGGTCCTTATGACTTGTATGATTTGGGTGAATTTGACCAAAAAGGTACAGTAAGAACAAAATATGGTACGAAGTCACAGTATCTTAATGCTATTAACAAGCTACATGAAAACGGATTACAGGTATATGCTGATATTGTTCTTAACCATAAGGCAGGTGCTGATGGAACAGAAACCGTTAAGGCAGTTCAGGTAAATTCATGGGATAGAAATAGCACAAGCAGTGATGCATATGATATTGATGCATGGACAAGGTTTGATTTCTCAGGACGAAATGGAAAGTATTCTACATTTGAATGGAAGGCAAGCTGCTTTGATGGAGTGGATTATGACAACAGATATGGAACCAATGCAGTGTTTAAGTTTGCAGATAAGAACTGGGATTGGCAGGTAGATTCTGAGAATCAGAATTATGATTATTTAATGTATGCTGATGTTGACTTTGATGCATGGTATGTTGTAGACGAGCTTAAATATTGGGGTAAGTGGTATGTAGAAACTGCTAATTTGGACGGCTTTAGATTAGATGCAGTTAAGCATATTAAGTATTCGTTCTTTCAGGATTGGTTAACATCTGTAAGAGAAGCAACTGGTAAAGAATTATTCTCAGTTGGTGAGTATTGGTCATCTGATCTTGGTAAATTGCAGAATTATATTCATGAAACAGGTGGAACAACATCATTATTTGATGTTCCGTTACATATGAATCTTTATTCAGCCTCATATGGTAACGGAAATTATGATATGAGATATATTTTAAGCAATACTTTAGTGGCTACTGACCCAACGCATGCCGTTACATTTGTAGATAATCATGATACTCAGCCAGGACAGTCGCTTCAGTCATATGTGGCTGATTGGTTCAAGCCACTTGCATATACACTTATTCTTACTAGAGAAAGTGGATATCCATGTGTATTCTATGGTGATTATTATGGATTAACAAATGGTGGTTCAGTATTTAAAAATCAGATTGATAAGTTAATGCAGGCCAGAACAAAATATGCATATGGTAAACAGAACGATTATTTTGATGATGTAAATATTATTGGTTGGACAAGAGAAGGTGATGAGACTCATGCTAACTCCGGTCTTGCAGCATTAATTACTGATGGTGCAGGTGGTTCAAAGTATATGTATGTAGGAAAGAATCATGCAGGAGAGAAATGGTACGATATCACAGGTAATGTATCAGGTACAGTTACAATTAATTCAGATGGATGTGCTACATTCAAGGTAAATGGCGGTTCTAACTCAGTATGGGTACCATCAGGTTCTACTGGTACAGTTACAGAGACAACAACAGCACAAGAAGTAACAACAGCAGCTTCGTCAAATAATGAAGTTACAATTTACTACAAGAATAGTTGGACAAATACATATGCACACTACCAGATAGGAAGTGGAGAATGGACAGCAGTACCTGGAGTAAAGATGGAAGATGTTAATGATGATTATGCAAAGATTACCATTAGTATGGGAAATGCCAAAACATTAACAGCATGCTTTAATAATGGTTCGGGAGATTGGGATAATAATGGAAATAAAGATTATTCATTAAGCCCGGGAACGTATACCATCGCAAATGGTAAGATAACGCAAGGTGAACCGAAGATTTCTAATCAAATAACTATCTATTATTATAATACATGGACTAATAAATACGCACACTACCAGGTGGGAAGTGGCGAATGGACAACGGCACCTGGTGTTAAGATGGAAAAGGTAACAAATTATTATTCAAAGATTACAATTGATATGGGAACAGCAGAGAAATTAACAGCATGCTTTAATAATGGTTCAGGAAAGTGGGATAATAATAACAATAAAGATTATTCATTAAGTCCGGGAACATATACTATAAAAAATAAAAAGATTACAGCAGGTGCTCCAAATATCTAAATAAAATGAAGAACCTCCGGTTGCAAAATAGCGACTGGAGGTTTTTTAATTCATAGGAAAAATAATAGGTGTAAATATATTTTTCAAAATTGTTAGCACTCATCTCTTGACAGTGCTAATAATAAGTGTTATAGTTCTTATAGAACAAATATTAAAGGAGATGTTGTGTATGAATATTAATAAGTTTACCCAAAAGTCAATTGAGGCAATCAATGGCTGTGAGAAATTAGCATATGAATATGGCAATCAGGAACTTACTCAGGAACATTTGTTATATAGTTTATTGAGTCTGGATGAGAGCCTGATATTAAAGCTTATTGATAAGATGGAGATTAACAAAGAACATTTTATCAATAGAACAGTTGATTATTTAAATAAGCTTACTAAGGTACAGGGTGGTCAGCTTAGAATGGGAAATGAACTGAACAAAGTTCTTTTATCGGGAGAAGATGAAGCAAAACAGATGGGAGATGAATATGTTTCGGTAGAGCATTTATTTCTTGCCATGCTTAATAATCCAAGTAGAAGTATAAAGGAATTATTTAGAGAATATGGAATTACAAGAGAAAGATTTTTACAGGCTTTATCAAGTGTACGTGGAAATCAAAGAGTTGTAACAGATAATCCTGAGGCGACCTATGATACTCTCGAAAAGTATGCAACTGACCTTGTGGATAAGGCGAGAAGTCAGAAACTTGATCCTGTTATCGGAAGGGATGCAGAGATTAGAAATGTTATAAGAATTTTATCGAGAAAGACAAAGAATAATCCGGTTCTTATAGGCGAACCTGGCGTAGGTAAGACAGCGGCGGTAGAAGGTCTGGTTCAGCGTATAGTAAGAGGAGATGTGCCAGAGGGACTTAAGGATAAGAAGATATTTGCACTTGATATGGGAGCTCTTGTGGCAGGAGCCAAGTATAGAGGAGAATTTGAAGAAAGACTTAAGGCAGTGCTTGAAGAAGTAAGAAAGAGCGAAGGCAGGATAATTTTATTTATTGATGAACTTCACACTATTGTTGGTGCTGGTAAAACTGATGGTGCAATGGATGCAGGTAATATGTTAAAACCAATGCTTGCAAGAGGAGAACTTCACTGCATCGGTGCTACGACTCTTGATGAATATAGGAAATATATAGAAAAGGATCCTGCTCTTGAGAGACGTTTTCAGCCAGTGATGGTAAATGAGCCAACAGTGGAAGATACAATTTCAATACTCAGAGGTTTGAAAGAAAGATATGAAGTATTCCATGGTGTAAAAATAGCAGATTCGGCACTTGTGTCGGCTGCAATATTATCAGATAGATATATTTCTGATAGGTTTTTGCCGGATAAGGCAATCGACCTTGTTGATGAGGCGTGTGCATTGATTAAAACAGAACTGGATTCTATGCCTACAGAGCTTGATGAATTAAGTCGTAGAGTTATGCAGATGGAAATTGAAGAAGCAGCATTAAAGAAAGAAGATGATAAACTTAGCAGAGATAGACTTATCACTTTGCAAAAGGAATTAGCTGAACAAAAGGAAGAACTTACAGGTAAAAAGCTTCAGTGGGAGAACGAGAAAAAGTCTGTTGAAAATCTTTCTAAGTTAAGAGAGGAAATTGAAGAGGTTAATAATCAGATTCAGATAGCTCAAAGAGAATACAATCTTGAAAAAATGGCAGAATTGCAGTATGGAAGATTGCCGGAACTTAATAAAAGATTGCAGATCGAAGAGGAAAAAGTTAAAAATAAGGATTTGTCATTAGTAAGGGAAAGTGTCACAGATGATGAAATTGCAAGAATAGTTTCAAGATGGACAGGTATACCGGTATCTAAGCTTACTGAATCAGAGAGAAATAAGACACTTAATCTTGATAATGAACTTCATAAGCGAGTTATAGGACAGGATGATGGTATAGAGAAAGTGACGGAAGCTATTATTCGTTCTAAAGCAGGAATTAAAGATCCGAGTAAGCCTATAGGTTCGTTTGTGTTTCTTGGTCCGACAGGTGTTGGTAAGACTGAATTAGCCAAGGCCCTTGCGGAATGTTTGTTTGATAATGAGCAGAATATGGTTAGGATTGATATGAGCGAATATATGGAAAAATATTCGGTGTCAAGACTAATTGGTGCACCTCCGGGATATGTTGGCTATGATGAGGGAGGACAGCTTACGGAGGCAGTAAGAAGAAAACCTTATTCAGTTGTGTTGTTTGATGAGATAGAAAAGGCTCATCCGGATGTGTTTAACATTTTATTACAGGTGTTAGATGATGGAAGAATAACAGATTCCCAGGGCAAAACCGTAGATTTTAAAAACACCATTATTATAATGACCTCTAACATAGGTTCTTCTTATTTGCTTGAAGGGATTGACGAGAGCGGTGAGATTATGAAGGATAGTCAGGATATGGTTATGGATGAGTTACGAGCACATTTTAGACCGGAATTTTTAAACAGACTAGATGAGATTATAATGTTTAAGCCATTAACAAAAGATAATATTGATAAAATTATTGATTTGCAGATAGTTGACCTTAATAAAAGATTATTTGATAGAAATATTAGTATAGAGCTTAGTGGTAGAGCAAAAGCATATATTGTTGATAATGGTTATGATGTTGTATATGGAGCAAGACCTCTTAAGAGATATATTCAGAAGAATGTAGAAACTTTGGCGGGAAGGTTGATTTTATCAGGAGAAGTGGAAGAAGAGGATGTTATATTGATAGATGTTAAAGATGATAAATTGATTGCCGATATAAAAAAGAATGTTAATTAAAAAATACCCCCTCTGTAGTAGTTATAGATGTAAAATTGCTACTAAGAGGGGGTTGATTTATAATTTTTTATACAAACTGATTTTTTTTAGGATCATAAACATAATTAATGCTTCTAAGTCGCCCATTGATATCATTAATATCAACGTTATTTGCAGCACAGAATTCTACTAAATCACAATATTTATCACGAAGTTCTGTATTAACAAAACTTAAAAGCATAGCAGGGTCCTTTGGGATATTATTAAACGACATTATAAAACCTCCGATTATTACAATAAGTACCCCTTATTTATACTCTGTCTTCGATTGGTGTATACTCAACGTGCTTAGCCACATTTTTATATGCAGGACGAATAATTTTACCTGCATTAATTAACTCTTCAATACGATGAGCACTCCAACCAGAAATTCGAGCAATAGCGAATATTGGTGTATAGAGTTGTAATGGCAAGCCAAGCATTCTATATACAAAACCACTATAAAAATCTACGTTTGCACTTACACCTTTGTACATACGGCGCTCTTTTGCGATAATTTCAGGGGCAAGACGCTCTACTGTAGAATATAACTTGAATTCCTTATCTAATCCTTTTTCTTTTGAAAGCTTTTCTACGTAGTTCTTAAATACTCTGGCTCTTGGGTCAGATATAGAATAAACCGCATGTCCCATACCATATATAAGTCCCGCCTTATCAAAGGTCTTCTTATTAAGAAGATCTGAAAGATACTGTGTGATTTCTTCTTCATCTTCCCAATCATTAAGGGTATCCATCATATGGTCAAACATCTGCATAACCTTAAGATTAGCACCACCATGTTTTGGTCCTTTAAGTGAACCAAGAGATGCAGCAGTTGAAGAATAGGTATCTGTACCGGAAGAAGAAACAACGTGAGTAGTAAATGTAGAGTTATTACCACCACCATGGTCTGCATGTAATACTAAAGCAATATCAAGTATACGTGCTTCAAGGTCAGTATATTTACTATCCGGTCTTAACATATGAAGAATATTTTCAGCTGTAGATAAATCAGGACGAGGGCTATGTATAAATAAGCTCTGTCCGTCATGATAATGCTTATAGGCCTGATAACCATATACTGATAATTCCGGGAATAAAGCAATAAGCTGTAAACATTGTCTTAATACATTTGGAATAGAAATATCATCTGCCAGCTCGTCATAAGAGTAAAGAGTAAGAACACTTCTTGCTAAAGTATTCATCATATCATGACTTGGAGCTTTCATAATAATATCTCGCACAAAGCTCGTTGGTAAAGAACGATAATGACCTAAAAGAGAATTAAAGCTATTTAATTCATCGGCAGTTGGTAATTTACCAAAAAGTAGGAGATAAGTAGTCTCTTCAAAGCCGAAACGCTTATCTTTTACAAAGCCATTTACTAAGTCTTCTATATCGTATCCTCTGTAAAAGAGCTTACCATCGCAAGGAATCATTTCGCTATCTTCAATTGTATAGGATTTAACCTCTGCAATCTCTGTTAAACCTGTTAAAACACCTTTACCGTTTATATCTCTAAGCCCTCTTTTGACTTCGTATTTAGAATATAATTCGGGGTCGATATAGCTATTATTTACACATTTGTTAGCAAGTTCGACAATCTCTGGTGTAATGACTGAAAATTCATTATTTGGCATTAAATCTCTCCCTTCATCGCCTAATAAAAAGTTATGTGGTATATTCTAGCATATTTTCTGTATTCAAACAAGAAAAAGGAACAAAATTCATATATTATTAACAAATATCATTTAATTATTCTATGAAATATGGTACAATTAAGCTTAATTATGTGATTATTGAAAAAAGGATGGAGAAGACGTTGGATTTATTTGAATATATGAGAAAAAAAGAAATGAAAAAGGAATCACCTCTCGCATCCAGAATGCGTCCAACTACAATAGAAGAAGTGGTAGGACAGCAACATATTATAGGCAAAGATAAGCTTTTGTATAGAGCAATTAAGGCAGATAAATTTAAGTCTATAATATTCTACGGACCTCCGGGAACAGGCAAGACAACTCTTGCTAAAGTCATAGCCAGTACAACAAAAGGTGAATTCACTCAGTTAAATGCGACTGTATCAGGAAAAAAAGATATGGAAGAAGTTGTAAATAAGGCAAAAGAAAATCTTGGAATGTATGGAAAAAAGACGATTTTGTTTGTGGATGAGATACATAGATTTAATAAAGGTCAACAGGATTATTTATTGCCGTTTGTAGAAGATGGAACCATAGTTTTGATAGGTGCAACGACGGAAAACCCATATTTTGAAGTAAATGGAGCTCTTATATCAAGGTCTGTAATATTTGAATTGAAGCCACTAACGGTCGAGGATATTAAAACGTTGATTAGAAGGGCTGTTACAGATGTTGAAAAGGGAATGGGAGCATACAATGCTGTGATTGATGAGGAAGCAGTTGCATTTTTGGCGGATGCCTCGAATGGAGATGCGAGAACAGCATTAAATGCTATTGAATTAGGAGTACTAACGACGGAGCCATCACAGGATGGTAGAATACATATAGATATTAATACGGCGTCGGAATGTATTCAGAAGAGAAATGTGGGATATGACAAAGATGGTGACAATCATTATGATACAATATCAGCATTTATAAAGAGCATGAGAGGTTCAGATCCTCAGGCAACGGTGTATTATCTTGCAAAAATGTTATATGCAGGAGAAAGTGTTACATTCATAGCAAGAAGAATAATGATATGTGCAGCAGAAGATGTTGGAAATGCTGATCCAAGAGCTTTACAGGTAGCAGTATCAGCAGCAGAGGCAGTACATCAGTTGGGAATGCCGGAGGCAAGAATTCCACTTGCACAGGCAGCCATATATGTGGCAAGTGCGCCTAAGAGTAATGCAGCATATCTGGCTATAGACAAGGCACTTGAACTTGTAAGAAATGAAAGAACATATGATATACCACCATATTTAAAGGATGCGCATTATAGCGGAGCAAAAAAGCTTGGTCATGGTTTGGATTACAAATATGCACATGATTACGATAAACATTATGTTAATCAGCAATACCTTCCTGATGAAATAAAAGATATGGTATTTTATGAGCCTACAGATAATGGTTACGAAAAAAATATTAAGGAATACTTTAGCTACATTTATGAGTAAGGCAGATGAAAGGGAATTTCAATGAAAGAAACAGTTGGAAAAATATCGAGAGGAATAATTGAATATAATGCACCTTCACTCGAGGTTTCGGAGGCAGTTATTGAAAGAAAAATAGAAAGAGGAACTATTTTTTCGGACGAATTTTGTGTGTACTCAGAAGATGGCAGGGATTTAAAAGGAATAGTATATTCATCAAATTGTGTTGTTAAGGTTATCAATACACAGTTTATATCTTCTAATAATGTTATTAAATATGAAATTGATACAACATATTTAGAGGAAAATGAAAAAATTGAAGGCAAATTTGTAATTGTAAGTAGTGGTGGAGAAGCATTAATAGGATTTTCATTTACAATTACAACCCCTAGTGTTAAGGCAAGCATAGGAGAAATAAATGACCTGTTTAACTTTGCAAATTTAGTTAAAACTGATTATGATGAAGCAGTACGTTTATTTTCGTCAAAAAACTTTAAGGATATATTCCTTCGTGGAAATATCACAGGTCAGGCATTGTATGACGGACTTATAAAAAGTAGTAATGTACACAAAGCATTGGAAGAATTTTTGATAGGAATAAATAAAAAATCAAGAATAAATATATCATTGTCTGAGAGCAATAAAGATTATGACAAATTAGAGGATTCCTATGGGGATAAGGTTATTATCTCTAAAGATACATGGGGGTATATTGATATTGATGTTCATGTACAGGGAGATTTTATATCTAAATATAAAAGTCGTATTACTACGGAGGACTTTGCAGGAAGTAATTATGAATTCACATATTTAATAGATGTAAGCAAGCTTCATGCAGGAATGAATTATGGAACGATTACATTTTCTACCACCTTTCAAAAACTTATTTTACAAATTAGTGTAGATAATACATCGGAAAATGACATTGGGCGTATTGAAGTAAAGAGATGTATGTATAATCTTATGCAATTGTATCTAAAGCTTCGTTCAAGAAGATGTAGTGTTGAAAATTGGGCAGATGAATCCTTTGCACTTATTGAAAGAGCAAGAGGATTTGATGATGATAATGATTTTCTTAAACTTGTATTGGCGCAGATATATATAACGAGAGATCGTGAAGAGGAAGCTGAATGGCTTCTTAGTGCTGTTGCAGAAAATATACTGGATGATATAGATAATAATCTGGAAATATATTGTTATTACTTATATATCAGAACGTTGCAGAGAAGAGATGCAGGATTTACAAGTGATATATTTGCTAAGATAAAGAAATATTATGAAAATGGCTATGATTCGTGGAAAATCTTATGGATACTTTTATATTTGGATGATGCGTATGAGACTAATGCCAGTCTCAAATTGGCGCGAATAAAGGAGCAGTTTAAAAAGGGATGTAAGAGCCCTCTTATGTATTATGAAGCACTTAGTGTGTTTAATAAACATCCGGGGCTACTTCGTGTAATTAATGATTTTGAATTACAGGTAATATTATTTGGCTGTAAACATGATATGACAACTCAAAAATTAGCATTCCAGGTTGCGGAACTTACAATGATGGAAAAAAATTTCAGACCTTTATTATTTAAAAGTCTTGCTACACTATACAAAAAATTTGAGGATAAAAATATCTTAACAGCACTTTGCAGTATATTAATTAGAGGCAATATAACAAGTAACAGATATTTTGAATGGTATGCGGAAGGTGTAAAGAAGGAAATAAATCTTACGCGTTTATATGAATACTATATGTTTTCAATTGACGAAAATTACAATGATGTATTGCCAAATATGATATATATGTATTTTGTGTATAATGGAAATCTTTTGTTTTACAGAGAAAGCCTTTTATACGCAAATATAATTGCAAATAAGGATAGGATTCCAAATGTTTATAAGAATTATAAGGTTAATATGGAGCGTTTTGCGATAGAGAATCTTGCAAAGGGAGTTATGAATAAAAATGTGGCTCTTATTTATAGAGAATTTTTACAAGGTTCAATGATAAAAGAGGATATTGCAAAAAATCTCCCTCATATTTTAGCTACATATGAGATTTCTTGTCCGAACAGAAAGATTCAGAGAATTATTGTTCTTCATAAAGAATTAAATATTGAGAGAGCTTACATACTTCGTGATGGAAAAGCTAATATAGAAATATTTACAGAAGATGCGGTAATTCTTCTTGAAGATGTGTATGGCAACAGATGTGTAAGAACAGAAGATGTTAAAGAAAGAAAGCTTTTAGATAATAACTCGCTCTTACAGCTTTGTCATGATAAATGTAATGATGATATATATTATATTGCGGGTGCGGCCGAACAGTTTATAAGGTATCACAATTCGACGCATGAAACAATTGGCACCTTCAAAAATATAATGGATATACCGGAATTTAGATATGATTTCTGCAAGGCGATTATGAGAGATATCATCGAATATTATTATACACATTATGATGGTGATGAATTGGATGAATACCTTGTATCAATTGAAATGTCTGAGTTGGATGGCTCATCGAGAGATAAAGTGATTGAACTTATGATTGTCAGAGGTTTATATGTTAATGCATATGAAGCTATGAAAAAATATGGTTATCAGAGACTTGGTTCGCGTAAGCTGGTTAAGTTTGTAACAAGATATTTGTATATGGTAAATGATGCGGAAGATGGTTTTATTACAGATGTAGCAGGATATGCATTTTCAAAGGGGAAATATAATGAAAATGTATTGGAATATCTATGCAGGTACTATAATAGTACAACAAAGGAAATGATTGAATTGTGGAAAACCGCAAAGAATTTTTCATTTGAAAGCAGGGAGCTGGAAGAAAGGCTTATCGCTCAGATTTTATTTGGTAAATCCAAGATTGGATATTTGGTAAAATTATATGATTCGTATTTATCTAAGGGAGAGACAGAAGTAGTTAAGAAGGCATACTATTTCTATGTTGCATATATGTATTTTGTTAAAGATATCCCTGTTTATGATGATTACTTTTCACAGCTTGAAAGGGAAATTAGCATACAGAAGGTTTCGCATGACATTCTTAATGATGTGTGTAAGGCTGCATATTTAAAATATATGAGTGGCAAATCAGATATGAGTGATAAACAAAAGGAATTATGTAAATATTGTATGGAATATTTGTTGGACAAGGGTTATTGTTTTGAGTTCTTTAAATTATTTATAAAATGGTTTGAATTACCGGGAAATGTATGTGATAGAGCTATTATTGAATACAGAACATCACCTGATTGCGATGTATATGTTCATTATGCTATGAAAAATGACTTTGATGACAGTGGATATCAGGTATGCAAGATGCAAGATTGCTTCGGTGGCGTATTTACAAAAGATATAACTGTTTTCTATGGAGAAAATATTCAATATTACATTACAGAAGAAAATGAAAAGGGTACTAATATAACCGAGAGCAAAGATTACTATCTTGGTGATGAGATTGTCTTTACGGGAAGAACTGCGTACGGAATGATTAATGATATACTAAGATGTAAGGAATTAAAAGAGGAAGCGACTGTAAGGGAGCTTACCAAGGATTACTATTTAAACAAATGTCTTTCAAAAGAAATATTTGAAATAATATAAAAGGAGTGGGATAAATGGATAATAGCATAGGAATTGTTGTGGGCATAGACATAGCTCACGACTATACTCAGGTAAGCTACTATACGGCAGGAATGAACGAGCCTGAGTCTATGAGTACAATATACAACGAGCAAAAATATCTCATTCCGACTGTATTATTTAAATGGGAAAATGAGGAAGAATGGCTTATAGGCGATGAAGCTATGTTAAGAGCCGGACGAAATGAAGGAAAAGCGGTAGATGGTATATTGGAAATGATTCTTACCGATAAGAGCGAAACTATCGATGGAAAACAATATGAAGCAAAACAATTATTTGAAAAATACATTGAACTTTTATTTGAACAGATAAAAAAGGGCTGTAATTGTCAAAATGTAAATGGAGTTGCAGTTACAATTGAATATCCGGACAGACTATTAGTTGATATGATATTTGCTGCAATTGCAAAATGTAATATTGACGAAGAAAATATACGTGTGATTGGACATTCAGAAGCATTATTATACTACATAATTAATCAAAAAAAGGATATATGGGTAAATGATGTTGCGATGTTTGACTATTCAAGAGAGCATTATATTTACAGAAGGGTAACACAGTTAAGAGGAAATTCCGTAGTAACACTAAAGGTTGATGAATTTGATTTGACGGATGAGTTTCCTTATGAATATCTAAAAACTCCTGAAGGAAGAAATGAAGCAGACGAAAAACTTAGAGATTTTATAGAGAGAGAATTCAGAAGTCACATAGTGTCAGCGGTTTTCCTTACAGGAAGTGGATTTTATGATGCAGACTGGATAGACAAAGCCTTGCCTTCGCTCTGTAATAAGAGAAGAGTGTTTAAAGGACACAATCTGTTTGTTAAAGGTGCATGCTACGGAATAATGGAAAAGCTTAATATCCTAAGTCAGCCTGAATATGTATTTCAATGTACGGGCAGAACTGCAGTAGATATAGGAATCGTTGTCTGGCACAATGATAGAGATATGCAGCTATGGTGTTCAAAGGCAGGTGTTAACTGGTATGAAGCAGGAGCTATCGTAGAATGTATACTTGATGATGTTAAGGAAGTAAAGGTTGTTGTGGCTAATCCAAGAACTAAGATGAGTCGGAATGTAGTGCTGGATTTATCGGAGTTTCCTGACAGACCAAATAAAACCACAAGGATAGAAATTACTGTGGCATATAAAAATGCAAAGCAGTGTAGTATAATCATTAAAGATAAAGGTTTTGGAGATTTATTTAAGGCATCAGATAAAATAGTTAGAAAAAATATCAATATAGAGGAAATGGTGTAATGAGCGGATTGATTTTGTGTGGAAAACAGGCAGAAGAACCTCTTTATATAGAAAATGCAGGGATAAATATCTATTCGATTGAGGAACTTGCATATTATCTGTATAACAATGTATTTATGGTTGAAAAAGACTTTTTTGATAATAAATTGCTTGATTTTCTCAATAAACAACTTAATATGAAAGGGCTTGCCGGAAGAGTGAAGTATCTCATTGATAAAAATGGTACGTTTCCTGAGCTTATGCACCTTGTTATAAAATCCGCAGATTACTATTCAAGGGATGAACTTGACGAGCTTGACGATATGCTAAGGCTGATAGGAACGAAAAGTATAACAGAGAGACTTAAGGTAAGAGCTGACATTTATGTAAAGTCAGAAAAACTCGGACAGGCAATAAAGATATATAAGGAAATATTATCAATGCCAAGAGAAAAAGGAGTTACGGACAGCTTTTATGCTAAAATATATAATAACATAGGTAGCATTTATGCTAAAAGAATGGAGTATGCAGAGGCAAGCGAATATTTCAGGAAGGCATATGAAATGTATCCTACAACTGAGGTTATAAAAAATATTGTAAGCCTTGATTTTATTTGGAAAAATGAAAAAGAACTGGTAAATGACACTGTTAAGTACGGTGTAACGGATGAGATGCTTGAAATAATTGCAGATGAGGTCAATAAAGTAAGAGATGGTATATTGGAATCGGATGAGTACAAAGCTGTTTGCGAAACTTTAACTTATGATGGAAAATGCAATTTGGAAGATTTTTATGAGGGCATTCAGGAAATTGTTGATGAATGGAAAGAAGCATATAGGGAAGAAATGGTGTAATGTGAAGATGAAATGGTTTAAAAGGAGAAAAAGAGAATTAGACGATTTTGATAAAAAGTATGGTGATTTACAAAATCTTTCTCTTGAACCGATAGATATAAATAGTGAAAAATTAGAGCAGGAGCCTTTGTTTGTAAGAAATCCTGAGCAAAGAAAGCAGTTTGTTGAGAATAATTGTGAGAAAATCGTTGAAGCAACTAAAAAGATAGAAGAGACAAAAAAGGAATATCAGCTTGTAAATAACTATCTTACCGATATTCAAACCATAGAAGAACTGCCTGATAACAATAGTGATAAGATTGTATCTCTTGCTCAAAAAATAATGGTTCTTGATAAGGATAGAAGAGATTTTGGTAATTCTATGTCTAAAATGTCTGATAGACAGTTTAACTGCCTTAAAGATTATGGTGACAATATAAAAAATGTGTTGAAAGATTTAGAACAGGATGAGAATTATTGTCAGACTGTCAAGAGTGATATGCATCATTTGCAGGCGGAAAAAGCAGCCTTGCTTCAGGAACGTCGTGATATGAAGGACAGAATACATATGGTT
This sequence comes from Lachnospiraceae bacterium, assembly GCA_017396555.1. Lineage (GTDB taxonomy): Bacteria > Bacillota > Clostridia > Lachnospirales > Lachnospiraceae > RGIG1934. Next base: position 56,989 of record JAFQLS010000004.1, on the reverse strand, counting down.
AGAGGTATATCGAAGATTGCAGTTTGTGCATATGGTCTTCTGATTGCAATGTGTATGATTATTCAGTTAAATACTGAGGTGGATGTATTACCATACATATATGGTATATTAGGTCTTGCATTAGTTACGGTTGTTGTATTATTCACTATGCATAATTCAGCTATAAGGAATATTAAAATTGCAGAGATTAAGCTAAATAAAGCGATAGGTCTTTTGAATAAAACAAAGTTGAAATATGTTAATGTTCAGTCAAGACTTGATTATATGTATGAAAAATTTGGAATACATAGTGCATATGAGCTTAATGCAATGTGGGGTAAATATCTTCAGATGTGTAAGGAAAGGGAAGTATACAGAAAGGCATCTGATAAACTGATTGAAGCAGAAGAAGATTTGTTAGAAGAATTAAAACGATACAATATTCATGATACTGAGGTGTGGCTGCAACAGGTAAGTGCGCTGGTTGAAAAAAAAGAAATGAAGAAGATTAAGAGTAGTTTGTGTACCAGAAGGCAGAAATTAAAGGCTACGATAGAATTTAACACCTCTGTGGTGGAGAAATCTACTCAGGCAATTAAGGATGTTGTAAGTCAGGATAAAGAGTATGCACAGGAAATTATGGATATTGTAGATAAATATTGTGGATGATAAAAGGGGGATTAAGTTGTGAATAAGAAAAAATTAATTTTGGTTATATTAGCAATGATTTTTATTGTAGGTTGCGATAAAAAAGGTTATCCTGATTTTTTGATAGAACAAGAATGGGTTTACCATGGAGAGATAATGGAGTTTAATAAAAAAGGTGAGTTTGGTTGTTATGTAAGCTGTGGTAATCCGGTAGGTGTGTATGAGTATTACGATGATTACATATATAATTACGATACGGGAATCGTAACTTTGAGTTCTAGAGAAGATGGTTATGAAGATATACCTATGGAAGTTATACGATATGATAAAGAAAGTATGCTAGTAAAACATGAAGGTATAGTGAAGGAAATGCATGCTTTTGAATATTATACAGCAGGTGTGCCTCGAGAGGTAGAGAGTTATGTGGAAGATTATACGACTTACAGATCAGTTGTGGAAGTGGATGGTAATCAAATTATAACTACTTCTTCTGGATATACAGAGAAAAAGGATAATGAAGAATATGTTATGTATACAGATAATTTAGCGGATGATGTAGAATTTTATGATTTTTCAGCAAAAGTATTTGAGTTACTTGATTCAATTGAACCTGAAATAAACGTTAAATATGAAAAATTAACTGATGCCGAGGTTAAAGAAAAATTAGAAAAAAACGCTATGAGAGCATATATCTGGTACAATTACGATTTAGAAATAGAAAAGGTTGTTTTTTATGAGGAACATAAGTGGAAGGGATTAGACTATTAATTTTAACTTATTTTGAAACCCCCTTGACAAATCTACATAACAACCATATATTATATAGATAGAATATTTCAAATGCGATGAATAAGAGGAGTAGAATATACACCCTTTCAGAGAGAATGGTTCATCGGCTGGAAGACCATTTAAGTAAGTGATATTTGAAGGTAGCTTAGGAGCAGCATTTCCCAAAGAGTTTGAATGAATTTTAGTAGGAGATGACGGAGTCGTCCACGTTATAGGATAAGATGAGAAGCGATGATGGTCGCAAACAAAGGTGGTACCGCGTGAAGATAGAGCGCCCTTTGCCAGTTTTTAATTGGCATAGGGCGCTTCGTTATTTAAAGAAAAGGAGAGAACAGATATGGCAAAGGAATTAGAGAAGAATTATAATCCCTCAGAAATTGAACAGAAACTGTATGACAAATGGGAAGAGAAGAAATATTTTCATGCAGAAGTCAATAGAGATAAGAAACCATTTACAATTGTGATGCCTCCTCCAAATATCACAGGACAGCTTCACATGGGACATGCTCTTGATAATACAATGCAGGATATAATTATCAGATACAAGAGAATGGCAGGTTTTGAGGCTCTTTGGCTCCCTGGAACTGACCATGCATCAATTGCTACAGAAGCTAAGATTGTAGAAAAGATGCGTGAGGAAGGTGTATCTAAGGAAGACCTTGGTAGAGATGGTTTCCTTGAGAGAGCATGGGAATGGAAGAAACAATACGGTGGAAGAATAGTTTCGCAGCTTAAGAAAATCGGTTCTTCATGTGATTGGGACAGAGAAAGATTTACAATGGATGAAGGCTGTAATAAGGCTGTTAAGGAAGTATTCATTAATTTATATAACAAAGGACAGATTTATCGTGGTGAGAGAATAATCAACTGGTGTCCAAAATGTCTTACATCTATTTCGGATGCAGAGGTTGAATACGAAGATCAGGCAGGACATTTCTGGCATTTAAGATATCAGCTCTCAGATGGAAGCGGATACATTAATCTTGCAACAACACGTCCTGAGACATTGCTTGGTGATACAGCAGTAGCGGTTAATCCAAATGATGAAAGATATAAGGATATGATTGGTAAGACGGTTATTCTTCCAATTGTTCATAGAGAAATTCCGATTGTAGCAGATGACTATGTAGAGATGGAATTTGGTACGGGTGTAGTTAAGATTACTCCTGCACATGACCCTAATGACTTTGAAGTTGGACTTAGACATAATCTTGAAGTTATCAATGTTATGACAGATGATGCTAAGATTACAGAGGATTATCCTCAGTATGCAGGAATGGATAGATACGAAGCTAGAAAGGCAATCGTTAAGGACCTTGAAGCAGAAGGAGCACTTGTTAAGATTGAAGACTACAGTCATAATGTAGGAACATGTTATAGATGTCATACAACTGTAGAGCCTAGAGTATCTAAGCAGTGGTTTGTTAAGATGGAAGAGCTTGCTAAGCCTGCTATTGAAGCAGTTAAGAATGGTGATACTAAGTTTGTTCCACCTCATTTTGATAAGACATATTATCACTGGCTTGAAAACATCAGAGACTGGTGTATATCAAGACAGCTCTGGTGGGGACACAGAATACCTGCATTTTATTGTGATGACTGTGGTGAAATGGTTGTAACAAAGGATGATAAGGCAATATGTCCTAAGTGCGGAAAGGAGATGCGTCAGGATCCTGATACACTTGATACATGGTTTAGTTCAGCATTATGGCCATTCTCAACACTTGGCTGGCCTGAAAATACAGAAGAGATGGAATACTTCTATCCAACTAACACTCTTGTAACAGGATATGATATCATTTTCTTCTGGGTAATCAGAATGGTGTTCTCAGGACTTGAGCATACAGGTAAGACACCATTTGATACAGTACTTATTCACGGTCTTGTAAGAGATTCGCAGGGACGTAAGATGAGTAAATCGCTTGGAAATGGTATTGATCCACTCGAGGTTATTGAGAAGTATGGTGCGGATGCACTTAGATTTACACTTATTACAGGTAATGCACCTGGTAACGATATGAGATTCTACTATGAAAGAGTAGAGGCTAGCCGTAATTTTGCTAACAAGGTATGGAATGCATCAAGATTTATTATGATGAATATGCCGGAGGGCGGAATTGCAAAGGTTGACGAAAGCACACTTACAAATGCAGATAAATGGATTTTATCAAAGGCAAATGATCTTGTTAAGGATGTAACAGAGAATCTTGAGAAGTATGAGCTTGGTATTGCGGCAGCCAAGTTATATGACTTTATTTGGGAAGAATTCTGTGACTGGTACATTGAAATGGTTAAGCCTAGATTATATAGTGATGATAATACTACAAAGGACGCAGCTCTTTATACATTACAGGAGGTTCTTGTAACAGCCCTTAAGCTATTACATCCTTATATGCCATTTGTAACAGAAGAAATCTTTACAACTCTTCAGGATAAGGAAGAATCAATTATGATTTCTGAATGGCCTGTTTATACAGAAGACAGATGCTATAAGGTAGAAGAGGAAAGCGTAGAGGTTATCAAGGAAGCTGTTAGAAATATAAGAAACATAAGAAGTGAAATGAATGTTCCACCAAGCAGAAAGGCATTGGTATATGTAGTATCTGAAAATGAAAAGATTAGAAATATATTCGAGGATGGTAAGGTATTCTTCCAGACACTTTCTTATTCAAATGAAGTAATGGTTCAGAGTGATAAGACTGGTATTGCAGATGATGCAGTTTCAACAGTTATTCCGGAAGCAACAATATATATTCCATTTGCAGAGCTTGTGGATGTTGAAAAGGAAATAGAGCGCCTTAAGAAGGAACAGGAAAAATTAACAAAAGAGCTTGCTCGTGTAAATGGAATGCTTGCTAATCCTAACTTTGTTAACAAGGCTCCGGAGGCTAAGATTAATGAAGAAAAGGAAAAACAGGCTAAGTATGCTCAGATGATGGAGCAGGTAACAGAGAGACTTGCACAGTTAGAAAAATAGTGTCGTAAGTTGCGATTAAAAACAGTTGAAGTGAAGGTATGGTATGGTTTATAGTTATGAAGAAGCAGTTGAATATATTTTAAATATACCTAGGTTCACGAAGAAGAATCCTATGGAAAACACAAGATATTTTATGAAATGTCTTGGTAATCCACAGGAGGATTTTAAGACAATACATGTAGCAGGGACAAACGGAAAAGGCTCCGTTTGTTCTATGCTATCTACTGTATTAACTAAGTCGGGTAAGGTAACCGGATTATTTACATCGCCACATCTTATTAAAGTCAATGAAAGAATCAGAATTGATGGAGAAGAGATAAGTGATGAAGAATTTAATGACATTTTTAATCAGGTAATGTCTGTGGTTAAGAACATGAAAGATGATGGATATGAGCATCCGACATTTTTTGAGTTTATTTATGGTATGGGAATGCTATATTTTAGCAGACAGGGGATTGAATATGCAGTTATTGAGGCAGGCATGGGTGGACTTATGGATACTACAAATATTTGTACTAGCCCAATAGCATGTGTGATTACTTCCATAGGTCTTGACCATACAGAGTATCTTGGTGATACAGTTGAAAAGATTGCATGGCAAAAAGCAGGTATTATCAAGAAGAATACGAATGTAATATATTGTGGAAATAATGAGGATGTATCAAAAGTTATTGAAAATGTCGCTAAAACAAAGACAGACAAAATATATAAGATAACGGCTGATTCATACAAAATATTAAAAAAAGAGAATAATCATATTGATTTTTTGATGAACTGTGGGTATTATGAATGTGGTGAATTTCGAATTCCGTTTATTGCAGATTATCAGGTTGAAAATTCAGCGATGGTAATACGTACTTTGGAATGTATAGGCATTTGTGACTATCGATTGGTAAGGGAGGCTATGATTAATACAACATGGCCGGGACGAATGGAAGAGGTTGCACATGGTGTAATAATTGACGGTGCCCATAATCCACCGGGAATTAAAGAATTCATTAATACTGTCAATCAATATGAATGTAGTGGGAATAAATATTTGCTATTTTCGGCGGTTTGCGATAAAGACATTGATACAATGATAAAGACAATTGCCGAAAATACAGATTTTAACAGAATATACATTACACAGATAGAAGGAAGCAGATACCTTGAAGCTGGCAAGATTGCCGAAATTTTTAGAAAGTATATTACTGCACCGCTTGAGGTATATAAAGATAATTACGAAGCTTTTATTACAGCAAGTAACAAAAAAACAGATAATGATGTGTTGTTTGTTGCCGGTTCATTATATCTGGCAGGAAACATTATTAAAATAGTGAATAAAATGGAGGAAGTACGATGATTAATTTTGATGAAGAAATAAAGAAGTTTCATCCAAGCCTTGAGATTAATGAGGCAGAGGATGTAATTTATAATAGCAGTAATACCACAGATATGACAGATATTATGATAGAGATGTTGAAGGAAAAGGATAATCGCAAGTAATTGAAAGGTACGGTATATAAATGAGATGTTATAATTGTGGAAACGTCCTTTCAGAAAATGATTTTTGTACCAACTGTGGAGTGGACGTTAATGTTTACAAGAAAATAGTAAGAATATCTAATTCTTTATATAATAATGGTCTTATAAAAGCGCAACAGAGAGATTTGTCGGGTGCAGCGGACCAGCTTAGAAGAAGTATTAAGCTTAATAAGAACAATATTAAGGCAAGAAATTTACTTGGTCTTGTATACTTTGAAATGGGTGAAGTTGTACAAGCTATGGCTGAATGGGTAGTTAGTAAAAATATTAAGCCGGAGAAGAATCTGGCAGATGTCTACATTACTACTTTACAGTCTAATCCAAATAAATTAGATACAATTAACCAAACTATTAGAAAATTCAATATAGCTCTGGGATATGCAAAGGATGGAAATGAAGACCTTGCAATCATACAGCTTAAGAAGGTGCTTAATGTTAATCCGAATCTTATTAAAGGTCATCAGCTTCTGGCATTAATGTATATGAAACGTGAAGCATATGAAAAGGCAAGAAAGACTCTTAGAAAAGCACTTAAGATAGATGTTAATAATCCTTTGTGTAAAGCATATATGCTTGAGGTAGAACAGGCTCTTAGTAAGAATAGTACTTCTATTTTAGATGATAAGAAGGAAGAAAAGGAAAAAGAACAATTGAGTGGATATGATGTTATAATTCCACCGGGTTCTTATAAGGAGAGCAACCATGGAACAATAACTGTTATTAACGTTGTGCTTGGTATCATAATTGGTGTAGCTACTACTTATTTCCTTATAACTCCTGCAAAAGTAAAAACTGTTAATTCACAACATAATGTTGAAGTAAGGGAATTGAATTCCAGACTAGATGAGGCGGCGGCGAATATTTCTGATTTGGAAAAGAAGATAGATACGTTAACCGGTGAAAAAGCAGATGTTGAAAGTCAGCTTGTAGATGCTAATTCTGCAAATGATGCTGTTCTTAAAGCTTATGATGACGTTATAAGTGCAGCAGAATTCTATATAAGTGGAGATTTTAGAAAATGTGCAGAAAGTATATCAGATATAGATGAGGACAATCTTTTGTCCGAACCATTTAACAATATGTATAATAAGCTAAAGGAAGAGTCTTATACACAGGCAGCATATGTGAGCTATAATGATTCCGTTAATAAATTCTATAATTCATTTAATGTTGAAGGATGGACTGAGACTGTAAATGGATTTAAGGAATTATTTAAATACAATTATCAGGCTGTAAATTATGTTGATGCGGCTGATAAGTATTGTAATGCTTATATTGCATTATATGATGCGATAAAGGAAGGCAAAGCAGAAAATCCTGATAATATGCCAAAAGCAGAAAAAATTAAACAAGAAGGAATTAAAGCTATTACTGAGGTTATTGATGAAATATCGCAAATCGAAGGAATTAGCGAAACACAGCTTGATATTTATAGAAATTATCTGGCTGACCTTACATCAAGAGAATAAGCATAATGCTTTAAAATACGAAAGAAGAGGTAATTTATTTACCTTTTCTTTTTTTGTGCAAATTATAAATATTTATAGGAGGTCATATGAAATTTGAAGTAATAAATCAATGTTTGGTAATTACCGTAGGAAAAGAAATAGATCATCACAGTGCAGAAACCATAAGGGAAAAGGCTGATGATTATATTTCAAGAAATTATGTAAAAAGTATTTTGTTTGATTTTGGAAAAACAGAATTTATGGATAGCTCAGGTATTGGTATGATTATGGGTAGATATCGTCAGGTAAAAGGTATAGGTGGCAAGGTAGGAATTGTAAACACTAATAAAAATATAGATAGAATCGTGCTGATTTCAGGACTCCACAGAGTTGTACATACTTACGATTCTTTCGAAAATGCAATAAAAAGTTTAAAGGAGGAATCGTAATGTATAGTAATAAAATTCATCTGGAATTCGATGCGAAATCTATTAATGAGGGCTTTGCAAGAGTTGTTGCAGCGGCACTTGCAACACAGCTTAATCCTACTATTGACGAGGTAAATGATATAAAAACAGCTGTTTCGGAAGCAGTTACCAATGCGATTATTCATGGATATAACGGACAAGGAGGAGTTATATATATGGATATGGAAATTGACGAAGAGGGAATAATAATAATCGTTGAAGACAAGGGTATTGGAATAGATGATTTGAAGCAGGCGATGGAACCATTGTTTACCACTAAAGGAACTGAGGAACGTTCAGGTATGGGATTTGCATTTATGGAAATGTTTATGGATGAATTAAATGTAGAATCAGAGAAAGGAGTAGGCACCAAGGTATATATGAAGAAATATATAAATTGGAAAAATTAATATGGACACAGTTGCAATGATAAGGCTAGCACACGAAGGGGATAAAGCAGCTAGAGATACCATTGTAAATGAAAATATGGGACTTGTATGGAGTGTTGTCAGGAGATTCTTAGGAAGAGGCTATGAAGCAGAAGATTTGTTTCAAATAGGTTGTATAGGTCTGATAAAGGCAATTGACAAATTTGATAACAATTATGAGGTTCAGTTTAGTACCTATGCGGTGCCTATGATAATGGGCGAGATAAAGAGATTCTTGCGAGATGACGGAATGATTAAGGTAAGCAGGTCGCTAAAAGAAAACGGATGGAAGATTAAACAGATGTCAGACAAGCTTAGTCAAAAATATGGAAGAGATGCAACCTTAAATGAAGTTGCAGATGCATTGGAGCTATCTGTGGAAGAAGTAGTAATGGCACTTGATGCAAATATAGAGGTTGAATCCTTATATAAATCTGTATATCAAAGTGATGGAAATGAGCTATATCTGGTAGATAAAGTAGCAGATAAAAATGAAAATACGTATAATGAAATAATTAATCATGTACTAATTGAAGATATGTTAAAACAACTGGATGAAGTTCAAAAAAAATTGATAAATCTTAGATATTATCAGGATAAAACTCAGACTGAGGTTGCAAAGATTTTAGGAATCAGTCAGGTTCAGGTGAGTAGAATGGAAAAGAAATTACTTCTTAAAATGAGAAACAGTATCTGCTGAGGGCGGATACTGTTTCTTTGTGGAGTTATATTACATAATAATAAATTGTTAAGAACTGGAGGATGGTACCGGCAAGAACAAAGAAATGCCATATCGAATGCATATACTTAACTTTACTTCCTATTCCGTAAATAACTGCTCCTATTGTATAGGCGATACCACCAGCAACTAATAATTTGATACCATTAATATCTATTGCGTTTATGAGTGGCTTTATTGCAAATATAATAACCCATCCCATAGCGAGGTAGCATATCATTGATAAGGTCTTGTATTTTTCCATATTAATTGCATTAAGAATAATTCCAATAATTGCTGCTCCCCATACAATTCCAAATAAATACCACCCAACAGAAGCTCTTAATGATACAAGTGTGAATGGTGTATAAGAGCCGGCAATTAATAAGAAAATTGTACAATGATCAAATATTCTCATCACTCGTTTTGCATTACATGGCTTAAGTGCGTGATATATGCAGGACATAGAGTATAGAATTATAATTGAAAAACCATATATCCAGCTACTCACAATTGAAAATGCGTTTCCCTCAGGTATTGCTTTTACCAGACACATAACGAGAGCAACAATTCCCAATGCAGCTCCCAAACCATGTGAAATTGCACTGACAAGTTCTTCACCGAGTGTATATTTTGGTATAGCAATTTTGCTTAGTCTACTAATCTTAGGTTCCGTAATTTTTAATCCAATATCCATAATAATCCTTTCTGAAGAAATAAATAATAACTAATTCTTCTGTAATGAATAACTATCTAATGTAGTTTCGATAACTACATTATACAATGTTAATATTAAAAGTCAATATAATATATGTAGTTTTTAATACTTTTATTACTTTTTGGTAAAAATTAATAAAAATATTTAAAAAAGTCGTCGATTTTTGAAAAATTGACTAGAATAAACGCACAAAGTATTGTATAATTATAAATATTATATCGTAAGGTGGTGCACCAATGAATCGTGATGACATTAAAGATTATTCTTCAATTACCTTTGACGTAATGGGTGATAGGAATGAGACACCGGTTAAGGACTCAGCTGGTGATAAGAAAAAAGGATTTAAATTAGGCTTAGGTAAGGATAAACCGCCTAAGGAAAAGAAGGAGAAGCCTCCAAAACCTCCGAAGGAGCCAAAGCCTCCAAAGGTTAAAAAGGAGAAACCTCCAAAACCTCCGAAGGAGCCAAAGCCTCCAAAGGTTAAAAAGGAGAAACCTCCAAAACCGGTTAAGGAACCAAAGGCACCAAAGGCTCCAAAACCTCCGAAGGAACCAAAGGCACCAAGAGAAAAGGGAGCATTTATGGCAAAGTGTAAGAGCTTTTTCAAGAAGGTTTGGGGAATTATTAAGAAGGTTTCTATTATAGTTTGGAGATTTTTAGTTAAAGCATATAAGAAGATATATGCACTTATTAAGTCTTATGTTGATAAAGAGGAGTCCGCAAAACGTAAGGCAGCTATGGAAGCAGCATTTAAAAAGGGAAAGATTCCATGGTATCGTGGAATTAAGATGAAACTCATCTGTGCATTCCTTGTTCCTGTTGTATTGTTCGTATGTGTTGGTATGCTTATTTATTCAAGAAGTAAAGAAAGCTTAACAGAAACATATGAGACATCAGCTGTTACAAGTGTAACTACATTGGAGAGGTATTTGGGTCTTGGTTTTGATTCTATTGACTTGATTGGTAACAGATTAGCTGTTAATCCAACTATTACTCAGTTCTATACAGCTACTAAGGATGAGGGTAAGACAGAATCAGAATTTATGGATGTTAAGCTTGCTATAAGTGCGGAAGCAACAGCAGATGAATTTGTAAAACATATTATTATCATTTCATCAATTACTGATCCATGTACGGATGAAGGTGTTTTAGTTAATAAGCAGGGCTACGAATCATTTATAGAGTCTACTGCAGGTAAAGAAGTAGAGGAGAATAACAACGGAGAACCATATTGGATAAGCAAGCATATAGAGCTTGATACAGAGATTGGTTTTGACAGAGATGATTATCCTTTGGCTTATACACGACCACTTTTAAATGACCGAATGAGACAGGTTGGATATATCATAATAGACGTTCAGACAGACTTCGTTAAGAATATTTTGGAACAGGCAGAGATAAGTGATGACTGCATTACAGCTTTTATAACAAGAGATGGTAAACAGGTAGTTGTTGGTAATGATAAGATTAACTTTGATGAGCAGTCTTTCTATAAGAAAGCAATAGAAAGTGAAGAATTATCAGGAAATAGTTATATCACTTACAAGGGAGATACATATCTGTTCACATATTCGATAGAAGATAAAACAGGGGCAATGATATGTGCTATGGTTCCTCAGAAAGAGATTCTTGCAGGAGCTAATGTAATTTTGAAATATACTATTCTTGCAATTTTGATTTGTTGTATAGTTGCTATATTTACAGGTGTAACAATGGCAACAGGAATGTCTAAGCAGTTTAGTGTTGTTAATACAGTATTAAAGACAACATCAGATGGTGACCTTACCGGTACTATCCAGACAAAGAGAACTGATGAATTCAGAATACTTTCATTAAGTGTATTAAGTATGATTGATAGTATGAAGAATCTTATTGTTAAGATGACATCAGTTAGTGACAATGTATCAGAGTCGGCATCTCAGGTTGATGATAACTCGCAGTTGTTACTTGAAGCTACAAGAAGTATTAAGGAAGCTGTATCGTATATTGATGCCGGTATTACACAGCAGTCAACAGATACGGAGAACTGCTTACATCAGATGTCAGAGCTTTCAGATAAGATTAATAATGTACATAGTAATACCAGAGAAATTAACAAGATTGCAGATAGTACACAGAAGATTGTTGATGATGGTATGAATATTATTACAGATCTTACTGATAAAGTTAAGGATACAACTGAGATTACAAAGTATATTATTCAGGCCATTGGTGAACTTAATAAAGAAGCTAAACGTATATATACTATAATTAACACAATTAATGAAATTGCAGAAGAAACTAATCTGTTATCACTTAATGCATCTATCGAGGCTGCAAGAGCAGGTGAAGCAGGTAGAGGATTTGCAGTTGTATCTGATGAAATCAGAAAGCTTGCTGAACAGTCAAGTCAGGCAGGTACAAGTATTGCAAACATTATAGGACAGCTTCAGACTAAGATGATTTCAACTATGGAGACAGCTGAGAAAGCAGCAGATATCGTTTCTAATCAGGAAATTGCACTTGATAATACAGTAGATGTATTCAAGAACATTAGACAACAGGTTGATACATTGGCAGAAGATGTTGATAAGATTACTGCAAGTATTAAGGTTATTGAAGTTGCTAAGAATGATACGATGGAAGCTATTGAAAGTATTTCGGCTACTTCAAATGAGACAGAAGCAGCATCAAATGAACTTAGTAAGAGTGCTGAAAGACAGCTTCAGGCGGTTGAAGAGCTTAGCTCAGCAGTACAAAGACTTAAGGATGATGCAGGAGATCTTGATTCTTCAGTTAGCATTTTCAAATTAAGATAATAATAATTGATACATTAACCGATATGGAAAAATTTTCCATATCGGTTTTTTGTATATAAAAATTAAAGTGAGAAATAATAGTTTTATGAGAAAAAATGTTTATATTAATTTAAAAGAAAATATAATAAGTGAAAGCTGCGAAATAAAAATATCAGATATAGCAGACGTGTATTGTAATGATGTTAAAATTGCAAAAGAAATAAAAGAGTTGTCAATCCTGCAATTTAATAAAATTCCTAATAGGGCAGTTATTCCTGTAACTGAAATAATACAAATTATTGAAGATTATTCAGATAATGTTTCTGTAGCAAATTTAGGAGGAACAAGTGCAATAGTACAGTATAAGAAAAAAAAGAAACAGGGCAATATATTTGTTGAATTCTTCAAAGTAGCTATTATTTGTTTGATAGTTTTTTTTGGTGCGGCATTTGCAATTATGAGCTTTAATGAAGATGTTAGCACAAGTTCATTGTTTGAGAATGTATATGAACTAATTACAGGCAATAAATCTGATGGAAAAACATTGATAGAAGCCAGCTATTCTATAGGACTGGGATTTGGGATTATTATTTTATATGGACATTTTTGGAAAATGCGTATTACAGATGATCCAAGCCCTATTGAGGTTGAAATGAGTAAATATGAAAAAGATATTAATTCCACTATAGTTTCTAATTCATATAAGGAGGAAGACTAATGTGGTGGCATAATTTGCTGTGTATATTTATAGGAGTAGGTAGTGGATTTGTTGCTGCAGGAGGAGTATTTGTTTTACTTACTGTTGTTGGAATAGTTACAAAGCTTGCAGAAAGAACACATACTGCAAAATATATATGCTTGTATGAAACGGTATTAATAATAGGTTCGATTTTAGGAAATATTGTTAGTATATACGAAATTAATTTGTATGGTGGAAATATATTTATGGTTCTATATGGTCTGTTTTCAGGTGCTTTTGTTGGATGTCTTGCAATATGTTTAGGGGAAAGTTTAAAAGTAACGTCTATTTGTAATAGAAGATTTTCTGTTAATAAGGGAATTATATCTATATTAATATCTGTCATGTTGGGAAAGATTGCAGGTTCATTAATATATTATTTTATAATAAGTTAAAGGATGGTAAGTAATATGAATGTAAAAGAGTATGATAAATATGTAAAGGCAGTAACGCCAACTACTAATATATATAAAAATATATTTAGGGCATTTGTTGTGGGAGGAGCTATATGTACTCTTGGGCAAATTCTTGGAAATTTATATTCAAATTTTGGTGTGAACAAAGAGGATGAAGCTGTATTGGTATCTATTACATTGATAGGAATAAGTGTTTTGCTTACGGTTTGTAACTTGTATTCTAAAATCGCAAATTATGCAGGGGCGGGAACCTTGGTTCCAATTACCGGATTTGCTAATTCAATAGCAGCACCATCTATAGAGTTTAAGAAGGAGGGTCAGGTGTTTGGTATAGGCTGTAAAGTTTTTACCATAGCAGGGCCGGTTATTTTGTATGGAATAGTAAGTAGTTGGATAGTGGGACTTATATACTGGATATTTAAGATGTTTGGGGTATAGTAATATAATATTTATAAAGAAAATGATACCGCCTATAAATACATTGCTTACGCATAGTATTTTAGGGGTATCATTTTTTATTAATAAATCGTCATTTATTCAAGTTCAAATGCACCGGTATATAACTGGTAATAAGTACCTTTTTTATCAATAAGTTCTTTGTGATTTCCTCTTTCGATGATTTTACCGTGGTCAAGAACCATAATTACATCTGAATTCTTAACAGTAGAAAGTCTGTGTGCTATAACGAAAACTGTACGACCTTCCATAAGTTTATCCATACCTCTTTGTACGATAGCTTCTGTTCGTGTATCAATAGAAGAAGTAGCTTCGTCAAGAATCATTACAGGTGGATCTGCAACTGCGGCTCTTGCTATTGCAATAAGCTGTCGCTGTCCTTGGGATAAGTTTGAACCATTATTAGACAGCTCTGTATCATAACCCATAGGAAGTCGTGTTATAAAGTCATCAGCACCTGCAAGTTTAGCAGCTGCTATACATTCTTCATCAGTAGCTTCAAGTCTTCCGTAACGAATATTATCCATTACAGTACCTGTAAAAAGGTTTGTTTCCTGTAAAACAATACCTAATGAGGTACGAAGATCAGATTTCTTTATTTTGTTAATATTAATGCCATCATATCTGATTTTACCATCTGCTATGTCGTAAAAACGGTTAATAAGGTTGGTAATAGTTGTTTTACCGGCACCTGTAGCACCAACAAAAGCTACCTTTTGACCAGGTTTAGCGTATACGCTTACATCTGTTAATACATTTTTACCTTCTACATATGCGAAATCAACTTCATTTAATGTAACTTCACCCTGAAGCTTAGTATATGTTGTTGTACCGTCACCATGTGGATGTTTCCATGCCCACATACCAGTGTGTTTGTCTGCTTCAGTAATGTTTCCGTTGTCATCAATCAATGCATTTACAAGGGTTACATAGCCTTCGTCGGTTTCTTCAATTTCGTCCATAAGTTCAAAAATTCTGCTGGCACCTGCCAAGCCCATAACAATTGAATTAATCTGCTGAGAAACATGGTTTATGTTACCGGTAAACTGCTTTGTCATATTTAAAAATGGTATAACGATACTTATTTCAAATGCCATTCCAGAAATACTCAGGTTTGGAGTATTTGTAGCGAGGAACAATCCGCCTACGGTAGCAATAACGGCATATAAAACATTTCCAATATTCATTATAATTGGTGCCAGGCAGTTTGCATATGCATGAGCCTTATAGCTGTCCTCAAATAATTGATTGTTTATTTTGTCGAAATCTTCTTTGGCCTGTTCTTCGTGGCAGAATACTTTTACAACCTTTTGACCATTCATCATTTCCTGTATAAAGCCCTCTGTTTCACCAAGAGATTTTTGCTGACGTATAAAATATTTTGCTGAACCGCCACCTAGTTTTCCGGAAATTAACATCATACAAAATACACCGAATAATACAACCAGAGTCATCCATACGCTAAAATATAACATAATACCAAGAACACAAACTACTACGACAGATGATTGTAAAAGTGTTGGTAAAGCCTGAGAAATAAGCTGTCGCAGAGTGTCTATATCATTGGTATAATGGCTCATTATATCGCCATGTTTATGAGTATCAAAATATTTAATTGGTAGATTTTGCATTCCATTAAACATTGTACAACGCATTTTATCAAGGTAACCCTGAGTAATCTTAGCCATGAGCTGAGATTGAACTGTAACTGCTATTGTTGAAATTATATATATTACTATTAATATGAAAATTTTTGGTAATATGACTTTACTTGCACTTTCCCAGTCACCTGTAGGATACCATTTTTCGATATCAGCAATTACCTGTTGTATAAATATTGCAGGTATAGCAGCGGTAGCAGAGGCAAATAATATACAAAAGATAGTTATTGGAACTAACTTAGGGTAATAACTAAAAAGCATTTTTATTATTCTGCCCATTATTTTTGGATCTGTTGATGGCATTGGCTTTTTATTATTCATTGTTGTCACCTCCGTTAGTTTGCTGTTTATATACATCCAGATATATTTCGCTTGTTTTAAGAAGCTCGTCATGAGTTCCGATATTGGCAATCTTACCATTATCCATAACAATTATCATATCAGCATCTTCAACAGAAGAAATTCTTTGTGCGATAATGATTTTTGTTGTTTCAGGTATATAAGATTTGAAGCTTGCACGAATAAGGGAATCAGTTTTTGTATCTACTGCACTTGTAGAGTCATCAAGGATAAGTATCTTTGGTTTTTTAAGGAGTGCCCTTGCTATGCAAAGACGCTGCTTCTGACCGCCGGAGACATTTGTTCCGCCTTGTTCGATGTGAGTATCATATCCCTCTGGAAATGATGATACAAAATCATGAGCCTGAGCTAATTTACATGCTTCTATAATTTCTTCATTGGTAGCATTTTCATTTCCCCAACGCAAATTTTCGTTAATTGTTCCTGAAAAAAGTAAATTCTTTTGAAGTACAACAGCTACACTGTTACGAAGACTTTCGATATCGTATTCTCTTACGTCGATACCACCGACTTTTACTGAGCCTTCAGTTGTATCATACAATCTTGAAATAAGCTGTACGAGAGTAGATTTACTTGAACCTGTTCCACCGATAATTCCCACTGTCATGCCTGACTTAATATTAAGATTTATATCAGAAAGAGCAAATTTTTTAGCTTTTTTAGAATACTTAAAGCTAACATTTTCAAATTCTATTGAACCATCAGCAATTTCCGTTATTGGATTGTCAGGATTAGTAAGGGATGGAACCTCTTCTAATACTTCGCACAAACGCTTAATAGATTCTGCTGACATAGTAATCATAACATATATCATAGATAGCATAAGTAGTGACATAAGTATTTGCATACCATATGTAAGCATAGCAGAAATCTGTCCGACATCCAAATCAGCAGCTTTGCTAGAGATTGTAAGCTTTGAGCCTACAATGAGTACAAATGCCATATTGAAGTATAAGCAAACCTGCATAAGAGGTCCGTTTAAAGCAACTATTCGCTCTGCACGTGTAAAATCCTTACAAATATCATCAGCAGCTACTGCAAATTTGTCTTTTTCGTAATTTTCTCTTGAAAATCCCTTAACAACTCGCATGCCACGAATATTTTCTTCAATGGATTCGTTTAACTTGTCGTATTTCTTAAATACCTTTTTAAAAGATGGTAAAGCCTTTTTTCCTATTATTATTAATCCAAATGCAAGAACCGGTATAACAATAACAAATGTTGTTGCTAATGGTCCGCCCATTATATAAGCAATAATAACTGAAAATACAAGCATAAGCGGACTTCTTACAGCTGTACGAATTACCATCATAAAAGACATCTGTACATTAGTTATATCAGTAGTTAATCTTGTAACTAATGATGAAGATGAGAATTTATCAATATTTTCAAAAGAGTATGTCTGTATTTTATTGAAAACATCATGGCGCAGATTTTTGGCAAAACCTGCAGAGGCTTTAGCACATGTAAAGCCTGCTATACCACCACAACATAAAGAAACTATAGCGAGAGTCATAAGAATTAAACCTGTCAGGAAAATTTCCTTTGTTTCAGCGCCAGCTTTGATTCTGTTTACTAAATATGCTGTAATAAATGGTATTAAGCATTCAATAATTACTTCGCCAATAATAAATATAAGTGTCAGTATAGTTGGTATTATGTATTCGCGAATACATTTTGTTAAACGTAAAATCATAATTTACCTCCATTTTCAAGATAAAAGCATTTGTTCATATTATATTAATGAACAAATGCTTTGGTGTTATTCTGTTTTTGGTTCACAAGTTATATCACATTCAAGCTTTTTGAATGTTTTTTCATCTACCGATGAAAGCATTACGGTTGAATGAACCTGACACCCCTTTAGCTTTGGTAGTTGTTGTAAAGCAAGTGCGGCAATCTCATTATCAGCAGCAGTTGCAGATAGAGCAATTAATACCTCATCTGTATGAAGTCTAGGATTTTTACTGCCCAGATATCTTGTTTTTAATTCTTGTATAGGTTCAATTGCTTTAGGAGAAAGGATTGCAAGTTCGTGGTCAATGCCTGCTAATATCTTCAAGGCATTGAGAAGTGCAGCGGAGCTTGCACCAAGTAGGTCGCCGGTCTTACCTGTAACAATAGTTCCGTCTGCTAACTCTATTGCAGCAGCAGGACCACCGGTTTTTTCAGCTCTTTCTAAAGCAGGTGTTACTGTTGTTCTTTCTTCTACAACAAGATTTTCTTGACTCATAAGCAATTTTATCTTGTTAACCTCAGTTGGCTCATTTTTGCCTTTTGCTACTCCTGTTATAGCACTGTAATATCTTCGTATGATTTCCTGACGTGAAGCTTCTCGGCAAATATCATCATCAGTAATACAATTACCTACCATATTAACACCCATATCAGTAGGAGAAGCATATGGACTCTCACCATAAATCTTCATAAACATAGCATTGAGTACTGGGAAAATCTCAACATCTCTATTATAGTTTACAGTTGTTATGCCATATGTTTTCATATGATATGGGTCAATCATATTCATATCATTCAAATCAGCCGTTGCAGCTTCATATGCAAGATTAACAGGATGGTCAAGTGGAAGATTCCATATAGGAAAGGTTTCGTATTTGGCATATCCTGCACATATACCACGTTTGTGTTCATGGTAAAGCTGTGAAAGACAAGTACTCATTTTTCCGCTACCGGGACCGGGAGCAGTAATCGCAACTAATGGTCTTGTGGTTTCAATATAATCATTTTTACCATATCCTTCATCGCTAACAATGTATTCAACATTAGTAGGATAACCCGGAATAAGATAGTGATGATAAACTTTTAATCCAATGTTTTCTAAACGCTTTTGGAATAATACAGCACTACGTTGTTCTGAATATTTTGTAAGAACAACACTTCCTACATACAGTCCTCTTGAACGAAATTCATTAATTAATCTTATTACATCATTATCATATGTTATTCCTAAATCTGCTCTTACCTTGTTTTTTTCAATGTCGTCAGCACTTACGACCATAACAATTTCAGCCTGATTAGCAAGCTTCATTAGAAGTTGCAGCTTACTATCTGCAGCAAATCCCGGAAGTACTCTTGCTGCGTGGAAGTCATCAAATAATTTACCGCCAAATTCAAGATAAAGCTTGTTATCAAATTTTTCGATTCTATCCATAATATGTTCGGATTGCATTTTAAGATATTTTTCATTATCAAAGCCTATATTCATAAGTCATATACCTCTTTTTTTAGTGAACAATTAAAATATTACATACACTAAATACAATATCACTTATGAGCAAAAATCTCAATTTGTTTTTAATGTATTTTTTAAAAAAAATTGTAAAAAATATTAATATTAGTAATGTTAGGAGGAAATATGGGACAAATTATTGGAAAACAAAGTATAATTTTTGAAAATGCTCCCTATATAATCTCGGGGGGAGCAATAGTTGGAAAAAAAGAGGGTGAAGGTCCTCTGAAAAATACATTTGATGAGATAGAAATGGACCCTACCTTTGGTGGCGAAAACTGGGAAGAGGGAGAGAGTGTTCTTCAAACAAGAACAGCGAAGCTGGCAATAGCAAAGGCATGTATGAAGGAGGAGGACATAAGATATATTTTTGCAGGTGATCTTTTAGGTCAGCTTATAGCTACCACATATGGTGTAAAGGATTTGAACATACCATTATTTGGACTTTATGGTGCATGCTCTACAATGGGAGAGTCTATGGGGCTTGCGGCAATGACCGTTGCAGCGGGATATGCTGATAATGTTCTTGCAATGGCATCAAGTCATTTTGGTTCGGCGGAAAAAACTTTTAGGTTTCCGTTAGAATATGGTTCTCAGAGACCTTTTTCCACAACATGGACCGTTACTGGCTGTGGGGCAACTGTTATATCTAAAAATAAAGGCTTTGCGAGGATTACCGGAATTACCACGGGTAAAATAGTTGATTTTGGTTTTAAAGATCCGATGAATATGGGGGCTGTTATGGCACCTGCTGCTGCAGATGTTATAGCATGTCACCTAAAAGATTTTGATAGAACACCTGATTATTATGACAAGATAATTACAGGTGACCTTGGATATGTTGGCAAAAAAATATTAATAGATTTTCTTAGAATGAAGGGTTATGATATAAGCTTAAATCATTATGATTGTGGTATGGAAATATATGATATGGACACTCAGGATACACATGCAGGAGGAAGTGGTTGTGGTTGCTCGGCAACAGTATTGTGTGGAAATGTATATAGTAAAATTATGAAAAAAGAGTGGAATAGAGTATTATTTGTTCCGACAGGAGCATTAATGTCTACAGTTAGTTATAATGAAGGGCGTAGCGTTCCGGGAATAGCTCATTGTGTGGTTATAGAAGCTTAAAGGAGGAGTATAATGGATTATTTAAAGGCATTTATCATAGGTGGAATTATTTGCGCATTAACGCAGATACTTATAGATAGGACAAAGCTGCTGCCGGGAAGAGTGATGGTGATTCTTGTATGCCTGGGAGTTCTTCTGGGAGGAATTGGTCTGTATGATAAATTTATTGAATTTGGTGGCTATGGAGCGAGTGTGCCACTTATAGGATTTGGAAATGTTTTAATAAAAGGTGTAAAAGAAAGTATAAATGAAAATGGATTTATAGGTTTGTTTTTAGGTGGCTTTAAGGCCGGTGCAGCGGGAATTAGTGCCGCACTTGTATTTAGTTATATAGCATCATTAGTATTTGAGCCAAAAATGAAAGGCTAGTTTAGTAAAAAAAGCGTCCTACTTTGAAGGTTATCAACGTAGGACACTTTTTTATGTTAATGTAATCTACATTTGCTCTTAAGTAAGGAAGGCGGTGCAACATATGGAGTATCCCATGTGTCAACAGATAAATCACTGCCCTCAGGTCTTAATCTGAATATTTGGGTAGTAGTTTTAGTACAATCCTTATTTGCAATTTTATGAGATTTATTACATATATTTAATTTTGTATGAAGATTGCATTCATCTGTAGGTACTGTGTTCTTAACAAAATATTCATAATGAACTTGATTTCCGGCTGGGTCCTTAGAACAAATACCTTTTGCAGGAAGCATTCCGGAAATAGAACATACCATTTCTCTTTCGATGGAGTCTGGCTTTTCGAATTCTTTGTAGGTATAGCCTTTAGCTTCATCAATTCTTGTTACTATTTTACTCCATAACCTGTTGTGATATGAAGTGTCTGAAAGTCTGCCGTTGTCATCAAAACCACTCCATATTGTAGCAGTAAGATATGGGGTATAGCCTGCAAACCAGATATCGTTATCATCTGTTGTAGTACCTGTTTTACCGGCAACATACATATTTGGTACATTTGCAAGTCCGCCCGTACCGCTTGTTACAACATCTCTCATGGCATCTGTTAATAACCATGCTGTTGTTTCTTTAAGAACTGTATGTGATTCGGATTTACTTTCAAGTATTATGTTTCCATCGTGGTCAAGAACTTTAGTATATAGAATTGGAGAATTATACACACCGGCATTTGCAATTGTTGCATAAGCTGCACATAACTCCAAATTAGTAACACCATATGTTATACCACCAAGGGCAAGAGATTGGTTAATGTCTGTATACACTCCGTATTCAGTTTCCTGATTCTCAACTAACGTAGTAAAACCAAAATTCATCAAATAGTCAAATCCTAATTGAGGAGTGATTTCCGTTAAGAGTTTAACGGTTATTACGTTCATAGAGTCCCTAATACCATCTCTTAAAGTACTCATTCCTCGATAACCTTCATACCAGTTGTTTACAAGACGCCCGTTTACATCAGCGAAAGGTGCATCATCTATTGTAGAGGCTAATGTATATCCGGCATTATCAATAGCTGGAGCATAGGTTGATAAAACCTTAAAACATGAACCGGGCTGTCTAGGAGAAGAAACAGCTCTGTTAAATGTACGGCTGGCAGATTTTTTGCCTCGTCCACCTACAATCGCTTTAACTTCGCCTGTATACTGATCCATAACAGTAAATGAAGCCTGAGGCTGTAAGGTGTATTGGATATTTTCGCCAAGAACCTCATCATCCTCTTTTATAAATTCTTCTTTGAAAGCTTTAACATATTCATCGGCTTCCTCGGTTGTTTCAAAAAGCATTTCAAAATTAGGATTATCAAGTGTTACACGGTTAAAATAATCTATATTTACTTCTGAATAATTGTCAACTGTACCATCAGCATGTTCTACAGAATAATTCCATGTTATAGAATAATAGGTTTTGGTAGGGTAGTTGTCAGGGTTGTTGATTTCTTCATCGCAGATTTTTTGAATTTCAGTATCCTGAGTTGTATATATACTAAGTCCGCCACTAAATAATGCATTGTATGCCTGTGTTTCAGTATAACCCTTTTGTTCCTGCAAATCCTCCATAACCTGATCTATTAATGCATCTACAAAGTAAGAATAAGGGTTTGATTTTGAAGTTTTAACATTTGTTGATTTAATTCTTGCATATACATCATCATTAATAGCTTCATCGAATTCTTCCTTGGTAATATGTCCGTTATTAAGCATATTCCTAAGAACTTTTTCACGTCTTCTGGCATTGTTCTCAGGGTTGATTACAGGATTGAATTCTGTTGGATTCTGAGTTATTGCGGCTAATACAGCACTCTCTGATATAGTAAGCTTGCTAACACCTTTATTAAAATATCTTTTGGCGGCAGCCTGTACACCAAGAGTATCAGAACCTAAATTTATGGTATTAAGATAATTCTCTAATATTATTTCTTTGTCAAATGATTTTTCAAGCTTAAGTGCAAGATATTGTTCTTGAATTTTTCTTCTGATTAATGCACCGGTTGATGATTCTCGTCCACCATTTTCGAATACATTGTTTTTAAGAAGCTGTTGTGTAATAGTACTGGCACCCTGCGATAAGCTTCTTGTCTTTATTGCTACAAAACCGGCACGAATTATACCTTTGATATCAATACCATCATGTTCATAGAAACGTTCATCTTCGATATCAATAAAAGCATACTGTAGATGTTCAGGAATCTGGTCAATTGTTACGCTTTCACGGTTAGAACCTGATTTGAGTAATTTGGTAATCTGTTTTCCGTTATTATCATAAACCACTGTATAATATCCCGACGGAGTTATACTTATATCATCTACCTCAGGAGCAGTTTCTATGATTCCTTTAATCATTCCAAAACCTGCAAAACCTACAGTAATTACGGCTACAACAATCAATACTAAGACACCTTTAAATAGCCATACAAGAGATTTTGATGTTATTTTTTTTGTGTTGGAATTAAGTGCAAGACGTTTTTTCGTGACTTGTTTCATTCCGAATTTCATATTATCAATACCTTTCATTTATTATTTACATAAATTTAAACTATTCTATTATATCAAAATTATTTTTCAAGTACAAGTACAATATATCTTCAATTACTATAGTATCCAACTGCATATTTATGTTATTAGACAGCATAGGATTTTAATTAATCCGTATTGCTGCAAAATATAAATATGCAGTTATACTATAATTATTGACATACTTGGAAAAATTTATTAGCATATTTTTATTGAAGTATTTGGAGGTATATCGTGAAGATAGTATATGAAGGTGGACAAGGCGAAATAGTAGAGAAGAAATCAAGGTTCATATGTACGGTTAAAAAGATTTCTTCAGAGGAAGAGGCTTTGGAATTTGTTAATGAAATGAAGAAGAAGTACTGGGATGCAAGGCATAACTGTATGGCATATGTGTTGGGTGATAGAAATGAAATTGCAAGATTTAGCGATGATGGTGAACCACAAGGAACAGCAGGGAAACCAATGTTAGACGTTATTACTGTTAAGGATATACACAATGTTGCAGTAGTGGTAACAAGATATTTTGGTGGTGTTTTACTTGGAACAGGAGGACTTATTAGAGCATATCAGGGTGCTGTAAATGAAGGACTTGAAAATAGTGTTATTATAGAAAAATATGAAGGTGTTAAATATTCTGTAATTACAGATTATAATGGAATGGGAAAAATTCAATACATAATTAATATGGAAGGTTATCATTTGCTTGACACTATTTACACTGATAATGTTGAAATGATAGTTGTGGTTGAAAATGATAAATGTAACTCGTTTGAAAATAAAATAACAGAGGCAACTGCTGCCAGGGCAACCGTAACCTCTGTGAATAATGTTTCTTATGGAATCTCCGACAATGGAGATTATATTGAACTTTAGTTGTTTCTTGCGGCACGCTTTCTAAGTGTCGGATCAAGAATTTTCTTTCTTATTCTAAGACTTACAGGTGTGACCTCAAGTAATTCATCCTTGTCTATAAATTCAAGAGATTGTTCTAAGCTAAGCTCTCTCTTAGGAGTGAGCTTTAGGGCATCGTCAGAACCGGAAGCACGAGTGTTAGTAAGCTGTTTTTTCTTACATACATTTACCTCGATGTCATCGGTTTTTCCATTTTGTCCAACAACCATACCGGAGTAAACTTTTTCGCCGGGACCAATGAAAAGTGTTCCTCTTTCCTGAGCATTGAATAATCCGTAGGTAATTGCTTCGCCGGCCTCAAATGCTATAAGTGAGCCTTGCTTTCTATATTGAATATCTCCTTTATATGGTCCATATCCGTTGAAAATAGTATTAATTATACCATTTCCCTTTGTATCAGTCATAAACTCACCACGATATCCTATCAGACCTCTTGATGGAATAGAAAATTCTAATCGTGTTGAGCCACCGTTTGCAGTAGACATTCCAAGCAATTCGCCCTTTCTGGTACTTAATTTTTGTATAACTGTACCTGAAAATTCTTCAGGAACATCCACATATGCTAATTCCATTGGTTCAAGAAGGTTGCCGGCTTCATCATATTTATATAATACCTCAGCCTTGCTTACTGAAAATTCATATCCTTCTCTACGCATATTTTCTATAAGAACAGATAAATGAAGTTCGCCTCGTCCGGATACCTTAAAGCTTTCAGTTGTTTCAGTTTCCTCAACTCTAAGACTTACATCCGTATTAAGCTCTCTGAATAATCGGTCTCTTAAATGTCTTGAAGTTATAAATTTACCTTCCTGACCTGCCAAAGGACTATCATTTACATTGAATTGCATAGAAATAGTAGGTTCTGATATTTTCTGGAAAGGTATTGCTACCGGATTTTCAGGTGAACATAATGTATCTCCTATATGAATATCAGATATACCGGAAATTGCTACGATTGAACCAATCTTAGCCTCAGTTACTTCTATTTTATTAAGACCTTCAAATTCATATAGTTTACTGATTTTAACTTTTGATTTCTTTTCAGGGTCATGAGCATTAACAACCACAACGTCCTGATTAACCTTAAGTGAACCATTGTCAACTTTACCCACACCGATTCGTCCTACATATTCATTGTAGTCAATTGTACTGATTAAAACCTGTGTATCTGCATCAGGGTCTCCCTCGGGAGCGGGAATATAGTTTACGATTGTTTCAAATAAAGGCTGCATATTTTCAGGTTCTTCGCTAAGGTCAAGTATAGCATGTCCGGCTTTTGCAGAAGCATATACAAAAGGGCAGTCAAGCTGTTCATCAGAAGCATCAAGGTCTAAGAATAATTCAAGAACTTCGTCGATTACTTCATCAGGACGGGCTTCAGGTCTGTCAATTTTGTTGATACACACTATAACAGGTAAATCAAGTTCAAGAGCTTTTTTAAGAACGAATTTAGTCTGTGGCATTGCACCTTCAAAGGCATCAACAACTAAAACTACACCATTTACCATTTTAAGAACTCGTTCAACTTCGCCACCGAAGTCAGCATGTCCAGGGGTATCTATAATATTGATTTTAATGTTGTTATAATAAACAGCTGTGTTTTTGGCTAAAATTGTAATACCACGTTCTCTTTCTATATCTCCTGAATCCATTACACGTTCAGCAACATCCTGATTAGCTCTAAAGGTGCCGCTTTGTTTAAGTAATTCATCAACAAGAGTTGTTTTGCCGTGGTCAACATGTGCAATTATGGCAATATTTCTTATGTTTTCACTTTTTGTTTTCATAGAAATGTCCTTTCTTATTAAAATATGAATATATACCGCAGACAAGTTTAGCACATTTGAAGAAAAATTCAAGAAAAATTTGCTATCTTAAAAATAATATGTTATAATCTGCCAAATGGAGAAATTATTTTTTTCATAAAAATATTTTTATATGTGTAATATTTTTAAATGCTTGTGAATATATTATATTGATAAACATATCAAAATACACATATGTTATTTAGAAGGGAGAAATACAAATGGTTGATAAGGCTATTGAAAACAACAAAGTAAGTATTATAGGAGAAATTGTATCAGACTTCAAATTTAGTCATGAAGTGTTCGGAGAGGGATTTTATTCTGTAGATGTATCCGTTAACAGACTAAGTGAAATGTCAGATGTTATTCCATTGATGGTATCTGAGCGTCTGGTAGATGTTACTCAGAATTTATCAGGTAAATTGGTAGAAGTTATTGGGCAGTTCAGATCCTATAATAGACATGAAGGTAATCGTAACAAGTTAATATTATCAATTTTCGTAAGAGAATGGCAGTTGGTTGATGAAAATCCTATGTCAGGTAAAACAAATCAAATATTCTTAGATGGATATATTTGTAAGGCACCTGTATATAGAAAGACACCTCTTGGAAGAGAAATATCAGATTTACTCCTGGCAGTTAATCGTCCATATGGTAAATCAGATTATATTCCATGTATAGCATGGGGAAGAAATGCCAGATTTGCTTCGTCTTTTGAGGTTGGTGGACGTATTCAGATATGGGGACGTGTCCAGAGTAGAGAATATGTCAAGAAAATTGATGAGGATGAGACAGAGAAGCACGTTGCATATGAGGTATCTGTAAATAAATTGGAATGTGTATAAACAAATAGGATGGAGATTACTATGGATAAAGGATACATACAGGTTTTTTGTGGAAACGGAGAAGGCAAATCTTCAGCAGCATTTGGTAAAGGGCTTTTAGAGGCATCTAAAGGAAAGAATGTAATTATAATTAAATTTATGAAAAATAAAGATGAAAATGAAATGGAATTTTTTTCTAAATTAGAGCCGGAGATTAAGTTGTTTAGATTTGAAAGATCTGAGATTTGTTTTTGTGAGCTTAGTGAGGAACAGAAAACAGAAGAAAGTATAAATATCAGAAATGGTTTAAATTACGCAAATAAAGTTCTTGGTACAGGCGAATGTGATGTTTTGGTATTAGATGAAATATTAGGAGTTCTTGATGAGGGAATTATACAATCACAGGAAATTAAGAATATTTTAGAATCAAAATCAGAAAATGTGTCAATAATTATGACAGGAATAAATTTGCCGGATGAGCTTAGAAACTGTGTAGATATTGTATCAAACATTAGTAATGAATCATAAAATGTTTCGTTGACAAATAAATATTTAGATGTTAATATGTCTTTAAATAAAGAGTAGAGGTTGCGTCAATCATAAGTAACCTGCAGGATGTTTTCAGGAATAGGTGAATGCAGGGGAAAGGGTGAGATGCCGAAGGAATATATTTCCTGAAGAATATATTCTTGGGCATATGATTAATAATCATATGACTGTCATCATTATGATGGAGTGCTACCTAATGTATTGAATTCTTATAGAAGATTCTATATGGGGTTAGCCTTCAGAAGGTTAACCCCATTTTTAATACATAAAGTTGCAAAATAATTTTATGTTGAGCTCTTTGTTATTAAATAGAAATGGAGGAATTAATATGTCGATTTTTACAGGTGCAGGTGTTGCGATTGTAACACCAATGAATTCAGATGGAAGTGTTAATTACAATAAGTTAGGAGAGCTTATTGAATTCCAGATTGCAAATAAGACTGACTGTATTGTTATTTGTGGTACAACAGGTGAAGCTTCTACATTGTCGCATGAGGAGCATCTTGAGTGTATCAGATATACGGTTGAGAAGGTTGCGGGGCGTATTCCGGTTGTGGCTGGAACGGGCTCGAACTGTACAGAGACAGCCATTTATTTGTCACAGGAAGCTGAAAAATATGGTGCAGATGGATTACTTTTAGTAACACCATATTATAATAAGGCTACACAGAATGGACTTATAGCTCATTTTACAACTATAGCAAAGAGTGTTAATATCCCAATTATTCTTTATAATGTTCCTAGTAGAACAGGTTGTAATATTTTACCGGAAACAGTTGCTAAAATGGCTGATGAGTGTGAAAATATTGTGGCAATCAAGGAAGCAAGTGGTAATATTTCGCAGGTTGCAAAGGTTGCACAACTTACTCAAGGAAGAATTGATATTTATTCCGGTAATGATGATCAGATTGTACCGGTACTTTCACTTGGCGGAAAGGGTGTTATTTCTGTATTATCAAATGTAGCACCAAAGCAGACTCATGATATGGTAGCTGAATATCTTGCAGGAAATGTTCAAGAAAGTTTAAGACTTCAGTTAGAGGCTATCGACCTTGTAGACGCATTATTCTGTGAAGTGAATCCGATTCCTGTAAAGGCAGCACTTAATTTAATGGGAATGGAGGCCGGTCCTCTTAGAATGCCACTTACAACAATGGAAGACAAGAATCAGGAAAGACTTGCCAAAGCTATGAAGGAATATGGTATTTTATAAAATTGGAGGATAATATGGTTAAGATAATAATGCACGGTTGCAACGGAAAGATGGGACAGGTTATTTCTGGTCTGGTTGCACAAGATGATGAATGTGAAATAGTAGCAGGTGTAGATATTGCAGACAATATTATAAATCCGTATCCTGTATTTACTAATATTGATGAAATGAACATAGAAGCAGATGCAGTAATTGATTTTTCTGTGTCGGCATCTGTAGATAAATTGCTTGAGTATTGTGAAAGCAAGAAGCTTCCTCTTGTATTATGTACAACAGGTTTATCTGAAGCACAGTTACAGAAGGTTAAGGATACATCAAAAAATATTCCTATTCTTAAATCAGCTAATATGTCATTAGGAATTAATACACTTATCAAATTACTTAAAGAGGCAACAAAGATTCTTGCAACAGAAGGATTTGATATTGAGATTGTTGAGAGACATCATAATCAAAAGCTTGATGCTCCAAGTGGTACGGCATTAGCTCTTGCGGATGCAATTAATGAAGAATTAGACAACGAATATGCATATAAGTTTGACAGGAGTCAGGAAAGAGTAAAAAGAGCAAAAAAAGAAATCGGAATATCAGCTGTCAGAGGTGGAAATATAGTTGGTGATCATGATGTGATTTTTGCGGGAACTGATGAAGTAATAGAAATTAATCATAAGGCATATTCAAAGGCTATATTTGCAAAGGGTGCGATAGCTGCTGCTAAGTTCCTTGCAGGCAAACCGGCAGGAATGTATGATATGAGTAACGTCATTGATTAAAAAATAAAAAAATAAATAAAATTTCTCCTTTTGGATATAATTATATATGAAAATAATTATTGTTCAAAAGGAGATTTTATTATGAAGCGAATTAAATATTTAAGCTTAGTATTAATTATGGTATCTGCTATGATGCTTGCTGTAGGTTGTTCGTGCTCAGGTGAGGCAGAGGTTGGAACAGAGAATACAACTAATACAACAAAAGAGACAACAACAAAAGAAACAACTACCAGGGAAACAACTACAAGAGAAACAACAACTACTCAGAATGCAGATAGAGAAACCGGTATGAATGAAACAAGTACTAATATCAATAACAATGCAACAAGTGAAAATACAGATAACGGTGTTGTAGGTGGTTTAGTAGATGATATAGGTGAGGATGTAAGTGAAGCTGCATCAGATGTAGGTAGAGCCATTAATAACAGATAATTCTAAGAGGTCGTCGCAAGGAATTGCGAGACCTCTTTTGGTTAATATAAAATATTTTGTAAAACATGTCGAATTTAGTTGACATATGTGAAAAAAATAATTACAATATCAGCAGGAATAAATAATTTATAGGCAAACCTATAGAAATGTGGGGGCGCAAAGCTAGAAGTCTAAGGTGGTTAATATATTAATACATTATGATAGTTCGGTTGCATTGATATTAATTCAGTGCAACTTTTTTGTTTATAGAAAACTTCTTATATAGAATATTGCAGTAATACATATGTATATATGAGGCGGTAATAATTTCTGCCTTTTATATAAAAAGAGACTCTGAAAATATTTGCGCAACCTTCAGAGTCCCAAACACATTAAGCACTTATTTGAAAAGTACCTAGGTTAAGAATATCACTTTTCTATATAAGTGTAAATAAAAATTTAAAAGAAAGGTGGTTATTCTATAATGATAAAAAAGAGAATAACAGGATTAGTTGTAATTATGCTAATCGTATTAACAAATTCAATGTTAGTATTTGCGAAAACTGATACAGCAACACTCAGTTTTAAATGCAGAACTATTGATGTGTCAGGAAATGCAATAGCATCAATTAGTTCTGGTTTGGCAGGAGTCAATACAGCAAAGACAAGCGCTGTAATTAATGGAAATGATTTGTTTGTAACTACAAAAACACATAATTATGTTGAACTAAAGCTTACTACATATTTGGGTACGAAAAATTTCAAGATGCATTATAATGAACAAAGTGGAAAGTTAACAAGGAAAGGGTATTGTATGTGGCAAGCTACAACCAAAGTTTATTTTAATGATAAAAAATTAGCAGCTTGGACAGTTTGCTGCGCATAAATCACAGTTAATGCAGAATAATTTGTCATATTGGCAGATTATTCTGCTAAAAATTTTATGTTTATTAAGCAGTTTATATGGAAGGCTTTAGATTGAAAATGAAGAATTTGTTTAGAGTAGTATTTAGAGATGTACCATCCTCGGTGTTATTAATAGTGGGATTTGGATTGACTATATTTATAGCTATGTTAGGTAGTGATATTGTAAATAGTATAATAAAGTCACAAAAATCTGATAATGGCGAATTGTATAAATATTATTTAGAAGTTTATCATGCTGATAGAGTAAGTGAAAATTATGGTGATGGACAACTTACCTATGTGGACGAAGATGCAAAAAATATATCTTATAGCGATATATATAATATTATGTATAATTCGGGTGTAAACTTCTATAATCAGGGATTTGTAGATATTGGTGAGGGACAGGAGCAACAGTTTATGGCGACTTCTATAATATCGTTTGATAAAACACAGCCATTTGCTCTTATAGAAGGTTATGTTGATTGGTCAGATAAAAATACTGTAATAATAGGAGAAACCATTATAAATTATGTAACTACAATTGATAATAAGAAATATCTATTAGTTAATGGTGTTTACTATGAAGTAACGGGAATATTGGAAAATACAGGTTCTGTTGGATATGATTCTTCAATATATTTTGTTAATAATAAAATAAGAAAAAATGTTCCTGATATAATATATTCAGAGATAGAAGATTCTATTATGTTTGGATTAAATACTAATTTGGTTGTTTTTGCTGATAATGAAAAAATTTTAAACAAGATAAATATTATAAAAAATGAAATGGAAGAAAAATTAAGATTAAGAGTAAGTTTTACAGATAAACCATTAGTTATGGAAGAAAAAGATATTACAAACCGTTTATACGAAAAATTAAACAAAATATTTTTGCCGTTATTTATGATATTTTGTATAGGAAGCTGTTGTAGTATTTCAAGTCTGTGGGTTAAGGTTAGAAAGACAGATATAGCAATAAGGCTTACATATGGCTTTTCTAATTTTAAGATGTATAGATGGATTCTTAAGGAATTATCTATATTGATTGCAATCGCTCTTTTATGTCTGTTGGTATTACGAAGTATATATTTTATGATGTTTTCAGGTGTATTAATTAATAAAGCTTCGATTGAATGTGATATTTTGATAATATCTGGTGCTGTAATTATAACACTTATGATTACTTCATTTAGGGCGTATTTATATTCTAAATTAATTGTGCCGGCAGAGGTTCTTAAAGAATTATAGGAAAGGGGTGCGTGACAAATAATGATAAGAAGAAATATTAGGTTGGCATTTGATGCATTGCTTAGAGAGAAAAATTCAGCAGCAAATACGTTGCTGGAAGGAATTGCATTAATTGTTATAGGCGTGATGATATTTATTCAAAGTCTTACATATTACAACTATAATGAAAGTGATAAAATATTAAAATATGGAGTGGAAAATAGTGGAAAAATAGATATAGAGTTATCAGATGAAGAAACGGATTATGACGCACTGGTTAAAGAAATAAAAAATATTAAAGGTATAAAGGCTATTGGGTATATTACTGAGGGTAGTTGTGATGTTGAAGGTTATAAAGGTGATTTTGCAAAAGATATTTATGAACTGCAAAAAAATAATGAAGATATAATGTACGAGAAAACATTTGGAAAATATATTGAAACAGTTATACTGAATTATGGAAGTGAAGGTGTAATTAATATTGATGTTGACAAGGGTTATAACTTTAATGAATGTGATGAATTATTAGAAGAATATGAGGAAATTATTTATCTTGGTAGTAATTTGTCAGGATATGACGTGGGTGAAGTTATATATAATGAAAGAGGTGGTAAGTGCATAATCGGAGGCTACCTAAAAAGTAATCAGCGCATATTAATTGATGTAATTACTGGAGAAACACTATCATATATAGATGTTGATGATAGACCAATAATTTTAAAAAAGTTAAATACACTTAACATTTTTGCTGTAAATAGCAGTGAAGACATGGAAGGAATAAGAGAAAAAATAAAGATATTAGAAGAGAAATATGACGCAAGTATTACCATGAAGACATATGATGGTATTTTCGATGGGATTTTGAAGCGTAATAAAACAATAATAGACTTTTTTGAGCATATAGCAACTTTAGTTATTCTTACTGTAATAATTTTGCAGATTTGTATGCAGACTGTGAATTTAATAGAAAACTTTAGAAATTATGGAATACTCTATGCTAATGGTTTTTCGACAAAAGATCATATGTTTATTTTTGTAGTTCAAAATGCCATAAAAGGAATAGTGGGTATGATTTTAGCAATTGGTGCCGGATATATATTGATAGATTTGTTTTATACAGATGTGGTATATTCACTTGACATTTTATATGAAGTGTTTTGGAAATACACAGTTTGGAAAATGGGAATATGTGCTATGTTGATTACAATAATAACATCCTTGATAACTATATTTATGTTTAAGAAAAAGTCACCAAAGGAATTGATTCAGGAAAATTAGAAGAAAAATCACATAGGAGAGAATAGAATGATTAGATTAGTTGATGTGAAAAAGACATATAAAAATGGAGAAGATACTATAAATGCTGTAGACGGTATAACTATGGATATAGCGGATGGAGAGTTTGTAGCGATTATGGGAAGCTCCGGTTCTGGAAAAAGTACGTTATTGAATATAATTGGTTGTATGGATGAAATGACAGAGGGCGAGTATTACCTTGATGAAATAAGCATTCATGGTAAAAAAATGAAAAATCTTCATAAAATTAGAAAGAGTAATATTAGTTTTGTATTTCAGAATTTTGCTTTGATGAATCATTATTCAGTATATGAAAATGTTGAAATCCCATTGCTTGCAAATAATATAAAAAAGAAGGATAGAAAGAAAATTATTGAAGAAAAATTGAAGTTATTGGGAATATATGAATTGCGCAATAAGGTTCCGACTAAAATATCGGGAGGACAGCAGCAAAGGTGTGCTATTGCCAGAGCATTGGTATCTGATAATAATGTGATTTTAGCAGATGAGCCCACAGGTGCATTGGATAAAAAAACTGGAGAAGAAATAATAAGCTTACTTAAGGAAATAAATAAAAAGGAAAAGAAAACTGTCATAGTAGTAACACATGATGAAAAAGTGGCAAAGAATGCTGACAGAATAATAGTAATTGAAGATGGAAAGATAGTATAAAGATAGTGCAGATTATAAGTCTGCACTATTTACGTTTGACGATTTTCTGACAAGAAAATATAAGCCAACGGGTATAAGAATAAGACTTATCCATTGTGAAGTGGATACACCAAGGAAAAATCCTCGTTCTATATCTCCGCGCAAAAATTCAATTGAAAATCTTACAACCGAATAACTTATAAAATAGATACCAAGCATAAATCCGGGTTTTTGCGGCTTTTTTGCAAGTGTATACAAAATTACAAAAATAATCATATTAATAATACATTCAAGTATTTGTACCGGAAATCTTGGAACGCCACTTACACTGTGTACGAATTCGTTTTCGGGAAAAGTAATGCTAAATGGTCCATCGTATTCAATTCCATAGCAGCAACCACCCATAAAGCAGCCTATTCGTCCCATTCCATGAATAAAAGGAATTACAGGGACAACTACATTAGTAAATTCAAGAAAATTCAAATCGCTTTGAATGCAATACAAAAATATCATTAACAGTCCTCCAAGCAGTCCGCCATAGAAAACAAAGCCTGATAGGGCATTATATATTGCAAAGGGTATATCATTCATAACTATATCCCAGTGTTCTATATAATCAGGTATAACCGAAACAGCATAAACAATTTTGGCACCAACAAACATACCGACAAGTGCAAGCAGTGAAGCAAGTACAAATTCGTATTTTTCTATATTATATACGTAAGCTCTGTGTCTCATTAAAAATATTGCTATTATATATGCTATTAAAATAATTGTACCATAAGCTGGGAGCTCGACCGGTCCAATGTGAAATAAAGGATACATAAATTTCAACCTTTCTAAAATAATAAAAAATTTTATCAAAAAATCAACAACTTGTAAATAGTTGCATATATTGATATAAAGGGCTAAAAAGGAATTGAATATGGCGTATAAAGTTGTTATTGATGCAGGGCATGGCGGAAGCGACCCGGGAGCTACCTATGGTAACAGATTTGAAAAGGATGATGCACTTGATTTATCATTTGCAGTAGGAAATATTTTGGAGGAAAACGGAATTGATGTAGAATACACGAGAGTTGATGATGTATATAATACACCATTTGAAAAAGCTACTATGGCAAATAATGCAAATGCGGATTTGCTTATTTCTATTCATAGGGATTCAGTACCGACGCCTAATAGTAGGGAGGGTATATCAGCATTAGTATTTAATGATACCGGATTTAAAGCACAGTTGGCTAGGAATATTAATTCTAATCTTGAAGCTTTGGGTTTTAGAAATAATGGTGTTATAGAAAGACCAAATCTTGTAGTGCTTAAGCGCTCAAAAATGCCGGCAGTTTTGTTAGAAGTTGGATTCATAAATAATGATAATGACAACATGATTTTTGATGAAAATTTTACGGATATAGCAAAAGCTATTGCTGATGGAATAATAGAATCTATTAATATTCAGCCGGCAATGACAATGCAGGTAGAAAAACCTAAATTATATAGAGTTCAGGTTGGAGCATTTACAAATATGGATAATGCAATAAGATTGGAAAATACTCTTAGAAGACTGGGCTATAGTACATTTATTGTGAGCTCGTAAACATATAATAAATAATAAAATCACGGACTAATCAATCCGTGATTTTTTATTTCTTTCAAGCATTATGTCATATTGTTTATACATTTTTTGCACGCCATTTTCCAAAAGGTAATAGTGAGCAATATAAGGAATAAGTAATACTATAAGAAGAAAGGCAAGTGCCAGTAGCCCTATGTTGTTAGAAAAAAGAAAGGAAAAAATAGTCATAAAAGTACCAAGAGCGAAAAGCACCGTTACAATTAAATGTATAAGTCTCTCGTGCATAAAAAATTCTATTTGAATTAGATGCTCTTGTATTAATTTGTTGTAATCAGTGTCAGAAGTATTTTCTTCAAGAATCTTATCAATGTAATTTAAGTAGTTAAGTATTCTTTCTTTCATAACATAAACCTCCTGTTTTGTTAGTGTTTTAAATTGACATAAGAGTTATCAATTTTTATTACAGCAAAGCAGTTATCGCAACTTGCTTCAACCAATCCCTTAAGCTTTTTCTTTGCTTCGTCATTTGAAAGATTGCACTCATATGGTACAACTGCATCAAAAATAAGATTTGTATGTGTTGGTCCCGGAACCATACGGAAATCGTGTATAGATATACGGGAGTCAAATGCTGTAATTAGTTTACTAACCTTGTTCTTTAGATATTTAAATTCTTCGTTATTTGTATCTATGGGGTCCATATGTATAACGGCTTCACAGTTAAGTGAAGTATTAAGCTCTACTTCTATCTGGTCTATGATGTCGTGGATTTCAAATATATTGCTGTTACCATCAACCTCTCCATGAAGTGAAATGAGTGTTCTGCCGGGACCATAATCGTGTACAACTAAATCATGTATACCAAGTATTTCGGGATATCCGAATACAATATCTTCAATCTGTTCAACTAATTCGGGGTCCGGTGCTTTTCCAAGGAGTGGATCGATTGTATCTTTTATAGTGTTAATACCTGAGATAAAAATGAATATTGAAACAACAAGACCACAGTAACCATCTATATTTAAACCTGTGAATTTAAAAATCAATATGGAAATAAGTACAACCGTTGTCGCAATGGAATCATTAAAGCTATCTACGGCAGTTGCTTTCATAGCAGAAGAATTAATTTTCTTGGAATAATTTGAGTTATAAATTGCCATATATAATTTTATGCATATAGATGCAATAAGAATAATAATTGAAACAATTCCGGTATCAATATCTTTTGGATGAAGAATCTTACTAAATGAAGATTTTGCTAATTCAAAGCCCATAAGCATAATAATTACAGCTACTCCAAGAGCCGATAAGTATTCAAATCTTCCGTGTCCAAAAGGATGATCTGAATCCGGCTTCTTGCCTGCAAATTTAAAACCTACCAATGTTACAAAGGATGAGCCTGCATCGGATAGATTGTTAAAGGCATCTGCCGTGATGGCAACGGAACTACTCAATACACCTGCAATATATTTTCCGGCAAATAACAGAATGTTTAAGAAAATACCGAAAATACTGCACAAAATACCATATAATCGTCTAACTCTGTTATCGCTAAAATTTTTATTATCTTTAATTAGTATTTTTGATAAAATATATATCATATGTCTATTCCTTCTCTCGTAAACGGTATATGTAGATTTTAACATAGAAGTTGTTTAAAATAAAGAGGCAACCTTATTTGGCTGCCTTCTCGAGAGTTTTTGTAATTGTATCTAATAAAATTGAATAGGTGTATTTATTGGACTCAGAATATGTTATACTATCTAAAGATTGTGTATCAACAATTTGTTTAGAAATGTCTTCTATGGACATGGACATTAGCGGATACATCGCAGATACTGAATCATCGGTATTTTTCATTGAAACTGAATTGATATTTTCAGAATCAACTACAACCTCGACCTCGAAGGAGGAGCCGTTTAACTCAAGCGAGGTTGTATAAACGCCCGGATTATATGTAGATTTAGAATCTGCAGATGATTTATCATCAGGTTTAAACATATAAATTAACAGTAAAATAAGCAAAATGCCAAGAATTAAAAAAATAGCAGTATAAATTAATTCTTTTAAATGAAAAACATAGAATTTGGGATTAGCACTCATAATTAAAACTCCATTATTATAATCTATTTAATAATATTATTCGAAAGTTGAATTTATGATAAAATAAGCCTGTCAGGAGGAAAATATGAAATTACAGCTGGTATATGGAGCATCAGGCTCAGGAAAAACTGAATATGTTTTTAACGAAATAGTGAAAGCATCATGTGATTGTGTGGAAGATTCATTTGTAATCATTGTTCCGGAACAGTTTACAATGGAAACTCAGAAAAACATTATTACACGTCATCCAAATGGCGGAACCATGAATATTGATATCCAGAGTTTTATTAGACTTGCAGGTAATATATTTGACGAACTCGGAGTGAATACGGGAACAATTCTTGATGATACAGGCAAGAGCCTTATTCTTAGAAATGTTGTTGAAAAGGAAAAGGATTTATTAGAAATTTTTGGTGGGAAGATAAACAAACCGGGATTTATAGAAGAGCTAAAATCAACCATTTCTGAGTTTTACCAATATGGTATTGATAAGGAGGAGTTAGATTCTCTTATCAATAATAGTGAATTAAAACCGTTGCTTCGAGCAAAACTTAAGGATGTTGCTATTATTTTTTCTGCATTTGAAAAGTATATTGGTCAGGATTATATTCCGTCCGAAGAATTGTTAAAGGTTTTATGCCAATATATTGAAGAATCAGAGATTGTAAAAAATAGTGAATTTTATATAGATGGTTTTACCGGATTTACGCCTATACAATATGAGGTGCTTGAAAAGCTTATTAAGTGTTCAAAGAAGGTAACGGTTACATTAACGCTGCCGTCGTATAAGGTTAATGAAACCAGAGAACTGGAGCAGGATTTATTTTTGATGTCTGTTAAGACAAAGAATAAATTATTAAGGCTTGCTACTGAACTTGGTGCGGATATATGTAAACCGGTTATTATGGATGATAAAGAACCAATACGTTTCAAAAACTCAGGTATGCTTAGCTTCCTTGAAAAAAATATTTTCAGATATTCAAAGGCTGAATATGAAAATAATGAAAATGATATTGAAATTTTTGCCGCACAAAATCCGAAAGATGAAGTTGCTAATGTAGTTCTTAGGATAAAAGAATTAGTAAGGTCTGATAATTATAGGTACAATGAAATAGCTGTCGTTACAGGAGATATTGAAAGCTATTACAGATTAATCGAAAAAGAATTTGCCAATGCAGATATACCGTGCTTTGTTGATAATAAGAAAAGTATTATTACGAATCCCTTTGTAGAAGCAATCAGAGGGATTATACAAATGATAGAAGAGGATTTTTCCTATGAGTCAATATTCAGGTATTTAAGAACGGGTATGTCTAATCTTACTATAGAGGAAGTGGATGTTTTAGAAAATCAGGTGCTTGCAATGGGCATCAGGGGATATAAAAAATGGTCTTGTGAGTGGTATGATGTTAGCGATAAGATTAACGATATAAGACAAAGAATTGTAGAAGATTTTGAACCTTTAAAGTTAGGCTTAGGTAAGGGTAAATACAAAGTTAAGCATATTTGTACAGTGTTATACGAATTTATTTCAGCAACGAAAATGGAAGATAAATTGAATAGATATCTTAATAAATTCGAAGAAGATAACAGCCTTGATTTGGTTAAAGAATATTCACAGGTGTATGCATATGTAATGGATTTATTTGATAAGATTGTAAGTCTGATGGGAAATGAAGAATTAAAATTAAGTGAGTTTGCAGATATACTTGATTCGGGGTTTGAAGAAATAGAGGTTGGGGTAATTCCGATGTCTGTTGATTCGGTTGTGGCTGGTGATATTCAAAGAACCAGACTAAGCAATGTAAAGGCACTGTTTTTTATAGGTGTAAATGATGGTATTGTACCAAAGGTATCTGCAACAGGCGGAATTTTAAATGAAACAGATAGAAATAATCTTAGTAAAGTTGATATAGAGCTTGCACCATCTGCTAAAGAAAATGCTTTTATTCAAAAGTTTTATTTATATTTGAATATGACTAAACC
This sequence comes from Lachnospiraceae bacterium, assembly GCA_017396555.1. Lineage (GTDB taxonomy): Bacteria > Bacillota > Clostridia > Lachnospirales > Lachnospiraceae > RGIG1934. The sequence continues at coordinate 17,287 of JAFQLS010000004.1, read as the reverse complement.
TAAAAATAAATTGATTATTTCATATTCGGTTACAGATGGTTCGGGCAAGGCTTTAAGAGCTTCTTATCTCATCAATGAGGTAAGTAAATTGTTTGCGAATTTTTCAGTGAAAAGCACCATGAACAATAATGATTTAAGCTTTGTTACAAGTGAAAATGCTGTTATTAATTATCTGGCAGATGAACTTAGGGAAATGCCTAAGGATACTGAAGTAGCGGATATGGATAATGTTTTCAAGGAATTGTTTGCACGATTTTATGGTGATGAGAAATATCGTGATACTATGGACAAAATAATTGATGCTGCATATTACAGACATTTTGATAATCCGATAGATAAGATAATAGCCAAAGCAATGTATGGAGATAACCTGAAAAATAGTATATCAAGACTGGAAAAGTTTGCAGCATGTGCATACAGTCATTTTCTAAAATATGGTCTGGAACTTAGAGAGAGAAAAATATTTGAGATAAAAGTATCTGATATAGGTAGTATTTATCATAGTGCCATAGAGATATTTTCTAAGCTTGTTAATGATAATTATGATTGGAAAAATATTGATGACGAAATAAGGGTGGAGCTTGTAAAGAAAAGTGTTATGCAGGCTGTGGAAGAAAGTGGCGTAGAGGCATTGAGTGACAATGCAAGAAACAAATATATGATAGAACGTGTTGAAAATATGACGGATAAGACAACAAAAGTGCTTTGTAAACAGCTTGAAAATGGAAAGTTTGAACCGGAATATTTTGAATTTAGATTTTCGCCTCAGGAAGGTGCGAAATCTATGTGTATGAAATTAGCAGATGATACAAATATGAATTTAACAGGTATTATTGACCGAGTTGACGTGTATAGGGAAACAGATGAAAATGGAGATGTTAAAAAAGTTTATCTTAAGATAATAGACTACAAATCGGGTAATAAAGATTTTAAGATAGAGGATGTCTTTGACGGACGACAGCTTCAGTTGTCTATGTATATGCGGGCAATGATTGACGTGGAGCAGGAAAAGTATCCGGATGCAGAGATTATTCCGGCAGCAGAGCTATACTATAATATTAAAGACCCTTATATAGAAAAATACAATGAGGATGGTATTGACGATAGTGAAGCCCGTAGAGAACAGGAATATAGGATGCCGGGACTTGTAAATAATGATGAGGAAATACTTGGTTTGCTTGATGCAGATATTATTGAAAAAGGAAATTCGCAGGTTATTAAAGTGAGTCGTTTGAAAAATGGTATGATAAAAGTTCCGAAAGGAACAAGTACTAAAGGATTTGATGCATTAGGTAATTTCATTGTTTCAAAAGCGACAGAACTTGGCAAGGATATAATGAATGGAAATGTGTCAGTTACACCGTACAAATCAGGCACGAGTACACCATGTGATTACTGTGAATTTTCATCTGTATGCAGATTTGATATGAAGCTTTCAGGCTTTGAGTATAGAGATGTATTGAAACAAAAATCAGAGGAAATTTGGAACGAGATTATGAAATATGAAGGCGAGGTGAGAGAAGATGGGAACTAATTGGACTCCTGCACAGCGGACTGTAATAGATTTAAGAGATAAAAATATTCTTGTTTCAGCGGCGGCCGGTTCTGGTAAGACGGCTGTATTAGTTGAAAGAATTATACAGATGGTAACGGATTTTCAAAAACCGGTGGATATTGATAAATTGTTGGTTGTTACTTTTACACAGGCTGCTGCATCTGAGATGAGAGAAAGAATATTAAATGCAATTGAGAAAAAGGTTATGGAGCTTCCGGATGATGCTCATCTTCAAAAGCAGTTAGCCTATATTCATAGTGCAAATATATCAACGATACACAGCTTTTGTCTTAATCTTATTAAGGAGAATTTTACATATCTTGACATTGACCCTATGTTTAGCCTTGCAGATGAGAGTGAATTGACATTAATTAAGGCTGATGCGATTAAGGAGGTTCTTGAAAAATATTACGAGAAAAAAACACCGGAATTTATAGCATTTATTGAAAAATATTCAACATCAAGGTCGGATAAGGAAATTGAAAAAATAATATTTAAATTGTTTAATTTTGCAATGAGTTATCCGGAACCAATAAACTGGCTTGAATCATGTGATAAAAGATATAATATTGATAGTCTGGAAGATATGAAAAATTCTGAATGGATGCAGATAATTAATAAAAATATATCACATACATTATTGGATTTAAGAGAGAAGCTTATAAATGCAAAAAACTGGATAAATGAGCCGGAAGGCCCATATATGTATGAAGAAGTTGTAAACGATGAATTTAATTTAATAGAGCAAATTATAAATGAGAATGATTTTGATAAAAAAAGAGAATTGCTACTAAAATATAATCCGCTAACATTAAGCTCAAAAAGGGATGAAAAGGTTGACAAGTCAATAAGAGAAATAGTTAAGAACTACAGAAATGAAGTGAAGGATGGTCTTAAAAAGCTGAGAAAGGATTATTTTCAGACGACATTAGAAGAACAGTTTGAATATATGAAGAACAGTGAACCTACGATAAGAGTGTTGATAGAGCTTACTAAGGATTTTATTCATACTTATAATGAACTTAAAAAAGAAAATAACAGGCTTGACTTCAATGATTTGGAGCATTTGGCGTTAAATATTCTGGTTACAAGGGATGAAAATGGTGAATTTGTGCCAACTAAGGTTGCAGATGAAATTGCAATGCAATTTGAGGAGATTATGATTGATGAATATCAGGATAGTAACTTTGTTCAGGAATTACTTCTTTCATCAATTTCAAGAGAAAGATTTGGTAAACCTAATGTATTTATGGTAGGAGATGTGAAACAGAGTATTTACAAATTCCGTTTGGCAAGACCTGAATTGTTTATTAACAAATATAATACCTATACAGCTGTGAAAAGTGTTGATGAGAGCAGGAGTAAAGGGGGCTCGGGAAGAAGGATAATTCTTGACAGGAATTTCAGAAGCAGAAATGAAATTATTGTGCCTACAAATTTTATTTTCAAACAGGTAATGAATGAAAGTGTTGGTGGGATAATTTATGATGAAGAAAATTATCTGTATCCGGGGGCGAAATATCCTGAAATTCCGGATGAACAATCAGGTAAAGCAGAATTTATTCTTGTGGAAACTAAATGTAGAGAAGGGGAGGAAGATTTAAAGCTACAGACAGGCAGCAAGCTACTTGAGGCACAGGTTGTGGCAAACAGAATAAAGGAATTAGTTAGTAATCATAAAGTGTATGACAAAGAAACAGATGGATACAGAGCATGCAGATATTCTGATATTGTAATTCTTTCGCGTTCAGTTGCAGATATTATGGATTTATATACTGATATATTCACTAATGAAGGAATACCAATATATTGTGATAATCAAAAAGGATTTTTTAATGCTACAGAGGTAGTGGATGTGTTAAATATGCTTAGGATAATCGATAATCCACGACAGGATATACCGTTTGTTGCCGTGCTTACAAGTGCAATGTTTGGCATTACAAATGAAGAACTTGCGAAAATAAGAGGAGCAAATAAGAAGATAAATTACTATGAAGCTATATGGAAATATATAGAAAATGGAACAGATATTGTATTAATAAATAAGCTTGACGAAACAATGAAGCTTGTTAGAAAATATAGGGAGATGGTTCCATATACATCTATATATAAGCTTATAACACAGATTCTGGATGACACCGGATATTATAATTATATATCTGCATTACCGGGCGGAAAAAGGAGAAAAGCAAATCTTGATATGCTTAAGGAGAAATCAGTAGATTTTGAGAAAGGTATATATAAGGGATTGTTCAATTTTATAAGATATATAGAAAAAATAGAACAGTATGAAATTGAGTCGGGAGAGGCATCGGCAGTTACTGAAAATGATAATTCGGTCAGACTTATGACTATCCACAAGAGTAAAGGACTTGAATTTCCTGTTGTATTTGTCGTGAGTATGGGTAAGCAATTTAACAGAATGGATTATTCTTCTAAGCTTGTGTTGCATCCTGATCTTGGTATAGGAATTGATTCCATGGACCATGTGAAAAGGTTAAAATCAAGTACTCTTATAAAAAAAGCAATTATCGATAAAATGAGAGTGGAAGATATTGGCGAAGAATTAAGAGTTTTCTACGTTGCGCTTACAAGAGCTAAGGAAAAATTGATTATGACTGCTACTGTAGGTAATATGGAAAAATTGATAACAAACTGGCTTTCGGTACGTCATAGTAAGGATGTGGCTTTGCCATATGAGAAGATTATAACAGCTAATAAGTATAGCGATATAGTTGGTTTTGCGCTTGCAAGAAATAACTGCTTTAAGATTTTGTTAGACAGAGTTACTACAGATGTTCCTTGTTTTAATATTATGCAGGGCGAAGAAAGTGGTATTGATATTAAAGTGGTTACACCTAATGATATTGTAATAATGCAGGCAAAAAATATTGCTGATTCAGTAGTATCGAAGGAATCGTTCAAAGAATTTGAATGTGACAGGATATATGATAAGGATTTGAGAGATGAACTTGAAAATCGTTTGAATTTTATATATCAGCATGATAATTTGAGTGGTTTGTATTCGAAAATGAGTGTTTCTGAAATTAAGCAAGGGAAATATGATGAAAATGAGAAAAAAGAGACCTACAATATATATGATAGTCAGGTTAGAAATCAATATATTCCCTCGTTCATCTCCGGTAAAAAGCAACTGGATGGAGCCTTTAGAGGAACGGCGTTCCACAGAGTGTTCGAATTGTTTGATTATTCACTTGAACCAACAGAAGAAAATTATACATCCATGTTAGAGGGATTTTTACAATCGGGAAAAATTGATAAAAATTCAGCTGATGTTATTATAGTAGGTAAACTCATTGAATTTGCGCAATCTGAGCTTGGTTTACGAATGAAAAAGGCCTATAATGAAGGAAAACTTAAGAGAGAGACAAAATTTGTAATGGGTGTTTCAGCAAGAGAGATAGATGCTAAGTACGACAGCGATGAAAAGATTATTGTTCAGGGTATAATAGATGCCTTCTTTATGGAAGGTGAAGAAATTGTACTTGTAGATTATAAGACGGATTATGTAGAAAAAATACATGAGCTTGTAGAGAAATACAGAGTACAATTAGACTGTTACGCAGAAGCTATAGAAAAAATCACAGGAATTAAGGTAAAAGAAAAAATAATATATTCAGTACATTTATCTGAATCAATAAATATTGGAGGTTAATATGATATTCCCTAAATGGTTAAAAGACAAGGACCGCATTGGTGTTACGGCGGTATCGGATGGGGTAAATGACCCGTTGGATAAGAAACGTTTTGAAAATGCGGCAAGAAAATTATGCGAATTAGGTCATGAGGTTGTTTTTACTGAAAATGTATTTACAGCAGATGAAAAAGGCAGAAGTTCAAGTGGTAAAGTTAGAGCAAAACAGTTTTCTGAACTTTTGGATGATGAAAAAATTAAGTGCATAATTGCAGCAAAGGGTGGAAATTATCTCAATGAAATGTTACAATATATTGATTATGAGAAAATTTGCTCTAATCCTATATGGTTTCAGGGGTATTCTGATAACACCTGCCTTATTCATACTTTGACAACAAAATATGATATTGCCACTATATATGGTAATAATTTTGGTGATTTTGGTATGGAGGACTGGCATTTGTCAGTGCAGGATAATTTAGCTTTGCTTAGGAATAAGAAAAATAGCTTTGATGGATATGATATGTATCAGGACGGATTTGTTGACAGGATTACAGGCTATGAAGGATACAAACTTGAAAAGAATGTTAATTGGAACAGTCAAAATGCTGAAAAGGTATCATTTAGGGGAAGATTGCTTGGCGGATGTCTGGATGTCTTATTGTTTTTGCAAGGAACAAAGTATGATAACACTTTGGGATTTATAGATAAATATAAGCATGATAAGATAATCTGGTACTTTGAAAGCTTTGCTACTGATTCGGAGAATCTTATGTTGTTTTTATGGAAGCTAAAGACGATTGGTTGGTTTGAGCATTGTGCCGGAATAATAATTGGACGTCCACTGTTTTATAACACATATTCCAATACTTCATATGAAGAAGCTGTGTTATACGGACTGGGTGATTTAGGTGTGCCAATAATATTTGATTGTGATTTTGGACATAAACCACCAAGATTACCGATAATAAACGGTGCAATAGCAACAGTTACCTGTGAAAACGGAAGAGGAAATATTTATTATCATATTTAATAATATAGATTGGAGATAGACATAATGTTAGAACTAAAAAATATTTCATTCGAGGTACAGGATGAAAAAGGATCAAAAGAAATATTAAAAAATGTCAGTCTAACCATAGATGAAAAGAGGTTTATAGCGATAACAGGACCAAATGGTGGCGGTAAATCAACTTTGGCTAAAATTATTGTCGGTATAGAAAAGCCTACATCGGGTCAGATTCTTTTTAATGGTGAAGATATTACTGATATGAGTATTACAGAGAGAGCAAAACTTGGCATCAGCTATGCATTCCAGCAACCTGTAAGATTTAAAGGAATAAAGGTTCAAGATCTTATCAAACTGGCAGCAGGGGAAGGTGTTAATTTTGCCGGTGCTTGTGAATATTTATCAGAAGTAGGACTTTGTGCAAGAGATTACATTAACAGAGATGTTGATGGAAGCTTGTCAGGCGGAGAATTGAAGAGAATTGAAATTGCCACTGTAATAGCAAGAAATACACAGCTTTCGGTATTTGATGAACCGGAGGCAGGAATTGACTTATGGAGCTTTAATAACTTGATTCGCGTATTTGAGAAGCTTCATAAGGAGCAGGAAAATAGTATCATTATTATTTCGCATCAGGAAAGAATTCTTAATATAGCAGATGAGATTGTGGTTATAGCAGATGGAAATATCAGAGCCAGAGGCAAAAAAGATGAAATATTACCGGAGTTATTAAAAGGAACCGGTGGATGTAAATTTTATAATAATGAAGAATGTTAGGAGGAACGCATAATGGATGAAATACAAAGAACATTATTAGAGCAGATTGCGGACCTTCATGAGGTTCCGACAGGTGCATATAATATCAGAGCGAATGGTGAACTTGCAGGAAGAAATACAACTGCTAATATTGATATTATAACAAAGGAAGATGAACCGGGAATTGATATCTATATCAAGCCCGGAACAAAAAAAGAAAGTGTACACATTCCGGTGCTGCTTAGTCAGACAGGGCATACAGAACTTGTATATAATGATTTCCATATTGGTGATGATTGTGATGTTACAATTGTAGCAGGTTGCGGAATTCACAATGGAGGAGATAAGCTCTCTAAACATGATGGAATTCACACATTTTACATTGGTAAAAATGCTAAAGTAAGATATGTTGAAAAACATTATGGTCAGGGTGAAGGTACCGGAGAAAGGGTTATGAATCCAAAGACAGTTGTTAACATTGAAGAAAATGGGTATATGGAAATGGAAACAACTCAGATTAAGGGAATTGACTCAACTAAACGCGTGACGGAAGCCAGGTTAGCAGATGGAGCTAAGATTGTGGTTAAGGAAAAGCTTATGACACATGGTAACCAGTATGCAGAGACTGAATTCAATGTGGATTTGGATGGCGAGGGTTCAAGTGCGAATGTTATTTCCAGAGCTGTTGCAAAGGATAACTCAAGGCAGCTGTTCTTATCTAAGATAAATGGTAATAACAAATGTGCGGGACATACTGAGTGTGATGCAATTATTATGGATAATGCCAAGATAAGTGCTGTACCGGAGATAACAGCAAATCACCTAGAGGCTGAGCTCATCCATGAGGCAGCTATCGGTAAGATTGCAGGAGAACAGCTTATTAAGTTAATGACTCTTGGACTTACTGAGGCTGAGGCAGAAGCACAGATAATCAATGGATTCTTAAAATAAAAGAATTGCGAAAATGGAATATTTTAGTTATACTAAAGGAAAATTACGTTGTTTTAGAGAATATTGATATTCTCGGAATGGAGGAATTATGGGAGATTATAAGAATAAGTATATGAACACTGAGAATGCAGCAAGCAGATTTAATGATGAAAGATACAGAGATTATGTATTATATCATGCTATTCAGGAGGATAAGAGACTCTGTGTTGGAATAAGCGTAAAGGATAGAATGGAGCTTACAAAGATAAAGAGTACCTTTAACGATGGTATGACATATATTACTACAGATTATGAAGGTAGTGGTGAATTGTATCTTGAAATGTGTAGAAAAGGTTGTCTTAATGACTTTTATTCATATGATCAGATTATTGAGGAATATGAGAAAAATGGTGTTTTCTTTGATGATGAAGAGAAGGAAAGTATCAAAAAGCATATGGGATACGAATTGTTAGACTTAATGAGCGGAAGATTTTTTGATTATAAGTTCCCAACTGCGACTTGGAATTATGCAATTATTGGTATGATGTTTGGCTATCCTATTGATATTACTGCAGTTGATATTTTAGAGCATTAATGTGTTCAAAGAAAGGATGTAAATTAGACATGACAAAAATAGATATTGTGTCAGGTTTTTTAGGTGCAGGTAAAACTACTCTGATAAAAAAGCTGATAGAAGAGGCGTTTAAAGGAGAAAAGCTTGTTCTTATTGAGAATGAATTTGGTGAAATCGGTATAGATGGAGGATTTCTAAAGGATGCAGGCATTGAAATCACAGAGATGAATTCAGGTTGTATCTGTTGTTCATTAGTAGGAGATTTTGGTACTGCCCTTAAAGAGGTTATTGAAAAATTTTCACCAGATAGAATTATTATAGAGCCATCAGGTGTAGGTAAATTATCAGATGTTATCAAAGCTGTAGAAGGTATTGAAGGAGATATTACTATAAATAGTACTACAGCAGTTGTAGATGGTCTTAAGACAAAGATGTATATGAAGAATTTTGGTGAGTTCTTTAATAATCAGGTTGAAAATGCCGGAACTATTGTGATTAGCCGTTCGCAGAAGATGCCTGAACCTGCATTAGATGAATGTGTTAAGCTTCTTAAAGAACATAATAATGAGGCTACTATTATCACAACAGACTGGTCTAATATATCTGGCAAACAGATATTAGAGGCTATGGAAGAGAAAAAAACATTAAGTGAAGAACTTATGATGGAAGAAGATATATGTCCAAAGTGTGGAGGACATCATGAACATCATCACCACCATGAAGGAGAATGCTGTCACGAACATGAGCATGAACATCACCACCATGAAGGAGAATGTTGTCACGGACATGAGCATGAACATCATCACCATGAAGGAGAATGTTGTCACGGACATGAGCATGAACATCACCACCATGCAGATGAAGTGTTTACAAGCTGGGGAATTACTACAGTTCATAAATTTGATAAAACTCAAGTTGAGAGAGCACTTAAGATGTTGTCAGAGACAGAGGAATATGGTGTGATTCTTAGAGCAAAGGGTATAGTTCCTAATACAGACGGAACATGGATATATTTTGATATGGTTCCGGGTGAATATGAACTTAGAACAGGTGATGCTGATTATACGGGAAAACTATGTGTAATAGGTAAAGACCTTAATGAAGACAAGCTTACACAATTATTTGGTGTGTAGTGTTGTTAATGGAGGAAGATATGAATAGAGAAATACCTGTATTTTTATTTACCGGATTTTTAGAAAGTGGTAAATCGACATTTATAGCAGATACTCTAAATGACAGGGAATTTATTGGAAAAGACAGAGTTTTGCTCATTGTATGTGAAGAAGGTATTATAGAATATGATGATGTAGAATTATCCAGAAGAAATATTTTTATTGAAAAAATCGAGGAATATGAGGAATTAACAGCAGAATATCTTAATAAATGTAACGAACTTCATAATCCACAGAAGGTTATTATTGAATACAATGGAACATGGAGTATTGACCCATTATTAATGGAGAAAAATTATCCGGATGAATGGATACTTGCACAGGTTATTACAACAGTTGATGCTTCTACATATTCTATGTATTGGAACAATATGCGTTCTATGATAGTTGAGCAGTTAAAACTGTCTGATTTAGTTATATTAAATAGATGTGATGAGACTACAAAGAAAAATGAGTTTAGACGTAATGTTAAAATGATTAATAATAAGGCTCAGATTGCTTATGAGGCAAAGGCTGGATTTGTAGGACCATTACCGGATGAAGGTTTACCTTTTGATATTGATGCGGATATAATCGATATTCATAATGATGATTATGGATTGTGGTTTACAGACTGTATGGACAATGCAAAAAAATATGATGGTAAAACAGTTAAATTTAATGCTCTAGTATTCAAACCACCAAAATATGGTAAAGGTGTGTTTGTGCCGGGTAGATTTGCTATGACCTGTTGCGCAGATGATATGACCTATATGGGAATGTTATGTAAATATAAGGATACAGATTTACTTAATGACAAAGACTGGGTATGTGTTACTGCAAAAATCAAGAGAGAATTTGTTAAGGAATACAGAGGAAGAGGTCCTGTGTTGTATGCAACAAGTGTTGAAAAGACAGAGCGACCGGATGATATGTTGGTTTATTTCTAAGATAAATAAAATAAATATACAAAAAAATGGAGGTTAAGGTAATGAAAAAGAAAATTGCCGCATTATTAATGGCTGTTATGGCAGTCGGATGCCTTGGTGCTTGTGGAAGTAAGGAAGTACCAGCTAACAAAGTATTTGGAGTAAACGATTTAGAGGGAAAGAAGATAGGCGTTCAGCTTGGAACAACTGGCGATATATATGCGTCAGATATTAAAGATGCTGAGGTAATTCAGTACAAGAGTGGTACAGATGCAGTTCAGGCTCTTAAGCAGGGTAAGGTTGATTGTGTAATCATCGACGAACAGCCAGCTAAGGCTTATGTATCTAAAAACGATGATACAAAGATTCTTGATGAAGAATTTGCTTTAGAGGAATATGCTATTTGTGTGGCTAAGGAAAATACAGAGCTTACAGAAAAAATTAACGGAGCTCTTGCTGAACTCAAGGAAGAAGGAACACTTGAGCAGATTGTAAATGCATGGATTAGTCCGGAAGATGGTGCTAAGAAGGGTGAAGGTGCATATACATCACCTGAAGGTGTGGATAAGTCAAACGGAACACTTACAATGGCTACTAATGCACAGTTTGAACCATATGAATACAAAGATGGTGGAGATAAAATCATCGGTCTTGATGTAGATATGGCAACAGCAATAGCAGATAAGCTTGGAATGGAGCTTAAGATTACAGATATAGATTTTGATTCAATTATTACAGCTGTACAATCAGGTAAGGCGGATATCGGTGTAGCAGGAATGACTGTAACAGAAGACAGACTTAAGAACATTGACTTTACAGACAGCTATACAACATCTAAGCAGGTTATCATAGTTAGAAAGAAATAGTGATATGAATAGTTTTAAAGAAAAATTTATACAAAATTTTATAGAAGAAGATAGATGGATGTACCTGGTGAATGGTCTTAAGACAACGTTGATCATAACAGTATTGGCTGTTCTCATAGGTATAGCTCTTGGATTCGTTATTGCTGTAATAAGAACTACTCATGATAAAACAGGAAAGCTTAAATTTTTAAACCTTATAGCTAAGGTTTACCTTGCAGTTGTAAGAGGTACTCCTGTAGTAGTCCAGTTGCTTATTATATGGTTTGTTGTGTTTGCATATCCAACAGCCAGTTTGCTTGTGGCAGCAGTTATAACATTTGGTCTTAATTCGGCAGCATATGTGGCAGAAATTTTCCGTTCGGGTATTATGTCTATTGATAATGGTCAGTTTGAGGCAGGACGAAGCCTTGGATTTAATTATATTCAGACTATGATATACATTGTATTTCCACAGGCGTTTAAGAATGTATTGCCAGCATTATCAAACGAAGTTGTAGTATTGCTCAAGGAAACATCAGTAGCAGGATACATTGGAGTTCAGGATTTGACCAGAGGTGGAGATATCATCAGAAGTCGTACATATGAAGCATTTCTTCCGCTTCTTGCAGTAGCTATTATTTATTTTACTATAGTAACAGTATTAACATGGTTAATATCTAAGCTTGAAAGGAGGTTGCGTAACAGTGACCACTAATAAGGAAACATTGATTCAGGTTACAGACCTTCAGAAGAGCTTTAAGAATCTGGATGTATTAAAAGGAATAACAACAGATATTAACAAGGGTGATGTAGTGGTTGTTATTGGCCCTTCGGGCTCGGGTAAGTCTACATTTTTAAGAACACTTAATTTGTTAGAGGTTCCGACATCAGGTACTATCATGTTTGAGGGTGTCAATATAACAGATAAGCATGTGGATATTAATATTCACAGACAGAAGATGGGAATGGTATTCCAGCAGTTTAATTTGTTCCCGCATATGACTATTCTTAAAAATATGACGATTGCTCCAATTAAGCTTCTTAAAAAATCTAAGGAAGAAGCAGAGGCAAAGGCAATGGAATTACTTAAGAGAGTTGGACTTGAGGATAGAGCCGAGGCTTATCCGTCACAGTTATCTGGAGGACAGAAGCAGAGAATTGCTATTGTCAGAGCATTGTGTATGGAGCCGGATGTTATGCTTTTTGATGAGCCTACATCAGCTCTTGACCCTGAAATGGTAGGAGAAGTATTACAGGTTATGAGAGATCTTGCAAAAGATGGCATGACAATGGTAATAGTTACTCACGAAATGGGATTTGCAAGAGAGGTTGCAAACAGAGTAATGTTCATAGATGAAGGAGTAATAATGGAAGAAGCTTCACCAGAGGACTTCTTTAATAATCCTAAGAGTGACAGACTTAAAGACTTCTTATCTAAGGTACTTTAAGTGAATTTTTCTTCGCAAGGTTTGTGTCCTTGCGAAGTTTTTTATAAGGAGATTTCATATGTAACAAGAAAAATTAGCAAATGATGATAATGGAGGCTGGTGTTTAATGAAATTAAGAAAAAGTATATTATGGTTATTGGCAGTGGTTATGTTTTTTACAATGTTAGTGGTTCCTACTACGGAAGTTAATGCTGCTAATACAGCAAAGACATTAAAAATTACAAAGGCTACTAATTCGACGGCTAAAAAGATTGATAAATATTTGCTTAAAGGTACCCCAATAGTTATTAAAGTAAGTGGTTCTGTGTCTACATCTGAAAAAAAAGTAAAAAAGCTTCAAAAATTGATAAAAGAAGTTAATAAGCAGGGTGTTATTTTTCAATATGAAAAAGGTGATAAAGTTGGAAAATATTATACATATGTAATTTCGAAAGATAATGCTAAACTTTACAAATACAGTGTGGAATTTATAAAGAAGCTTTTTTCAAAATTCAAAAATGGTGGAAATTTACCTAGTGGATTCTGGTATGATGGAAAATATGGAGAGGGATATAAAACTATTAATGGCATTACAGAATTTAGATTTTTCTACGAAATGTATAAACTTCACAAAAAATTGAATATTGATTTGGATTATGCTGAATTTATAAAAACAAAAACTGAGGATTTCATTTTTGGGTTGGAAGATAAGCATATTGAAACACAAGCAAGCATATATAAGAAGGCTTTTTCTGCTAATAGTTTTTCTGAATTAAGTGATGCTATGAAGGTTTGGGTAATATCAGCAAGTGGCTATTTCAATTGTAATTTTTCAAGAAATGAAGTTGGAGCGATAAGATATGAAAAATCGAGTTTTTTTCAGGATCCATGGGTTAAAGGTGGATATAACATATTTGGTATGATATATAGAACTGATGAACAAACATATTTCTATGAAGATTGGAAAAGAATGAGAGCTCTTTCAAAAAATAATGTACAAGGTGTTTGTGCCACATTTGCAAGTTATGAGAAGTTGGTGTTTGACCAACTCGGAATAGATGCATATGAAAATAGTTCTTGGGAAATAAATCATGCATGGGTAGTAGTAAAAGTTAAAAATTCAAAAGGAAAAACCTTATGGATTCCTTTTGATTATGGTATTGGTCCAGCTATAAATCTTTCTGTTTCTGAGGAAGTTAGACAAAAATATATAAACACAGAGAAAAAGAGATACAAACTATATCTTCAAGGAATTAAGGGAGCACCTAAGAAAAGAAATTTTACTCAAAAAGACTTTAATTAATGCTATAAGAGGATATTGATTATACAATGCACGAATAGGAGGAGAGTGTGAGTGAAAAGAATATTAGTATTGCTAGTAAGTTTATTAGTATTAACTGCTTGTCAAAAGGAAGAAATAAAAGAAACAGATAATACTAATAGAGAAACAGAAATTATTACAGAACAGTCAACAAGAATTCCAAATTCTATAGTTGGTACATGGTATCAGGTGGAAAATTGGGATTATGTCGATGTGTGGGCTTTTACAAGTGATGGAAAATTTGATCGGTTTGACGAAGAAGAAAACTTGGATGTGAGAGATTATTATTTTACATATAAAATTGAAAATGATATAGTTACAATTATTGATAAAGAAGGAGAAGTCTTTAATAAATACAAAGTGAAGTATACAGAAGAGGGAATTAAGTTATTATATGCTGAAGAAGCTGGCAGACCACATATTTTATATGAAAGCAGACAGAAAGCATTGGAATCATGCGAAGGTTATTATAATACACCATCATATTACAAAACCATAGCAGATAAGGAAGGATTTGTAATAGAAGATGGTGTACTTATAAGATATGTCGGAGATGCTAAGGAAATAACAATCCCTTCAAATGTTAAAAGAATGGGTAAACTCTGTATGTGGGGAGAAAATCTTAGAAAGGTTACAATTCCTGGTACAGTAAAAGTGATAGAGAGTGCTGCATTTCATGATGAATTGTATTTTCGTTATATTTATATTGAGGAAGGTGTGAAGGAAATTGGTGCAGGTGCTTTTCCAGATTTCTTAATTGAGATACATTTTCCGGCATCAGTAAATAAAATGGGAACAGATGTATTTGATGCGTATGAAGGAAGTATATCAGAAGATACGAAGATATTTGTCAAAGAAGGCTCATATGCTCATGAATATTTCATAGAGGCAGGGCTTGAAGAACAGCTTATATTTGAGGAGTAGAGATTATGAAAAGAATATTAGTATTAATGATATGTATGTTATTGCTGACTGCATGTCAAAAGCAAGGTAAAGATGATGAGTCAGAAAACTCAACAAGAATTTCTAATTCTGTAGTTGGTACCTGGTATCAGGTAACAACTTGGGATTATGTAGATGTATGGGAATTTACAAGCGATGGAAAACATGAATGTTCAGATGAAGATAATTACATTGAATTTAAAGAGCATAGAGTGTCGGGTGGTTATCATTATACATACACCTTGGAAAATGACAATTTGGTTATCAAGAACAGAAATGGTAGAGAAATAATAAAAGAATATAAAGTAAGATATACTGAATATGGTCTTGAATTATTGTATGTGGACGGAACTGGTAAACCTGAAATGCTATATGAAAGCAGGCAGGAAGCATTAGAGGCATGTAAAGATTATCGTTCCACGCCAACATATTTTAAATCTATAGCGGATGAAGATGGATTTGTAATAGAAGATGGTGTGCTAATAAGATATGTTGGAGATGCTAAGGAAATAACAATCCCTTCAAATGTTGAAAGAATGGGTAAACTTTGTATGTGGGGTGAAAAGCTTAGAAAGGTAACTATTCCAGGGACGGTAAAGGTTATAGAAAGTGCAGCTTTTCATAGTGAAATGGATTATCGATATATTTATATTGAAGAGGGTGTAGAGGAAATTGGAGCCGGGGCATTTCCGGAGTTGATTGAAATACATTTTCCTGCATCTGTAAAAAAGATGGGAACAAATGTATTTGATGCATATGAGGGTATAGATGAGGATATGAAGATATATGTAAAAAAGGGTTCGTATGCACATGAATATTTCATAGAATCAGGTCTTGAAGAACAGCTTATATTTGAGGAGTAGATAAGTGATGGATTGTGGTATGCCTACATTAATCGAAAATGATACTCTGGAAGATAACATTTTGTTATGCAAAGAGCTTGGGTTACAATTTATAGAGTTGAATATGAATTTGCCAGAATATCAGATAGAAAAACTTGAAAATATAGAATATTTTGAACAGATAGCTAAAAACAATAATATATATTTTACTATTCATTTGGACGAGAATCTCAATATAGCAGATTTCAATAAAAGTGTGGCAGATGCTTATATGAATACAGTTAAGCGAACTATTAATGTTGCTAAGAAATTAAATGTGCCTATTTTAAATATGCATATGAATCATGGGGTATATTTTACACTTCCAGATAAAAAGGTTCAGTTATATGACAAATATTTTGATGAATATATGAATAAGTATAGAGAATTTAGAGAAATGTGTGAAAAGCTGGTAGGTGACAGCAATATAACAATCTGTATCGAAAATACTGATGGTTTCAGAGAGTATGAAAAGCCTGTTATTTCTATGTTATTGGAGAGTGATATATTTGCACTCACATGGGATATAGGACATTCTCATGGTATGGATAATATAGACGAGCCATTTATTATGAAGAATGAACATAAGCTTAAACATTTTCATATTCATGATGCACTGGGTAGAAAGGATCATATGACACTAGGAACCGGCGATATTGATTTGGAGCAAAGAATTTGGATTGCCAAAATATCAAATTCGAGGTGTGTTATAGAGACTAAGACTATTGAAGCACTTAGAGAGTCGGTGAGGTGGGTTAGAGATAATTATGAATAAATCTACATTTGAATTAATATATGATGTTGTAAAACAAATACCAAAGGGAAAGGTAGCCACCTATGGACAGGTGGCTTCTCTTGCAGGTAACAGAAGGTGGTCAAGAGTAGTAGGTTATGCGCTACATGCTAATCCTGACCCTGAGCATATTCCGTGCCATAGAGTAGTGAATCGACTTGGTGAGGTATCAAAAGCGTTCGTATTTGGTGGTGAGAATAGGCAGATAGAACTTCTTAAAGGAGAAGGCGTTGAGGTAGAGGGCAACAGAGTTGATTTAGAAAAATACAGATGGAATCGTGTAACTGCTGAGATGATGGAATAGAACATAAGAAAGGCTAGAAATATTGTTATAGACGATTACATAGGAATTTCAATTAGATTTGTATTAGAGATAATGAAGGGGCTGTCGGAAAATAGATAGTCCATAACAGCGGAGGCTGTGATAAATCAAGTCACAGCCTCCGCTAATTTTCTGTAAAAAGAAAAAAAGTGGCTACCGACAACCACTTTCTCTCCGCTACATGTTATAATGTAACT
>JAFQLS010000057.1 GCA_017396555.1 Lachnospiraceae bacterium | reverse complement strand
GTTTTCTTATGCACATAAAGTAATCTTATTCATTGAATAAGGAAAATCTGTTGCCAAATCGTTGCCAGCACTTAAACAAATTTGTTTGGAAACCGCATAAATACTGGACTTTTTTAGCACTACTCCTTACTCAAACTCAATCGTAGCCACAGGCTTCTTTGTCAACTCATAACATACTCTGTTAACACTTGGAACCTCAGCTGTAATTCTATCTGTAATTTTCTCTAAGATATCATAATCAAGTCTTTCAATTGTTGCTGTCATGGCATCAATTGTATTAACAGCACGGATAACTACCATGTATCCCATGCTTCTTGCGTTATCTCTAACACCAACGGCTTTGAAGTCAGGTACTACTGTGAAGTACTGCCATACCTTCTTATCAAGTCCTGCCTTAGCAAACTCTTCACGAAGAATTGCATCTGATTCGCGAAGTGCTTCAAGACGGTCTCTTGTGATTGCACCAAGACAACGAACGCCAAGTCCCGGACCTGGGAATGGCTGACGGTAAACCATTTCTGCTGGAAGACCAAGCTCTACACCACATGCACGAACCTCATCCTTGAATAACTGAGCTAAAGGCTCAACGAGTTCAAACTGAAGATCCTCTGGAAGTCCACCTACGTTATGGTGAGACTTAACGCACTTAGCAGTCTTAGTTCCACTCTCTATAATATCAGGATAGATTGTACCTTGTCCAAGGAAATCAATGCCTTCTAACTTGCGAGCTTCTTCCTCAAATACACGAATAAATTCGCTACCGATGATTTTACGCTTCTGCTCTGGGTCAGCTACATTTTCAAGTTTACCAAGGAAACGGTCTGTTGCATCTACGTAAACCAAGTTAGCATTCAACTGATTGCGGAATACATCAACTACATTTTCTGATTCATTCTTACGCATAAGACCGTGATTAACGTGAACACACACAAGCTGCTTGCCAATTGCCTTTAAGAGCATCGCAGCAACAACTGATGAATCAACACCACCTGAAAGAGCTAACAATACCTTCTTATCTCCAACCTGACGGCGAATAAGTTCAACCTGGTCTTCGATGAAGTTCTTCATATTCCAGTTAGCCTCAGCCTTACATTCATCAAATATAAATGTCTTAAAATCGGCTTCTGATGGAATCTCACTATACTGCTTATCGCATTTTGCAGTTGGATGATCGATAGAGATGATTGGATAACCACAATCATAAATAGCTGGTGACACTTCAACAGCCACGCCATCAACTACACGATTCTCTCCACCATTAAGAATGATACCCTTCACATTGTCAAGCGCGTTTAATTCTTCAGGTGTAATATCATGTGGATGAATTTCACTATATACGCCCAAGTCACGAATCTGACGAGCTACAACTGTGTTTTCTGTGCTTCCTAAGTCAAGAACAACTATCATATCCTGCTTCATTTCATTTTCTCCTTGCTATTCTAAATTTAAACGAAGTGGACAAGTCCACTTCAAACCATAAAATAAAAAAATTACTTCCCTATTATAGTACAATTTTTTTCTATGTAAAAGCATTTTTTTCAGAAAATGAAAAATTTTTTTGACAAAAAAATACAGAAGTAGACAAATCATTCTACTTCCCAATATTTTTTAAGCTTATTTTTATCCAAATTTTCCACGAATTTAGTCTTATATAATACGAACTCTTCAATATCCATAAGAACATGATAAAGGATTGCCCTTGCCTCGAATTCCTCTCTTGTAACAGGCATAGGGGCTGTATGCATTTCTTCAAACAAATCATGAAGTCGTTTAAGCTGTGCCTCCGGCGAATTCTTTTCAAGCACATACTCCTTAAGATACAAAATATAATCTGCCACTACCTTCGCCTGCTTTGGCAACTCACGAATCTTCATTGTCTCGCAATGAAGGTTGTTAAGAATTTCGCACTGCTGCTGGCGCATTTCAAAATACTCCACATAATATCCGGTATGAGACTTAAATGTATTATCCTGATAAGTAGTTGCCTCTGTGTGAAATACCCTTATTTGATTCTCAAGGTTTTCTATATCCTTCCACACATCCTCGGACATTTCATTTCCCATAAGAAACGTGGCAAATTCAACTAATATTTCCTGTAACTTCTTTTCTGTGTATCGCATATTTGAAACAAGAAATTTTCTGTGACTTTCATTCAAATGAAACAAATTAAGCACAATAGCGATTCCCACGCCGATGAGTAGCAACATCAGTTCATTTAAAATGAATTCTCCACTAAAATCCTTGGTAGTAAGAAAATGTACGCCAATAACCGCATTTACAGATATAGTAGCTTTTACATTCATAATCTCGCTAATAAGAACCAACAGGAATATAAACATTCCATATGCCTCCCAGCCCACATCTACATGTGCAAACAATATCCAGGCCAGCACAACGGTAATTCCATATGTCACAAGACGAAAACATGACAACCTCAAGGTCTCCCATTTGGTTGTCACAATAGTTAATAATGCAATTGTTCCTGCTGATGCTGCATTCTGTAATCCGAAGAATTCCGCTATAAGAACCGCTACACAGCTTCCAAATGCTATTTTTATAATCTGTAGCATCTGCTTTTTATCTAATCCAAATATTCCAGACATTACTACAGTCCTCTCTTATCTTTTACGAAGCTTATTCTTGTCATCATACATCATTTTATCTGCTTCTCTTAGCACATCCTCATACGATGAACCATTTCCATATGCATACCCCACAGCAACTGACACATCAATATTATTATCCCTCTTAAGCTTATCTATAGCCTTTTTCCATTCAGCTATTTTTTTAGTCAAAGCCTTGCTGTCAGCTCCTAACACAACCATAACAAATTCGTCTCCGCCAATTCTATACGCTCTGTCATTATCATTTGCAACCAAATTAATGCTTTGAGCCACTGTAAGAATTAGTTTATCACCAAATTCATGACCCTCATTATCATTAATTTGCTTAAGGTAATTAATATCCCAAAAGATTACACCTATATGCTCCTCTTTTTTATAAACCTCTTCAACCATACTGATATATTTGCTTCTGTTATAAATACCTGTCATACCATCTATTTCAGCCATATTTTTCATCTTGCGGGCATAATCCATATTAACATTAAGAATTTTTGATATGCTACTACTGATTACTGCAAATGCAAGTAATATCATATTTCTAGGCAAAACAAAAAAGAGCGCTAACGTCCACTCAATATTATCATTTACAAATTTATACGCAAATTCATTATCCGGAGTCAAATATTTTGACAAGGTCTCTCCTGTTAAGAGAACCATATTTGCATCACAAATTCCTATATAATAGCCTACATACACACTGATACAGGTGCTTATCACCATAAGAGCATATGTATATATGGTAACCTTTTTAGACACATACACGCTACAGCTTACAAGTGGGAGCGCGCATGCCAGTAATGCGTGGTATGTAAGAAATGTAGAAATGATTGTTATCCACACCACCACACCAAATAAAATATAATATTTCACCCAGTTCTTTGATATATCCCCAAATATTTTAACCATTATTATACATACATATACAATAAAGCATAATACAACACATTTTGCTGTGGTTGCTTTATCTATCACGAAAATATCTGCAACATTTAGAATCAATATCATCACAAGAACAATCATTGCACAAGTAAGACACTTAAGAGCATACCTGTTAGCAATAACTTCCTTGCTATTTTCGTATGAATTTATATAAATACTATCTTCAGCTTTTTCCTTAAACATTATTTTACTACCTTCTCTATTTTCTTTATGGAACAAATGTATTATACACCTATTATACCTCAAAACACAACCTTTATCAGCAACATATACCCCTCCATAAAGGGTGATATCCCTAGCGGAGAAATACTCAGCAAAATAGCAACTGCCTGTACAGACCCTTCGTGGAAACTGTGCAGGCAATTTTTTATGATGTTGAATGGAAGGCTCCCTTGTGTACGGCGCAAATCCTACGCATTTCTTCTTTCTGGGGCAAGCAGAGCATCAGGCTGTCCACCGGATGCAATTAACCGGGTGGCTGCCATCATTTAAATCAACTTCTTATCTTTTCCTTATGGCATCAATAGGTTTCTTAGCTGCAATCTTTCTAACCGGTAAAAAGCTAGCAACAAATGCAACAACCACACTCACTACAAATAGTAACACAACCTGTCTTATACCACAGTGAAGAACTGTTACCAATATTCCAAGTTCCTCTCTTATAAGAAGATTAATTGCATTTGTCACGACAAAAACTCCCGATATAGATAATACAAAATTAATCATTGCAATAATAAAGCTTTCCGAGAAGAATATTCTGAATACATCATTACTTCTCGAACCAATCGCACGAAGAATACCAATTTCCTGCTTCTTGTAAGAAATACTTGTTCCGATAAAGTTAGCAAGCATAAGTGCCGCAAACAAAGCAAAGAATATTCCTACATAGAAGAAGGCTTTTGATACCAGCTTCAAAACAATACTTATTATACTAAGCTCGTATGTCACAGGGTTCTGAAGTTCATATCTGATATCTGAATCAGTTCTGTAACAATAAGCAACCATATCCTCAATATCAGCTTTTTTGCTTGGCATATTTCCTACTGCGAACATATATTTTCCATCAATATCGCTAACACATTTTTCAAATAAATCCTTGCACACAACAAATGTATCTGCATATTTTTCTGAATCTGTCAAAACCCCCACAATCTTGTAGCCATCTTCGTAAGTACTCTCCAGGGTAGAATCATCCCAAATATCTAATTCAATATTAATGTTTTTAATTTTTTTAATTACTGCAGAATCGCTAAGGTCTAATTCTTCACCCATCGAATCATAAAGCATACTCTTTGGAAGGATAAGTTCTTTTTCCATCAACTCATCCTTCTCACCATCAATCCAAATGATTTCATCATCCTTAACCCTATCTAATTCCGTAACATAATATGGGTCAAAGCTTCCTTCTTCTGAATAACCATATATCCATACTTTTATTATCTCGTAAATATCAGGAGTTCTCTTAACCAGTTCATCAATATGACCGGCTCCAACCATCGCAATTTTTGCAAGACTGTAATCCTTACAATAATTAAATTCATTCAATAATGCGTAATTTGCAAGCTGTTCAGATGTAGTAACATGCTCATCTTCCTCAACCATCGCAAGATATCTGTCAATATCCATATTAGTATCAATTATTGCAACAATCTCATACTCTACATTTGCAATAGAAATACTCTTGCCGACTAAATCTTCCGGCTTTTTAATTTCTTCCTTCTTACCATTATTTACATATCCAAATTTCACAAACGAATCATACATATATTTGCTAAGTGCTAATTCATTTTTCTTACCATCAGGCATTTTACCGGCAAGTACCTTGTATCCATATTCATTTATAGCTTCCTCAGATATCTCTCCAAAGCCATTTAATGACATTGAATAAATAATTTTATCCCCCTCCTTAATATCCTCGTTTAATTCCATATTCTGTTCAAGATCAAGCGAACTGTTTATAGGCTGGTAAACCGGTGTAAATTCTGTTCCAATATTTTTTTCGATTTCCTCTATATCAGCCTCTGACATCAAATTGCCATAAGTTTCATAATATTCATTTATACCCGAACCGGTTCTGACACTCTTCACAAGTGATGCATAGGTTACATTGCTATCCACAAGCGAATTAGTACAGGTTTTAACATGGTCATATGAACCAAGTGTATCCGACAAACCAAATAAACCAAACGAAATACAAGAAAGTATAATTGTAACTATAAGTCTGAATTTCTTATGCTTAAGTCCACTTGCGCCAATTTTAATAGCATTCTTAAACGGAAGCTTAGACTTAATAAGCTTAAAGTCATTATTCTTCTGAGATACAATGTTATCCTGATTGGTGTCTACGAATTTCTTATTAGAAACTCGTTTGCTATCAAGCTTAATTACAACATTTCCATTCTTCAAATCATCAATATATTGGTTAATAGCTATTCTGTCTTCTTCTGTTAAATGATAGCCTTCAACCACTTCAATAATATTATTTTCAAATTTTAAATTTGCTGGTTCTTCAATCTCTTCTACTACCTCTGAGCCATCTAACTCGCCTGCATATTCCACATCACTAATAACTTTACCATCTGCAAGCTCTATAATTCTATCCGCATAATTTTCTGAAAATTCTCTGTCATGCGAAACTATAATTACAAGCTTATCTTTTGATAATTTCTTAAGTGTATCAAATACCTGACGTCCCGTGTTCGAGTCAAGTGCTCCTGTAGGTTCATCCGCCATAATGATTTCAGGATTCTTAACAAGTGCTCTGGCAATTGCAACTCTCTGTTTCTGACCACCTGATAATTCATTCGGCTTTCTATTGCCATATCCCTCAAGGTCAACTTCCTTAAGGATTCTGTTAATTTCTTCATCAGTAGCCTTTTTACCTTGAAGTTCAAGTGCAAGACCAATATTAGCTCCTACTGAAAATTCCTCTAATACATTGTACTCCTGAAAAATAAAACCAACATATGTATTACGGTATGAATCAAAATGCTTCTGTTTGAAATCCTTAGAAGACACACCTTTAATAACAATGTCACCTTCATTATATTTGTCAAGACCACCTAAAAGGTTAAGAAGTGTTGATTTACCACTACCTGACTTACCAAGTAAAAATACCATTCCTTTATCCGGAAATTTCAATGACACCTTATCAAGTGCCTTAACCGGTACACCTCTTTTTGGCTTATAAATTTTTACCAGATTCTTAGCTTCTAACATAATTTATCCTCCTGCTCTTTTTGAATATCCGGATAAGCTGATAACATCGGCTTAATATTTTCCGGTGGTTTCTTAATATTTCTAAGAATATAATTCTTAGTTATCTTCACAACTGTACCTGATAATGCAAGAACTGCAATAAGGTTAGGTATTGCCATTAATCCATTAAGTGTGTCAGCAACCTCCCATGCGAGCCCAAGATTAATCGTTGAACCAACTACTACAAAACATACAAATATTATCTTGTATACAATAGTTGCTTTATTTCCAAACAGATACTCTATAGCCTTTGTTCCATAGAATGACCACCCAAGTACCGTTGTAAATGCAAACAAAATAATAGCTATTGCAAGCAGCTTACCTGCAACGCTTCCAAATCTCTGCGAAAGCGCATATGTAACAACAGAAACCCCATTAATCTGTGTAAATTTAACCGACTCAAGAGTTTCATTTCCCTGTTTATCCTTAACTGTATTTCCCTTTATTTTCATTATATTAGCATAAATATAATTTCCTTCTTCCAGCTCATTCTCTGGAATCATTTCGAGATAATACGAATCATTTTCAAAGCCAATTTCTATATACTCACCCTTATCAGGCTTCTGAGCATATGCCTTACTTACTCCCTTAGAATCAACTTTAATTCTGAAAGCATTATACTCTGCATCAATAAGTGGCAGCCTATCCTGTTCCTCTTCTTTATTAATTGCATAAATCTGTTCTTCTGACGTAACATTTTCAAACACCTGTGTCTGTGGTAAAACATTTGTAGTGCTTGACAATATGGTAAATGCAGTAAGCGTACAAACTATTATAGTATCAAAGAACACTTCAAATATTCCCCACATTCCCTGAATCACCGGCTCCTTAACATCAGATGATGAATTAACAAGCACGGCAGAGCCAAGTCCTGCTTCATTTGAAAATACTCCACGCTTAAAGCCCATCGTCATAGCTCGCTTGATTACATAACCGCCTATGCCTCCGCCTACAGCTTCTACACTAAATGCACTACCGAAAATACTTCCAAATACATAAGGTATCATCTCCCAATTTGAAAAGAAAATAAATAATGTTATTCCAATGTATGCAAATGCCATAAATGGCACAAGCTTTTCTGTAACGCTTCCTATTCTCTTAATACCACCAATAATAATAAGCCCGGCAATAATTGCAAGTGCAATTCCTGTTAAAAATGGAGATATTCCAAAATTACTTGATACCGCATCTGATATAGAGTAAACCTGTGTCATATTTCCAATTCCAAATGACGCAAGCACACAGAAGCCTGCAAATGCTATAGCAAGCCCTTTTCCTACATACTGCATATGCTTCTTTTTGCCCAAGCCTTCTTCAAGGTAGTACATAGCACCACCGGACCACTCATTCTTATCATTCTTTTTTCTATAAAAAATACCAAGTATATTTTCCGAAAAACTTGTCATCATACCAAAGAAAGCTGATACCCACATCCAGAATACTGCTCCCGGTCCACCTACGACCAACGCAGTTGCAACACCTGCAATATTACCCGTACCTATTGTAGCTGCCAGTGCCGTTGTAAGTGCCTGAAATTGCGAAATTGCTTTTTTATCCTTAGTCTTGGTAACTGATTTTCTTTTAAATATTGCCAAAAATGTCTCATTACTAACATACTTTGCCCTGACAACCTGAAAAAATCGTGTTCTTATAGACATAAATATGCCTGTACCGAGAAGCAAAATAAGCATAGGTATGCCCCATACGACACTATTTACTGCATCATTTGCATTAGAAACATTTTCTAAAATATTATTCCACACACTACCTTCTCCTCTTACTTAAAAAGTGCCGACGATATCGAAACATCGCCGACACATATCAGATTTCATTATACAAAAGAAGGGCACGTCTTATCAAGTATTTTTTTTGGTACTTTTGAAATTACAATTCCTCTAATCTCCTATACTTCCAACTCTTGTTTTATATACCTTCCGGTATGCGAAATTGGATTTTCCGCAACCTCTTCCGGTGTTCCCTTAGCAATAACAGTTCCTCCTCCATCGCCACCTTCAGGACCTATATCTATGATGTAATCTGCAACCTTTATTACATCTAAATTGTGCTCTATTACAACTACTGTATTTCCACCTTCTGATAACTGCCTTAATATATCAACAAGCTTGTGAACATCTGCAAAATGCAGACCTGTTGTAGGCTCATCCAGTACATAAATTGTTTTGCCTGTACTTCTTCTACTAAGCTCTGTCGCCAGCTTAATACGCTGTGCCTCTCCACCTGACAAAGTAGTTGAAGGCTGTCCTAATCTAATGTATGATAAACCAACATCATTTAACGTCTTTAATTTACGATATATAGATGGAACATTTTTGAAAAATTCAAGTGCCTCTTCAACAGTCATATTAAGCACATCATAAATATTTTTTCCTTTGTACTTAACGTCCAAGGTTTCCCTGTTGTATCGTTTTCCTCCACAAACCTCACAAGGTACATATACATCAGATAAAAAATGCATCTCTATCTTAATAATCCCATCACCTGAGCAGGCCTCGCAACGTCCACCCTTTACATTAAAGCTAAATCTTCCTTTGCTATAGCCTCTTGCCTGCGCATCTGTAGTCGAAGCAAACAAATCCCTTATCATATCAAATACACCTGTATATGTCGCAGGATTTGAACGTGGTGTTCTTCCTATTGGTGACTGGTCTATGTCAATAATTTTATCCAACTGTTCTATTCCAAGAATCTTATCATGCTCACCCGGTATAAGCCTTGCCCTGTTAAGCTTCTTTGCAAGCTTCTTATATAAAATCTCATTAATTAATGAACTCTTACCCGAACCCGATACACCTGTAACACAGGTCATAACTCCCAGCGGTATATCCACATCAATATTCTTAAGATTATTCTGTCTTGCTCCTTTAATAGTAAGCCATCCAGAAGGTTGTTTTCTAATCTCAGGAACCGGAATCTTCTTCTTGCCGCTAAGATATGCACCGGTTATTGATTTCTTGCATTTCATAATGTCTTTGGCAGTTCCCACAGCAACTACCTCTCCACCATGTTCACCTGCACCGGGACCAATATCCACTATATAATCAGCAGCCATCATAGTATCCTTATCGTGCTCAACAACAATCAATGTATTACCGGTATCTCTAAGCTTCATAAGAGCTCCCAACAACTTATCATTATCTCTCTGATGAAGACCGATACTAGGCTCATCAAGAATATATGCCACACCAACAAGTCCTGAACCTATCTGGGTCGCAAGTCTTATTCTCTGTGTCTCTCCTCCCGATAACGAGGATGTTGCCCTTGAAAGCGACAAATATTCAAGTCCAACTTCCTTAAGAAATCCTATTCTTGCTTTAATTTCTTTAAGTATCTGATCACCTATCAAATGTTGTCTTTCACTTATATTCATATCCTTAAGAAACTCATGAAGATTTTTTATTGACATATCTGTAATCTCAAATATATTCTTACCCGCTACCGTTACAGCAAGAGAAGTTTTCTTAAGACGCTGTCCTCCGCATTCCTTACAAGGTGTTATTCTCATAAACTCCTCATATTCCTGCTTCATCATATCCGAGCCAGTCTCTCTATATCTTCTCTCTACATTCTTAATGAGTCCCTCGAAAGCAACCTCATACACACCTTCCCCACGCTGTCCTTTATAATGAACCTTTACTTCTCTTCCATTGGTTCCGTGTATTAATACATTCATTATTTCCTTTGAGTATTTCTCAATTGGTGTATCAAGACTAAAATTATATTCCTTAGCCAGCGCCTGTAATATAGCATTAGTAAAACTCTTTCCGTCATTTGCCGACTGCCACCCCATAACAACAATCGCGCCTTCATTTATACTAAGCGACTTATCCGGAATCATAAGTTCTTCATCAAACTCCATCTTATATCCAAGTCCCGAACATATAGGACAGGCTCCAAAAGGATTATTAAATGAAAAACTTCTTGGTTCAATCTCCTCTATACTAATTCCACAATCAGGACAGGCAAAGCTCTGACTGAAATTAATTGGTTCACCATCAATAACATCAATAATCATAAGCCCCTCTGACAAATGCATAACCGTTTCGATAGAGTCCGCCAGCCTCTTCTCAATCCCTTCCTTTATTGCCAAACGGTCAACAACAATCTCTATATTATGCTTGTTATTCTTTTCAAGCTTAATATCCTCAGATAGTTCATACATATTACCATCTATTCTTACTCTTACATAACCACTCTTCTTAGCATGTTCAAGAACCTTGCTATGCTCACCTTTTCGACCTCTGACTATAGGTGCAAGCAGCTGAATCTTTGTCCTATCCGGCAATTCCATAATCTGATCTACCATCTGGTCTACAGTCTGTTTCTTAATTTCCTTACCACATTTAGGACAATGAGGCACACCAATTCTTGCATACAATAATCTAAGATAATCATACACCTCAGTAACAGTACCAACAGTTGAACGCGGATTCCTGTTAGTTGATTTCTGGTCAATAGAAATAGCAGGCGATAAGCCTTCAATCTTCTCAACATTAGGCTTTTCCATCTGTCCCAAAAACTGTCTGGCATACGAAGACAGTGATTCCATATATCTTCTCTGTCCTTCCGCATAAATAGTGTCAAATGCCAAGGATGATTTACCCGAACCACTAAGCCCTGTCATAACAACAAATTTTTCTCTTGGTATCTCTAGGTCAATCCCTTTTAGATTATGCTCACTTGCTCCTTTAATTCTTATATATTGTGAATTTTTATTACTCGCCATATCTCTTCTGACACTCCTTCTTTAGAATCATCATCTTATCTCTAAGCTCAGCTGCCGACTCAAAATCCAGTTCAGCCGCAGCCTTCTTCATCTGTTTCTGTATCTTATCAATGAATTTATCAAGTTCTTCCCTGCTCATAGATTCAGGATCCTTCTCAATATCACTAATTCTCTTCTCTGCTTCCTTAGTAATACTAATAAGCTCTCTTACTGCCTTTTTAATAGTAGTAGGGGTTATTCCATTCTTCTCATTATATTCCATCTGAAGTTTACGTCTACGATTAGTCTCATCAATAGCATTTCTCATGGAATCAGTAATCTTATCAGCATACATTATAACGTGACCTTCACTATTTCTTGCTGCTCTGCCTATAGTCTGTATAAGTGAGGTTTCCGAACGAAGAAATCCCTCTTTATCTGCATCAAGAATTGCAACTAATGAAATCTCCGGAATATCCAATCCTTCTCTAAGCAAATTAATTCCAACCAGCACATCAAATACATCCAATCTCATATCTCTTATTATCTCAGTTCTCTCAAGTGTATCAATATCAGAATGCAGATATCTTACCCTTATTCCGACCTCCTTAAGATACTCTGTTAAGTCCTCAGCCATATTCTTAGTAAGCGTAGTAACAAGCACCTTATTCTTCTTGTCAGTTTCCTTTGTAATCTCTGTAATCAAATCATCAATCTGACCTTCCACCGGCTTAACTATAATCTCCGGATCAAGAAGCCCTGTTGGTCTGATAATCTGCTCAACTCTTAACATCTCATGCTCGCCCTCATACACATTTGGAGTCGCTGAAACAAACATTACCTGGTCTAACTTGCTTTCAAATTCTTCAAAGTTAAGCGGTCTGTTATCCAGTGCTGACGGTAATCTAAAACCATAATCCACAAGAGTAGTCTTTCTTGACCTGTCACCGGCATACATACCCCTGACCTGCGGAACAGTAATATGAGACTCATCTATAATGAGCAAAAATTCTCCTGTAAAATAATCAAGAAGTGTATGAGGAGTCTCACCCGGTTCCATTCCTGCCAAATGTCTTGAATAATTCTCAATCCCCGAACAAAATCCTGTCTCTCTAAGCATCTCCACATCAAAATTGGTTCTCTCCGCAATTCTCTGCGCTTCTAAAAGCTTATCTTCACTCTTAAAATATTCGACCTGTCCCTTAAGTTCCTCTTCAATATTAACACATGCTTCTTCTATTTTCTCTTTTGGAAATACATAATGCGAGGCAGGAAATATCGCCACATGCTCCAAGCGACATTTAATCTCACCAGTAAGGGTATCTATTTCTGTAATTCTGTCTATCTCATCACCAAAAAACTCTATCCTTATAGCATTTTCATTAGAAGCTACCGGGAAAATCTCGACTACGTCACCTCTAACCCTGAATGTTCCTCGTTTAAAATCCATATCATTTCTCGTATATTGTATATCCACCAGTCTCTTAATTACTTCTTCTCTGTCTTTAATCATTCCCGGTCTTACACTTAACACCATATTTTGATAGTCAATAGGACTACCAAGACCATATATACAGGACACACTTGATATTATTATAACATCACTTCTCTCCGTAAGGGCTGCTGTAGCCGAATGTCTAAGCTTATCAATCTCATCATTAATCGAAGAATCCTTCTCTATATAAGTATCCGTAGAGGGTACATACGCCTCCGGCTGATAATAATCATAATAGGATACAAAATACTCCACCGCATTCTCCGGAAAAAACTCCTTGAATTCTCCGTAGAGCTGTGCTGCAAGTGTCTTATTATGAGCCAAAACAAGCGTTGGCTTATTAAGCGCTTTAATAACATTAGCCATCGTGAATGTCTTACCTGACCCCGTAACCCCTAGTAGAGTCTGGCATTGATTGCCTTCCTGGAAGCCTTTTACAAGAGCTTCGATGGCCTGCGGCTGGTCGCCTGTAGGCTTGTATTCAGAATGTAATTTGAAACATTTTTGTGCATCTTGCATAATTTCCACCTCCATAGTCTATAGTAAAAAAGTTTGTCAATCAACCAGAAATTCGTGTAATTATCATAAAATCACTTGGCTAATATTCTTTTTTGCTCCATTACACGAATTTAAGTCACAAATTTGTAATCGTAATACCTGCAAAGTTGTCAGAAGAGTATTCATTGAATATTTTTTACGTTTCCGGCAATTTTGTTCAACGACATCTATCGTTTATTTTCAATTTCTTTTACAACTTTGTCAAAATCAGATTCTATCGGCTGAATTTTGTTAAATATTTCATATTCATAATATGCCTTTTCTAACGCCTGCTTATGCGATATCTTCCCATTATCTCGCAAGATATCGTATCTACGAAATTCCAGAAATGCATTAATACTATCTGAAAATTCCTGCATTGTAAAAACATTTTCTCTTTCAATCAAATCTTCGACATAATCAAAATATCCCGTAACAGCACGTTCTAATTGACGAATTTGTTTTTCATTCAAATAATTCTTTGCGATTGAAGTGTCTGACTTTAAAATTCGTCCTTCAGGAGCATTTTCCCAAGTAGTTAATCCCATATTATCTTTTGTATGATCTGCTGTATCATATACAATTTCTGCTGCTGTTTTTCCTGTTATGGCAAAATGGAATTTATTTTGTACTGTAGCATAGAATTTATATGTAACTTCTGAGGTTTTATCATAATCTATACTACACTCAGCAAAAATATCAGTTATCTGCTGCCAGATTCTTCTTTCACTAGCTCTAATAGAACGAACTCTCTCAAGCAATTCGCGGAAGTAATCTTTACCGAATAAAGTTTTTCCCTGCTTCAAGCGTTCATCATCCATGGCAAAACCTTTTCGCATATACTCTTTTAATACATTCGTTGCCCAGATACGAAATTGTGTTGCCTGCTTAGAATCCACTCGATACCCTACAGATATAATTGCATCCAAATTATAATAATTTGTCAGTGAATTCTGTGTTTTTCCTTCTATTGCACCATGTTGAGTGGTTGTTGCAATTTTTGCAACAACCACTTCTTCATCTAGTTCTCCTGATTTAAAAATATTAGATAAATGTCTACTAATTCCTGATTTATCTATTCCAAACAATTCAGCCATAGCTTTCTGTGTAATCCAAATTGTTTCATCTTTTATAATTGCATTAACGGTAACATCACTTTGCTCTGAGTGATATAAAACCATTTCCATCTGTTTTGTAATTTCCACAACTATCACCCTTTCTACATTTTTCAAGATATTTTTATGTATAATTTATATACTCAGCATCTTTAGATTGGAGGCAAAACACAGATTACTATCAAAATTCTATGATCTTCTTGTGTGCTATACTTGTGCCATGCTTTATTTTGTACAATTTGACATGTAATATGAACTTTTTCTCCTACCATACTTTCATCAAACTTTAAACACATCTTTATAAAGCTGCACTTTGCATAATACATAAATTATTTCTTCCAAAAACAGAGTATCTATCTTTCCTCTAAATCTATCTGGATGTTTTTCTAACATATCAGTTGCCTTATCACTGATTGACTTCTTTATTACAGGATCACCATTTTGCATTTTTGCATCAAAATAACTATCTCCATATTTGTTTGACAATTCCTCATCGATAACTATACGAGCCCATTTTTCT
The DNA here is from genome assembly GCA_017396555.1 of Lachnospiraceae bacterium. Lineage (GTDB taxonomy): Bacteria > Bacillota > Clostridia > Lachnospirales > Lachnospiraceae > RGIG1934. Next base: position 80,214 of record JAFQLS010000057.1, on the reverse strand, counting down.
AAAGACTCAATACTTGTCCTGCAATAACTTCTTAATTCTTCCTCTGAATATTGATGAAACATATTTATCCTCCATTATTTTTCTAAACAACTACTCAAAATCGTACCATTTCAGTTATTCAATATTGTTGAGTAACCGAAACCCGCTACACGCGTGTAGTATTTTGTATTATTTCCCCATTACACGAATTTAGGTCACAAATCTGTTACGTATTATTCCGTCTATTCCATGCTATTTTGTCCAAACCATCCGGATTATCTGGACAAAATGAACAATTTAACACGCCAAAAGACGCAAGGTCGTACTAGGATACAAATTCACTCATTTCGTCTTTCTCCCTCACTATATAATAAAACAAAGCGTATATAGACTAGCCTTCCCTATTATAGCACATCTATATACGCTTAGCAAACATTTGTTCTGATTTTATTTTAATAATTCAATAGCCTTTTCAAGCTGTGTATCTTTTTCGTTTTCTTCCAGTAACGTAGGACTTTTTTTATCGCCCGGAAGCTCAACTTCCTCCACAGGTTCTATTCCTTTTCCGTGAATTTCCTCTCCTGCAGGTGTGTAATATTTAGAATAGGTAAGCTTGAGTGCAGTTCCATCAGACAAACGGACAAGTTTCTGAACAACACCTTTTCCAAATGTTGTTTTTCCGACAATCATTCCAGCATCATAATCTTTAATAACACCTGAAAACACCTCTGATGCACTCGCGCTATTTTCATTTACAAGAACAACAAGCGGGATACCTATCAGTTTTCCATCTTTATCGGTATACTGTTCAACTCTATCACCGTACTTATCCTCAGTGTAAAGAATTAACTTATCCTTTTCCAAAAATGTATTAACAACATCACATACAACATCCATTCTTCCGCCCGGATTGTCACGGACATCGACGATAATCTTCTCCATCCCCTGACTATTCAGGTCATCCACAGCCTCACTAAACTGTGTAATACTGATTACATCAAATTCCTTCAACTGTATATAACCGATATTATCCTCAAGCATCTCATAATATACGGTATCCACCTCTATCATCTTTCTATTCATGATAAAATCTATTTTTTTACCATCTCTATCAACTTTGACTGTAACCTCTGTACCTTCTTCGCCCTTAACCCATGATACAACCATATCCAGACTTTGTCCTTTGACATCATTTCCATCTATGCACAAAATTTTATCTCCGGCTTTTATACCCGCCTCATGAGCACTGCCTGATTTAAAAACATTAGTTACAACAACGTCCTGAGTCTTTGCATCTTTATTTACCGAAACACCTATACCACAATATGTTCCAGCCACGTCGTCCAGCATCGAGGTTAATTCCTCCTCGTTGTAATAACAGCTATATGGATCATCTAGCGACTCAAGTATTGCTCCATACACTGCATCTTCCATTTCTTCTTCATCAATTTCATCTATATATGTTTTATCAATCTCTGAAATAATTAGTTGCATTTTCTGTGTTAAATCAGAAATATCAGCATTATCATTACTGTTTAAATTATACGGCACTCGCATTACCAGTTGCACTATTACTACTACCAATATTGCAACAAATGTGCCTATGGCAAATCCCGTTAAACACCCCACTAAATATCTGTTACTACTACTTTTATTTTCTTCCATAACAACTCTCCGTCATATTATTATTAACCCACATAATTATGAGGATTCTCGTCAACCCCATTTACTCGTACGGTAAAATGTAAATGATTTCCTGTAGAACGGCCTGTAGTTCCAACAAGCGCAATTGTATCACCTGCATTTACTCTGTCACCTTCCGATACCAAAAGCTTAGATGCATGCATATATATAGTTACTATTCCATCACCATGATCTATACCAATCCAGTTTCCGGCGCTAGAACTATGATATGCCCATATTACTTCTCCTGAATATGCCGCAATAATTGGTGTTCCTTCTGGTGCAGGTATATCCAAACCATTATGCCATGCAGACAAGCCTGTAAATGGATCCGATCTAGTACCATACTCTGAACTTATTCTATAATAACCAGGTACCGGCCATAAGAACTGGCCACCATCATATTGTGGAAGATTTGCATTCTGCTGCTGTTGAAGCGCTTCCTGTCTTCTACGTTCTTCCTCTTCCTTACGTTTCCTCTCCAATTCAACAAGTTCTGCAATAATAGCCTCCTGAGCTTCAATTTCAGCCTGTATCTCTAGAGCTGCTGCCTCCTGCTCACTAATGTCCGCTGTATATCCATCTACAACCTCTTTTTTATTAGCAATGAGAGTTTCCATATCCAAACGCTTCTTCTCCTCATCAGCAATAAGCTGCTCCAAGGAAGCCTGTTCATTTTCAAGCTTTTTCTTCTGTTTATTAAGCTTCTTCTTCGCCTTCTGTAATTTAGTAAGCTGTTCTCTATCATATGTGGTAAGCTCATTAATATATTCCGCACGATTCAGAAAATCTGATACATTTTCTGAACCGAGAATCATTTGAGAATACATAGCATCTCCATTCTCAAACATAAACTGAATTCTTTTTTTCATGCTCTCGTACTGAACATCAATATCCGCCTGAGCTGCCTTTATTTCCTTCTTTTTTGCTTTTATTTCCTTCTTTTTTGCCTTAACCTGATCCTGTAAATCATATATTCCGTCTGTTAATACAGTAAGTTCTGCATCCACTTGATTAATATATGCTTCCTCATCATCGATATACTGCTCCAAATTGCTAATAACACCCTCAATATCCTCAAGGTTATTTTCCAATTCCTGTTTCTTACTCTCTTCTTCCTGTATACTAGTAGCATACAAAGGAACCATATCTGAAACAACTATCACACACGCTAAAGCTAAAATGCATACACTTCCGAAAAGAAATCTTTTCATTGTACATTACCTCCTATACTTTTAAGTGCTTTTTAATAGTAATCATACTACCTACAAATCCAATTCCCGCTCCAATTAACAATGCACATGGCACCATTACATTGAATACCGTATCTATCTTAAGGAAGACTGACTTATTTGAAATCGTCTGAAATTCACTTACAAGATAAAGTATAACATTCTTATAAAGGAAAAACAGCGCAATCAAAGGAATAACAGCTCCAATAAGACCTATTATTATACCCTCAACCATAAATGGTACTCTGATAAAGAAATCTGTAGCACCAATTAATTTCATTATTCCAATTTCTTCCTTTCTTACCGCAATACCTATCATAACCGTATTACTTATAAGAAATATACCAACAGCCAACAATATAACTATAACAGCTATGGAAATATACGACACAATATGCCCAAAGTCAGTAAGCGTACTTGCAACAACCTCTGAGGCATTAACCTTTCTAACGCCCTCCATACCTTCTATATGTTTTTTGAGCGCTGACTGCATAGAAATATCATTTAGATACACGTCATAATAGGCTGAATTAGCAAGCGGATTATCCTCCGCGAATCCCTCTGCCAATTCAGGGGCTTCTGCAAAATATTCAACCTTAAATTCTTCCCATGCCTCTTCTGCACTAGTAAATTCTAATCTGGCAACCTCAACTCTTTTTCTTATTGCCTCTCCTATACCATCAATTTTCTCCTGTTCGATTCCTTCATCAAAAAAAACGGTTATGCACACATTTTTCTCTGTTTCATCAACAATATGGACAAAATTTGCCAGAATAGCTCCAAACATACCCATAAGAAATATACAGGATGCAATTGTTCCAACTGAAGCAAGTGAAAAAAGCTTATTACGTCTAATATTTTTAAATCCCTGCTTCAAACTGTATATAAATGTACTAATCTTCATTATAATCACCTTTTTTTATGTCACTTATAATTACACCTTTGTTCATTGTTATTACACGCTTATTCATAGCTTCAACTATTTCCCTATTATGCGTAACAACTACTACAGTTGTACCTCTTTTATTTATCTCATCCAAAAGCTTCATTATCTCCCACGAATTCTTTGGATCCAAATTACCTGTAGGCTCATCTGCAAGCAAAATAGATGGATTGTTCACAAGTGCTCTTGCAAGAGCAACTCGCTGCTGTTCTCCACCTGATAATTCTTTTGGAAATGAACGATATTTCTCTGATAACCCTACAAGTGCAAGCATAGCCGGAACTCTTCTTTTAATAACTCTTATAGGAGTTTCCACAACACGCAGTGCAAACGCAATATTATCATAAATATTCCTATCCTTTAACAATCTAAAATCCTGAAATACAACACCAATATCTCTTCTAAGATAAGGTATCTTCTTTCTCCTCATTCTGTTCAAACATTTGTCATTTACATAAATTTTACCCTCTGTAGGCTCTAATTCCTTAAGCAAAAGTTTAATTAATGTCGATTTACCCGAACCACTGTTACCTACAATAAATACAAATTCTCCCTTCTCAATCGTAAGATTAATTTGATTAATTGCCGGTGCTCCTGTCGAATAAGATTTGCTGACGTTTTCTAATACAATCATCCTTATCTGCCTTTCTAATTATTGTAGAAATCGTTCATTGAATCCATATATTTCATATACTTAACTACCATCAATGCAATCTTAAAAGTTATTGCATCTTCAAAAATTCTTAAGTCAAGATTTGTAGCCTTCTGAAGCTTATCAAGACGATATACCAGAGTATTTCTATGGATATATAACTGTCTTGAGGTTTCAGATACATTAAGATTATTTTCAAAAAACTTATTAATTGTTGTCAATGTCTCTTCATCAAATTCATCCGGTGACTTTCCATCAAAAATTTCCTTAATAAACATTTTACACAAAGGCATAGGTAACTGATAAATAAGTCTGCCTATTCCCAGTTTGTTATAAGCCACAACGTTCTTTCCATTGTAGAAAATCTTACCAACATCCAAGGCCATTGAAGCTTCCTTGTATGATCTTGACACCTCTTTAAGATCATTTACAATAGTACCAAAACTTATATACACCTTAACCATAGCTTCTGAATTAATTGTATCCAATAAAGTGTTCGCTATCTTTTCCAAATCATCATATGTTTCGTTTTGTCCAACTTCTTTAACAATAATTATATTTTTTTCATCAACAGCAGTAATAAAGTCCTTGTTCTTGCCTGCATATATCCCCCTCACTGTTTCAAGAACGTTATTATCTTTATCACCCTCTGCCTCAACCAAGTATACCACTCTTCTTGCATTTGCTTCAATATGTAGTTTCTTGGCTCTGTTGTAAATATCTACTAATAAAAGGTTGTCTAACAATAAATTCTTAATGAAATTATCTTTATCAAAACGTTCCTTATATGCAACTAATAAATTTTGCAACTGAAACGTTGCCATCTTTCCAACCATATAGGTATCTTCATTATTACCATTCGCTATAAGTACATACTCTAATCTATTATCATCATATACCTTAAAATACTGACAATCTTGAACAACCTGACTATCTGCCGGTGAATCTACAAATGTCACTATAGCCTCTTCATAAAGATTACCACATTCAAATGTAGTAGCTATAACCTTACCTTCTGTATCTGCCACACAAAAATCTACTTTTGAAATATTCTTTATTCCTTCAATTGTTGTTGAAAGGATCTGATTTGATATCATTTTTTCTCCTCCATTCCAAAAAACATTCTTACCTAATTATATATTAATCTATTTTGGACAAAAAAAAAAGAGGAAATGTAAAAAATATACATTTCCTCTGAAAAATCTTAATCTTTACTAGTTTGTAATTACCTGCTGTGTTTCTTTATCAAAGATGTGTAACTTAGAAACATCCATAGCCATCTTAATTGTATCACCAGGTCTAGCATTTGTACGAGGGTTAACTCTTGCTGTACAGCTATACTGATCTACATCAAAGTATAAGAATACTTCAGCGCCAAGCATTTCGTATAATCTGATTGTTACATCGATTGTGCTATCTGGCATTACTGCTAATACAGCCTGCTCATCATGGAAATCTTCTGGACGAAGACCCATAACTACTGTCTTATCAACATATCCACCCTCAACAAGAGCCTTAGCCTTAGCTTCTGGAACCTTGATTGAGTTAGCGCCAAATACAAGAAGAATATCTGAGCCAGACTGTGTAACCTGTGCATCTAAGAAGTTCATCTGTGGAGAACCCATAAATCCGGCAACGAATAAGTTGTTAGGATTATCATATAATTCCTTAGGTGAATCAACCTGCTGTACGATACCATCCTTCATAACTACGATTCTTGTACCAAGTGTCATAGCTTCTGTCTGGTCATGTGTAACGTAGATAATTGTTGTTTCAAGTCTCTGATGTAATTTAGAAATCTCAATTCTCATCTGTACTCTTAACTTAGCATCAAGGTTTGATAAAGGCTCATCCATAAGGAATACCTTTGGATTACGAACGATAGCACGACCCATAGCAACTCTCTGTCTCTGACCACCTGATAAAGCCTTTGGCTTACGATCAAGTAAGTGTTCAATATCAAGAATCTTAGCTGCTTCATGTACTAACTTGTCAATCTGATCCTTTGGAGTCTTTCTTAACTTAAGACCAAATGCCATGTTATCAAATACTGTCATATGTGGATATAAAGCGTAGTTCTGGAATACCATAGCGATATCTCTGTCCTTAGGCTCTACATCATTAACTAATCTGTCACCGATGTATAATTCACCAGCTGTAATATCTTCAAGACCAGCAATCATACGAAGTGTTGTAGACTTACCACATCCTGATGGTCCAACGAAGATGATAAATTCCTTGTCCTGAATCTCAAGGTTGAAATCCTTAACTGCTACAAAGCCGTTAGGATATACTTTACTAATATTCTTTAATGATAAACTTGCCATTAAATTTTCCTCCTCAAATAGTTAGTATTTTGTCTTATGATATTATATAACATCTTATTAAAAAAAACCATAGTGCAAATAAACGAAATAAGCAGTCAACTTTTGTTTATTTTGCCCAAATATTTATTTTTTATAAATTTTATACAATAACTTCACTCTTGTATATTGCAATTTTCCTAATATATATTATAATATAATTAATAATATTTTAAGAACGGAGGTATGCTATGAACATTTCATCAATTTCGCCGTCGATATCGGCAACTCAGCTTCACAATGATATCAGTGTTGCTGTTCTTAGTAAATCTCTTGATTTTCTTGAAACAGTCGGAGACGGAATGCAGAAGATTATGGAATCATCAGTTAATCCTAATCTTGGGCAGAACATTGATATTAAACTTTAAACATTACAAGAGAGTGTCGGGTACAGAGACTTTCCTCCGTACTGACACTCTCTTTTTATTATCTTATTTATAATTTATAACGCTATTTCATTTATAATCATAACAAGTACAGCGACAACTATTGCCATCCAGTATAATATTGTACATATCACATCCTGAGCAAGAATCTTTTTCTTCTCTTTAGATTTATTAGCTTTAAAAATGGATTTAATATGTTCCCATCGCTTACATCTTTTTGCAATAAGCATAAGTAGCAAAAATGCTATTACTCCCGCAACCAAACCTATAACCACATAAAAATATATAACAATTATAAGGTCACTCTTACCTACAGTTTCTTCTGCAAGCTGTTCAGTTTCAGAGGAATTTGTTAATTTCTCCAGCAATTCAAGCAAATATGTCAATGTTACGCTATTTGCATTAAATATAAAATGCATAATCATAGGAGCTATGATACTTCCTGTTGCCTCAGCCAAAAGTGCTAATATCATACCCAGTACTGTAGCATATAAAAACTGATTTATGTTCATATGGAATAATCCAAAGCTCACTCCACTTACTATAATTGCATACAAAATATTTTTTGATTTTAGCCCGTTAAAAATAATCCCTCTAAAAGAAAACTCCTCAAACACTGCCGGGAGTATTGCTACCATAAACAGAGAAAGTATATATGGATTTTTAGTAAAATCATTTAACACAGCATTTACTTCATTTTCTACAAACAACATAGATATGGCATTTATGAGTGTAACTATTGGAAGCACTGCATATGTAAACAATATCACCAACAAAATATTCAAAACAGATACTTTTTTAAACGGAATCTCTTTAAAAATATTTTTTCTCTTAATAAGACAATATGAAATTCCCGGAATTATAACAACACTTTGCCCGAGTATTATGCTCATTTCACTCGTAAGAAAATCTTCCGGCAAAAATGCCACAACTAAACTTATGATTATATATACCGAAGTTACTACTGCAAAGTACGCCTTTGCTCTATTCTCGCCTCTAATCATAACTACTTCACTGCTATTGCTTCAATTTCAATCAAAACATCTTTAGGAAGTCTTGCTACTTCTACACATGATCTTGCAGGACAGTTTTCTGTGAAATATTTTGCATATACTGCATTTACTTTTGCAAAATCATCCATTTCCTTAATAAAAACTGTTGTCTTTATTACATTTTCAACGGTTGTTCCTGCTTCTTTAATAAGATTTACAAGATTACCAATTGCCTGATCCGCCTGTGCTTCAATACCTTCAGGAATTTCTCCTGTAGCAGGATTTACAGGAATCACTCCTGATGTGTAAACCATTCCATTAACTTCAATTGCCTGAGAATATGGTCCAATTGCTGCAGGCGCTTTGTCTGTACTAATAATTTTCTTCATAACTAAACTCTCCATTTCATATATATTTCATCAGGTGTTTACCTGTGATTACTTAAGTCTTATGCTTTTTTCAGTAATTTCCACTTTTCCTGATTTAAGAAGTCTTCCAACGCCCCTTTTAAATGCATTTTTACTCATTTTAAAATCTCTGCTTATTATCTCAGGTGATGCCTTATCATTGTAAGGAAGTACGCCGTCATATTCCTCAATTACTTTTAAAATAAGCTCCGCGTCCTCATCCATCTGAAGATAAGCCTTTTTTTTAGGACTAAGGTTAAGTTTGCCATCATCTCTTACCTCTGTAACTCTAGCTTCTACTACCTGTCCCACTCTGTATTTTTCATGAATTTCTTTCCTCGGAATGAGTCCAAAGTATTTGTTATCAACAGCCACGAATGCCCCTATCTCCTCATTTATGCCATATATCACACCCGACACCATAGCATCTCTGCCATAACAGTTAGCCGGCATCAAATAGTCATGAACACGCATAGTAGCTGCAAGTCTTGAACTTTTGTCAATATACAAGGCAACAAGATAAGCATTTCCCGGAGTAACTCTGTCAGTCTGCTCCTTAAACGGCAAAAACAAATCCTTTTCAAGACCCCAATCAAGAAACGCTCCAATCTTACCTACCTCATTAACTGTAAGCACAGCCATTTCTCCAAGCGTTATCTTCGGTTCATTAGTAGTTGATATAAGTCTGTCCTGAGAGTCTCTATACACAAAAACTCTTATTTCTTCGCCCTTCTTTATTCCTTCCGGAACCTGTTTCTTAGGAAGCAGCACCTTGTTATCTGCATCTCCAAGATACACACCAAAATCTGTTTCACTAATAATACTAAGGGTCTGATATTCTCCTAATCTTATCATTTTATTCTCCATTCTATTATTGCATAAGGATTTGCCTCCTTATCACCTAATACTATAACATATCTGTCATCATTTTTTTCTACAAAAGGATAAATTGTATCTCCTAACACCGCTGACTTTCTATATTCAGCTCGTAAATAAACCGGATAATCCTCTTCCGGCACGAGTTGTTCTGCCATAAGAAAATATTTGGCATTATTAACGTGATTATTAGTATCCAAATGAAATCTCTGTACTTCAATAGGCTCGCAGGCTTGTAACTCCGTGCCATACGTAATCTTTCTATCAGCATATATCATATCCAACTTCTCATCAGTTCCATATGCTGCCACATCTTCATCCTGTATTCTAATTGGTCTCATAGTCTTCGTATCCAATAATGCCCATATAGAATTAGCACATACAATTTTTTCTTCATTTTCATCAGCTATATAGAAATTTCTATATGCCATAGGACCTTTTTTATCATAAGGCCAGGTTCCGATTTCTATATCAGAAAACGCTTCAAGTTTCTCCGGCTTCCTAATTTCAATCTGCCAGGAGTTAACAACCCACACCTTTTCTCTTTCCTTTAAAGTGTCCACACCAAGACCGACCTTCATGGAATGAAAGGTGCTTGCATCCTGCATGTAGTTAACCAACGAATATGGTGTAAGTTTTTTATATGTATTTGTTTCACTAAATCTTATGGTACTTTTAAAATTGTACATAACTTCCTCCATTTAGAAGTGTTTTTTTCTAGTCCTAATGCTTAAGATTAGCATTTATGTCTATTCTTCTTCTTAATAATCTTAATGGGTTTAGATGAGAACTTCTCAAATTCTGTCTTTGTCCAACTTTTATCACTTGTTCTTGATACCATTTTCGCAATTACCACATACGCAGTGGAAAAACCAAGTGCAATCCCTAATATAATATTTATCAAGTACATATTAATCCCTCCCCTTATGATCTCTTTCTTTTATAAAATCACTTATAGTATAAGAAGTTGTAAGATTGATACTCTTCTTAATCTTTTTGAATATTTTCCCCCCATATCCTATCAGTGCAAATGCTAGTATAGCAAGAGCAATTACTACATATTCTCTCGCTTGAGGATAAAATTCAAGTAATGGCTGTAAGACTACCGTAAGTGTTGTAAACAGTACCATGAGAATACTTCCAAGTCCACATATACCAGCCTTAATCTTCTTTTCGCTATAGGGAATCCCTGACGCAAGCTTACCTGTTTGACCATTTACAAGAAGTGTAAATGGTGTAGCATTTTTCTCATATGATATCAACCATACAGGTAACATTGCATATTCAGCAGACTCAATCTTATAATCCGGAAAATCCGTTAAAAATCTTACGAAACGTCCACCAATAGGAATATATTTTATTATCTCATCATTATAAATTTTCCTTGCTCTATTAACTGCAAGTTCTGTTACTTCTTTTTTATTCAAATCAAAACAATCCGCATAAAATCCTGATAGATATGCTACCTCAAACGGCTTAAGCTCAGATATATCATAAGGTTCTAGCATATATGAAGATTCATCAGCAAACTGCTTAGAAGCGTCCACCGTCATTTTATCAAAATAACACTTACCTTCTATATATGAATACTTACTTTTTACATACTGATACTTCAGTCTATATAAATCGTCTAATATACTCTCCCATTCTATGACCTGTTTGTTCATATATGAAATGTCAAATATCCAATATGGCACATATACACCGAAGGCCTTTTCAATCTTTATATTCTTATAGTTTTTATCTATAAACAGATTCTTCTTAAGGCTTTCAGTTGCAGTTCTGACAGCTTCTTCCTCTGTCACCTTAAACGGAATAATCTTCTGTGGTCTTACTGTTTTAGCTATTCTGTTAAATACAATTGTTGGTTGTCCACAATGAGCACAAAATGTAGAAACCTCCACATCACTAATAATAATTCTTTTTCCACAAGCTGTACAAGAGTATACTTTACAATCCATAGTTTCAAGTTCTTCCCATGCCTGTTCATTAACTACAGACTTTACATTAAATTCATTCCCACAGCTTATACAGCTAATATTTTTTTCACCGGCATTGTAATTAACGGTATCGCCACAGGTAGGACATCTACAAATCATTTTAGTAGCCCTCTTTCTTTAAATATTCCTATAAAGTAAAAAAGCATCGCTCTATCTCGCGATGCTTTAAAAACTGGCCCACAAGGATTCGAACCTTGAAATGCTGGAGTCAGAGTCCAGTGCCTTACCATTTGGCGATGGGCCAATGTCAAGCGACAAGTGACATTATACACAATCTTAAATCAAAATGCAAGTACTTTTTTTAAATTTCTATAATTCTGTCACAAATTTTTTCTACAACTCGCAAATCGTGAGAAATAAACATAATCGTAATACCATATTCCTTCTGTACATTTAATAACAAATCTAAAATTTGAGCCTGTACAGTTACATCAAGTGCCGATACCGGCTCATCAGCAACTATAAATTCCGCTTCGCTCAAAAGTGCAAGTGCAATACACACTCTCTGGCGCTGCCCTCCACTTAACTCAGACGGATATCTGTCGAAATGTTCTTCCTCCAGTCCCACCTCATTAATTATTCTTTTAATTTCCATATTAATTTCTTCTTTAGTATATTTTTTTTGAACCTTAAGAGGCTCACTTAGAATCCACCTTATAGTTCGTACAGGATTCAATGAACTTAACGGGTCTTGAAATACCATAGCACATCTATTTACATTTTTAATTATTTTACCCGAATAATTCTTGTTTATCCCAAGAATTGCTTTTGCCAATGATGTCTTTCCTGCTCCGCTACGTCCTACCAAACCAAGAATTTCACCTCGATATACATTAAAATCAATACTGGTATTATATATATTCTTTTTGCGATTCTCATAATAGTATAAATCCACATCAGATATCATTATCATCGGCGAATCATCATTACTCGTTCTTCGCATCTTCTTGCCTTTTGGCATAGCATTCAAAAGTTTAATCGTATACTCATGCTTAGGTGTTCTTACCACTTCATCCTTTGTTCCTGATTCTACTATTCTGCCTTCATTCATAACCACAATTTTATTTGCAATATTTTTCACAATATTTAAATCATGCGAAATAAAAATCATAGATGTCTTCTCTTGCTTATTAAGCTTTTTAATAATCTCGATAATCTGCTCTTGCACATTCGGATCAAGTGCTGTCGTCGGTTCATCAAGAATAAGCAATTTAGGGTTATTTATCATTGCCATAGCAATCATAATTCTCTGTCTCATACCCCCTGATAACTCATGAGGATATTTATTATATATTTCCTTCGCTCTGATGAGTTCCACATTTTTTAACATTTTAATAATCTTGTTATAACGCTCCTTACGTCCAAGCTCAGTGTGTAACTTAAGAACCTCATCAATCTGTTCTCCTGCTTTCATAAGCGGATTCAAAGAAGTCATTGGTTCCTGAAATACTATCGATACTGAATAGTCATTCTTTTTTCTTTCAAGTAAAGACTCTCCATCCAGCATAATCTCACCTTCAACAACTGTACCCGGAGGAGTTAATCCCACAACATTAAGAGCTGTCATAGTTTTACCCGAACCGGATTCACCAACTATAGCAACTATCTCTCCATCATTTACATCAATGTTGATATTTTCAATTATCTGCTTATTTCCTATTTTCATAGAAAAATTCTTTATATTAAGCAAAATTAAGCCTCCTTATCGGCGTTTTAGTCTAACAACACTCTCACTTAACAACACACATCCAAGAATCATAAGAACCATAACAAGTCCCGGAAACAATACACACCATATATAGGAAAAATATCCCTGTGCCTCAGACAACATTCTTCCAAGACTCGCATGTGGCGGCTGTACTCCTATTCCCAAATAACTAAGAGAAGCCTCTACTAATACAGCATTATTAAATCCTATAGCCACGCTTGATAACAATGTGTGTAAAGTATTTGGGAAAATATGCGAAAACATTATTCTCCAATGCGAGCATCCAATAAGCCTTGCACTAAGAATAAAATCCCTGTTCTTAAGCTTCATAAATTCTCCTCGCATTACCCTCGCAAAGCTAGGAATAAATACTACACCCATAATAAGAACGAGCTTTACGGGTCCACGTCCCAATATGCACACCATAACCATAGCAACTAACATACTGGGAAAGGATGCAAGTACATCATTTATTCTCATAATTACTTCATCTATAATTCCACCAAAGTATCCGGTAACTGCACCAACTAAGGTTCCAATAAACGAACCTATAATAACTGTAAACAATGCTACCAAAAACGTGGTTTTAAGCCCTTCCACAGTTCTTGAAAATACATCCCTTCCAAAATTGTCAGTTCCAAACCAATGTTCTGCTGAAGGAGCCTGAAATTTCTGTGTCACATTCATTTCGTCAGGGTCATACGGCAAATAAAAAAAACTCACAATAACCGTAACAAGTAACACAAGGGTAATAATAATTCCGAATACAAGTCCAATTTTATATTTTTTTCTATTCACAACATTACCCCCTTATTCCCTACCCATACCAATGGTTATTCTAGGGTCAATAAATTTGTACACAATATCCACAAAGAAATTAACAATTATCACAAGCGCTGCCATATAAACAATAATTGCCTGTACAATAGGAAGATCTCTATTTCCAACCGCTACTACTAATGTTCTTCCAAGTCCCGGTATATTAAACACCTGTTCAACAATTATACTTCCGGCCATTACCTCTGCAACAACCATACCTAAAAATGTTATTACCGGAGTTAGTCCATTTCTCAGAATATGGTGCAAAAATATTCTCAATTCTGATGCACCTTTACTTCTTGCAGTTCTAACATAGTCTGCTTGAAGCTGTTCAACCATAGAATTTCTTGTAAATTTTGCAACCATAGAAATCTTTGATATCGCCACAGTAATGGTTGCCGGAATCAAATACAGGATAAATCCGACAATATTTTCCTTATAGTCCACATACTGTCCCGGAGTAAATAGCTTTAATATATTTCCAAATATATATATTATTATTATCCCTAAGAAAAACGAAGGAATAGACATAACAAACTGATTAAAATATTCAATAAAAATTCCTTTCCCCTTATGTTCTCTCCACGCAAACCATACTCCAAGCGGTATCGAAATTATAATTATCTGTAACATAGATATAAGCCCAAGCCATAATGTAACAGGTAGCTTATCAGCAATGATGTCTGCAACCGGCATTTTATAATTAACAGACTCACCCATATCTCCCGTCACAAAATTTTCAAGCCATATCAAATATCTTTCATATATGGGCTTATTATATCCTAATTCTTCCCTCAGAGCTTCTGCTCTTTCCTCGGTATATTCTGTTCCCAGCATAGACGTAACCGAATCTCCCGGAATAATTTCATATACAAAGAAGGCAATTACAGAAACTAATAACAATGTAAGAATAAGAGATACTATTTTTCTTATTATATACAAAACACTTTTCATAATTGCCTCCTTATATTTTAATCTACAAATTTTATCTTCGACATATCCTGAACATATACAGGATAAAAGGTGTAACCTTCTAATTCTTTACTAACTGCCACTAAAAGTGGTGGATCCTGAATAAATACTGAAGCTGCATCTTCGGATAATATCTTTTGAAGTTCCTCGTAATATTCAATCTTTTCATTTTCGTCTGTTGTCTCTACAGCCATCTTGTAATAATCATCATATTTTGCATTCACAAAATTACACATATTTTTATCGTTATCAGATACAAACCTTCTCATCAAATCATTTGGCGCAAGCGTTGAATCAAAACCAATTATTGTTGCCTCAAACTTTCTACCGGTATACACATCATTTAACCACACGCTCCAATCAACCAGTTCGATGTTCACGGTAATTCCTACCTTCTTAAGTTGTTGTACAATTACCTCACCTGTGCTTATGTGGAATTGATAATTATTAGGAATAGTCATCTTAAATTCAAAGCCATTAGCATATCCCGCTTCTTTCAATAACTCCTTAGCTTTTTCAGGGTTATATTCATAATCATCTATAACCTCTTCGTTAAAATAATTTCCAAGTCCCGGAAACATAAAACTTCCTATAAGAGTTCCATTGCCACCGGACACCATCGCCTGTATTTCTTCTTTATCAATAGCATAGCACATTGCTTTTCTAACTTTTTCATTTTTAAAATAATCATTTTCATTATTGAGGAAAATTCCCTGAACAAGATTTGTATTTCCTACTTCTATGTTGAACTTATCTGATAATTCTTTTGCCTGATCGTCTGTCAGATATGGATATATATCTATAGAACCAGCCTGCAAATCGAGCAATACAGAATCTGTATTGGCAACTATCTTAAACACTACTTCTTCAAGTTCAGGTTTGCCACCCCAGTACTTATCATTTCTCTTAACGACAAATTTGTTATCTATTTCATAAGAGTCAAAAATAAAAGGACCTGTACCAATTGGCTTACTACTCTGTTCCTTGTAATCCTCCGGGATTATAGCAACTGTCATATAAGCTATTAGCTCAGTGTCCGCTTCTTTTAATATTACTTCAATTGTAGAATCATTTACTATATTTACAGAATCTATATTTGCAAATCGGCTTATTAATAATTCCTGGTCATGCATTCCTGCATTTCTTTCAATCGAGTATTTTACATCCTGAGCTGTTACCGGTTTTCCGTTGTGAAATTCAACACCTTCTCTAAGAGTAAAGGTATATTTTTTTCCATCCTCTGATACCTTGTATTCACTTGCTACAGCTGGAACTAATACTCCGTTCTCGTCCGGCTTAACCAAACCTTCAAAAACATTAAATAAAACTTCTCTAGTTCCTGCCGCTACTACTAAGTGTGGGTCAAGACTATCTAAATCCTGTTGTATTCCAACAACAATTGACTTCTTATCAGTGGATGAAGAGCTCCCTTTATTACCACCACCTGTACATCCACACAGTGCAATTGTAAGTGCGAGAGTTAATAGTAGAATCTTTTTCTTCATAAATTCTTCCTCCATTAATTTTTAATTGTCATTGATATTGTAATAGGTTATTAGTATTAAATCAAGTTTTTTCTATATATTTCATATTCGTGTTCATCAATTTCTGCCTCTTGTACATATCTAAATCCTGTTTTTTTAACAGCTTTAATTGAGGCTTCGTTTCCTTTTCTTATAAATGCATTCACATGTGATACTTCAAGGCGATTTTTTGCATAGTCAAGAGAAGCCTTTATTGCTTCTGTGGCATAGCCCTGATTTTGATATGCCTTATCTATTACATATCCCACTTCTATCTCAAGCTCACCATTTATTTCTCTGTTACACAAGCCTGCTCTTCCTATAACCTTTCCATCTTTAAGACATACTGTCCACATTCCATACTCATAGAATTTATACATATTTTCTATATAATTTCTTGCAAATTCCCTTTCTTCGTTTATATCGTCATATAAATTTTCCATATAAGCTGTAATTTCCGGTTCTGAATATATTTCATAGAATCTGTCTACATCTTCTACCTTGGTTTCTCTTATTGTAAGTCTGTCTGTTTCAGCTATAATCATAGCTTCACCTCTTGTATGGCAATATACCATATTAACAAAAAATGAATCTATATTTTCCAGTGACTCAACCACATAATCTGCTTCACTAAGAGTTTGCACACCCGAGCCCGGATTCAAATAGCCAATGCATACCATTCCAGCCGCCTTTGCTGCCTTTACTCCGTTATCTGAATCCTCAATTACTATACATTCCTCCGGCGACACACCTATTTCCCTTGCCGCTTTTAAAAACACATCCGGTGCAGGCTTTGGATTTTCAACCTTTTCCCCGCTTACAAGCTTGTAAAAGCAATGTTTTATATCTAAAGCAGTTACATTTTTTTCAATTCTTTCCGGCTTAGAAGAAGATGCGACTGCCAGAACATAACCTGCCTGTCTCAAGTCCTTCACAAGATTAACTGCGCCTTTTACCGGCGGATAACCATTTTCTCTTATTATCTCATCACAAATTTTGTCAGACTCTACAAGCAGCCACTCTACAGTTTTATCAAGTTTGTAATCCTTTATAATCGTCTGCCACATACGAGTACATGTAGAGCCTATAAATTGCTTATAGTATTCATAGGATATTTCATATCCCATATTTTCCATTAATTGTTTATTAGCTTGATAATGGACGGGTTCACTATCAATGAGAACACCGTCCATATCAAAAATAACAGCCTTTAACATTTTTCTACTTCTGGATACTCAACACCAAATGTGTCAACAGTAACCTTTTCCATTCTCTGAACCACCATTGGTCTGTCCATATAATCAGTTGGTACATCTGCTATAGAATTAACTACATCCATTCCTTCTATAACCTTGCCAAATGCTGCGTAAGAGCCATCCAAATGCGGTGATGTCTGATGCATAATGAAGAACTGCGAACCTGCCGAATCCGGATCCATTGCTCTTGCCATTGAGAGCACACCTTCTGTATGTTTTAAATTATTTTCAAAACCATTCTGTGAGAACTCGCCTTTGATTGAATATCCAGGGCCTCCCATTCCTGTTCCATCAGGACATCCACCCTGAATCATAAATCCTCTTATTACTCTGTGAAAAATAAGCCCATCATAATATCCCTTGCTTACAAGGCTAATAAAATTGTTTACTGAATTTGGTGCAATTTCAGGATATAATTCTGCCTTAATAATTGCTCCGCCTTCCATTTCAAATGTTACTATTGGATTCTTGTTTTCCATTTTCTTATTTCCTTTCTATATTTAAAATTATTATTAAAACTTCTTAAAAATGGCGTCCTCCGCCTCCATGGTTACCGCTGAAGGAGCCTCCTCCGCCACCTCCACCTGACGAGGTTTCAATTTTGGTTTTAACAGTTGTTGTTCTCAAATACTGATCAACAACCTGATTGGTTACATAGGTATTCCTATCTATATAGGTATTACCGTTTGCTTTCATTTTTGTCTTATGACCCATACACATAATAAGCACCACTATTCCTGATATTACAGCGCCTATTACTATGCACCACAAAGGATTCTTAAGTATATTTGTTATAATTTCTCCGGCAGTAGGTTCAAGTGTATAATCTACGTCCGTATTATGTCTAACAAAATCATTATAAAAATCTTCGTAGCTTGTATATCCCTCCTCTTGCCAGACCTCTATACCATCTTCTTCATTCTCTAAAAATTTCTCGGCTATTATTGTTACATCATCTGCAAAATCTTTTGTGGCATTAAAATAATCTCCCTCTACAATGTCATCCCAGATATCATCAAGAATATCCTCTATATCATAATCATCTATATACCAAATTGCAATACCCGTGGTACATATATATGCATATCTGGAATCCAAGTTAATATAGAGCATAACACCCGAAGAACCATTATCGTATCCATATCCTGCATTATCGTAAATATCCTCGGCATTTTGTTCATCCTCATAATCCCCGCTTACACTCTTGTTTTCTATACATACAACCAGATCAAGCTCTGCCTCCTTTGACTTTTGGGTAAGATAGCTGTGGAGTTCTTTTTGTTCACTTTCCGAAAAATAGCCCACATTGTCAATCACTCTGAACTTTTCTTCGTCAAACCTTACATTATATCCACATAATAATGTACTTATCATTGCCATCAATAATACTATCGCAATCTTCTTACTAATTTTCATAATGTACACCTCTAGCTTCCTATAGGAATATTCCTATAATGTATAATACAGTCGCAAGTAAAACAGTAATCCCCGAAAACCATCCCAACACTTTTTTTGCTGATACCGGCTTATTAGCTACCACTCTACCTGTCTGACCGTTCATAGCAAACATAAAATTCTTACCATTGTATGTACAATTAAGTATCCATACCGGAAGAAGTGCATATTTTGCTCTTAATTTCTGAACATTCATTTTTCTCTGAGTAACCTGAACTCCGCCATAGCCTACAATAGTACGCATAACCTCAGTATTAATGTAATTCTTAACCCTATGTTCAAGTCTTGGTGCCATATCCTCCGCAGAATAATTATATTTTTCGGCATAATATCCTGATAAATATGGCATTTCAAAGCTTGTCAAATCGCCATAATTAAATGGTTCAAGCTTATCCATAACATCATCCGGCATTTTTTCAGATGCATCTGCCGGAATCTTAAGGTAATCTGTCTCTATATCTCTCACAACATGGAAGTGGTCGGTATGAGTATATCTATAACTTCCTCTCGTTTCACTTCTTGTTCTCGTTGCATGTGCAGTCAAATACATTCTTGCATGATAATCATACAACCAAAACGGAACATATATACCTGTAATCTTATCGATAGTTGCCTTTGCATAGAATTTAGACGGTGTCATTATACCCTTCTTCGCCCATGCAGTATATGTCTCTATTGCACTTTCCTTATTAACCTTAAATGGTATAACAAATGCGGGCTTCTTTTCACCCTGCAAACGTTCCTCAATCATAGCCGGCATACCACAAAAATTACAAAATGTTGCTGCAGTATGGTCATCCGCCAAAATCTCCGCACCACAGGATGAACATTTATATTTATGAAGTAAAATTTCTTCATTATCCTGCTCAAATTCTCCCTCTACAATATCTTCTTCTATTGTATCGGTATTATCATTTTCAAATGCATCCACATCTGCTATAGTTTCACAGAATTCGCATTTCATTTTGCCAAGCTCTGCATCAAACTTCATATCTGCTCCACAGGAAGGACAGTGGAAGGTTACTGCTTCGTTATCAGCCACTCAAATCATCTCCAATTAATCTATATAATAATTTACTTATTAAGTTTATCAAAGAATCGAGTTTTTCGCAATCAAAAAGAAGCCAGTATTATTACAACCTAGCTCCTTGTCACTATTTTACTCTAAAAATATATTTGTATTTTGCACTTCCAAAATACTATATAAAATCAAATCTACATACTCGGATGATGTAAATTATCCTCGTGTTCATAATTTGTTCATTTTTTATTAAATAACCTTTTACATAAAACACATTCTTTCTTCATTTTTTGCAAATATAATACTAACATAGACGAAAGAAAAACTCTTTTTTTCATAATAATGAGTCGCTGGAAAGCGACTTCCTCCCCTTTTTATAATATACAAAACGACGACAAAACCTATTACAAAACAAGAGATGTATCCCCTACATCTCTTTTTTGTTTGCTTTATAATAAATGACCGAGCAAGATTTTACTCCTGCCCGGTCGTTATATTATTTTATACTTATCTAATGATCGCATATACCATATATGCTGCATACATTAGAATCATAATTATTCCTTCAACTCTATTGATTTCTTTTTTAGTAAAAGCAAATATGTAACCAATAATACTAACAACAATAAGTATTACAAGGTCTACAGCCGAAATAGTCAAAACAAGCATTGGCGATATTGTTGCAGAAAGTCCTAACACTAACAATATGTTAAATATATTTGAACCCACCACATTACCAACTGCAATATCATTAGAGCCCTTTCTTGATGCAACCACGCTTGTTACAAGTTCTGGAAGCGATGTTCCCATGGCAACAATTGTAAGACCAACTAAAGTCTCAGTCATTCCAAGTGCCAATGCAATACTCTTAGCATTGTCAACAACCACATCTCCACCTATTACAATTGCAGCAATACCACCTATAACATATACCGCACAAAGAATAGGATTCATCTTCTTGAATTCTTCATTCATTTCATTTCTTTGTTTCAATGCTGAACGAATCAAAAACAAAATAAAACCAATCAAAAGAACAATTATTATTATTCCTGCTGGTCTTCCAAGTGAGCCTATTGTATCCTTTGAATACTTAGCATCATTCCAAGGCATTACCTTATCCGATATAAAGAATAATACTAGTCCTGTTAAAAAAATCGAAAACGGGAATTCAAACTTAAGTATTGACTCCTTCACCTTTACAGGCTTTATAACCGAACATACACCAAGCACCATTAATAAGTTAAACATATTAGAACCTATTACATTACTAATAGACATAGCACTTTCACCCTTTGTAGCCGCCGCAACACTGACTGCCAGCTCAGGTGCACTAGTACCAATTGATACTATTGTAAGCCCGACTATAACAGCCGGAACCTTAAGTACTTTAGCAATGTATGAACTTCCTTCAACAAAGAAATCTGCTCCTTTTACAAGAAGAACAAATCCAACCACTAAAAACAAAACATTTAACAACATATCCATATTCTTATGTCCTCCGTCTATACTTCAAAAATTAAATCGCCGTAAGATGGCACAGGCCATAATTTCTTATCAACAATCATTTCCAATCTATCAATTGGAGTTCTAAGTTCCTGCATAGCAGTTGTAACAGAATCCTTGTAATATTCTGCTTGCTGCTTCGCACCATTAACTGTAACAGCAGTTGCAGTTACTTCTGTGAGTTTAGATAAAGCAACTTTGGCGTCCGTTAAAAGTGCGGAAGTTTCTAACAACAACTCTGTCTGTGTGCTTACATCAGCATCAGGTATTGCCATTCTAACTGAATTAATAGAATCTGCAAGCTGTGTTGTATATCTGATAATTGCCGGTATAAACTGCTTGCCCGCCATATCAATCATTGTTCTTGCTTCTATATTAATAGCCTTTGAATATGATTCGTACTGAATCTCTGACCTTGATTCTAACTCTGCTCTTGTGAATACTCCAAACTTTTCAAATAATGCAACCGATTCATCAGTCGTAAGAGCCGGTATAGCATCAACCATTGTTCTATTATTCGGAAGCCCTCTTCTCTCTGCCTCTTCAATCCATTCCTGCGAATAGCCATTTCCATTAAAAATTATTCTCTGGTGCTCAGTTGCAAATCTCTTAATAATATCATGAACAGCCATATCAAAGTCTTCTGCAGCCTCAAGTTCATCTGCAACCTCACAAAATACTTCTGCAGTAATCGTATTAAGTATTACATTAGGACTCGCAACCGAATCTGACGAACCTACCATTCTAAATTCAAATTTATTTCCTGTAAATGCAAATGGTGATGTTCTATTTCTGTCTGTAGCATCCTTAGTAAATCCAGGAAGTGTGCTAACACCCGAATTAAATCTACCAGACTTCTTACTACTTGTAGCTTCTCCTGTACTAACCAGCTGTGAAATAACATCTTCCAACTGTTCTCCAAGGAAAATTGATACTATGGATGGCGGAGCTTCACTCGCTCCAAGTCTGTGGTCATTTCCAGGATTTGCAGCAGATTCCCTAAGCAGGTCTGCATGTCTGTCTACTGCCCTCATAATAGATGTTAAAACCAAAAGAAACTGTATATTTTCATGTGGTGTTTTACCTGGATTTAATAAATTAATTCCATCATCTGTTGTAAGCGACCAGTTATCATGCTTACCCGAACCATTAACTCCTGCAAATGGTTTCTCGTGAAGAAGACATGTAAGACCATGATGAGTTGCCACCTTCTTAAGTGTCTCCATAATAAGCTGGTTATGGTCAACCGCTATATTACACTGTGCATATATAGGCGCCAATTCGTGCTGTGCCGGTGCAACTTCATTATGCTGAGTCTTCGCTGATACACCAAGCCTCCATAAATGTTCATTCACATCTTTCATATACGCAGCAATACGTTCTCTGATACTACCATAATAATGATCTTCAAGCTCCTGACCCTTTGGTGGCATCATTCCGAACAATGTTCTTCCTGTGAATATAAGGTCTTTTCTCTGTAAATATTTTTCTCTATCAACAAGGAAATATTCCTGTTCTGGTCCTACAGATGGAATAACCTTTTTAGACGTTGTATTTCCAAATAACCTTAATATACGAAGCGCCTGTGTATTTACAACCTCCATAGACCTAAGCAACGGTGTCTTCTTGTCTAACGCTTCACCTGTATACGAGCAAAATGCTGTAGGAATACAAAGTGTTGCACCTGCCGCATCCCTCTTAACAAATGCAGGTGATGTGCAATCCCACGCCGTATAGCCTCTTGCTTCAAATGTAGCCCTAAGTCCACCTGAAGGAAATGAAGATGCATCAGACTCACCCTTTATCAATTCTTTTCCAGAAAATTCCATTATTACTCTACCATCTTCATCAGGTGCCGAAACAAAAGAATCATGCTTTTCAGCAGTTACTCCTGTAAGTGGCTGAAACCAATGTGTATAATGCGTTGCACCTTTTTCAATTGCCCAATCCTTCATTACATTAGCTACCACATCAGCTATATCTGAGGTTAGAACCGCCTCTTCATTTATAACTTTTCTTAACTGTGAATATACCTTTTTAGGAAGACGTTCCTTCATTACTATATCACCGAAAACATCTTCTCCAAATATTTCTGAAACATTAATCAAATCACTCATTTTCTAATTCCCTTTCGTTGTCTAGTCTGTCACTTCTTCGCGACGTACCAATTGAACTATAAATCTATAATTATCATCACCATTATCCATACATGTAGATAATGTGATTATCTTATCATCTGCTGTTATTTTTCCAACATCCGGTGTATATATAGACTTGTTCTTACATTGTTTAACGTAATTTAAAAACGCTTTATCATCCTTAAACCTTATGGTATATGTGTCACTATTTATAGGAGTCGTATACATAGCAAATACATAGTATCTATAATGCTTATATCCTATATATATATCCATATACGGATGTTTCTCCCAGTAGCTTTCATCTGCATATTCCTGCAGAGAACCAAACATTGCTCCATTTCTCATATTGTGTCCGTAAATAACACAATTCTTTGCCTCTAACCCTGTATCTAACTTGTAATCTATAAATATAGAACCGTTTTTATGTTCAATATTATTAGCCAAATGATTTAGATAGTAATCGTTATCTGAGCCTTGCATAATCGGATACTGAATTGGTGTTCCTTCACTCATAATAAAACCTTTTGTATCTGAATTAAATCTTAAATAACTATCATAATCCCATTCCCATTTATCACCATCATTGACATTCGAAATTACATTTCCATCCGAATCCGTTTCAACCTCTCCATCATTCCCCTCTTCATCAACCTCTCCACCAAGCATAACATTGACATCTGCATAAGCATCATCCGCATCCTTGTATTCAAGATATATATTAGTTAACTCATATGATACATATGAAAATGTAAATAACGCCAACATCATAATTGTCTTTCGAATGCCTTCAATTATGTAATATTTCTTAGAATGTTTTTTTCGTTTTTTTACTCGAAGTACCTTTTTACTCTGTTCCATAGGACATCGACCTTTCTTAACTTTATAAAATAAAAACAATTTTGATTATACCAACATTCTATGGATTATTCAATACGGATTTAAAAATTGAAAAAGGTTGTGTCAAACATTCGACACAACCTTTAATAAAAATTTCAATTATTTAACTTTAACTGTTACTGTCTTTGAATAGTTACCATAGCTATCCATAACCTTAACCTTTATACTTGCTCCTTTAGTAAGCTTCTTGTTAACCTTAACACTATAAGACGACGATGTTAATTTCTTCTTATATGTCTTTCCTGCATATGTTACATATACTGTTGTACCCTTCTTTCCAGTACCCTTAACAAGCTTTGTGTTCTTCTTGTATGTCTTAACCTTTGGCTTTGCAATCTGTCTATTCTTTACTGTAACCTTAGTTACCTTTGACTTATTACCCTTAGCATCTTTAGCCCAAATCTGAACTGTCTTGCCTACCTTTAATACAGATGTGTTTACCTTGTATACTCCGTATTTATCTGTCTTAGCCTTTGTTGTCTTTCCGTTATACTTAACGTATACTGTGCTTCCCTTTTCAGCATTACCTTTAACAAACTTGTTACCTGACTTGTAGTTAACTGCTTTTGGCTTATTTGGAGCATATACATCTTTCACATTAAGTTTTACATCTACCGGATACACTCCTGCATTTAAATTAACACATATATAGTATGTACCAGCTGGTAATTCTTTAACTGAATTCGAAATGTTAGTTCTTAATTCGTGTTCCTCTACCCATGCTCCGGCATCGAAACTTCCACCACTACAACTACCAATCTCTTCTCCATTTGCATTATATAATCTAACTTCACCTTTTGAACTTTTTGTCCAAGTTGAAGGTGGCATAAATGTTGTCGCGAAATCAACATCGCTCTTTGAATCAATAGTAAATTTAAACCACTGTGATCTTACATCCTTAGAAACCACTCCTCGACCTTTAAAATCCTTCATCACTATAGCGGTTTCCATTGACATTCCGTATGCGTTGTTATCTCTTGAAAGTTCCTGTGCATACAATGTAAAACTTAAACTCTTACTGTCTTTAATCATTTCAGCACCATTACTTATTGTTGGTTCATCAACAATAATTGTAGCCTTGATATAATAAGTTCCAGCTTCAAATAAATGTCTGTAACTTCCACTTACACCATTAGCATTCATACTAAATAACTGTTCTGTACAAGTTGTAGGTGTCTTTCCGATGTACACTTGTGTAGAGCCTGCATAATTACGAGTCAAAACATCTGAATACATATCCAACCATATATAAGATGGTTTAGTCAATGTAAACTGGTAATAATAATCATAACTCCTTTCACCTTCTACAACATCTTCACATGCATTATCGCAACTAACAATATTTGTTGCCACCGATAACATAGAAATATCTGACACCTTATTTACTGGCATCTGAATACAATTAACTGTTGCTGCAAATGCTACAACACTAAAACTCATACTTGTTACAAGTATTGCGATTAAAGTTATCATCGCTGTTAATTTCTTCTTTAACATAATTTTCCTCCTTGTTATGTGTTAAATTTTCCCACTACATAACACATTATAACAAATCCTTATTTTTTATGTCAATCAATATATTTGAACATTATTTAAAGTTAACGTTCAAAAATTGCATCATTAACTCTTAATATCTTTTCTATAATCCATACTTCATATAAGGGGGTAATTCATCTACATATACAATTCATTAAAATACCTCCTACCGATTTTATATGATAGAAGGTATTAATTACTAATTATTTAACTTTTACTTTTACTGTTACTTTCTTAGCACCTGCTTTAATTGTAATCTTTGCTATTCCTTTCTTCTTAGCAGTTACAACACCTTTTTTACTAACTGTTGCAACCTTTTTGTCAGAACTCTTGTATGTAATCTTTGTCTTAACAGGATATACCTGATATTTAAGCTTATATGTCTTACCTTTGTTAACTGTTACATTTGCCTTAACAGCTGTAAGAATTACATTCTTTGACAAATCCCATTCGCAGATAAAACCTGCTATTTTTTCATCATCATTTCTATAATCATTCCAATTATTCCCCTCGAAATACCCAAAATAATCTTCTTCACCTGCATAGTCATTATTAACTTCTTTACTCATTCTTAAGTAATCAGTTCTTTCACCTGTTACCCATGCATATTTGCCTTCCTTCTTAGCATCACTAAGACCAAACCATGCATTAGCTCCACCAGTAAGGTTGTATGTAATAGTATTCTCTTTATTAGATGTAATAGTAGCAAGATATCCGCCTAATTTCTTACACGTTTTAGACGCATCTTTCCAAGTTGATTTCATAGCATAATATTTGTATGCATGACCATTGTATGTCTTAGTTCCTTTAATATTCTTAACCATTGCAGCTTTCTTGCCATTCTTATATGCATTATATGCACTTTTCGAATCCCATTCAATTACATATGCACATCCCTCAGAGTTCCAATTCTCTGTTATAGTGCAGTCATCCCATAAACCATCTTCCATACGAAGATATATTTCATTACTACCATTAGAATGCCAAGATTCATTCCAATTCTTATATGAGAATTTCTCACCTGTAATCCATTTCCAGTTACCTTTAGCATTCTTCTTAGCTCCAAGCCAAATATCGCCTTCAGTAACTACCTGTTCTGCAACAAATTCATTCTCCGCCTTAGAATTAATTGTTACTAAATGTCCACCCTTAAGGTCTGCCTGAAATTCAGCCTTTCCAGCATCTACCACGTCACTCACATATAAGTAGTAATGTCCCTTAAAAGTCTTAACACTTTCTGCCGCCTCTACTTCAATCACATTTGCCTGCATTAATGCTACAAGTGCCATAACAGATGCCATAGCAAAAGAAACTATCTTTTTACGATTAATCATATTTTCCTCCTTGTTATGTGTTAAATTTTCCCACTACATAACACATTATAACAACTTCTAAAATCCTATGTCAATCAATATATTTGAACGATACTAATAGCAATCGTTCAAATATTGAATTATTTAATTTCAATTTGCTTCAAATTCTCCCGATTCAGAACCGACAGTAATAGAGTATTTTTCTCCCTTAACAAGTTCAGGAGTCGAAATAATAACTACTGCAAACTCCAGTTCAGGTTTGTAGGATACTATCGTATTTCCCTCTAAATCTTTCAATATAATTTGTGTTCCTGCATCTTGATTACCAGCATTTATCCCAATAACACCTTGCTTTGAATCACTAAAGCTTTGTGCCATCATCATTGAGCCCGTACCTATAAATGTACCACCTGTTATAGTAGCAGTTTTATCATAGTCAAGAGTTGCTGTATCTCCCTGAGTTGGTCCAACAACTGTCGTGTGCCCACCGGAAATTTCCAAAGTACCATTGGCATCTATACCATCACCCGAAGAATTGATATAAAGTGTTCCTCCTGAAATTTTAATACTCCCATTAGAATTAGTAGACATACCGCCATGCCCACCCATTCCACCATGAGTTCTGCCACCAAACATACCATCTCGACCGCCTGTTGTTCCACTTGCGTCCGTACCACCTGCAGCATTAAGTCCATCATCAGCAGCAATGATTTTTATATCTCCGTTTTGTATGTCTATGTGCAAAGCTTCAAGACCTTCATAACTCTCAGAAATATCAATATTACCACCTGTTATAGTCAATGTCTCTTCTGCATGAATAGCATCATCGCCCGAAGCAATGGTAAATGCCCCTCCATTAACATCAAGTGAAGAATCCGAATGAATAGCATCATCGGCAGAATTTATGATAATATTACCACCTGAAATTATCAGATTGCTTGTAGCTTTTAAACCTTTCATGCTAGTACTGTCTGATTCTGTTTCGGTATTTTGTATATCTTCCGGTCTTTTTTCACCAGGTCTGCCACCACCCATAAATCCACCAAACGAATCTGAATTTTCTTTCGTTCCATTTTCACTACCACCACCAACAAGCAAATCTATATTGCTATCTGCAATTTGCATATACGCACCTGCAGAAATACCATCCCCCTCCGATTCTGCTTTAATTTTTCCACCTGAAATATAAACAAATCCTTTAGATATATCATCTTTGTTTTCACAATGAATTGTATCTTTACCACTGTCAATAGTAAGTGAAGCATTTGCGATTCTTACACTGTCATTTACATCCAAGCCATTAGAAGCTGAGTTTACTTCATAAGAACCACCTGTAATTACCAAATCATCCTTGCATACAATACCATGTCCTGCCGGTGAAGTAACCTTCAAAGAACCGGTTCCGTTAATCGTTAAGTCTTGTTTTGAAAATATTGCCCCATCAATATTATTATCGTCTATAGGAATAAAACTACCACCATTAGCAATGGTATTGGTTGTGCCTTCCGCAAGAGTCAAAAACACTTTATCTGCCTTAAGTATATATAGTGCTGCCGAATTTTTGCTTGTAATATTAACGCCATCAAAAACCAATTGCAGCTTTGCAGTATCCGGTGCATTTACAATGAGCATACCATCAGTAAGTTCTCCTGATATAACATAGGTTGCTTCCTCGGTAATAGTTACGGTAGAACCTGAAATATTAACACTATCTGAGCTTGCTGTTGACGTGGTTCCATTTAGACTTATTGTCACTGCCCTGGCCTCATCATACTCAGTCCTAGAATCTCGTTCAGTAAACATATCCACATCTCGTTTAAAAAAATCTACCTCTTTTACTTCAGTATCAGTTGTTATATTCTGACTATCATCTTGTGATTTATTCTCGGTACTCCTTGAACATCCAACAATAACAGAACTCATAAACACTGAAATCATAAACAAGGATACTATCTTTTTCATACAAACCTCCATTAACCAAAATTTTTATTATATGAACATACTATACTTTGTAATTGTGAATTTTACTTGAACTATAATAAAATTCTCTATAATCCATACTCCACATAAAGAATATTTCTTAATCCTTCATTTTCTGATATATTACTAAGCTCAACAGTTCTATTATCTTCTATTAATTTGTCTATCAATTCTAGTACTCTTTGTTCTCCTTCTATTCTGCCTTCTGTTCTGCCTTTACTTTCTCTTGCATCTAATATCTTGCACATATTAACCTTACCTCCTCTTTTTTCTTCCTCTGTATACATATCAATATATTCTGCATAATGTTTGTCACCCGTAAGAACACTCATCAATTTCAGAAATTCATCCACATGTATTATACTTTTTCCACTAGGAACATAATCACTATTGGAATGCCTTACATTAACAAAATATTCCGCAACCAATTTAAAATCACTCTGAAATTTTTCAATATCCTCTTCACTCAAATTCCCTATATCAAATACGTTAATTTTATAATTAGACACATACTGGCTTACTCTGTTAGCAATCTCACTGTTTGGTAATTTGGGAACAAAGCAATCAACCAATTCATTAGAATATTGCCATATTGTCTCTCCAAAATATAACACTATTGTTACAACAGGATATCTCTCCTTGCAAGATATTGCTGTTTTCTCTCCAGTATCATTATCCACTTTCTTTTTTAGTAACTGAGATCTATATGACGCTCCGTCATATCCCATAATGCGAAATGGCATATCCTTATCACTATCTGTTTGATTCTCTATACCAAATAGAACCATTTCTACATCTTGACCCTCCCAGATTTTAAAAGTATCTCTTTCCTGTTCATGTATCTTACCATCGTCAGCTTTATATTGACTAAAATTCATAGAGTCTATTAATGCATCAGGTGTAACGATTTCATCTCCATTAAACAATAACACATTAACAATATCTGAAAACACATCATCCAGCGCTATTAAAGTCTTCTCCGTTATATCTCTCTCGCCCGTTATTAACTACCTTCCTCTCTCTATTCTAATTCTTTTTACACTACAATCCATATTCCACATACAGCCTATTCCTAAGAACCTCATCAGAAGAAATTAACTTGATTTTATTACTCTTTCCTTCAGCAACTAATCTTGATATTAATTCTAGCACTCTTTGTTCTCCTTCTGTCCTACCTTTACTTTCTCTGGCATCTAATATCTTGCACATATTAACCTGACCTCCTCTTTTTTCTTCCTCTGTATACATATCAATATATTCTGCATAACGTTTGTCACCCGTAAGAACACTCATCAATTTCAGAAATTCATCCACGTGTACTATACTTTTTCCACTAGGAACATAATCACTATTGGAACACCTTACATTAACAAAATATTCTGCAACCAATTTAAAATCACTCTGAAATTTTTCAATATCCTCTTCACTCAAATTCCCTATATCAAATACGTTAATCCTATAATTAGACACATATTTACTAATTTTTTTAGCTATTTTATTCTGAGGCAACTTCGGAATGAAGGAATTTGTTAAATTCTTCGAACCATTCCATTCCGTATCCC
This sequence comes from Lachnospiraceae bacterium, assembly GCA_017396555.1. GTDB lineage: Bacteria > Bacillota > Clostridia > Lachnospirales > Lachnospiraceae > RGIG1934. Next base: position 49,015 of record JAFQLS010000057.1, on the reverse strand, counting down.
CAAAATACAGAATCATCGTTATTATTGGAAATCGTCTTTTAGATGATACCGTTATCTTTTTTCCACCTTTTCGTACTACTCTTTTCTTCAATAATTGCGACCGATATGATGCTCCGTCATATCCAATAACACGAAACGGCATATTCTTGTCACTTCTTGTTTGATTCTCTATTCCAATTAAAACCGAATTCACATTCTTGTTCTTCCATATCTTAAGTACATCTCGTTCCTGTTCATGCATCTTGCCATCGTCAGTTCTATACTGACTAACAGCTATCATATCCTTCAAGGAATCTGGCACAACTACCTGTTCACCATCAAAAATTAGCACATTAACAATATCTGAAAACACATCATCCAGCGCCATAAAAGTCTTCTCCGTTATATCTTTCTCACCCGTTATTAACTACCTTCCTCTCTACAATAAATACTATTAGTATACTATGTATAATAATACATTTTATTCTATTTGTCAATATATATTAAAATAATTAGGAGAGGCTCATTTTGAACCTCTCCACATAAACACTACTATTTACTTATTATTTTTCTTCCTAGAAAGAATAAAGAATATAACCACACCAAATATCGCAACACCTAATATACTGAGTGCTATTATTACATATACCATAATATCATTATCAGACTTATTATCATTAGATTCTTTTACATTAGATTCTCCATCATCAGTTCCCTTATCTTCTTCACCCGTATCATTTCCTATAACATCCTTGTCGTCTGTATCCGCATCATCTGAATCTGTTAAGTTATTAACCTCATCCTCTGAATCTTCTTTACTATCAACATCTGTCTGAATAACTTCCGTATCATCATAAATATCAATCCAGTTATCCTGTGGAAGTTCCACATTTGTTTCTTCATCATCTGATGTATTATCAACATTTGGATGATTGTCTACGTTTAGCTTGTTGTCATCATTCGGCTTGTTATCAGCTGTGCCATCATTGCCCTTAGACTGCTCTGACACATTAACAACGCCACCCGTTAGTTTAATATTCTTAACCTTACCATCGATGCTTACAGCCTGTACTGCTTTAGCCTGTACCTTATATGTACCTGCCTTAGTATCATCCTTAGCTTTGAATTTAAGAACTATAAATTCATTATCCAATGTCACATTCCTAAGTTCGTCATTTGCGACAATGAACTTAAAGCCCTTTCCGGTTGGATTATTCTGTACAGTAAATTCATCAGTTGTGTATGAACCTTTACTCTCAAATCCTGCTAACTCTAATGCTTCATCATTATAAGTAACATTAACAAGCGCTCCCCATATATTGTTCTTCTTTGTAAGTTTTACAGGCACTTCGATATATTCATCTGCTTTTGCTGTATTTTCAGCAACAACCTCGTCTATAGCAATATTATTATATGTTACTCCTGTTGAATGCGAAGTCGATGAACCATTAGAAGAAATATTTGCGGTATTGACTGTTATTGTCTTTGTAAATGTGGTAGTACCTGTTGTTGTTGCAGTTGGAAAACTCAATGTTACAGTATAATTAAAGTTCGAACCACCATTAACCTTAATATAATTTCTAAGACCTTCTACATCAATATCAAAGCTTGTAACACCTGTATATCTGATAAATTTGTCATATGTAACATTTCCTGATGTAACACTAAATGTAGGAGAACTGTATTTTGTAAACGGATTATAGTTACTATAGAACTGATCTGTTATTAATCCATTATAATTAAATGAGTAGTCACTTGATGACGAAAGGTCCACAGTATTTGCTCCTGCCGTATTAAAATTACCTGTAGCAGTTATTCTCCTTTTTAAATCAATACTTCTTTCATAAGATGTCTTACCATCAAATTGCTTATCTGTATCATCAGTGCTGTACCATGTACTACTACCAACCACTTTTACCTGCATTTTTGTCATTAACCAACTTGTAAGTGCACTATCCGTTGAAAGAACATATCCTGCTATTTGCCATGGCTCTGCTACTGTGTCTACTGTAAACGAACTTGTTGTTCCAATTTTAAAATCATTCCCTGAATTATTTAAATGCACTTGACTACCATAATTACCATTAACATATATTACTTTTCCATATACCGGATAATTCGTTCCATCACCTACCGAGTTTCCCACAGTAATATCAAATATTACATCAGCTGTTCCACTTGCATAATTGCCAAGATTCTGTACATTTACAGTAGTAGATGTTGCCCCAAGATAATTTGTTCCTTCTGCAATTTTAACGTAGCACTTTGCGCTTTTTATATATGGAGTATATGTGTCTGTAAATACCCCTGTAGTATTATTAAGAGACTTAGGATCAAATGAAAACAATCCTATTTCTATATACTCTGAATTATAATAATATGTAACAGTTCCATCTCCCTTTGCACCCTCAGGAACACTTACAACAATATTATGACCTAATCTATATGCATTAACAGTTCCAAGTGATAATGAAGCTTTCTTTATTACAAATGCACCATTAACAACACATTCATCAAACTTCTTATAATAATCATCTGTCGCTCTTGTAATCTTCACATCATAAGTTCCGGCATTCTGCGCTGCACTTGTCCATGTATTTGTTCCCTGCTTCTTATACTGAACCACGAATCCATCTACGTTCGTATAATTTCCTGTAAGTTTAACATTAAACGCCTGTGGCTTTTCATTATAAGTTGTTGTCTGAGTTGTAGTTACAATAGACAATGTAGGAATAGTATCCTTTTCAACCCATTTAGCATATAAGGTTATATCTGACAACTCGTTAAATATGGTATCAGCTGTAACTAAATTGCCACCATTCCTCTGCGTATACCAGCCTTCAAATCTAAAGTCAGCCTGTTTAGCCGGCACAGGAAGTTCACCATAAGTCACATCATATGTAACCGTCTTAGTATCTAATTCTGCATTATTAGATACAAACGTAACTTCGTATGTATTAGCAATCCATTTAGCATATATTGTCACATTGTTAGCAGGCATCATGCTGTCAAATGAAAATACATTCTGACATCCTGCGTCACTATACCAGCCACCAAATTCATATCCTCGTCTTGTCGGGTCGCTTGGTCTAAATATTACTGAACCTTCTGTATATTTCTGCGAGTTAATATTGCTACCACCCTGAGTATCAAATACAAAGTCATACTTAGGTGCGGGTATGGCTGCCTCACATATTACAGTATATTTAACTGTATGGTTTATCTTCTCTACTGCCGGAGAAATACTCTTTATAATCGTGCCTTCTCCACCATACTGCTCTATATACTCATTAATTCCTTCAAAATATGGAATACTGCCACTCTGGAACTTAACCTCTACATCAGGTGCATCAATTCCTACAAAAGAATATGTAGCAGTAAGCGAATTATCAACGTAATTTGCCTTAACCTGAATATCCGAACCATATTTATTAAAGTATTCACGGTTAACTATCTGCTTCATATCCATCACAAGACTATCGTCAGAGATAGATGTAAGGTTATAGAACCTGGTGTATGTACTATTTGCAAGATTATTTGTTCCTGTACTTTCAAGTTCAGAGAAATTAATTTCTTCACCATATCCTGCTGTATATGTCTTAGTACTTATAGAACCATCCACGTTCTGAATATCATTTACAGTCACCGTGTATTCTCTAGGTGTTACATCAAAGTAATATACCCTATCAGATGCAAGAGAAAGTCCTGTGCTAATCACCTTATATCCGGCAACGTCGCTATATTTAAGATTAACTCCATTAACCGTATACGAATCATAATCAATAAGCTCAAGTATCTCTGCCTTTGTTGGAAGGTCAAACTTATCTGTTCTTGAATACTGCTTACTCCATACTACATTATAGCCGTCTGTTTTATTACCAACTGCTACACTAGCAGTAAATTTCTCATTTATTTCCTCTTCCGTCATATTAGTCCATACAACAGGAATAGTAATTCTAATGTCGTATTTACTAAATGCATATTTTGAATGAATCCATGTTATTGTAAGTTCTCCCTCAAGGTATCTATCATTCTTAGACGGTTTAACAGTAATAACGCCCTTCTTATCTACACTAAATTTTCGATTTGTTACTGTTATATTGAAATTATCAGTATTATGCAACCTTGGTGTATTTTCTCCTGTAAGCAGATTAATCGTCTGCATGTTGCGGTATATGTTAGGTATTTTCATTGTAATACCATTATTACTGTTATCGTCTTCGTCCCTAATATATAGTATAGCATTTTCATCAATCGAAGTTGCGAATCTGTATGGTTCTGATTTTTCACCCAATGTTATTATAGGAATTTCATCCTCATAAAATGTTTTTTCATATTCTAACGTACCATCCAAAAGTTGCGCATCAAATTTTGCTCTTACATATAATCCAAACTCAAAATACATTGCTCCCAGACATTCTTCATCAGAATACCATTTATCAGAGTTTGCTATTCTTCTGTTAGTAAATATATAATAAAAATATCCATATAATTTCATATACGGTCCAAATTTCACACTAGCGCCAATACTTGCAATGCTAGTTGAAATAATACCTATATCCACTGACATTTCTACTGTAGCATATAACTGTATTACCCCCATTACATGAAATTTAAACCCAAACGTTTCGTCAACCAAATCAGTTTCATTTCGCCCTGACCTTCTATCCAAAAGCTTAAACCAAAAACTATATCTCTTTCCAACCTTGTATTCAGCATCTGCACATATTGACAAATTTACATTAGCTTTTACCACAAAATCTCCGGATAATCTGATAGATACCACCTTGATATTAAAAGTTTTATCAAAAATCTGAACATTCACAAGATCATACCATATAGTTTCAGAATTTATCATACCACTATATTTTTTCATTAACTCATCAACTACAAGCTTTGCTTCCCTACTAGACGCACTTTTACCGTTGGAGTAAATTATACTCACATTTGTTCTATCAAGCCTATCCCAAATTTCTTCAAATGAATATGTTTTGTCCTGAGAAGTTAATTCCGGAAGCTCGTTTTTGATTTTTTCTTCCTTTTTCCTAAGCTCCTCAGTTTCTTGCTCATTCCCCAAATTTGCACTACTTTCAGATTCTGCTTCTAATTTTGCAATTTCTTTTAACTTCTCAAGTGTTTCTCCACTCTCCGCAGCCTCCTCATAGAGTTCCCATAGCCCTTCTTCTTCTTCGCTTTTAATTGTAAAACACTGTGCATTCAAACTTATTGCTGTAAAATTATTAATATCAATCGCTATATCACAATCTAAATCCTTAAGAACCGGAATAAATAGATACCATTCCCACCTATCCTCAAAATCAACATTTATATCAACGCCAATTTCTTCTTCAAATCCCGTGTAAAACTCAAGTTTTGCTGAGTTTATGTAACCATCCTCACCTTTTCTATTCATTGATAAAACAATATCAACATACAATTTAACCTTAATACCATTCTTAAATCTACTTCCCTTTACAAGTTCTGCATTAACATTCTTTCTTTCTACAACATATTCAACTGCGCCACCAGAACTTTCCCCACTGGCAAGATTAGCAATCTCTTTATCTGTCGCTCCTATCGACTTCAAAGATGCTAAAACTTTATCGGATGCCATAGCAGATTGGAACAATTGAGGAACTGCTGCTTCTACAAATCCACTTTCTTCCGCATTTTTCTCAATGCTTTCAAGTAAATCCTCTTCATCTATTTCCTCAAGAAGCTTGTCCATATCCATACTCTGCTTAACATACATTCCCATAAATTCTTCAATGTATTCCCTGGTAACCACTTCATAACTTACTATATTTCCCGCTGTACCTGTTACCCTAGCATATACTGCTTCTGTATTCTCATCCATGTCCTCAAATTCAGTGTTATAAAAAATAATAAAATCGCCATTTTTATATTCAGGAGCTTCTGTAATACCCAGCACATTTCTTGTTTCAGCGTCATAATCATCTTTATTAACCGTACCCGTCTTCCCGGAAGGAAGTACATCAACTCTAAAAGGAATACTGTCTGGCATAAGCAACACTTCATCTACATCATCACTTGAAATATTTTCAAATGTATATGTATTATTATTTGCACCTGTTATTTTAACATAGGCAACACTATCATCTTCATAACTATTCTGTGTATAGTCTCTGTCTCTTGGATCGACATTTTCATAGATACATACAACATCATTTACGTCAAGAAGTGTATCGGACATATTAAATGTACCACGAACGGTACTATCATCGGTTTCTCCTGCATTTACTAATGCAGTCTCGAGAACATCAAGTACATCCGAACTTCCTTCTATGCTATAAGTCATTTCCTCTGTATCTCTAATAAAAATAAGGTTGTCACTATAAAAAATATCATCTTTCTCTTCTTTAAAAATGGTAAAATTAACTGTTCTAATATTTTCTTCTTTATTGATAAAGTTAAGACCTTGATTAAGGGTTAAAGCATATGCGCCACCCGGTGTAAATCCATCTACTGCACCTATGCTGAAGCTACCGTCAGAATTTTTCTCAACCTTAACCTCTACAGGATCTTTTCCATCCTTTGGTATAAGAGTTATATTCGCCTTTACCTCGTCAATTGATGTATAATCACCTATCACATTAAAGCATATATCCGGCTCTTGATCTGTGATTGAATACGAATCTATATGTAACACAGATTCCTTTTTTTCCATATCCTGATAGGTAGCAACAAGTGTTATATCCTCTGTAACCTTGTCTCCCTTGTAGAAAACACTTCCATCACTCTTCTTCCAGCCTGTGAATATCGCATCTCTCTTAACTGCTGATGGTATATCCTTCTTAATGCTATAACCTTTTCCTACCTTGATAGGCTCAATTGCTTCTCCACCTTTAGTATCAAAAGTTATAGTACACATCTTAGGCGTAAGTGTACTAATATTACCAACAAGATACTCTTTAACCAGTTCTACGTCAGTTTCATCCACTGTGCCATCTGCATTAACATCAGCATTAGCTTCGTTAATTTCTGCTTTCTCTCCTTTAATATGCATCTCCATAAGAAGTACATCCTGCATATCCACATCCTTGTCAACATCTGCATCACCATACGATGATGTTGATGTTTCTGCAGCTATTGTAGCATCTGCAAGTCCTTGTACTGGTACTGATGTTGTAAACATGCATGTACACAACAAAAGTGACAGTGTACGTTTGATTTTTCTCATTTCGCAACCTCCCTGAATTATATAGTTTTACAACTAATAAAGGATAGTTATATAACGTTAATTATTTAACTATCCTGATAACCTATTATGTATGCAGTTGTAATGTCATTATAATCCGTATTTCATTCATAATATGTGTCATATTATACCATATATCACAAATCTAAGTCAATTTGTTTGTACTTATATTCATTAACCAAGATACCTATCAATCAATTCCTGCTTCTGCTCACTTTCTATGTGACATATATCCACAACTTCTCCCACAAGAGAAGCCTTTATATTAATACTTCCTCTACATAAGGATAATTTTTTAAGCAACAGTCCTTCAGACATAACCATAGTCTCTATTGTTTTATATCTCACAATGGTGGTAGTCCTTGATAACACACCATTGCAAAGCACTATGTGATTATCACATAGTAAATAACCACTGGTATGATACTTACCAACTAAAAAAAGAATTGTATATATTACAAACAAAATAACAATAGCCACAACAATTATTGCAAACTGTTTATCCACAAAGCTCATTGCACACACACCTATTAACAATATGAATGCAGACATAATAAGCCCATATACTATGTATAACACTTTTACCCTCGGTGGTTCCTTGTGCATATCATTTCTACTAACCATAAGAGAATCCTGCATTTCTTCAGGTAGAAATTCCGGGAGTAATCGAAGTAATTCCTTGTGTAACCTTTCCTTTGACAGAGAGAGGGTAATTATAGATTTTTCCGTCTCTTCATCTCCTACACCGATGCATTTTATCTGAATATAAGCCCTATTAAATATTCTTCCTATAAAAGAAGATGTAATTACAACTGCACTTATCTTATCAACAGGCATTTTAAAATTGTGCTTATTAAATACTCCATAGCTTACATTAATTATATTCTCTCTTCTATCAGCCACAAAGCCATAATAAGCAAAGAATTGTTTTACAAATGCAACACCTCCGGCTATGACAGATATAAATCCGGTCATAAATCCCATTCCCATACCTATATCAATTATTGTAAGAACCTCATCCTCTTCTGCCGAAAACAAAGCCATCACGCCCACAAGTAGTGATACTGCAATCATACTAAAAAATTTAAGAGAAAAGAAACTATGGGCAAGCACTTCTGTAATTCCAGCTACCTTTACCTTTTCTTGCACCGTTTCTACACTCTCAGCCTGATCCTCTATAATTGAATCACCGATTTTTTCCTCGTGTCTTGATACAAGGCTTTCAAACAATTCTGCCTCATTTTTCTTAAGGCACATAGTAATTTCTGCCTCCGTAGCGGCAGTACTGTTAACATCCAATTTAACCTTTCTGGTTCCCGTTATAGCTTCAAATATATTTCTTGAAACATTTACATTTGAAACATCCTTCAAATTTATAGTTATCGTCTGCTTATTAAGTGTATTTTTCTCATACACCAGAGTTGGGCCTTCTATGTACAAACTTATCTTTTTCCATGAAATAATGCTAATAATTATAACTACTATTGCAATCGCGCATAACAGCAATGAAATAATAGCATCCCCTGTTAATTTTCCACCAATTATAACGTCACTCACAAGTGTAATTATGCCTCCCAGCAAAAGTAACAGGCATATATAATTGTCTTCTAAAACTTTACAAAAATGATTTCGAAATCTATATGTTTTGTCCATCTTCGCATCTGCCCTCTATCACAATATCATTAATCTTGTTCTTAAGCATTTCACATATTTCATCAGCTATATTCTTAGAAATATTTGAAATATCTATATCTCCACCACCGGTTACAATAGTAACCTTTCCTACTCCAAATTTTCTGTCTATAGGTCCTTCGCTGATACTAACATTCTGTATACGCTCTATAGGTACAATTCTGTGCTTCACAAATATATATCCTGATATAGTCTCTATAGATGTAGAATCCAGATAATATCTGTATCTGTGATATCTGAACAACGGCGAAATTATGGCATTTAATGCTATGAGTGCCATTACTCCAATGTAAATTCCTTCATTATATTTCTCCCTTGCTATTTAACAAAGGAGAATGGCTACCCATTCTCCTTCGAATAAATTAATATTAATTTTAAATCTTAAGCCTTACCTACTGAACCGAATAATTCCATTTTTTCCTTAACAGTAGCTTTGATAGCATCAAATCCTGGAGCTAATAACTTACGAGGGTCAAATCCCTTTCCTTCAAGATCCTTACCAGCTTCAATATACTTACGTGTAGCTTCTGCAAATGCAAGCTGACACTCTGTATTAACGTTAATCTTAGCAACACCAAGTGAGATTGCCTTCTTAATCATATCTTCTGGGATACCTGTACCACCGTGAAGAACTAATGGCATATCTCCTGTTAACTGCTGAATAGCATCAAGAGTCTCAAAGCTTAAACCTTCCCAATTCTCTGGGTACTTACCATGAATATTACCGATACCTGCTGCAAGCATTGTTACACCAAGATCAGCGATTGACTTACATTCGTTAGGGTCTGCACATTCGCCCTTACCGATAACACCATCTTCTTCTCCGCCGATAGAACCAACTTCTGCTTCAAGAGACATATTGTGTTCTGCTGCAATCTTAACTAATTCTGTTGTCTTAGCAATATTTTCATCAATTGGATAGTGAGAACCATCGAACATAATTGAAGAAAATCCTGCTTCAACACACTTTAAACATCCTTCGTAGCTACCATGGTCAAGGTGAAGTGCTACTGGAACTGTGATTCCTAATTCATCTATCATTCCGTTAACCATTCCAACGATTGTCTTATAACCTGTCATATACTTTCCAGCACCTTCAGATACACCTAAAATAACTGGTGAGTTAAGTTCCTGTGCTGTTAAAAGAATAGCCTTTGTCCACTCAAGGTTATTGATGTTGAACTGACCAACTGCATAATGTCCTGCTTTTGCTTTGTTAAGCATGTCCTTTGCTGATACTAACATAATCTAATTACCTCCATATTTAAAATTTTTAAAAATTATGCTCACTTTGCACCTTATTATAAACTATTTTTTTCTTTAAGTCCATAAATATATTTAATTTGAAGTTTTTTTCTTAGTACAAGCACCTTATTCGCCTCAGAAACGCATTCAAACAATACATTCACGGCGAACTTTTTCTCTTTTTCACTAAACTGTGTTTCATCAGGCGCATAATTTGATTTATCAAATATTTTCAGTAAAGTTATATACTTAACCTCGTCACCACCAAATTTCTCAGACATACGCCTAGCCTTATCCTCTACCAAATCTGTATTTACAAATTCTATGCCCATAAGTTTATTAATTTTCACTATACGGTCACTTACAAAATCAATAGTTTTTCTTGCATTTTTGTCTGATAGAAGTTCATCAATCTTCCTAAATCTCAGCCTTATCAAATATGTCATCACAAATATCATTATGACGACCATAAGCATTATACCTATAACCTTAAACACAATTGTGTAATCCTTTAATTCAACAGGATTTTTCTTAGCGGCTGAGGCTGTTGTTGTTGGATTAGTATTTTGATTTTTAGTTGTCGTCTGCTCCTGCTTCTTTGTAGTCGTTTCCTGTTGTTGTGCGGTTGTAGGATGTTCACCTTCTAATATGTTAGTGTAGCCGGTTGTAACTTCAATAGGTATCCAACCAAATCCCTCAACAAAAATCTCTGTCCATGCATGTGCCCTGTAATCCTTTATATCAAGCTGCACATAATCAACCTTTCCTACATCACCATTAAAACTAATATATTGCTCAATTTTCTCACCTTTAATTACATTTTCCTTGTAATCTTCCTTGGTGATAATATATCCCTCAACATATCTTGCAGGAATACCCTGTGCCCTAAACATAATAGTTGCAGCAGTAGCAAAATACGAACAATAGCCTTTTTTCTTTACAAATATAAATTCATCAAGAAAATCCTGACCTTCTCGTAATTTACCCGGTGAAAGAGTGTACTCCATATTTTCTGCAAGGTAATTTTTAACCTGTTCAATACATATTTTAAGATTAGTTCCATTATATTTCGAAAATCCTGCTCTTCCTGTTTCAGGAGTAAATTCATCCTCTATATCATCACTAACCTGGTCTTGCCAGCCATTGCAATAGTATTCCTTTACGAAATATTCATAAACACTCTGATGCTCACTTACTACATTATCCATTAAATCTTCTGCTATCAAATAATCATGAAAATAGTAATCCTTATCAACTATGTAATCTGTAAAAATAATCTCTGTCTGACCTTCTATCTTATCCGTTACACGTTGGTCAATATCTGTAAAATAATTACTAAGCTTCGCAAAATATGGAGCATAAAAATATTCTTTATCTGCTCCGGTTAATTCAATTATCATTTTCATCTGGAGTTTTTTTCCATACGCACTTGCAAACTCCTCATTAACTGCTGCCTCTGAACGAAGTAAATCATATGTAAATGATAGCCAGTGACCGCTTTGACTCAACTTACTATTATAGTAAGATTCGCCGTCATAAGTTATTTTTTCCCATTTATTTTTAGAGTACTTACCACCAACAAAGCCTCTTAGATAAAAACCATCACTATCCTTTGGAACTGTAACCTTCATAGCTGAATCACCATTATACTTAAGAGTATCTGTCTGTCCCAGCACACCGTCTGACATACCACCGGAAGCCTTGTCTCCTCCAAATAAACCTCCCTCAAATAAGTCAATCTTTTTAATCTCTTCTATCTTTTTATCTAATTCTTTTTCAATATTATTAAGAATACCATTTCTGTTATATCCTACCGGACTAATAATAGACATTAATAAAATATTCACAGCCAAGACCAGCGAAACAACGATAATTCCTGCCTTCGCATTTATTTTATCATTCATCACATATATGTTCTTGCCCTTGATAAATCTTTTGCTCCTTGTATTTAGTCCACCCGCAACAGCTACTGCAAATAAATATAAAATAAGAAGCATGCTCATAATTGCACTAGGCATAAGTCCCATTATCAAAATGATACCAACAAATATTCCAGTAATCACTCCATGCAACCACACTCTTACTCTGTACCAGCTACCTGCAACAAGTACAAAAGAAAGCTCAAATACAATACCACACACGAACATTGTATTGCATCTTGCTATATTAATATCTTCAAGCTTGAACAACACAATATTTTCGTTAAAGTATATATTGTACACAGTAAGCACACTGTTAGCAACGGACAAAATTCCTGTCTTAAATTCATTTCTGTAATAGAATATAATAAGACCAAATAAAAAGGTAATAACAAGCAGCAATATATATTTTGGTCTTTTACTTCCCATGATTAATGCAAATAATATCGTGCCCAAAATAGCCGTTAACACTATCGGCACATAAAATATCCTGTCTATTTTAAATGCCTGAATAAATGCGAGTATAGGAAATAATGCTCCTGATATTATCAGCAGCATTTTATATAAAATAGCAATCACGCTATTTTTTGAATATTTAGATTTAGGTATCTTTAACACATTCCCTGTCTTTAACATAATTATATTTCACCCACAACATATATCTTATGCGGTTCATATTTAACCACAGTATTCTCATCAGTCGTTATATAAAACAAATACACACCATTACCGTAGCTTATGCCATCATAGAGTTGGAGAGCCGCAACATCTTCATAAAGCGATGTATGATATATCTCATATAAAATATTCCATATATCATCTGCACTCGTCACATCACGTCTGACAATTTCACCACGCTTACAATCGTACCAGCTTATATAATGATATATTTCCTGTTCAAGAAAGGCAACTGACAAACCATATGCCTTTTCAATAATGGCATCCACATTTCGCAAAACTTCATTATTAGAACTAAAGGCTAATTCCAGCAAAATCTCAGCCGAAGCATCTATCGGCATACTAAACTCTTTAACATATGTTTCATCCTTTTTTGCCGAAAGCTGCCAGTGGATTCTCTGAAGTCTGTCTCCTTCTCTGAACTCTCTTATATCAAACACCTGACTACAATCATCCCCCGGCTCGTTATCTGAAAATTTTACCGGTTCCTCAATGTACTCATTATTTCTTGGAATAACATTTATCTGCTCTTCATTATTCAAAGGCAAAACATATAACTGTACCATTTTGTCTATTTTTCCTTTAAAAGACCATATCCCGGTAAAATCATATAATTTAAATTTCTTAATAGAAATATCAATTCGTCCACAATACTCAGGCGTCATATCGAGATAAAATTTGTTTATCTCTCTATCAGAAATGTTCAACTTAAGCTTTTTATTTACAGTATTACCACCAAATCCATCCTTCATTTCTATTTCAACCATAGCTCCAATAAATGGTAATATCGAAGGATTGGCAACCTTAACTATTAATTGAACCGACTTTTTCTTTACCACATATATATCCTTTAGTTCCAATCCTGCTATAACATTTCTTGAAGCTATAAATGCCATAATATCTAATATAGCAGGTATAATTATCATAGAAACAAACAACTGCAATGCGGAATAATCAACGTATACTATGAATATCCATATTGTTGCCAAAAGAAATATAATGTACATTATTCTTCTTATTGCCATAATTCCCTCATTTATTTCTTTTCAACCACTATATGCGAAAGAACATTTTCTATAACATCATCTACTGTAACTCTATTCATTTTTGCCTTTGTGCTAAGAACAATTCTATGCCGTGCAACCGGATAAATAATGGACTTCACATCATCCGGTATAACATAGTCTCTTCCAGCCATATAAGCAGTTGCCTTTGCAGCATTTGTTATAGCAACGCTTCCTCTTGGACTAATTCCAAGCTCGACATCATCCATCTGCCTTGTATATGCCACTATGGTTGCAATGTATTCATAAATACTGTCATGCACAAATATCGTTTCTACTTCCTGTTGCATCTTACATAATATTTCCGCTGTGATTACAGGTTGTATACTATCCATAGGAACAGTCGCATGCTTGCTCTTAAGCATATTAATTTCATTTTCAATAGAAGGATAACCCATTGAAAGCTTAAATAAAAATCTATCCATCTGTGATTCCGGCAACATATGTGTACCTACTGAACCAACAGGATTCTGGGTAGCTATTACAGTAAACGGAGCAGTAATCTCTCTTGTTTCTCCATCTACAGTTACCTTATGTTCTTCCATAGCTTCCAATAATGCCGACTGCGTCTTTGATGAAGTTCTATTAATCTCATCAGCAAGGAACATATTACACATAATTGCTCCCTGTTTGTATTCAAACTCATTCGTCTGTTTATTATACATAGAAAATCCCGTTACATCCGACGGCATTACATCAGGGGTAAACTGTACTCTATTATATTGAAGGCACATTGCCTTTGAAAATGCTACAGCAAGTGTAGTCTTACCAACTCCCGGAATATCCTCTATAAGAATATTTCCGTTTGCCAGTATTGCAGTCATTACCTGACGAATCACTTCATCCTTACCTACTATAACTTTCGATACCTCAGCTATTATTTTTTTGCTTATTTCTACTCCAGTCATTTTATTCTCCAATCACTAATCAATTTCTAATGTATTCATACCAGCCCACTTCCACTGACCTGATTCATCCTTTACAAATATACAAATAAGCTTGTTGTCATTCACAACATCATTGCCTTCCCTAAATCCCACACCATAGATTGTCTGCTTAAATGTCGCTATACACGAAAAGCAATTTTCACCATACTGCTTAAACTCTCCTACCTTTTGGTCCGCAAGGGATGTATCATTATGATCTGTATACCATGTTACACCAATAGTAGATAGCTTAAGCTTTAATCCTTCTTGAGAATTATCAGGATACAGATATGGAGTTAAGTCTCCAAATGGTCCATCATTTGATAAGTAAAGAGCATATGCGTTAATCATATCTATTATCCATGCCTCATTTTCACTTGCAAAATTTTCTGACGCCTGGAAACCATACGAATATACATTATCACCTTCAGTTGGTTCCATCTCATTTCCGTCTGCATCCACAACCTTAACAGCCGGTTCCTTATATAAACCTTCAACTGTATATATCTTCATCTGTGGAATATTTTCAATGTACTTCTCAACATTTTTTAGAAGTTCTGCTTCCTCTGTTGTACCGGTTACATATTCCTCTGTAAGGACTACATCATTAACATACACCTTGCTATTTTCAGGTGCCGATACCGTAATACTTTCTGTACCTTTAAGTTCTATACCCTGAACCTCTTCTTTATCCAAGTCCCACTTACCTGTACCTTTGCCATCTTTATTTTCCTTAAAATATACAACCATAGCTTCTTTTCCATCAGACATAAGACTATACACCGGTGTTGTGTTTGTATATTTTCCTGCTTTTTTCTTATATGATAATTTATCCATATCTATCGAAATATTACCATATTCATCAATAATGCTTCCTCTGTCTTCAAAATCGCTTACCTGAATATCACTATTTTCAAGAACAAGAGCCATATATTTTTCTTCTGTAAATTCATCAAGATATTCTTCCATTCTATACTCCGGAAGTTCCTTTTCATATTGGTCAACAATATCCCATAATTTGCACCAGATAAATACTATAGAAGCCGATAAAATGGCTATATATACTAACATAAATTTTCCAAATTTACTCTTAAACATCTTCTTACCTCCCACTATTTAACAAGAATAGCTGTTGGCAATTCACGAGTTCCGTATAACGAAGAACAATTTGTAATGATTTCACCATTGTAAACCATATTTGATGAAGTTCCTCCGTCGAGATTTGCCGCATTAACAGCTTCATATTCCATCATAATACTGATAAGGTCTTCAAATGTTGCACCAAGGCTACTTGCCTGACGACCATCTACTACTAATAACAAAATTGCACCATCTGCTCTCTGTCCGATAGCCGTTCTTGGATTAAGACCACTACTGCTTCCAAGTACCTCTGATGGTTGTCCATTTTTAATTAATACAGGTCCTGCACCAAAGCACACACTATCTCTAATACCTGCATCTATAGCTTCCTGTCCTGTCATAGACTCTAATCTTAAAATATTATTTTTATCAAGACCGATAATTAAAGGATACTTTGTATCAAGACTACCATACACATGCTTACCCTCAGACATAACAAGACCGATTGGATATTCTCCATGTCCCATTCCCTGTGGGTCTTCAAATTCGCCGCCATTAGTTCCTCCAACGGCACCATATGCAGCTACAATATCTTTAACTGTCTTTCCTCTAGTGCCATCAAATTCGCCCTTAACACCAACAATTACTCTTGAAGGATCTTTAATAATCATCATTTTTCCTCTGTATGTAGGTCCGGTTATATCAACAACCTCTATATCTTCCGTGGTCTCTGACTTATCCTCCGATTCATCCTTTTCATCTGAATCCTTATCATCTTCCGACGGCTTATCTACCTTAATAAGCGATGTATCTGTTTCTTCATCAGAATAAACAACCTTATTTCCTTCAATAATTTCGTTAATTTCTTCCTCTGACAAATAAAGATTCGCAAACCAACCAACTGCACTTGTCTCATTAACCGAAATTACAAATAATTCTTTTGCTCTCTTTGATGGACCATTTACTAAAATCCACATGACACCATAGAATCCTATTACCAATATTAACAAGGTAACAAAGATAAAGGTTAATGTTCTTCCAATAATTGTCTTTGCTTTTTTTCCTTTTCCAGAAGATTTTTTCTTGCGAATAACCTTCCTTACTTTCTTATTGTTATCTTCCATTATTTTCCTCATTTCTGTGATGCATTATTTGAACACCCACATTTTTTGTATTCTAAAGCTTATAAAAAATAATATTGTGTCTATGACCGCTTTAAGAAGAACCAGTAAAATCCCTCCTACATTTAGCAAAATTGATAACGAGCAGACCAGTGCATACGACACTGCCATCTGGCATACACATAATATGTAGTACTTCAAAATCGTATGCGCAACCTTCCCTTTAGACCTAAATACTATCTTATGATTTATTATATAGTTGCATAACGATGAAATTACTCTTGCACCTACTGTGGCAATCAATATGTATGTTTCTTTCTCAAAACTGCCACTCAAAATATAGCACATCAATGCAAACATTACAATATCTACTATCGACGCCCATATAGAACTTAATAAAAACTTAAAAATAACTTTATAAATCCTTATAGAATCCTTGATTGGATTAAAATGTGAAGACGCGTTTTCTTCTATGTATATGGTATCAATCTCAACTTCTGTGTATGGAATCGAATAATCCTTCATACTAAGAAGCATATTCGTCTCATACTCATATCTGTTTCCATCTACCTCAAGCATATCTTCAAGATACTTAAACGGAATACATCTAAGCCCTGTCTGAGTATCTGATATTTTAAGTCCGCAGGTAAATCTGAAAACCCGTCTTGTCAGATTATTTCCAAACTTACTTCTTGGCGGCACATCAGGTTTACTAAAATCTCTGCAGCCAAGCACCATATAATCCGGCATTTCTCTATGTTTGTCAATGCATTTTATTATATCCTTAATTCTATGCTGATTATCACCATCTACTGTAATAACCCCTGTAACATCTTTGTATGTATTAAGAATATATTCAAATGCAGTTTTAAGTGCCTTACCCTTACCCATATTCACTTCATGTACAATGACTTTTGCACCCAAGCTCTCAGACATCTTAAAAGGTTCTTTGTGACTTTCATCACTTCCATCATCTATTACTACAATTCTATCTATGCCTGCATCTGCCACTGACTTAACAACCTCTACAAGTGCTTCATCAGGATTGAGCGATGGTACAACAATTACGACATCATCAAATCCCATAGTAACCTCCGTTCATAAACGTTTTTATCGTTAGAATCATTTAATTATATCACAATAAAATTAAATGGTACATTATTTTTTGACAGCCACCTTACTCCAAGCTGAATATATTTTCTTTTCATTAATCTTCCTGTAGGTTCTAATCTTAAAGTAATATTTCTTTCCATTAATCAGCTTCTTCTTCGTAAATGTTGTCTGTTTAGATGTAACGGTTTTTATTTTCTTATATTTCCCCGATTTCTTCGTTGACATATATATTTCATATCCATTAGCTCCACTTACTTTCTTCCATGTAATTTTCGCCTGATTTTTCAATGCTTTTACTTTGATAATTGGTTTAGAAGTCTTAGTTCCCATTGGTACTATATTTGAAAAACTTCCATATACTTTTTTATCATTCACAAGCTTATATGCACGAACCTTGTAATAATAGGTCTTACCGGCTTTCAATTTATTATTCTTAAAACTACTACCCTTAGCTGTTGCTACACGGACATATTTACCATTTTTTCTACCTGCCCTATATACCTCATAACCGGTCGTACCTGTTAGCGCATCCCATTTCACAGATATAGAGTTCGTACTATATGATGCTTTCTGTTTTAGGTTAGTCACTTTCTTAAGCTTTATATTTTGACTTACTGCCGGCTTATCGTTCTGTGTCGCATCTTTATCAACAGTACTTTTATCAGTATCCTCGTTATCTGTTTTTAATACCTCAAATCTAATCCCTTTGTACTCTGCATAATCCTTTGCGACAGAAGCATTTTCACCATTGATAACCAACTTATCACAATCCTCAAATGCAAATTCGCTGATATTTTCTACAGATTTAGGAATAAAAACTTTCTCAAGACTACTTGTCCCCTTTTCACACAGAAAAGCATATTCACCAATTACCTTCACACCCTCCGATATAGTTACATTTTTAAGATTGTAACAACAAGAAAAGGCTCCCTCATTTATTTCAGTCACGTTAGAAGGCACTGTAATTTCTCTTAAATTAACGCAATACATAAACGCATAATCGCCTATATAATTTACCTGCTGCGAAATATTTATCTGCGACAATCTTGAATACGCAAATGCTTTTGTACTTATATGTTTAACCGTCTTTGGTATGGTGAATGTTCCAATCCTGTTTGCCGGCATACATAATATTTTCGTCTTTGACTTGTCCATAAGTACACCATTTGAAGAAATATAATTTGGATTTGATGAAGATACCACAAAATTCTCAAGTGAAATACATCCGAAAAAAGCGCCTTCTTCTATATTAATAATTTCCGCAGGAATTGTTATCTGCGTAATTCCTGCCCCGGAAATAAATGCTCCATCCTCTATTGCAACAACATTTTTATCATCTATTTTAGACGGAATCAATATTTTAGTATCATTTCCCAAGTAACTATGTATTGCTACAGAACCATTTTCAAATTCAACGTATTCCCATTTACCACTTGCATCCGACACCGGCTCAGCATATGAATTAAAACTTATAAGACAAAAAGCACTTAGCATACAAATAACAAATAGCAGCTTCTTCATTTCATCCGCCTCCTTTTTTTATATCCTTAATACAAATTATAGCATAGAACCTTTTTATCTTCTATCTCATATTATATATTACAAAATATTTTTGGAGGCAAATATGAAAAATAATATAAATCATAATCATATGCCTATTGGTATGGCTTATGTCCCATGGCAACATTGGCACGAAATATATGATATCGAAAAAGGTTTCCGTGTAGGAACTATTTTCCCTGACCTTAACAAACCGTATATGGGAAGGAGATTTTATAAATGAAAAATATGACATGTATGAATGAGCAACAGCATTTGATGCACATTATTACTTTAGCAAGCTTTGCAATGGATGATACCCGTCTCTACCTAGACACTCATCCGGATGACTGCGAGGCATTAAAATATTATGAAAAGAATAGAGAAATCAGAAATGCTGCCCTTGATGAGCATAATGCAAAATTTGGTCCTATCTGCTCATATGATGTGTATCCTAATAATTATTGGAACTGGAACGAACGTCCATTACCTTGGGAGGTGAGATAATGTGGAGTTATGAAAAAAGATTACAATACCCTTTAAACATCAAGAAAAGAAATCTTAAAGCCGCACAAATTATTATTAGTCAGTATGGTGGACCTGACGGCGAGCTTGGCGCATCACTTAGATATTTATCACAGAAATACGCGATGCCAAACAAAAAAGTGGCAGGACTTTTAAACGATATAGGAACTGAAGAACTAGCGCATCTCGAACTTGTAGGCGCCTTAGTTTACCAATTAACTGATGGCGCATGCACTCAGGAAGTAATTGATTCAGGATTTGATAAATATTTTGTAGATCATACTCTTGGCATCTATCCTCAGGCCGCTGCCGGTGTTCCTTATACCGCAGCATTTATGCAGTCAAAAGGTGACCCAATAACTGACCTTATGGAAGATATGGCGGCTGAACAGAAGGCTCGAACAACTTACGATAACATTTTAAATTTAGTAGATGATCCAGATATAAGAGAACCAATCAAGTTCCTTCGTGCAAGAGAAATTGTTCATTTCCAACGCTTCGGCGAAGCACTCAGAATGATAACTGACGATTTGGATTGCAAAAACTTCTATGCATTTAATCCAGCATTAAAATAAAAATTTTTTACTAAATAACAAACCCCGAGATATTGGATAACTCCAACTTCTCGGGGAAATTATTAATCTGCAAATTTTGCATAGCCACGACCGTTACGTTTAACCTCGTATAACGCATCATCAGCTTTTTTTCTTATAGCATCAACGGTTTTCATATCAGAAATATTTTTTTGCATAGCTATACCAAACGAACAGGATGCTCGATTTTCTTCCTTGATTTCAACACTATAACCAAGGGCATTTTCCACCACAGATACAAAACCTTCTTCCTCAGCTATCAATCTGTATATTTCATCAATAACTCTTTTTACCTGTTCCTTTTCAGCAGTCTCAAGAACAATCACAAACTCATCACCACCAAAGCGGGTAACCCATCCATAATTCTCACTTGCCTGCGTAAATATTTTTGCAAACTCAACTATTATAGCATCACCAACGCTGTGACCAAATGTATCATTATAATACTTAAATTTGTCAAGGTCTGCATATATAACAGCCATATCTATAGTAGTATTTTTCTTAGTTGCTTCCACTATGTACTGTTCAACTCTATCATAATACATTTTACGATTATATAATCCGGTTAACAAATCCGTCTCTGCATGCTTTCTAAGAAGCTGATTCATCTTATACTTATCAAGCGCATCTACAATCTGTCTGAATACATACTCGAAAATTTCCATATCATTAGCATCCAAAATATCTCTGTCTATGGAAGAATTCCAACTCTCCTTAATCTTAACAAAGGCAATAAATATACTTACAAGTGCATCGTCCTTAAGAATAGGGATGCCTATTATGGAAAATATCTTACTGTCTCTGAAAATATTAATAACATCATCATAATCATGATAGTTATTGCTAAACTGCGATATAGCAAACCCTGTTGTCTTATCCTCAAAATATTCAACAATATGCTGTATACTTTCGTCAGATATCTTATATTCAACATCATTGTACATACACTGAATACCATTATCGCATGAAATATAAATAACATTATCAATATTAAAATTATTCTTAAATGACACTAACAAGCTGGATATATAATCATTAATATCTTCCACCCTATGATTAACAAGTTCCTGGAAGGTTGTAAAGAATTTTATATCCTTCTTCTTTCCCGCTGCTTCAACCACAAGGTTCTCATTCTTTGTAAGTTCTATAATGTCTTCAATTGTAATATTAGTTCTAAGCTGCATATCCTGTGGAAATCTAATCATTTCTCTTCCTGCAAGCATGTCTTCTAACTGTCTTACACGAAGAACGTTACCCATGTCATTACATTTCTTAATTCCCTCTTCAAGAACTGCTCTATAGCTCTCTTCATTATTCATAAGTCTGAGAAGGGCTGCATATTCCATCACATACTGCGGATAATTAAAAAATGCACTTCCATTAAATCGCTCAATAAACATCTTAGCTTTTATAAAATGTTCTCTTGCCTTTTCATATCTGCCCTCTCTAACATCAGTAAGTGCTGATACAAAATAATAAAGGAACATATCATCATCCCACAAATAATTATAAAATTCCTCAACATCATAATCCAATATAAATTCAAGGAACTGTCTTGCTTTGTTCAAATACAATTGTGATAAATAAAAATTACCCTCTCTATATGTTGACAATGCTACCAATCCGAAAATTTTAGAAATATTAGCAACTCTGATGCTATTCTTCTTAAGAATCATAAGCATTTCCACAACCGTCATCAAATACTGTGTTGCATGTCCATAATCTTCTGCCAGCATAGCATTCATACCCATATTATATAGGGTTTCGATAATATAATCATGCATGTGTAATTCATAATATATTTCTAATGCTCTCTCATAATATTTATGAGCCTCCGCATAATTGTCACACGCACTGCTGTTATATCCAAGACCATTGTATATAGCAGCCTCCTCGGCTTTATTGCCTGTCTTCTTAACTACCTCAATCGACTTATTATAAAAGTAGCTGGAAGATTTAAACAAGCCACTATATGACGAAACCATAACGTTCTTTCTATAACCTTCAGCCAATAGCTGATAATTCTTCATCTGTTCAGCCATATTCATTCCCAGAGTTACATGTGGATTGTTTTTTGCAATATCCTCTATAACCTTATATAGTCTATAGTCATTGTCATAACAATATATATAAATATGTGCTAAATGATTGAAGTATTTATACTTCTGACATCCTCTTAAAAGTTCATCCGGGATATTTATTTCTTTTTCACAAATCCATATATCTTTCCATCCGGCCAATTCTGCCATATTATGTAATAACAATGCTTTAAATACACCAAATTCGTCATTTGTTCTCCTTGCAATGTCAAGGCATTTAACAGCACTGGTCTTAGCATCCATTTCATTTCCGTTATACATATTTGCATTAGCCACCAAATAATGGTACATATACTGTCTGTAATCTTTCTGCGCACCTTCACACTTAACGTGTTTTAATGAATCACAAACAAGCATTGCATAAGATGCATTGAGTCTGAATATATTTAACCATGCAAAACATCCAAATACAAAGATTGCAAATTCAGATGATACACTGAACTTGTCTACTTCTAATTTTTGATAAATAACCTCCAGGTAATTATATGCCTGATCGTGTGCCATTGTATTGAACATTATATTGATTTTTCTGGTATATTCCTCTTCATACATAGCATTAAATACAAAACCTTTTTCAGGCTCCACACCCTCTTCAACGAGATTATACGGCCAAACATATACAGATTTATTCTTTTCACAATAACTGCTAAATTTAGCATATCTCTCTGATACATACTTAGTGATGGTACCCAGTTCATTACTCACACACAAAATCTTAACATTCTCTATAGATTTATCAGCAAAATAAAAGAACAAATCCAAGGTTGAACTACAACAACAATTAAACCTATTTAGTAAAATAAATATAGGCTCTATGCTCGCAAGCTCTTTAACTATGTTATATAAACTTTCAAAAAATAGTTTCTTTTCAAACTCCACTTCCGGAACAATTAATTCTTCTACTCTTGTACAGTCTTCACCATTAAAATAACTTATAAACACACTTTTTTGTAACGCATATATATCAAGCTTATCCACTAATTCTTTAACTTCAATGCCATTTCTTTCTACAATATCCTTGCAAATAGAAAGAATCGGTTCATATGCTTCAAGCATATCAAAGGAAACGTATTCATGGTAATACATTCTGTAATTACCATAACTACACGTTAAGGATTCAAAATCTTCTATCTGCATTTTTGTTACATTATTCTGTTTAACAATTGCAAAACAATTATCTTCTCTATGTAAAAAATCTTCTATGCAATCTGAAAGATATTTTCTTCCTTCACTGTTCATATATTCAGCCTCCATCTTTATACTTGAGCACTACTACGCACACACGTTAATTCTACCATATTGCACACAACTATTCAAGGAAAACTCTTGTATTGCAAACACAAAATAAGTATGATATTATGACCTTGATTATTAAGGATTTTGTACTTTTACATTAAGAGGTTATTATGTTAAAAATTTCTAATATTACTAAAAAATACAAAAAAAATATTGTTTTAAATAAAGTTAGCTTTAATGTTGCATCTGGCGAATGTATAGGTCTGCTTGGCGAAAACGGAACCGGAAAATCAACACTTCTTTCTATCCTTGCAGGAATAACCAAAGCCGATGAAGGTAAGCTAGACTTCAGCTCCGATATCAAAATCGGATATGTACCACAGGAAAATCCTCTCATAACAGATTTATCTGTTAAGGATAATTTAAGTCTTTGGTACAAAAAATCTCTTCCTGCTATAGTAGATAAGCTTGGATTAACAGAATCTCTGAATAAAAAAGTTGCGCACTTATCAGGTGGAATGAAAAAGAGATTAAGTATAGCCATTGCCATGGCAGATAATCCAAATCTATTACTTATGGATGAACCAAGTGCAGCTCTTGATTTATCCTGTAAGCAAATGATAAGGGATTATATAACTGAATTTTGCGCAAACGGAGGTTCAGTAATTATTGCAACTCACGACGAAATGGAATTGGATATTTGCAACAAATTATTTGTAATAAATTCCGGAAACTGTAGAAGTATACCTACCACTTTGCGTGGCAGGGAACTTATAAAGGAGTTGGCTAGAATTGACTAAGAAATCTAAATTTCTTATAAGCATAATTATTTTTTTGGTACTGATTCTATCTGTTGGCTTATTGGTTTTTCACAGAAAAAGCGATAACAGCAATGAAGACAGCAAAACCAAACTATATAATCAGCTAAACGAAGTAATCTATTCTATTTTTAATACAGAGTCATATGAGTATATTGAAAAGAATTTTATTAAAAAAGCATCCGATATTACATTTACGGCAGACTTAAAAAAATTCACACTAAGCCCTGATTATGAGGGTTTTAAGGTTAATGCTAATATCAGAAAGAATAAGGACAACTCTCATTTAACCACCGACATCAGGACAACATACAAGGGAATACAATATATTTCAGGCAAATTTGAGTATAAGGATTCTCGTTTTAAATTATTATCTCCTACATTATATGACAAGGTTATAACCGGAGATTTTAATTCTGTAAAAAACAGTGTCGGGATGATTTTTAGTAACAACATCTTGTATCGGCTTATGGATGAATTTTCTCAAATGTTTCCCGATGAAACAGATGAAATATCCCAAAATATTTGCGTCACCCAGGATGAAACCGGATATAATTTTACCATAAATGCCGAGGCTGTGAAGCTTTTCTTAAAATGTATGAAGACGTTTATCTTCGATAGCGATACCTGCCAAAACATCTGGTCAGACTTTATTGCCAGCGAATATTATGCCAACCCTAATAATTCTGACTATTATACTTTAGAAGAATACAAGGCTCAGTATATCAAAAGCAACCAGCCTTATATTCAGAACACTTTCGACATAATTGCAGATTTAATTAATTTCGACGTAACAATTCATTTTGATACAGATTCAAAAGGAAATATTATTTCTGCAAAATACAATGACGGAAACGACGATATAAGAGGAATTATTGATTTAGAATTGACCCCTTATAAAAACACATATAATATCAACGGTTACCTATCTTTTATATTGGCTGATAATAATTACAAACTGGATTTATCTCTTAAAAATAGTTGCGATAACAATTTATTATCAACCAAAGGCAATGCAAGCATTATAAAAGCAGATAATGAATATGCCTCTTTTGATTTTGTTTCAACTCTAAACACTGATAGTAATCTACAAAATATTGATATTATTTACAACGGCTCAGATAATAAAATAAACATACAATGCGAAGCAAAATACAACTCTTTGGATGGAGATATTATTTCTATTACCAAAGGAGAAGAACTCAACCTTTCAGATATGAACATCTTTGAACTGTCAAAGCTTGTACGCGAAATACAGGAGAATTTATTGAATGGACTTTTTATTACGTTACATTAAATTAGAATTTAAAAGAATATTAAAGGCGTTTCCTAAAATGTTATTAGGTGCTGTTATTCTTGCATTTATTATTGGTACATTGGCATATGGCAGCTCAAAGCTTCTATATGCCAACAAGGATCACGATAAGGTTAAAGTCGCTATGGCCATCGAAGATGACTCCAAGCTTATTTCTATGGCCACAACTTTATTGCAATCCTCTGAAAGCATTTCCTATGTTGCAAATTTTGTTCGTGTAAAACCGGAAACTGCTGACAAACTGATAGATGGTGAGGATTTTATAGCATCAATCACAATACCCGAAGGCTTTATAAACGGACTAATGACCGGCAAGCATGTATCTATAGATATTAAATTCAGTAAAAATATGCATGCCTTTACCGGAATTTTTAAAGAATTAAGTCTTACCGCCACTAAAACCATGGTTAGTGCACAGGCTGGCATTTATGCTCAAAGCGATTTTTATAAGGCACATAACAAAACTGATAATTTATCTGACGCAAACGAAGAGCTAAATAAAAAATATCTTAGTTTTATTTTCTCCAGAGATTCGATATTCGACTCGGAAGTAGTATCCTCTACCGGAAACGTTCGTATGCTTACCTACTACCTTGCCGGTGGATTGGTATTATTTTTTATGATGTTCTCTATGGCTTTTTCATCATTTATAATGAATGACGGAATTATTCTAAAAAATAAGCTGTTTTCATCACCTGTTGGGATTTATGGATATTACCTAAGTAAGATACTTATTATTTTCTCAATGTATTATGTAATTTATATTTTAATTGGACTCTGCACAATATTCCTAAATCTAAATATTTTTAAAATTTGGGCAATTGTTATTCCTGTACTCTTGTGCCTTGCATCAATTATGGTGTTATTCTTCGAAATAGCACCAAACAAACTAACATCAATTATACTTATTTTTGTTTTTTCGATCGCAAGTGCAATATTGTCAGGTTGCTTAATTCCTGTAAGCTGTCTCCCAAAGACTCTTGGTTTAATCGGCACAATATTGCCATCTACACCTATGATAAAAGCTGTTGCTTACGGACTTGAAGCAGGAGTTGACCTTGTCTCGATTGTCAGGCTTATATGTATCAGTGTAATTTGTTATTTCGGCACAATAATATTTGTCAGGAAAGTGAGGAGCTGTTCATGAGATATTTGAATTACATAAGAGTCTTTAGCAAGCGTCTGTTTCTAAAGCCTCTCTATATTTTAATTTTGTTTATGATACCAATACTTGCTTTTTCTATTAAATATTTTTCACTAAGAGAGGATACAGCTCTTAACATAGCCATTTATAACGAAGGAAATGAGGAGCGTACGGTTGGCATGACAGACTATTTACTGGCTCTTGATGGGAATATTAAATTTCATAAATGTTCCAGTACCGACGAAGTTTACGACAGGGTTAAATATAGAAAATCCGATTCAGGTTTTATTATTCCAGCGGATTTATCCGAAAGAGCCGAAAAAGGTGTTACGCTCGGAGCAATAGCGTGTATTACATCGCCCGGTTCAACAATGTTTACCGTAGCAAAGGAGTTCGTTATTACAGCATTTTTACAAACCTATTCTTTTGATATATTACTTGATTGCACAATTAATTCCGGTGATTTCTCGGATATGAGTGAAGAACAAATACAAAGCGAATTATTTGATTATTATAACCAAAATCTTGTAAGCGACAAAGTTTTCTATTTTAATTATGAAAATGATTATGTACAAGCCGAAAACATTTCACTTGTACCTAACCTGCTTATTAATTCTGCGGTAGGAATTTTTGCTTTGTTTATATTTATTACCTCACTCGCCGGAACAATAACCCTATATAAGGATTGCTCAGATGGTGTATTTGTTTTATATAAACCATTACAAAAAGCCATGCTATCCTTTTTAGATATCGCAATCCCTACCTTTGCATGCTATGTTATTATTATTATAGCTTCGGTTATAGGTTCATTTTCAGAAAATATTTTAATTGATTTAATTCGAGGATTAGGATTTATATTCTTATGCACAGGTATTTGCCTTATCCTTAAGAACTTAATTAAATCATCAACATTATTCGCATCATCACTTCCTGTATTATTAATAGGAAGTATGCTGTTTTGCCCGGTTTTTATAGATATGTCTGTGTTCATTCCAAGGCTTTCTACACTTAAATATCTTTTTCCGGTAACCTATTATTTAAATTGCCAAAATATTTTTTCTAGTGCAATTTTATTATTATGTGGTATAGTATTTAGCATAATAGCAATTATTATCACTTATAGAACGGAGAAATATTACAATGGATTATAAAGTTTTAGCGCTTGATATAGACGGAACGTTAGTTACCTCAGATAAGAAAATCAGCAAGCCTACTCTTGATGCCCTTATTGAAATTCAAGAGCAGGGATATCATGTAGTTTTAGCATCCGGACGACCAACCGGAGGTATGGTTAAATATGCTGATGAACTTAATTTTGATAAATACGGAAGTTTTGTATTGTCATTTAATGGTGCAAGAATAACTGACTGGAGAACCAAAGAAACTATTTTTAATCAGACGGTTCCTAATCAGGTCGTTCCTGAATTACTCGAAATTGCAAAATCCAATGACGTTGGTATGGTTGTCTACAAAGAAGGCGACCTTATTATTGCCGGTACTGAAATTAATGATTATATGATGCACGAAGCAAATCTCACAGGACTTCCAATAGAATATCATCCAGATTACTTTTTTAATATGGAATGTCCGACAAATAAATGTCTTATGGCAGGAGACCCGGAAATTCTTATACAACTAGAAAAGGAGCTTCAAAAGAAATATCATGGCCTGTTATTAATCACACGCTCTGAACCATTTTTCCTTGAGTTTATGCCTATGAACGTTGACAAGGCTCATTCTCTTGTACATCTAATGAGCGGACTTGGCTTGACTACCGAAAATCTTATTTGTTGCGGCGACGGTTTTAATGATATTTCTATGATAGAAGTAGCCGGACTTGGTGTAGCGATGGAAAATGCACAAGACAGAGTCAAGGATGCTGCTGACTATATCACATCATCAAACGATGATAACGGTATCGTACAGGTTATCGAAAAATTTCTTAAATAATTACAATAAAAATCCCAAACTATTAGCAGATAGCTCAGAGAACATTCCTGCATTAGCTTGGGATTTTAATATTTTTAATCTTCTACATAATTCTTAACTGATTCAAATTCTTCAATAATATCATCTGATGGCTGCTTTGTTAATAAACTTACCACAACAATAACAATACAAGATACTGCAAACGCTGGTAGTAATGAATACAACTTAAATATTCCTGCAACGTTATTATTTGCACATATAGACCAAACAATTGATACTACACCACCTGTAAGCATACCTGATAACGCACCTGCAAGTGTAGTTCTCTTCCAGAACAATGCAAATAAAATGAGTGGTCCAAATGCTGCGCCAAAGCCTGACCATGCATATGACACAAGCTCAAATATTTTACTATCCTGATCGCTTGCAATAATCATTCCTACGATAGCAACAACAATTGTTGTGGCTCTCGAAATCCAAAGCACCTGCTTTTCTGATGCCTTCTTATTAAAAATACCCTTATATATATTCTGCGCAATCGAAGAAGATACAAGTAACATCTGTGAATCTGCCGTACTCATTGTAGCAGCTAAAATACCCGAAATAATA
Source organism: Lachnospiraceae bacterium (assembly GCA_017396555.1). Lineage (GTDB taxonomy): Bacteria > Bacillota > Clostridia > Lachnospirales > Lachnospiraceae > RGIG1934. The sequence continues at coordinate 19,172 of JAFQLS010000057.1, read as the reverse complement.
AGACCAACTATTATAACAGGAAGTAAATCCTTAGCCATTACAATAAATATTGTTTCAGATGCACTACCTGATAATTCTCCCGGATATAACTTTGCTCCCGTAAAACCTATACATACTGCTATTGCTAACGAAATAACTACCCATATCATCGCAATTAATCTTGACTTCTTAATCTCCTTAGCACTCTTAATCGCCATGAATCTGACAAGGATATGTGGCATTCCAAAATATCCAAGTCCCCAAGCTAAACCAGAGACAACTGTTATCAAACCATATGACACTGCCTTTCCTGTCTCTGCATCATGTACATCTGTTAAACTAAAATATCCGGCAAGGCTCTTACCATTTTCAATAACGGCTCCTACACCGCCGGCTTCTACAACGCCAACAACCAGCACTACAACAATTGAAACCGACATCAACATACCCTGAATAAAATCAGTTGTACTTGCTGCAAGAAATCCACCAATCGAAGTGTATAGAATAATAACAATACTGCATATAATCATCGTTGTCATGTAATCATATCCAAATAACGAATTAAATAATTTACCACATGCGCTAAAGCCGGAAGCCGTATATACAGTAAAGAAAATGACCATCAAAATTGATGCTACAGCCATCAAAATTTTCTTTTCATCTCTGAATCTGTTACTAAAGAAATCCGGCAACGTAAACGAATTCTTACACACATAAGAATATGTACGAAGTCTCTTGGCAACAATCTTCCAATTAAGATAAGTACCAATTATAAGACCAATTGCTGTCCATCCTGCATCACAAAAGCCTGATAAATATGCAAGTCCCGGCAAGCCCATAAGAAGCCAGCTACTCATATCAGAAGCCTCTGCACTCATCGCTGTAACCCAAGGTCCAAGCGTTCTACCACCTAAAAAATAATCCTCAGAAGTTTTATTTTTATTGCCAAAATAAACTCCTATTCCAATCATCATAGCCATATATAGACCTATGACAACCAAGATAATAGCCTGATCCATTTTTAATCTCCTTGTTTTTTATATTTTTATATTATCAAGATAATAAATCTCAATATTCGTATATTTAGAAGTACATATCCCTAATTTATAACCATCTATACTTCTTAAATGCAACTCATAATCACCTATACTCATCTTATGATTAGGAATAATTTCAATGTCTTTAAGAGGTATCGTAAGTCCAATGCCAATACACTTTAAATAGCTTTCTTTAAGACACCATATCTCATGAAATTTCTCAACTTCATTATTAATATATTCATCTTCTTTTCCTGTAAAATGCCTATCCACCAGTCGTAGGTTAACAGGTCTGACCTGCTGAATATCTATGCCTAAAGGTTGTTTACTAACGCCAACCACTACTCTGTCTCCTGAATGAGATATATTAAAATGTATATCATCAATTCCTTGAATATAGGGTTTATCATTTTTACTAAAGCTTATTTTACAGTCATCCAGTTTAATCCCCTGCTCATTGAGTGCATATGCAAGTACAAGACCGGCTCCAAGACTTCTTAACTTATCTTCATCCCTAGAACATTTATTAATCTTATCTCTTCTCCATTTTGGAAGAATATCATAATATTTATGCATATCCTCCATTCTCAAAGAACTTATGTCATAAACATATACCCTCATTACATCAAATCCTTAAACTTAAATGCTTTTCTTCCTTCCGCATAATCAGCAACAATATTGCCATTTCCATGCATTTTGTATTTGTAAGTACATAAGCCTTCAAGTCCTACCGGTCCTCTTGCATGAAGCTTACTTGTACTAATACCCACCTCTGCTCCAAAGCCATATCTGAATCCATCTGCAAATCTTGTAGAACAGTTACAATATACACCTGCCGAATCTACATATTGCATAAATATTTCTTCAGTTTCAGTATTTTCGGTGATAATACAATCCGTATGATGCGAGCCATATTTATTTATGTGCTCTATAGCTTCATATACATCCTCAACCAATTTAATAGAGATAATGAGGTCAAGATATTCTGTTGCAAAATCTTCTTCCGTCGCCGGCTCACATTCGATAATATCCCGAACTTCCTTCGTTCCTCTAACCTCAACATTTTTAGCAAGAAAAGCTTTATTAAGTTCCGGCAATAACTTATCCGCACCATCTCTATGTACCAATAATGTCTCTGTCGCATTACATACAGATGTATACTGTGTCTTTGAATCTATAATAACCTTAACTGCCTTTTCCACATCCATATCCTTATCTGCGTATATATGGCAAATTCCATCAGCATGACCCATTACAGGAATCTTCGTATTGCTCATAATATACTGTACAAATGAGTTAGAGCCTCTTGGTATAAGCAAATCTACCGACTCATGACACTCTAACAATTCTGTTATTTCATTTCTTGCTTCAACCTGTAACATACAACCCTCTGGCATTCCCGAATCAATTGCTGCCTTGTAAATGGATTTAAAAAGAATTTTATTTGTTTTCATTGCTTCACTACCACCCTTAAGAATAGCGCAGTTACCACTCTTTAAGCAAAGTGTAGCTATCTGAACCATTGCATCCGGACGCGACTCAAAAATAACACCTATTACACCGATAGGACAGGTTTCTCTTACATATGATAAATCAGAATCTAATTCTCTTTTCATCTGAGCTCTTCCAAGCGGATCAGGCAAATTAATCAATTCTTCAATTCCCTTTATAACATCCTGAATTTTATTTTCATCAAATTTCAGTCTCTTGAGCACAGGTGCTTCAAGCCCCGCATTCTGACCTGTTTCCAAATCTTCTTTGTTTGCAGCTATTATAGCCTCTTGATTATCAAGCAACGATTTAGCGACTGCGACCAAAGCTCTGTTTCTTGCAGCAATAGGCTGAACCGCCATCTTAGAACTATCCAGCTTCATTTTTCTAGCCTGCTCTTTTATTGTCATAGTTTCACCTTCCCTTTTCACATATACACGTAATTTTACCATTTTTCCTTGTGTATTACAAGTATATGTATTTAAAACTTCAATTTGCATAATATAAAAATACGCACCCCTTTCGGAGTGCGTACCCTTGTATAAACAACTTAAATTATTTGTATAATTCAACTAACTTAAGAAGATGTTCGTAACGTTCCATAGCTGCCTTTTCAGAATCAGCAAAGAGCTTCTCTGCTCTCTCTGGGAACTGTCCTTTAAGTCTTGTATAACGAGCTTCGTTATTAAGGAATTCCTGATATGAACCATCACCTGGCTTAGATGTCAATGTGAATGGATTCTTTCCTTCAGCCTTAAGTGCCGGATTGAATGAGAATAAGTTCCAGTATCCTGACTTAACAGCAAACTTCATTTCATCCTGACAGTGGTTCATTCCACCCTTAGCAATACCATGTAATTCACATGGAGCATAACAGATGATTAATGATGGTCCGTTATATGCTTCTGCTTCAGCAATAACCTTAACAGCCTGAGCCGGATTAGCACCAAGTGCTATCTGAGCAACGTATACATAACCATAGCTCATTGCGATTTCAGCAAGGCTCTTCTTACCGATTTCCTTACCTGCTGCAGCGAACTGACAAACTTCACCGATGTTTGAAGCCTTTGAAGCCTGACCACCTGTGTTAGAATACATTTCTGTATCGAATACCATTACGTTTACATTATCACCTGATGCAAGTACATGATCAAGACCACCGAAACCGATGTCATATGCCCATCCGTCACCACCAAGAATCCATACAGACTTCTTAGCAAGGTACTGCTTCTTATCTAATACTTCTTTAGCTATTTCACAACCTTCGTTTGCTGCCTTTTCAATCTCAGCGATTAAAGCATCAGCTGCAGATGTGTTAGCCTTTGTCATATCCTTTGTCTCAATAAATTTATCATATGCTGCCTTAAACTCTACTGTAGCTTTATCAGACTCTGCCATCTTACTTACCTTATCAATAAGCTGATTTCTAAGAACCTGCTGTCCAAGATACATACCATATCCATGTTCTGCATTATCTTCGAATAATGAGTTAGCCCATGCAGGACCCTGCTTAGAATCCTTGTTAACTGTATATGGACATGTAGCTGCAGGACCACCCCAGATTGAAGAACATCCTGTAGCATTTGAAATGTACATCTGCTCACCAAATAACTGAGTAACTAACCTTGCATATGATGTTTCTGCACAACCTGCACAGCTTCCTGAGAACTCAAGGAGTGGCTGGTTATACTGTGAACCAATTGGAGTAGCATCTGTAAATGCCGGCTTAATATCCTTCTTACCTACGTTAGCTACAAGATAATCAAATACTGGCTGCTCATCTGCTTCTGCTTCCTGTGGAACCATCTTAAGAGCTCCCTTAGCTGCTGCAGGACAAACAGTTACACATTCGCCACATCCCATACAATCTAATGGAGATACGCTCATTGTGTACTTCATACCTTCTGCTGTTGCATGCTTAGAATCAGCAAGTTTAATGTTAGCAGGTGCTGCCTTAACTTCATCTTCATTTAAGATAAATGGACGAAGTGTTGCATGTGAACATACGAACGCACAGCTATTACACTGTAAACATGTCTCTGGATCCCATTCCGGAACCATAACTGCTGTACCACGTTTCTCGTATGCTGAAGCACCAAGCTCGAACTGTCCATCTGCAATATCCTTGAATGCAGATACCGGAAGGCTGTCACCATCCATTAATGCGATAGGTTCCATGATTTCCTTAACCATCTTAACTGTCTCTGGACGTCCTGTAAGTTCCTTAGCTGGAGCATCTGCTTCAGGAGTAGCCCAAGAAGCTGGAACTTCTACCTTATGGATAGCATCAAGACCTGCATCGATAGCCTTGTAGTTCATTTCAACTACTGCATCACCCTTCTTGCTGTATGACTTTTTAGCTGCTTCCTTCATATAATCAACTGCCTGCTCAATCGGCATAATGTTAGCTAATTTGAAGAATGCTGACTGGAGAATTGTATTTGTTCTCTTACCCATACCAATTTCCATAGCCTTATCAATAGCGTTGATTGTATATACCTGTACATTATTTTCTACGATATACTTCTTAGCTTCTGCATTTAAATGATGTCCAAGTTCTTCATCAGACCACTGGCAGTTAATCATGAAGATTCCGCCTGGCTTAACATCCTGCACCATCTTGTAACCCTTTGTTACATATGATGGGTTATGACATGCTACAAAGTCAGCCTGATTGATGTAGTATGGGCTTCTGATTGGCTTATCACCAAATCTTAAATGCGAAATTGTGATACCACCAGTCTTCTTTGAATCGTACTGGAAGTATGACTGAATATATTTATCTGTATGGTCACCGATAATCTTTGTAGAGTTCTTGTTAGCACCAACTGTACCATCTCCACCAAGACCCCAGAACTTACATTCAACTGTACCTGGTGCTGATGTAATAGGAGCTGGCTTAACTTCTGGTAAGCTTAAGTTTGTAACGTCGTCTACAATACCGATTGTAAATCTTGGCTTAGGAGCATCCTTAAGGAGTTCTGTAAATACAGCAAATACTGATGAAGGAGGAGTATCCTTAGAACCAAGACCATATCTACCACCTGTCAATACGATATCGTTAAGTCCTGCTTCACGAAGAGTTGTAGCGATATCAAGGTATAATGGATCACCAAGTGAACCTGGCTCTTTTGTTCTATCAAGAACTGCCATCTTCTTAACAGTCTTAGGTAATACCTTAAGGAGTGCCTTTGATGACCAAGGACGATATAATCTAACCTTGATAAGACCAACCTTTTCACCTGCAGCTGTTAAATAATCTATAACTTCTTCTGCCACATCACAGATAGAACCCATAGCTACGATTACTCTGTCTGCATCTTCTGCACCATAGTAATTGAACAAGTCATAATTTGTTCCTAACTTAGCATTAACCATTCCCATGTATTTCTCAACTACTGCTGGTAATTCATCATACACTGTGTTACATGCTTCTCTATGCTGGAAGAATACGTCACCATTTTCATGAGAACCACGCATAGCCGGTTTCTCCGGATTAAGTGCATGGTCACGGAATGCCTTAACTGCATCCATATTACACATTTCCTTAAGATCTGCATAATCCCAAATCTCTATCTTCTGAATTTCATGTGATGTACGGAATCCATCAAAGAAGTTAATAAATGGAACCTTACCTTCTATTGTAGCAAGATGTGCTACAGCACTTAAGTCCATAACTTCCTGTGTATTTGTTTCTGCTAACATAGCAAAACCTGTCTGTCTACATGCATATACGTCACTGTGATCACCGAAAATGTTAAGTGCCTGTGTAGCAACTGTTCTAGCTGATACGTCAAACACACATGGTAACTGCTCACCGGCAATCTTATACATATTAGGAATCATTAAAAGAAGACCCTGTGATGCTGTAAATGTTGTAGTAAGAGCACCTGCTGCAAGTGAACCATGAACTGTACCTGCTGCACCGGCTTCTGACTGCATCTCTACAACCTTAACCTGATTTCCAAAAATGTTTTCCTGTCCAAGTGCTGACCACTGATCAACATAATCAGCCATTGGGCTTGATGGTGTAATTGGGTAAATGGCAGCTACGTCTGTAAACGCATACGCAACATGAGCTGCAGCTGTATTACCATCCATCGATTTCTTTACTCTCGACATATTAAAAAATCCTCCTTTGAATACTTAGGCTATAATAACCCGATTGTCTTAATTTTAACATTATTGAAGTCATTTGTAAAGAAAACAAATCATTTGTAATTTGTTTTTTATTCAAAACAAAAAAGTTCTTAATGCCTTATTTTATGCATCAAGAACTTTAATTTACAATTTTATCTAAATTAGATTTTTAATACCATCGCAAATGCGTCTCGCAACAACAGGATTATTCATCGTATATAAATGAATTCCATCAACTCCACTAGCTATAAGATCAATAACCTGGCTTATAGCATATGCAAGTCCGGCATCAAACAGTGCCTCCTGATTATCCTGATATTTTTCCATAATCTTCTTGAATCTATCCGGCAATGTTGCTCCACACATTGTTACCATTCTTTCAATCTGTGACTTGTTCGTAACAGGCATAATACCTGCTGAAATCGGAACATCTATTCCTGCTATTGCACATTTTTCCTGAAATCTGTAAAACTCATCATTATTAAAGAATAGTTGTGATACTAAAAAATCTGCTCCTGCGTCAACCTTTTTCTTAAGATTTCTAATATCCACAATACTATTATCTGCCTCCGGATGCACTTCCGGATAACAAGCTCCCGCAACACAAAAATCTCCCTTCGCCTTAATATAACTTGTAAGATCTGATGCATGCTTAAAATCATTCTTCTCTTCTACGTTAGGATTACGATCACCTCTAAGTGCAAGAATATTTTCAATATTATTTTCCTTAAGAACCTTATAAAAATCATCTATCTCTGACTTCTCATATGACAAACAGGTAAGATGAACCATGGGCTCTATCCCGTACTGATTCTTAATCTTATTCGCAATCTCAATTGTCTTATTGTTATTAGAGCTTCCACCTGCACCAAATGTTACACTAATAAAATCCGGATTCTCCTTGCAAAGAACCTCTAATGTTGCATCAATATTCTTAAGTGCCGAATCCTTCTTTGGTGGAAAAATTTCAAAGGATAACACTGTATCTTTTTTATTATATGTATCTGCTATATGCATATTTTATCCCTCTTTCATTGCTTTCTATATAATGTTATATTCTTCATATAGTTCATCTCGAATATTCTTATCTGACAAAACTCTGTCAAGTTCATCTAAACGTTCATCCTTCTTTAGAGAAAATATTAATGCTGTAAGACGATTTTCTCCTTGCTCTAAGCCCTGTTCTAAGCCCTGTTCTAAGCCCTGCTCTAAGCCCTGTTCTAAGCCCTGTTCTAAACCTAATTTCATGCCCTTTTCATGTGCCTCTTCAAAAACACCATCAGACAAATTACACATAGTATTCAACTCTCCTTCCAAGCTTATAGTTGTATCAATATTAAATTGATTTCTAAGTATTTCTTTCTTTTCTTCAAGTTCTATTGTCTTCGATAATAACGTATTTAATAATTTATGCAATTCATTTCCTTCAGATACATCATGTTCTTTACCTAAACCTATAAGTATTATTTCAACCAGATCATATCGCATATTTCTTTGCATCGTACCATATATATCTTTCCTGCTCATTCTGTAACTTGTTATGGTATGTTTTACATCCGATGGAACATTTATACATATCCATATTGAATATACTTTCTTTAAATCATCATAATCTGAATTAACAAATTCCGTATCCTTTTGAGCTGACAACATTCTTGCTCCATAAAATACAGCTCGGGTTACAATATCATATCCCGGATAAAACTTATTCTGTGCTTCCACATTCAATATCAGCTTTATGTGCTTACCATCAGGGACAAAAGCTGAAAACTTGATATCATAGGTTATCTCACCTTCTCCCACCACTGCATCATTTGTATCCATACCTGTAATCTGTTCCGGAGTTCTTCCGGGCATCACTCTTATAATTCCTACCTCTGGCTCTCCTTCTATACATTCACGTATATCTTCAATAGAGTATTCGGAAAATTCCTGCACAGTATATTTCAAAATCCACGCCAATATCGTCTTATCACTAAGTATCTTCTTTATCTCTGTATCATATTGTTCCTTTAAATTTGTACTTTCAAGCACATTTGAAATGTTCGTATTAATATTCAAACAAAAATCTCCTTACATTATAATACCAATTCAAAATTATATCAATATATTCAAAACATTTTATTGTGATATTTTGTATATTTATTTCATTATACATCATTCGAGATATTTTTGCAATACCTATAATATAATTTTTATACGCTATTTTGTAAGAAGAAGCAAAAAAGCACCCTAAGGTGCTTTTCTGATATATTCCGCTCTTATAACTATTTTATATATATACTATCTCCATACTTCCAAAGGAAACCTCACCCTCAATTACAAGTCTGTTTGTACTGTTTACAGCACAGCTTCCCTTCTCATCAGCAGAACCGAATGCCTTTGCAACCTTTACATCCACACTCCATTCCTTAGGAATATATAATGTGGTTTTTCCAAAGCTTGTTTCAACTTTTATAGTCGCATATCCATTATCCAACAATGCATTATCAAAATATAGAACTGAGTTACCAAATGATGTCTCTATCTTACCACTTCTTAATTGTCTGCAATTAATATACTTCACAGACGAACCAAAAGCAACCTCACAATCAAATGTCATATCGTCTATAGAAATTTCTTCAACTACTGTCCCGTTTTTCGCCCAATCAGGATGTGGAAAGTTCATTTTTCTCTTAGGTTTAAATATAAGACTAAGTCCAATGGTTCCGAACAATGCTGCTGCCAAGACAGGCCAAGGAGTCAGCTTTTCTATACCCAGAGCCTCATCAAAAAGTATCGCTCCAAGAGCAAGTGGAAATAATATATTTCCCCAACTAAGGTGTGTAATACCCGTAACAAACCACATAATAAGGCATGCCGAGAAAACTATCGTCCATACACTCACATCTCCAAAATATCCCATACTACCCACAATTACAAACGCTGCTATTACTAAGAAGAATATACCCCATTTAATATTTTTTCCTATTTTCATATTTTTCGCCTCTTTTCTGCCAGTCTTTCAACTAGCGCTTTATAATAATTTCTTGATACATATACCTGTTTATGAGAACCTGCAAATTCCACCATACTGGAAGATGTAATATTCCTAGTGATTGAATATATATGATTGATATTTACTATAGATGATTTCGAAATTCGCATAAACGAACCTGGTAATAATTCCTCAAGTTCATATAGCTTATAACTTGTTTCATATATATCAATTTTAGTGTGAGCTCTTATTTGCTTATTTTCTGTTTCAAAAAATAAAATCTCATCGAGGGTTATGTAATATTCCTTGTCATTTTTTAAAAGGAGCATTGTCAAATCTTTGCTGGACTGCTCTACCAACATTTTCTGAATCTGTATTATTCTGTCATCAAGATTTTTGCATCGGATGACAACAATCTCTTCATCAAGCTTTTCATCTATTTCTATGGTAACTTTCATATCATGCCCCCTTTCACAAATATAACTCATTTTCTTAAGTAACTGTTACTATGCCTTTAGTATATCATTAAAAATTTCTTTGTAAATGCTTTAGAACCAAGAGGTAAAATTATGGTACTAAGAGGTAAAAAAACAACTTAAGCCTGTAGTATGAATCATTTTTCACATCTACAGGCTTATATTTTACGCCACGCGTTTTTTCTTTGATATAACCATAGCTAATATCACAATAGCTACAGCAAATAACAATTGAACTCCCATATATCCCATTATCTTAGTAGAAACTTCTCCACTATAATTATCTATTTCAATTACAGCAAGCTCATACCAGTAAGATGGTAGGAAATGAGCAATTTTTATAACTGTGTCACTTAACATTTCCATCGGCACAAACACACCGGTAAGAAATGCCATTCCTAACGAAACCACATTTGCAAGCAAAGAAATAACCGTTCCCTTACTTGTTAATTTACTTATGATAAATGTAATGGCAAGAGCAACTGTCATCATGCAGAACATATTTCCTATATATAGTGCTCCCTGTGTTACTTTCATATCGGAGCCAAATCCTACTAAAGATGCTACTGCAAATGCAATACATATTACCATACCTGTTACCACTACACCAAGAATAACTTCAAGGTTCATTTTTGTAAATTTATATGGAGAACATTCAATTCTTTCCTTTACAACTTTTTTGTTAAAGACAACCAGTACCGGTGCTATTGCACATACACACATCCCTATGAAAATCCAAGGAATATACGAAAAGAACCAGTGAGCAACACTGTAATTATTAACCTTTGTTCCCTCAGGAAGAGAAACCTCAACTTCAATCTCCTGCGCTTCTACAACTCCTATTAATGAATCTTTAACATTATGACCTGACTTTATATATGTATCCACAACATTAAGATATGATCTCATATCTTCTTCAAAAAGTATAGCCATAGAAAGTCCCGGAATTCTATACACTTCTATGTATTTATCTCCTTCGCCCTTTAAAAATCCTTCTTCGAAACCATCAAGTATTCTTACTACACAAGACACATCCATATTATACATTGCATCCTGAATTGTTTCTTTGTCATCATTTTTAATAGATTTCTTTTTATGATTTTCTTCGAGATATTCTGCTATACCTTTGCTTAATTCACTGTTATCGTAATCAAAAATTGCATATTTCGTAGTAGATTCCGAAAAATCCTTAGGCGAATTCTTATCAGCGTTAGGCAGAATGAACCCAAAAAGGATTCCCATAAATATGCCCACATACATAAATATCTGGCCTTTATTTTTATTAAGAATTTTAAAATACAACTTAAAGACTTGCATATTTATTCCTCCTTATTATGAAAAAGCTTATAATAATTAGCACTGCCGACATAATCCCAAGCGTTGCAATATTTTGAAAATATCTGTCATATGTATCATAAATGTTTAATGCATAGAACGAATCTACAATTAAGGCTGACGGATTAAGTCTGTTAATAATTGGCATTGTCTGTTCAATAGAATATTTTATACCGCTTGCACAAAGGTCTGCCATCACAGATAAAATCATACTGATACAGGTACAGATACCCTCCTTGGCACCGCTGGAAAATCTTGTCATTGAGCCTATAATAATACCAAAGGATATACCTATACAAGAGCCGAAGAATAATACCAAAATTATCTGTGGATATTTATTACCAAAATCCACACCCAACATAACCATATATGCCAGAGTTATAAGTTCTATTGCAAATTGAGTTATAAGCATTGCAAAAAATTCAGCAAGGATTGTTATCATTTTGCTATTAGGCGATAAACATCTTCGCATACCCAACGGACTAACATTAGCTTGGATTTTTTGAATCTTTTCACAGGCTACAAAAGAAGCAAAAAGGCAGCTCATTGCAAATATTGCGTAAAAATAATTTGTATATACATCCTGATTTCCGTCGGATGTTTTCATCTTTGTATAATACTGATTATCTGATCTAAGATTAGCAAGCGCATTTTGCATCATCTCAGGAGCAGTCTTACCTATATCCGTTACTACGTATCGAACCTTATAATATTCCTCAATTATAGTTTTTAATACTGTAGCCTCATAAGAATTGCCAGGCACCTTAAGATATACGATATCTGTTACATATATAATCGCATCTACTTCTTCATTTTCAAGCTTCTCAAGGGCTTTTTTCTCACTTGTTACAGTCATATCTATAACCTGGTCTTCTCCTTCTTTTGACAATGAGGCTAACACCTCTTCAAAGGAAGGATTACTTTCCTGTACAACTACTGCCACAGGAATAACATCCATCATTTCCTCCTCAAAAAGTTCTCCAAATGACATATACATAAATGTCGCAAGGGCAATAGGAAATAATAACGTCCATATGAGAGTAGTCTTATTCTTCATAGTAGTGCGCATTGCATATTTAAAATTATGTAAAAACATATTAAACCTCCATTCTGAAGCTAAAGCTAATCTCTAAGTTCTTTACCTGTTATCTCTAAGAATACATCATTTAGAGTTGGCAGTTCTGAATACACTCTTCCAAAGGAAATATCCCTTTTCTGCAAACATTCAAGCACTCTTACAAGATTATGCTTGCCACCACTAAAGTAAATTAACAATGTCATATTTTCATATTTTACATCATAAGCATGAGGAAGCTCTTTTAATTCTTTAAGCACATCTTCTTCAAGTCCCATAACTTCAATAGAAATAGTTTCTGTATTTTTAATCATTTTCTTAAGTTCTTCCTTAGTTCCGATTGCAACATTTTTTCCTTTATCCATAATGAGAATTCTGGAACAAATCTGTTCAACCTCTTCCATGTAATGAGAAGTATATACTATGGTCGCTCCGTCTTCATTAAGCTTGGTAATTCCCTCGAGAATCTTATTTCTACTCTGTGGATCAACTGCTACTGTTGGTTCATCAAAGAAAATGAGCTTTGGCTTATGAGCTATACCACAGGCAATGTTAAGACGTCTTAACAAACCTCCTGATAATTTTTTAGGAAGAAATTTCGTATAATCTTCCAAGCCAACAAATTCTATTGCTTCGTTAACATACTGCTTTCTCTGGGCCTTATCCTTGATATACAGACCACAGAAATAATCCACATTGTCATATACGGTAAGCTCATCAAACACTGCCACATTCTGCATTACCACACCGATATCCTTCTTAATATCATAGCTGTTTGGATGCATTTCCCTTCCAAAGACTTTTATTTCGCCCTTATCGTAGCTTAATAAAGATAAAATACAATTAATTGTTGTAGTCTTTCCTGAACCGTTTGGACCAAGCAGACCAAATATCTCTCCCTCTTTAATCTCCAAGTTAAAGTGATCTAAAGCAACCAGTTCCTTATATCTCTTAACCAGATTTTTAACCTCTATTGCATTTGCCATTTTAATCATCCTTTCAAATTTGTTAATTATATCTTAGCAAACCCTAAAACAAAATCAAAGTGAATAAAATCATTTAAAAATATGACAAATGTCATTTTCATAAAAAAATAAATGTTGTATACTAATTACAGATTTAGATTTATAAAAAGGATATAATATGACAAAATTAATTGGAAATGCACTTATATTTCTTATGTGTGCCTTAATTCAATTTAATACGCAGACTATAAATCAGAATAGCATTATTATAATGCTCATAGCCTTAATTATTAGTATGATGAGATTTGTTACAAACGAGAAACGAATTAACAGACTATTACCTTGTCTCTATCTCGTTATCTGCCTTATTCTTCCAGAATTAACTTCTTATATTCCCATGATGCTATGGTATTTTAATGGAATAAGCGATTATGTAATAACAGCTTTAGTATTTTTTAATATTATTAAGCTTCTTTATCTCGATGAACTTACATTACTCAGTCTAATGCTGATTATATCTGCATTTACAATATTTATTAATTATTTGATTACGACCAATTCTGTTCTTGCTAATAACCTAAGAACACTTAGAGATACCTCAAAGGAACACGAACTTCTCATAGAGGAAAAAAACCGTGAGCTTATTAAAAGTCAGGATGCAGAAATATATACTGCTACACTTAAGGAGCGCAACAGAATTGCAAGGGAAATACACGATAATGTAGGACATATGTTAACTCGTTCAATTTTACAAATTGGCGCCATCAAAACCATTAACAAAAACGAATCATTAACTGAACACCTCAACAATCTTCATGACACTCTAAGCACTGCCATGACAAATATTCGAGAAAGTGTTCACGATTTGCACGATGAGTCAATTGATTTAAAAAATGCAATATCAGACATAATCAATCCTATAAAGGAACCCTCGATTATATTTGACTATGATATGAGCAAAAATGTTCCAAGAAATGTTAAGTACTGTTTTATAAGTGTTATAAAAGAAACTATTAATAACACCATCAAACACAGTAATGCTGACAAAATTAATATTATTTTAAGAGAACATCCGGGGTTCTATCAGTTACTCGTAGAAGATAATGGCAAAAACATAAATATCAACTACCAAAGTGGTATAGGTCTTAATAATATTGAAGACAGGGTTAGATCCCTAAATGGCAATATAAAAATAATATCTGATGACGGATTCAAGATTATGATATCCATTGTGAAAGAGAGGTTAAATTAAAATGAATGTAATAATAGTAGATGACGACCAACTCGTATCTATGTCAATAAAGACAATTCTTGAAGCAACCGGCGACATTACAGTTGCAGATATAGGAAAAAATGGTGAAGAGGCCATTAAACTATATGAACAATATAAACCTGACATTCTGCTTATGGATATTCGTATGGAGGGAATGACCGGTCTTGAAGCAGGAGCCAAAATAATAGAAAAACATCCTGACGCCAAAATTCTTTTTCTGACTACATTCTCGGACGATGAATATATAATTAAATCTATTCACATTGGGGCTAAGGGATATATTTTAAAGCAGGCATTTGAATCAATTGCCCCTGCCATTAATTCCGTATATAATGGACAGACTGTATTTGGCGATGAGATAATGAACAAAATTCCTAATCTTATAAATAAACAGCCTACCATTAATTTTGAAGAGTGGAATATTAACGAAAAAGAATTTGAAATAGTACGCCTAGTTGCCGAAGGGCTTAATAACAAAGAAATAGCAGGGGAACTGTATCTGTCCGAAGGTACTGTGCGTAATTATTTAAGCACAATCCTCGAGAAATTAAATCTTAGGGACAGAACACAACTCGCCTGCTTCTATTACAAACATATATAATCTAAATTTTTTAGACTCTACTATTATGGCACGTGAAATATATCACCTGATATTCATGTGCTATTTCTTTTATAAATTCCATACCACCATCTATTTTATCTTTATCCAGATTTACAAATGGATCATCAAAAATAACAAATGGTTTCTCTTCTTTATACATAGCATCTATCAAAGCCATTCTCATACATACGCCAATCATATCCCGATTTCCTGTGCTAAGAGAGCTAATATCACGCGGCATCCCCATTTCATTAACTGATAGATTAATATTTGCATCTATACAAAATGCATCTGCATTAGACTTTGATATCATCTTATAATATTTCGCAAATCCCGTCATAACAGGTTGCATATATTTCGCAGTAAATGATGTCTTGGCTTCATTTAATAGTTCCCTTGTTTTTACAAGCAAATTATACTTCTTTACTCCTTTGGCATATTCCAATTTAAGTTTTTCAAGCTCTGCTTCCTTATCCGTAATATCATCTCGTTTGATTCTGTAATCATCAAGAGTCTTATTATACAAAGAAATGTTTTCATTAATATTTTCTATCTGATGATGAATCGTATTAAACTCCTCTGTGAGTTCTTCCATGCTTGTCTGACCCTGCACCGAAATAGTGTCTATATTAATAAGCTGTTGGATATTCTCATTCTTTTCAAATTCCTCCTTTGCATTAAGAGCCTTTCTAAATTCCTTGTTACACAAATCTATTTTTTGCATTTTATTCTGCATTTCTCTTAACTGTTCGATTAAATTCTCTGCCGGAGTAAATCCTAGATTTCTAATAAATGCACAAACCTTTTCTCTTTCTCCTTCCAGCCTATCCTTTGCCTCGTTATACTTGGAAATTTTTTTCCGAATAACTTCACACTCCTTGATAATATTTCGAAGCTCATATAACTGTGATGTAGTATCATTTTCGTTATAAAGAATAGAATATTTTTCAAAGAATGCTTTAATTTCATTCTCAGATTCTGAAATAAATTCTTCATCGGACTTAATTTCATTTTCAAGTTGCAGTATTAATTCACTATCAGATTGACTGTAATTTTTACTCCTGTTCCCCTTTATAACCAGACCTGCAATGGCACATACAACACCTGTCACAATAATAAGAATACCTATTATATTAATATCGGCAATTATCAATGTCGCAATTCCTAACACAAGCATAACAACTCCCAATACCAATAACATCATATCAAATTTATTTTTTTTATCCATAATAAGAGTCTGTCTGTTGGTAAGTTCCATTTTCTTCATACTAAGCATTGATTTCTTTTCATTTCTTGAATTCGCTAAAGAATGGATACGTGAAATTTCCTTCTCTATTACATCCTTATTGGAAAATTCTTCTCTATTGTTATTTTCATACTTAATACACTCTTCTGCTGTTGGTTCATAAATTCTTACCGACTGCCTGAGTGCCTCAAGCCCTGATGCTTCAGCAATAATCTCTCTAAGCAATGTTTCATCCGGAACACCATTTGCAAAGTACGACTTTTCTTTTTCAAATTCATTTAAACGGACATTGTATTCATTGATAAGTGTATTATATTTTTCTTTCTTAACCTGCATATCTTTTGCGGCACTTAATTTGCTCTGCTCATTTGCAAGTTCTTCTCTTCGTTTCTTAAGACAATTTAATTTTTCTTTTTCAGTTTCACTGCGATTGGTAATTTCTTCTATAGATTTGTCAATGCTTTCTGCTTCCTTTACCTCTTCTGTTAGCTGAGTGATATATTTTTTTATCTTATTTAACGAACCTGTTATCCTGGTTGGTATCATAGCATTGAGAATATCCTTAAGCCTCTTATCCACATTTTCATAGTTATTTATATCATCTGTATTTTCCGCAAGATTCCCTATCTTCGCATTTATGCTATCAGTAGCCATTGTTGTACAATCATTTTGAGAAATATAAACTGTTCTCTTAAATGACTCCGAATCAATTTTGAATAATTCTTCCCCAACATTTGATGAGAATTTATCCACTGAAAGATTAGTTGCCTCATCCTTTAATACAAACTCATCATCTGCCTCTTTCTTCCCAAATGACCTAAGCATTGTATATATATTTCCATCAACCTCAAATGTAAGCTGTCCTCCATATACACCCCCCTGCCATGGTCTGTATATTTCTCTTTCCTTCTCTGCCAGTTTCTTTTTGGATTCTCCATCAAACCCATAAAACATAACCTTAATAAATGTAGCAAGCGTACTCTTTCCCCATCCATTATTTTCACATATAACATTGCATCCCTCTGTAAAGTCAAAAGAAGCATTACTAAGCTTTCCAAAATTTTCTATATGACATTTTAAAATTCTCATTAGTTAAGCTCCTCTCCGGCAAGTGCCTGTATTCCGTATCTTACAATGGTTGCTTTATCCTCATCTGTCAAATCAGCCGATGACATAACCGTTCTTACAAATTCACCTTTGAGCGATTCATCCAGAGCAAATTGATTATAATCAACCTTTAATTTCGTCTCATCATATATCTTAAGAAAATAGTAGCCTGATTCAAATCTTTTACTGAGAAAATCCACATCCTTTTCGCATTCCACATCTATTTCTCCACATAACACAAGCTTAAGTAAACCGGACGGACTATAATCCTTTTTATCAAGTAACCCACGTATCTTCTCTGCAATATCAACTGTAGACATACTTCCCGTAACATCCACGTCAACTGTATATAAATTTCTACAGGCAAATGGCACAAATGTAGTCTGGCACCTCTTATTTTCTATATCAATCACTACAAATCCATGTTCTCCACACTCATCAAACCCACGTCCTTCAAGGCATCCCGGATAGCAATATATTCCCCTTGCATCAAGGGTTGCTTTTTTATAGGTATGAATATGACCAAGGGCAAGATAATCTATCCCTTTATTTCTAAGTTCTCCTATATTGATAGTCTCCGCCTTATCCTTCTTCTGATGCTCTGATTCTTGTCCGTGAAGAGTAACTATATTAAATTTATCCATATTTAATACAAGTGAATTATAAATACTATTTGAATTATTTTTATCAAGTTCAACACCTGTAAGTACTATATCTTCTTCTAAATCATAGGACGTCCAATCTCCTGAAAATAGCTTCAGATTATCAGGAATAGGGTCAAGCTGCGCAAGAAAGCTTTCCGCATCATGATTACCTTTTAAATAATAAAAATCTATGCCGGAATTATTTTCTATTGCCTGTCTAACAACATTCTTAGCCGCCATTGATACATTCTTAGTATCAAATAAATCACCTGCTATTATAATAGCCTGAATGTTATTCTTCACAGCATAGCTAATCATATTATTAAAGGTAATAAGAAGTTCATTTCTTCTTTCCTTCGCTTTTATATTATCAAGATTTGCAGTCATCTTAGAATCAAGATGAAGATCTGCTACATGTATTATTTTCACCGGACTATATCTCCTTTTTATTATTGATGTTATTCTTGTTGCTTTACCTTAGTTACTTAAGTAATTAATTTAATTATCCTTTGCTTTCATAGCTTGTTGTATTTTAATCGGTTCTACTCCCAGTTCAAGAAGTTTCTTAGCCATAGTTTCCTTGGCTTGCTCTTCTCCTATTTGGATTCCACGCTCTTCTCCTATTTGAATTCCGCGCTTTTCTCCTATCCGGATTCCCATATCCATTCCTGCATCCTTGCCCTCATCATAGCTCATTTTCTTTTCATAATACAATGTAGTTCCAAGAGTCATATACCTTTCACCCACCTTCGCATCACCTTTAATGGTCTTAACAATATTTTGAATGTCCAAAAGTTCTGTGTCCGTCACTTCTTTGTCTGTATCT
>JAFQLS010000056.1 GCA_017396555.1 Lachnospiraceae bacterium | reverse complement strand
GGAGTGCTTTAATCCGGAATTACCAGATGATGATATAACCAGTGTGATGAAGGAATACATATCAGATTATAAGATAAATGTATTTGACATAGGAGATATGTCACTTGAGGAGATAGAAGTATTTAAGAGTGACTTTAAAATAATAGCAGAACACTTTGTAAGACTTAGGAATAATGAGCAGGATTATGAACCTGATAAAAGAAGTATTCAGCATGTAGACGAATTCCTAAAGCTTATGAATGTGCTGACAGGAGATACAGAGTTTTTGGAACAGATGAATGTCTACAGTGATGAAGAGAAGGAAGGTGGCGAAGTGGCTATGGATAGAATAATGGAATATAGATATAATAAAGGTGTTATGGCAGGTGAGACAAGAGGCGAAGATTTAATGTCTACATTGATTAATAAGTTATTGGAATCTAACAGAATGCAAGACTTAAAGAAAGTAACAAGTGACAAAGAATTAAGGGAACGATTATATAAGGAATATGGTATAAAATAATAGCTGTATACTATAAGGTGAAAATAGCTTAGAGAGAGATTTCAGGAGTGGAACAATTTTACATGTACCACTCCTGATTTTATTTTTTGGTAAACTTTCTTTGTAATTTTGCATTAACCAAAATCATTATTTCATACTTATCGTCCTCAGATAAGAGGCTAAAACCATAGATAAGTTCTTTTTCTTCCGAGGTAAGATAGGAATATTTTTTCTTATTTGTAGGCTCATTTATAAAATTAAGATAGTTTTCTAATTTTATACCATTAAATGTCTTAGTGGGAGCATCATAATTTTCATTTCTATCGACATCTAAAGTCAAAGATAACAAATCATCAACAGATATATTATATAAACCTGCAAGCTTGTATATGATATGAGCGCCAGGGATTCTTTTACCTGTCTCATAATGGGAATAGGTCTGTCTGACGGTACCAATGGAACTTGCAACGTAGTCCTGAGTGTAGTTATGTGATTTTCGTAGTTCTTTAAGCTTACCAGGTAAAAAATCATTGCTCATTGTCATTCTCCTTTTTATAAATAGTATGTTTATTTTTATGTTAAATTATAGAGAATTTCTATGAAAGAAAAGTTATAAAATGTTGCGTATAATTACAAATAGTGTTAAAATTTGTAGCAAGAGAAAAGAAAAATGTCACTTTTAGAGTAAACGTGAAGAGAAATTAAATATTGAGATTTTTTAAGGAGGAAAATGCTTATGAAAAAATTATTACTAATTATTATGATGAGCACTATGGTATGTCTTGTTGCATGTAGTAACAGTGACCATAGTAACAAAACAAATAACAATACAGCTGTGACAACAGGAAGAGAAATAACAGAAAGCGAGACTACAAAAAATAGTAAGTATAAAAAGTTGAAGGATATTGAAGATGATTCTAATAGTACACCAAAGGGAGCATTCAAAGCATTTATAGAAACATACATAAATGATGATTATGATGGCTGGTACTCAATTACAACTGTTGATGGAGTGTTACCTGAGCAAATAGAAGTTAGAGAAGATGGAAAATTAACAGGAAAAAGTGAATTCTATGTGGACTTAGAATTTGTCAAGGATTATGCAGATACAATCTTAATTGCGGATGAGATAAAGAGATTAAATAGCGATATTAATGACTTAACTGTGTATGATAGTAGCTCAGATTCAGACATTTATTTAAGCGATATAGAAGGCATAGAAGTTAAGGAAACTGTTTATATCCCATTTAAAATCCTCGATATATATGGAGAAGTGTTTGTGTATATGGCAGAAATGATAAATGTAGATGATGAGTGGTATCTTCTTAAATATGTAGCGAAAAAAGATTATGATAAGGAATATTTAGACCTAAGTAGTGAAGCATATATGGAAGAACGTAAGGATTGTGAAGAAACAGCAAAATTATTTGCTAATGCAATTAATAATAGGGATTTTAATATGTATTATGAATTGATTAGTAAAGAGTTATTTAATTACGAAGATGGATTTGAAGAAATTCTAGAAGAATATATGTTGACAATAGGAAGAGTTGTTGAATATGAGCTCGTTATGGATGGTGTTGCGGATAAATTTAATATTCCAGCTGAATTGACAGGAGAAGGGACAAAATTAGAAGGAATGAGAGATTTTATTGAACAAAATGGAATAGATTACGAAACAGTTGAAGAATTAGCAACTATTGAATATGAAAATGGAGCATCTATATATCTTATTAAAATTAATAATTGTTGGTCGGTAGTATCATTTGATGAAGGAGATTAAAGCCTATGAAAAAACACGTTAAGTATTTATCAAAATTTGCATTTATATGTTTTTTGTTTGTAATGTTATTTAATGTAAAAATATATGGGTATTATAATATATCAGAAGAAGAAACTTTAAAAAAGAGTAAGGCTGCACATGAAAAAATATGGTCTTTAATTGATGAATATGCTGTACCTGAAAAATTCCTTTGTGATCCATGGATTGACGATGGAGAACCAGCAATTTGGATATTGCCACCATTAACTGAGGAGCAACTTAGTGTGCTCAGAAATGAAGCAGAAAAAGCTATAGTAGGTTGTACTACTGAGTATCAGAAGATTGATGCGATATCTAATTATGTACATAATAGAGTGAATTATAGTGTAGAGGCAATATATAATCCCTATTTTGCGTGGTATTACAGAGAAGGAAACTGTAGTGAATATGCATCATTAACGAGGACTATGCTAGTGTCTATAGGGATACCGTGTATGTATTTAAATGGAGATAATCATGCATTCAATGCTGCTTACGATTCCGATAATTCCAGATGGATTTTTATAGATAGTACTAATGGAGTTATCGATTTGGATATAAATTTGCGTGCAAAGAAGTCGATGTGGTTTGTTTATGAGGTTGAAGGACTCTGCATTGATGGTTTTTATTATTCTGTATATACAGGCGTAGAGGAAGGAAAAAACTGGTATGATATGGATTGGGAGTTATATACTACAGGCGTTAAGGATAAAAATGCGAAGTCTTATAAGTTAAGTAGTATGGTATGTGATATGCCTGTAACACTGATAGGTGAACGAACATTTGCAGAATGTAAAAATGTTTCATCAATATCAATACCATATGGAATTAAAAAAATTGGAGATGCGGCATTTGATGGTTGCGGAAATTTAAAAAA
This sequence comes from Lachnospiraceae bacterium, assembly GCA_017396555.1. Lineage (GTDB taxonomy): Bacteria > Bacillota > Clostridia > Lachnospirales > Lachnospiraceae > RGIG1934. Next base: position 2,283 of record JAFQLS010000056.1, on the reverse strand, counting down.
TGTAATATTTTCAAGTTCCGTAGAAACATTGGAGGATTCAGTGTTTAGTGGTACTGCTATAGAAACCATAGATTTATCGAATACCAATATATCGGTAATGGGTTATCATATATTTTATAATTGTAAGTTTCTTAAGAAGGTGATTTTACCTAAGAATTTAAAAGAAATAGGTAATAGTTGTTTTGAAGAATGTCCTGTTTTGAGGGAAGTGGATTTATCTAAAACAAAACTTACAAAAATTGAAGACCAATTTGGAGGCTCAAATAATCTGGAAGTAGTAAGGTTTCCTGATACTCTTACTACTATAGGAGAACTTTTATTTTGGGGTGGTGGTAGGAACATAACAAGCATAGACTTATCTAATACAAAAGTTAAAGTCATAGAAAAATGGGCTTTTGACGGATGTGGTATCACAACAATTAAGCTACCAGTTACGTTGGAATCAATTGGTGAACGTGCATTTTATAGTTGTACTAATCTTAAGCAGATAGATTTTTCCAAGACAAGGCTTAAAACAATTGGTGAAAGAGCATTTGAAGATTGCACTAGTTTAACTTCAATTAAATTTCCGGCTACTTTAACAACCTTAGGTGAAGGAATGTGTTGGTGTTGTGAAAAACTAAAAGAGATTAATCTACAGAATACCCAAATTACAGAAATACCGGATTATGCATTTTCTCACTGTGAAAATGCTACTATTATCAGATTGCCAGATGGTTTAAAGTCAATCGGAAAATGTTCATTTTCAGGAGGAGATGGAGAATATATAGATACATTAGTATGTTCTCGATTTTTAGAAGATGAACTTAATGATATGGGATATGTTATGGAGGGAAAATCTCCTTGGTATCCTAGTTTCAGCAGAAGAAATGTATATGCAACTGGAGCGATATATACTGTAAAATATAATCCAAATGGTGGAAAATTAATAGGTTCCTCAAAAGTATATATAGGTAAAGGAATACCATTAAAAACTATTGCTTCAGCAAGTAGAACCGGATATGTGTTTAAAGGTTGGTATACGGATAAAAAGGGTGGAAGGAAAATTAAAATAGGTAGCAAATTGTCAAAAAGTTCAACACTTTATGCACAATGGATTAAAAAGCCATCTAAAGTTAAAGGATTAAAGAAGGTAGCTGTATCATCAAAACGGATAAAGATATCGTGGAAGAAAGTTTCTGGTGTAAAGGGTTATGATATTTATCGTAAAGATAAAAAGTCGGGAAGTTATAAGAAGATAGCTTCAACAACAAAGGCATATTGTACAGATAAGAAGCTAAAAAAGGTAAAAGGCTATTATTATATGGTAAGAGCATATAAGAAAGTCGGAGGAGTTAAAGTTGTTGGAGAAAAGAAAGAGATATATGTATCCATAAAGAAGTAAAAGGAGTAAAGTATTATTCTGATTGGTCAAAAGTTAAAAAGGCTAAATTAAAATAATCGGTATAAAATAATAGTAGAAAAAAGTTAACTTTTTAGTAGCTGTACTCTCACGATTTTCAATCGTTAGAGTGACAGCTATACTTTTGTTTTCGTCTATTGCCTAAAATATAGACGGTTACAGGCACCATTTTTATACGATGTATCATTTAAAATAATAAGCAATATATATTAATAGTAGACAAGATGTGTTCTGTATGTTATAATACAAAAAATAAATTGAATATCTTATTGATATTTAAAGAAAAAGAGATTATACTATGTACAGGAGGAGTAGATTTGGCAGAAAAAGATATAGCAGAAAAGAACTTTATGGCACTACAGGATGTGTTTGCAGATGTTTATAATGGTTTGCTGTTTAATGGAGAAGAGGTTATTAAACCTGATGATTTGGAAGATGTGAGAGTATTTAGCCAATATAAGACTGATGATAGTAAGCTGCACGAGCAGGAGAGGGATGTTCTTAAGCTGTGGAAGGGGCATGGTATTAATCTTGCCTTTATGGGTATTGAGAATCAGACTAATCCTAATAAGGATATGCCATTTCGAGTTATCGGATATGACGGAGCAACATACCGCTCGCAATTACTTGAAAAGGAAACAAAAAGTGTGGATGGTGAGAACAAGAAAGTATATAAGAAGGAGCGATATCCTGTAATCACGGTTGTGCTATATATGGGCAAGGATAAATGGAATTATCCCAATAATCTTGTGGAGTGCTTTAATCCGGAATTACCAGATGATGATATAACCAGTGTGATGAAGGAATACATATCAGATTATAAGATAAATGTATTTGACATAGGAGATATGTCACTTGAGGAGATAGAAGTATTTAAGAGT
>JAFQLS010000055.1 GCA_017396555.1 Lachnospiraceae bacterium | reverse complement strand
TAAAATATATTGTTATAACCTTACAGATTATTATACTGCAACAGAAAGATTTTATGGTACATTAGAAATAATAAGAGAAGACCCATATAAAACTATAACTTTTCCACCTATGATAGAACAGATAAGTTTGAATGGAGTATTTCTATATGGTATATTTGAATCTGGAGCAAGACCATATGTGGATGGTAGCGATAATGTGAAAAAAACTAGTTGCGATGAACCAATCGGCTACTATTGCATATTTGATGTAGCTCTGATATTTAAATAAGGAGACTAAAATTTATGAAAAATTTTATTGTAATAATAATGTGCCTAATATTATTAACTGCTTGTAATAGTGAGGAAACAACTGAAACTCAGACTAACTCACCAACAGAAACTACAACCGAAAGGTCTACCAGAACTGCTAATTCCATAGTAGGCACATGGTATGAACTGAGAAATGATGATAGATTTAATGTCTGGAGCTTTAAAGAAAATGGCTGTTATAAATATATTGAAGAAAGCAGGGAAGACAATATGTATGATCATAGCGGAAGCTATACGGTTGAAAATAACGTAGTAACAATGACAGATAGTGACGGAGTTGTCAAAGGCAAATACAGAATCAAATATACTGACTACGGTGTAAAATTTATGTATGCTGATAGAGCCGGAAAACCTCGCGAGTTATACGAAAGCAGACAGCAGGTTCTAGAGTCTAGCGAAGACTATTATAATACGCCTTCTTACTATAGAACTATAGCCGATGAGGATGGTTATGTTGTTGAAGAGGATGGAACAATAATATATGTGGGATATGACGATGAAATAACTCTTCCATCTGATTTAAAAGTGTTAATATCATTCAACGGCTTTCAAGAAATTAAAAAAATAACTATTCCTGGTACATTCAAAAAAATAGATGAATATGCTTTTTCCGGCGAATTAATGGATTGTATGTATATAGAAGAGGGGGTTGAAGAAATAGGTGATGGTGCTTTTGATTTAACAGGCGTAAGCGAGATTCATTTTCCAAAATCAGTAAAAAAAATGGGTGAAAGATTAATTACTAATATTGAGGATGAATCAACAATTAATGAGACTAAAATATATGTCAAAAAAGATTCCTATGCTCACAAGTATTTTATTGAACATGGTGCAACGGATAATCTTATAGTTGAAGAATAAACTTACAAACAAGAACTTATATACAATTTGACGGCTGTGAACAATCAATGTCACAGCCGCCTTGTCTTTATATTTATTATTCTATTAATCTGATGTTGTGGTTGATACCGTAACGCTAGCTGATAAAGGAGTACTATTACTATATCTTCTTGCTGCCAGATAGTAAGTAGTTCCAGCCTTAAATTCATACGATATTTCAAAATTACTACTCTCTCCGCTATCATCATCATTCTTAAGCCTAGTTCCTGTTTCACTATACACATATCCATATGTATCATAAGATGATGTACTATAGAAATAATATGTACCAGTCACAGTTGGAGTAAACCTAAAAAATGTCTCGCTATTCGTCAATGTAACATCTATAGTCTGTCCTACAGTAATAGTTGCTATCTGTTTTTGTTTTGCCGTTACATTTGCAGTCACTGTTGCATTTTTATTTACCGTAATATTTAGTACTGCTGTATAATCTGATATAAATACACTTTTTTCGGATTTCAAACTATACGTTCCTGCTCTAAGATACAATATATTTCCACTTCCAAGTCTATTGCCTTCGCTATCATACCAATAATCAAATGAAGTCATTACTGTATTATTGGATGTTATGCTTATCTTATATGCAGGCACTGTATAATTCACATTAGATTGATTAGCAGTTATATTCCTTCTGCCAACATATTTCATTACATTTCCACAATATATCATAACGTCATAGGTTCCTGCAGGCAATACGGCTTTATATGTTCCATCTGCATTTACATAAAAATCGCTTTCATAAATATATTTGTCATTTGTATCTACATTATAAAAATACATTGTTGCGTACTCTACATTTTGTCCTGCTGCATCCTTAACAATACCCTCAATTACCAGGCTTTTTTTAATATTAACTGTCCATACTGTAGTTGTTGTAATATTTTCATTATTTTTATCCGTAACCTTAATATTAACTTTATATGTTCCAGGTTCTAATGTAGCATTTATATAACCACTTGAATTAATTGAAAATCCTTCCGTTTGTCCTACTAATTCATACTTATAACTTCCGCTTCCTCCATTAACCTCTACTATGCTAGAAAACGACATATTACCCGATTTATATACACCTTCCGCATCTGTAATTCCGTATTTTGGTATTGCATATGCCGCTATATTATTTTCATCTCCAACTAAAAAAGTTACGTTCATAGTTTCTACGGTTCCCATTTCGTCCGTACAGGTAAATGTTGTTTTATAAACTCCTGCCTTTGAAGGAGTTCCGCCAATTTCAATATAATTACTGTAGATTCCACCCATATCTTTATTAATCTTCATACCAGGTGGAAGTGTTGTATTGGTAAAAGTAAAGCTTCCATACATATACTCCGGAGAAATCTGCTTTTGATAACTAGTACCGCAAGTAAGTTCTACACACATTTCACTTGTCTTTGCTTTTTTATTATCAGAAAACCATGTTTCCTTAGTAGTCTTTCCATTAACTCCTGATAAACCTGATATCGATACTCTTACATAATCCTGATATGTAATTCTGTCTTTCAAATATATTACATATGTTTTATTATCACTTGTCTCTACATAATCTATTTCACTACTTGAGAGATAGTTACCTCTATCAAAGAATTTTTTATGTACAGCAAAATTTGCTTTTGATAATTTCTGAGAATATGCAAGAGTCACCTCTACTATTTCCGAATTTATTACTTTTACACCTGCTATGGAATTAGGATTAATTACTGTTACTACACAGGTTGCCTTCTTCCCTGAGCCATCCTGTGCTGTTGCTGTAATTGTTGCTTTTCCCACCTTTTTAGCCGTAACAAGTCCTGTACTGCTTACAGTTGCTACACTTGTATCTGAAGATGTCCATGTTAATTTTTTGTTACTTGCATCACTTGATACAGTAGCTTTTAACTGTAATGTTGTACCAAGCTTAACGGTAGCATTAGAAGAACTCATTGTAACTTTCTTAACCGGAGTCTTTACAGTAACCTTAATTACTGTTTTTTTCTTCTTATCAGCCTTTGAGGTTATGGTAATATTAGCTTTACCATCCTTCTTTGCTGTAATTACAACCTTTTTTCCCGACTTTTTAACGGTTGCTACTTTTTTATTGCTGGATTTTACCGTAAAATCCTTTGAGGTCTTTTTTCCTATTGTTGTTACTTTAACATTTAAGGTCTTTTTCTGTCCCTTATTAAGTGTTAAAGTCTTTTTCTTTAAATTTGTAACTTTTATACTTGATACCTTTTTAGTAGCAGCATATGCATTTACATCATTAACTGTTATAAAAGATAATACCAAAATTAATGATAATACCAATGCTGATACCTTTTTCAAATTAGCTCTCATTTGGAATCCTCCCTTCCTGAAGCATATTAACTCGTTGCTGTTGATGATGTTGTTGAAACAGTAACACTTACCGTTGAAAAATAACTACCACTATATTTTCTTGCCGCTAAATAGTATGTTTCTCCTGCTATAAACTTATAGGAAATTTCAAAATTACTACCCTTTCCGCCACCATCTTTTGATGTAATCATTGTTCCGTTCTTATCATATATAGCTCCATATGTATCATATGATGATGTTGAATAGAAATAATATGTTCCTGTCTCAGTTGGAACAAATTTGTAATAAGTATATTCATTATTTATTTTAGTACTTATTGTCTGCCCTAATGTAATAGTTTCTCGCTGTACCTGCTGTATTTTTACCTTAGCAGTTGCATCCTTATTACCTGCTACGGTTACATTTAATACTGCTGTATATTTTCCTTCAAAACAGGTACCTTCTGTTTTAAGTGTATGTGTTCCCGCTCTAAGATATAAGTAAGCTCCGCTTCCAACAGGCTGACCAGCACCATCATACCATGTACCAAATTTAGATATTTTGGTATTATCCGGATAAACAACCACTTTATAAAGTGGCATTACTATATCAAATCCTGATTCAGATGTTGTTACCGTCTTTCTTCCGGCATATTTTGTCTGCATATATTCGTTGTACACTATAACATCATATGTTCCAGCCGGAACTACTGCGGCATAAGCTCCTGTACTATCAGAATAACCATAATCATAAACATAACCATAATACATATTATTGTCATCTACATTAATAAATTTCACATATACACCTGTCATACCCTGTCCGGTTGCATCCTTAACAATTCCGCTGACTGTGATACCTTGTTTTAAATTTACTGTCCATACCACAGTCTTGGTAAGATTTGTATTATTTTTATCCGTTATTTTAATATTAATTTTATAAGTTCCCGGATTATAAAAAGTACCTTCTAAATAATTGCTTGAATCAAATGCAAGTCCGTATTTATTTCCAACAATCTCATAGGAATAATTTCCACTTCCACCTGTAACATAAACTATTTTAGAAATAGAACGGTCTAAATTATACACACCATTTGCTTGTGTAACGCCATACATAGGAGCAGTTGTTGCAGTAAGTGTATTTGTATCACCAATTACAAAATTTACTTTTATTTTCTCTACATTTCCAACCTCATCTGTAAATGTAAAAGTTGTATTATATATTCCTGATTTAGATGGTGTTCCTGATACAAATGCTGTATAAGCACCTTTTGCCTCTACTTTTAACCCTGCTGGAAGTGCAGTATTGGTAAAAGTCCAGTATCCATATTCATTATATTCAGGTACAATTGAGTATTCACATTCACTTCCACTAGCCAATTTAACATATATTTCATCTGTTAATACTTTTGTCTCCCTTGTATATGTTATTTCCTTAGTCGCCTGCGTGCTAACTCCTTTTAATCCTGATATTGATACGCGCACAAAACTATCAAGTGCAATCCATTCATATAAATAAATATAATATTTTTTATTATCGCTTGTTTCTATAGCTTCTATGTCACAGCCTGCGACATAATTTCCTTTACTCATTAATTTGTTATGTACCGCAAAGTTTGCCTTTGTCAGCTTTTGTGGATATTCAAGTTCAACCTCTACTATCAGGGATTCAATCACTTTTACCGATTTAATCGAATTTGTATCATTAACTGTTATCACACAAGTCGCTTTCTTCTTTGAGCCGTCCTGTGCCATAGCTGTAATAGTTGCCTTTCCTGCCTTCTTAGCTGTAACAAGTCCCTTACTATTTACAGTTGCAACACCTGAATTAGAAGATGTCCATTTTAAGCTTTTATTACTTGCATCACTTGATACAGTAGCCTTTAACTGCAAGGTTTTTCCCAACTTAACCGTTGCTTTTGAAGTATTCATTGTAACCTTTTTAACCGGTGTTACTACCGTAACCTTAACTACTGTCTTTTTCTTCTTATCAGCCTTAGATGTTATGGTAATATTTGCTTTACCATTTTTCTTTGCTGAAATGATTACCTTTTTACCAGACTTTTTAACCGTTGCCACCTTTGTATTGCTTGATTTTACTGTAAAGTCCGTCGAAATCTTTTTCCCTGTAGTTGTTACCTTAACGCTTAAGGTCTTTTTCTGTCCCTTATTAATTGTTAAAGTCTTTTTCTTTAGATTTGTGACTTCTACCTTTGTTACTTTTTTGGTAGCAGCATATACATTTACATCATTAGCGATTAAAAATGATAACATTAATACAAATGACAACACTACTGCCAAAACTCTTTTCAAATTGTTTCTCATTTGAACATCCTCCCTTTATTTTTGTTACTTAACTTTTATATTCTTAACCTGACTCCAGGTCGAATAATATGTCTTTCCTTTAACCACTTTATACGTTCTTATTTTTACGTAATATTTTTTATTAGATTTAAGCTTCTTAATGGTTGTTTTTGTTATATTAGCATTTTTGATATTTACTACTTTCTTTGATTTGAAAATCTTTGATGTTGAATAATACATCTGATAACCGTCAACCTGAACTTTTCTCTTAGTCCACCTTATCTGCATATTCTTCTTACCAGTTGTTATCTTTGTTATACTGCTAGCCTTTGGATTTATCTTAAAGGTCTTTGTTATAGTTCCTGTATAGTCTCCTTTAAAAGTTATCTTAACACTAGCTGTTCCTACGTTTTTATTTGACGAATATTTTACCGTATAATCCTTTTTATTTATTAAGGTCTTACTATGGCATACCACTTTTATCTTAAGCTCTAACTTTTTTCCTGTATATACCTTATCACTTATTCCTGTAATCTTAGTATTAGATTTATTTGCCTTTATCTTTTCTTTTTCCACCGGTTTTATATCTTCCGGTTCTTTTTTCCAACGAGCATACAATGTGCTATCTGCAACTATATCTACCTTAGACTGTTCTGTTATCTTTATGCCGTCAGTCTTACCTGTATACCAACCTTCAAATGAATATCCTGTTCTTGTTGGTGTTGGAAGTTCCCCATAGGTTTCACTATATAATACCTTTTTGCTTCCTTGACTAACCTGTCCACCATTTGCATCAAATAATATTTTTGATTCTATTAGAGCTACCTTTACATATGGCGCTGTTAAATAGCTGCTTCCATCATCTGTGATCTCCGTATTAGAGAATTCATAACCATATGTCAGAAAGTTATCAAAGTTACTTAAACCCGTACTATCATTTTCATAGCTAAAAATCTTGATTCCTGCATAATTAGGATTATGAAATTCTCCACCACTTATTTTTACTCTTGGATATAGACCATTATCATTATAATCCCACATACCTAAGGCCAATGCCGGAGAATAATCATCTTCGCAATAAATACTGCCTCCACTTATATTCACTTCTGCATCCCCTTCTACTACTGAATTAATCTCACCAATTAACTCGCCACCCGTCATAGTCAGATATGCCGTATCATGTTTTCCAGCTATATAAAATGGAAAACGTGTTTTTATTTTACCTCCTGCAATAGTTGTACTACCTTTAAAAGAATATATACCATGTTCATTGGAAGCCTTATTCTCATTAGAGATAATAGAGCCACTATTCATTATAAAACTACCGCCGGCAACGAATATCATACCATAATTATCATTACCTACCGAGTAGGTTCCTGTTCCCACTGAATCATCAAGAACAAATGTTACTCCCGGATTAATCTGAACTCCTGTATATTCATCGCAATCAGGATAATTAACATTTTTACCATTAAGGTCTAAAGTAATTGTCACTCCCTCTGCGGCAAGATTAGCATGTTCAGTCATTGTCTCATCAGCAATCATCTGAATTATTCCGCTTATTCCGTTATCATCTAATTCCTCTGCCGCATTAACCCAAGAGGTATAGTACTCTCCATTACATACACAAGTGTATTCCTCACTTGCCATTGCTTCTATTTCTGTAATATTTATACCTACAACGCTAACCACAAATGTTATTATCAATGATAATAGCAAACTCTTCTTTTTCATTCATTTATCCTCCTCATTTAAATTTATTTAGTTTATTTGACGAATATTGTGAATTTTATCAAATAGATAATAATACTTTGCTATCAATTTATCAAGCAAAATTTTACCTTATACTTATAAAAGCCACTTGCTATCACTTAGCAAATGGCTTTTTCATCTTATTTATTTTTCTTCTTTTTTACTTTCAGCCTTCTTCTTAGCATCCTTCTTCTTAGGTGCCATATAAGGTGTCTTCATAACGATTGACTCAAATGGTCTTAAATCAACCTTTATTGAATATGGGAAGTTATCACATGGATCTTTAACCGCCTTATACTTAACAACTTCGCCTTCACCGTTAACATTTGACGAACTAAGAATTACCTCATATGTTCCAAAGTTAGGAACACCAATCGTATATTCCTTTCTTTCCATTGGAGTAAAGTTACATACAAATGCAAGGCTGTTATTAAATGTATCAGGCTCCTTACGGATAAAGCTAAACACACTGTTCTCGCCATCATCACAGTTAATCCACTCGAAGCATCCATACTCAGATGACTCATAAGCATGCATTACCGGATTCTCTTTATATAAATGAAGTAATTTCTTCATATAATCCTGAAGGTCTTTATGAAGTGGTTCGTTACATAAGTGCCAATCAAGACTCTTTGTTTCTGTCCATTCTTCCCATTGTCCAAAATCCTGTCCCATAAATAACAGCTTCTTACCTGGCTGACCTATCATAAATGTATATGCAGTCTTAAGGTTTGCAAACTTATCTTCATATATACCAGGCATTTTCTGGAGCATTGAGCATTTAAGATGTACAACCTCATCATGGGATAATACTAAGATAAAGTTCTCACTAAATGTGTATGTCATATTAAATGTCATCTTGTTGTGATTATATTTCTTGAAATATGGGTCTAACTTAACATACTCAAGGAAGTCATGCATCCAGCCCATATTCCACTTAAATGTAAATCCAAGTCCTTCTTCTTCCGCAGGCTTAGTTACCTTTGGCCATGCTGTAGACTCTTCAGCAATAACATATGCTCTTGGAGCTCTCTTACTTATAATACTGTTCAAATGTCTAAAGAATTCCATAGCTTCAAGGTTACCATTTCCACCATATTTGTTAGGCACCCACTGACCATCTCTACGTCCATAATCAAGATATAACATTGATGCAACTGCATCTACTCTAAGACCGTCGACATGGAACTTCTCAATCCAGAACAAAGCATTTGCAATAAGGAAGTTCTTAACCTCACTCTTCTCGTAGTCAAATATCTTTGTTCCCCAGTCAGGATGCTCACCCTTTCTAGGATCTGCATATTCATAAGTAGGTGTTCCGTCAAACATTGCCAAACCATGCTCATCTCTTGGGAAATGTGCAGGAACCCAGTCAAGAATAACTCCTATTCCCTGCTGGTGCATATAATCAACAAAATACATAAAATCCTTTGGCTCTCCATGTCTCGATGTTGGAGCATAATAACCAGTTACCTGATATCCCCATGAACCATCAAAAGGATGTTCAGCTATACCCATTAATTCAACGTGTGTATATCCCATGTATTTTACATATTCAGCTAACTCATGGGCCAACTGTTTGTAACCACAATAACCATCTACACTATATGAATAGTCCTTTTTCCATGAACCAAGATGAACCTCGTAAATCGACATAGCTGTGTCGATCTTATTAGCTTCGTTCTTCTCTTCAATCCATGCAGCATCGTTCCATTCATAGCCCTTCAAGCTTGTAACACGAGAGGCATTTCCCGGACGCATTTCACTGTAATTACCAAACGGATCGGCTTTTAAATGTACCTGATGGTCTCTTCCTTCTACGGCAAACTTGTATATTTCACCTTCTACAACACCCGGAATAAATATATCCCATATTCCTGATGTATCAATACAAGTCATAAAGTGTCTGTATCTGTCCCAATTATTAAAATTCCCCACAACACTTACAGCAACGGCATGTGGCGCCCACACTGCAAAATAAGTTCCTCTTTCGCCATTTACTTCTGTTACATGTGCGCCAAGCTTCTCATATATTTCGTAATGAGCACCATTACCAAATAAATATCTGTCTGTTTCAGTTAAAAAACACATAGCAAACATCCTTTCATTTTATTTTTGTACACCCGATTACAATTCTTGAAATTATGCTCTGTTATAGTTAATTAAGCATCCATCAAGAATAATTTCTCTTTCATCATCTGTCATTTCACCAAGCTTAAGCTCGAACTCTTCAAGCTCATCTCTTACAACAAATGCCTTGATTGTTAAAGATTTATCCTTAATTGCCTGTGCAATTCCCGGTACAAATATATAATCACCATTCTTAAATGGTAACTCATCATTTTCATAAAGGAATGGTAACATTCCCCAGTTAATAAGGTTAGAACGATATCTCTTAGTTGCATAACCCTTAGCAATATTAGCCCATCCACCAAGAACCTTCTGACATGAAGCAGCCTGCTCTCTTGCTGAACCATCACCCGGCTTAACTGCATAGATAGTAGTTCCAATTCCTGTGTTTGTCTTATTTACTTCTGGATAAATAGCCTTAATTGCATCCATAATAGGCTTGATTTCAGGGAATGCTTCTGCTGGGCAATTACCTGCTTCTCTTGCCTTTTCTGCTACCTGAACTTCCTTTGCACGTCCTACATATGCAGGGTCTTTTCTTGATAATGCAAACTCTGCAAGTCCAAGAGGATTTGAACGATATGAAGAAGTCTCACCAGATGGAATTAATTCATCTGTAGTTGTAACAGGGTCATGAATCTCTGATACTACCTTTAATACAAGGTTGTCTGTAAGTTCCGGCATTGCAGGCCAATCCTTAATATTAGGACCAAACTTAATCTCTGTATCCGGCTCAGCAACACCCTTGCTGTCAAATACTCTGTTTGCATAGATTGTTTCATCAAAATGATATGTTGGATTAGTATATTCAACATCCATATCTGTTGCTGCTGTTAAATAACCCTTATTAGCGGCTGTTGCTGCAATAGAACGAGCATCCATAAGTGCAACTGATGAAATCTGACCATTCTGTAACTTAGAACCTTCTCTGTTAGGGAAGTTTCTTGTAGAATGACGAATACTAAATGCGTTATTAGCAGGTGTATCTCCAGCACCAAAGCATGGTCCACAGAATGCTGTCTTAACGATTGCACCTGTTGCCATAAGGTCTGCAAGTCTGCCATTTCTAGCTAATTCTACATAAATTGGTGTACTTGCCGGATATACACTAAGTGTAAATTCATCAGCACCAATGCTCTTGTTCTTAAGAATATCAGCAGCTGCACAAATATTTTCATATCCACCACCTGCACAACCAGCGATAATACCCTGGTCTACATATAATTTGCCATTACGAACCTTATCAACAAGCTTGAAGTCAACCTGTCCATCAAGACTTACAAGCGCCTTCTTCTCGCAGTCATGCAAAATGTCCATAAGATTTGCATTGAGTTCTTCAATCGTATATGTGTTACTTGGATGGAATGGCATAGCAATCATAGGTTTAACCTTGCTTAAATCTACATAAATCATTCCATCATAGTAAGCTACCTTACCAGGATTAAGTTCTTTATAATCTTCTACTCTTCCATGAGTCTCATAGAATTCCTTGATCTTATCGTCTGTTCTCCAAATAGATGAAAGACAAGTTGTCTCTGTTGTCATAACATCGACACCAATTCTGAAATCTGCACTAAGACTGCTTACGCCAGGTCCTACGAACTCCATAACCTTGTTATTAACATATCCGTTTGCAAACACTGCACCAATAATTGCAAGTGCAACGTCCTGAGGACCAACACCCTTCATAGGCTCGCCAGTCATATATACACCAACAACTCCCGGCATATTAATGTCATATGTCTTAGATAATAATTGCTTAACTAACTCCGGTCCGCCTTCACCCATTGCCATAGTACCAAGAGCACCATAACGTGTATGCGAATCAGAACCAAGTATCATCTTGCCACCACCTGCAAGCATTTCTCTTGCAAACTGATGAATAACTGCCTGATGAGGTGGAACATATACACCACCATACTTTTTAGCACAGGTAAGACCAAACATATGGTCATCCTCATTAATAGTTCCTCCAACTGCACATAAGCTGTTATGACAGTTTGTAAGAACATATGGAACAGGGAACTTCTCAAGACCAGAAGCTCTTGCTGTCTGAATAATACCTACAAATGTAATATCGTGAGAAGTAAGCTTATCAAACTTAATCTGTAACTTCTCCATATTACCTGATGTATTGTGATTCTCAAGAATAGAATATGCCATAGTATTCTTAGCAGCCTCTTCTTGAGATATGAAATCATTACCTACTTTGCTTTTAAGAATAGCCTCTGCATCATTAGTTGCCTCGATAACTTCTGTACCGTTAACTAAATATGCACCAGCTTTGCTTAATGTTATCATTTTGTGCCTCCTAAATATAAATATAGATGATAACTATTATACTTTTTTTTAAGGTTTTATGCAATGTTTTTAGGGTATTTTTTACTAAACTTCTTCTTTTTAACTGTTATGCGATAAATTTATAATTTATCGCAGTCAGTTGCGAAGCGGATGGATTTTGGAGGGTGCGTTGTGGGTATAGATACTTGTAAGTTTGGCTCTATGCCTAATGCAAGTCGGGGTGGTGGGTATATACACTTGTATGTGAGTTCTATGCCCGTAGCAAGTACAGTGGTTGGGTATATAGAAGAATATTCAGATGGTCATACCAAATTAGAAGTCGCTATGGGGTATAGGAGAGCATTTGTTAGCACATGTACCCCTGCCAAAAGTCGCCGGCGGGGTATGGAAGAATGATTTATTAGCATCTATACCCCTCGACAACTTTATGCGAGGTACAGAAGAACATCATCCACCTCCAAAATCCACCCGCTTCGCGTCTGACGTGCTGCGCACTTGTGATTTTGTCGGTATCGCGCCAGAAAAAGTAAATACTTGCTTCGCAAGTGCTTCCTTTTTCTTTGAGCGCTACAAATATAAATTCGTAATACCATAGTTATTGTGCAAAATAGCTGTCTTTAAACCAATTATTTTATAAATTCTTAAGTTGAATTATTAAATAAATTTTGCTATTCTAACAGAGTACATTTATAGACAAGGAGGGGGAAGACATTTGAACAAAGATGCAAAAGAATTTTTGAAAGCAAATGAACCAGTACCGGCAACACAGGAAGAAAAAGCAGCCCTAATGAAAGTGAGCAAAAAAGGAATTTATTTTTTGCTTATTTTAGGCATTGTTATGATGTTTTTCTGGATAAAAGAAGGAGCACATACAGAAGATTTAGGTTTTATAGGAGTTTTTCTTGGCTTCGTTGCTATTGTTGTTTTCATACTTGATATGAAAGATAAGATAAAAATAAGGTCTTATCAAAAAATTTATAGTACATATGTTTATGTCGAATCATCATTATATGTTAACAAAGCTAATCGTATGCTTGTGTCCTATTACGATAGGGATTATGGAATTTTCAAGAAAACAAAAATGAATATTGATAGAGTAGATGTCGGAGGGCATGTTCTTCAATCAGGCGAATTACTTCGTATTTATGTTGGCGAGAAGAACTCTGAAATATATTATATTGCAATGAAAAATGATTAGTATCAATTAATTTACTCTCATAATTTCGAGAGATTATCTAAGTTTAAGGAGGATACATTAATGGAAAAGAATTTTAAAACAACTAATATTTCACCTTCAACCTTAAAAAAATCAGGCATTATTTGTTCAATTATTGTTGTACTTATAATTTTGATTGCAAATTCTACCTACGAAGTCAAGGAACAGGAGCAGGCAGTACTATTAACACTGGGAAAAGCTTCAACCGTATCTGATTCGGGATTGCATTTTAAAATTCCATTCATTCAATCGGTTAAGAAGGTTGATACAACTATTCAGGGAATTTCTATTGGTTACGATATTAACACAGGAGAAACCATTGAAGAAGAATCCCTTATGATTACTTCTGATTACAACTTTGTAAATGTAGATTTTTTTATCGAATATAAGGTTTCAGATCCTATCAAGGCTGTATATGCATCCAGAAATCCGGTTGATATCCTGAAAAATATATCTCAGAGCTGCATCAGAACAGTTATTGGCAGCTATAATGTGGATAGTGTCTTAACAACAGGAAAATATGAAATTCAATCAAAAATCAAAGAAATGATTGATACACGTCTCGAAAAGGACGACATAGGTATTTCTCTTATAAATATTACAATTCAGGATGCTGAACCTCCGACAGAAGAAGTAATGGAAGCATTCAAGGCTGTAGAGACAGCTAAACAGGGTAAGGAAACTGCTCTTAACAATGCTAACAAATATCGTAATGAAAAAATTCCTGCTGCCGAAGCAGAAGTCGATAAGATTTTACAGAAAGCTGAAGCTGACAAACAGGAACGTATAAATGAAGCTACCGGTCAGGTTGCACGTTTTAACAAGATGTATGAAGAATACAAAAAATTTCCGGAAGTAACCAAGGAAAGAATGTTTTACGAAACGATGGAAGAAGTACTTCCTAACCTTAAGATAATAATCAACAGTGGCAACACAACTGTTCAGGAACTACTTCCAATTGATTCTTTTACAACGAATAATACGACGACTACTACACAGGAAGGAGAGAATTAATTATGAAAAAAGCTATAATATCAGTTATTATTTTATTTTTGCTCATTACCGGTTTTTCTTCTATTGTTGTAACATATGACAATGAATATAAGTTGATTCGACAGTTTGGTAAAATCGACCGAGTTATTTCCGAATCCGGTATATCTTTTAAAATTCCATTCATAGAAGCCGTTGATACTGTACCTAGAAATATTCTTTTATATGACCTTCCTTCATCAGAAGTAATTACTAAGGATAAAAAAACAATGGTGGCAGATACTTATGCTTTATGGAAAATTACAGATCCACTTAAATTTGCCAAAACTCTTAGTAATTCAACTTCAAATGCCGAAAGCAGAATTAACACATCTATTTATAACTCGCTAAAAACAGTTATAGGTAGTATGACACAAGCAGAGGTTATTAGTGCCAGAGACGGAGACTTAGGCGAAACAATTATGGAAAGTATTAATAACTCTATGAAATCTTATGGTATTGAGCTTGTATCCGTTGAAACCAAGAGACTTGACCTACCAAGCGATAACAAGACTGCTGTTTATGAGAGAATGATTTCAGAGAGAGAACAAATGGCTGCCCAATATAAAGCCGAGGGCGATTCAAAGTCACAGATTATTAAGAATCAAACAGACAAGGAAGTATCTATTATGCTATCCGAAGCTGAAGCAACAGCAGAAGCAACTATTGCCGAAGGAGAAGCTGAATACATGAAAACCTTATCCAAGGCATATGCAAGTAAAGAAAAGAGCGAGTTCTATTCATTTGTACGTTCACTTGATGCCGCAAAAGCTTCGTTAACAGGAGATAATAACACACTTATATTATCAGAAGATTCTCCTATAGCTCAGATATTTTTAGGCAAATAAATATTTATGACTGAATCTTGCCAAAGGTTCAGTCTTTTTTTATTGACTTAGCATACCAAAGTATAGTATTATTTACTTTAGCAAACAAAAGCTTTAAAGCGTACAATTATTATGTACTTCGGAGGAAATGAAAATGCCTATAACAGAATTGCTTGAACAAAATTGCAAGCTATATGGAAATGACGTCTGTCTCGTAGAGATTAACCCAGAGGTTACAGAGACAAGACGTGTAACGTGGAAAGAATATGAGTTAATGGAACCTAATCCGACAACTCATTACAGAAGAGAAATCACCTGGAATGTATTCAACGAGAAGGCTAATCGTTTTGCAAACCTTTTGCTCAATCGCGGAGTGGTAAAAGGCGATAAGGTTGGTATTCTTCTTATGAATTGCCTTGAATGGTTACCAATATATTTTGGTATTCTTAAAACAGGTGCCTTAGCTGTACCTCTTAACTTCAGATATTCTTCTGATGAGATTGAATACTGTGTTAATCTTGCAGATGTAGATATCTTGGTTTTTGGTCCTGAATTTATTGGTCGTGTGGAAGAAATTGCTGAAAAAATTTCAAAAAACAGATTATTAATATATGTTGGAGATAACTGTCCTTCGTTCGCTGAAGACTATAATAGCATGACTGCTGACTGTTCAAGCCAATCACCTGATGTTGCTTTAACAGATACCGATGATGCTGCTATATATTTCTCATCAGGAACAACCGGATTCCCTAAGGCTATTTTACATAACCACGAGAGTCTTATGCACTCTTGTAAGGTTGAGCAGAATCATCATGGTCAAAGTAGAAATGATGTATTTCTTTGTATACCTCCTCTTTATCATACAGGTGCAAAGATGCATTGGTTCGGAAGTCTTTTAGCCGGAAGCAAAGCTGTTCTTTTAAAAGGAACTAAGCCAAAGGCTGTTATGGAAGCTATCTCTGCTGAAAAATGTACTATTGTTTGGTTACTCGTACCTTGGGCACAAGACATACTCGAAGCAATTGAGCGTGGTGATGTTAATCTTGATGATTACGAATTATCCCAGTGGAGACTTATGCATATGGGTGCGCAGCCTATTCCTCCAAGCCTTGTTGCTAAATGGAAGGAATATTTCCCAAATCATCAGTATGATACTAACTACGGACTTAGCGAGTCTATCGGACCTGGTTGTGTTCACCTTGGTGTGGAGAACACTCATAAGGTTGGAGCAATCGGTAAAGCTGGTTATGGTTGGACTCTTAAAATTGTAGACGAGAACAGACAGGAAGTACCTAAGGGTTCTGTCGGAGAGCTTGCTGTATTCGGTCCTGGCGTTATGACATGCTATTACAAAGATGAAAATGCAACTAAAGAAGTTCTTGAAGACGGCTGGTTATTTACAGGAGATATGGCTCAGGAAGATGAAGATGGATTTATTTTCCTTGTTGATAGAAAAAAAGATGTAATTATCAGCGGTGGTGAAAATCTTTATCCGGTTCAGATAGAAGATTTTATCCGTACACACAATGCCGTTCATGATGTAGCTGTTATAGGTCTTCCTTCAAAGAGACTTGGAGAAATTGCAGCAGCGATTATCGAATTAAAAGAAGGTGTTACCTGTACCGAGGAAGAAATTAACGAATTCTGTCTTAAGCTTCCAAGATACAAACGTCCTCACAAAATTATTTTTGATGATATTCCTCGTAATCCTACAGGAAAAATCGAAAAGCCAAAGCTTCGTCAGAAATATTGTGGCGGAAGCCTTGTAGCTGCACAAAATGAAGTTAACATATAAAATTATAATTCTGATTTTAGAGACTGTCGGTCTAACGATTTAAAGATTGTTAGACCGACTTTTTTATCCTTTTTCTGCTATATTCCGCTTAGTCTACTTCAATAAATCGTAATAAATATACGCCTTTTAAAACTAAATATTTGAATAAATTTTTTTATAATTGTAATAGTAACATTATGGAGGCGATTAGGTGATTGATATATTAAAAAGAATAAATCAATTAAGAGTAGAGCGTGGCTGGTCTGAATATCAGTTATCAGTTAAAGCCGATATAACTCAATCTACAATTTCATCATGGTATCGCAAAAATATGTTACCATCAATCCCTTCTATTCAAAAAATATGCAATGCATTTGACATTACTATGTCGCAATTTTTTATAGAAGATTCAGATATGACAACTACTATAACTCCTCAGCAAAAAAGATTATTGGCATATTCAGCCAAGCTGGAACCTGAGCAGATGGATGCTTTACTCAAGTTCTTAGACATATTATGATATATAAGTTTTATTTATAATATTTTGAATATTTATGTTAAAAAAGTTGTTACAACTCAAATAACTGAGTTATAACAACTTTTTATTCTCTATTTAACCTGATTAACTAATTCTTTTCCCTCTTCATACATCTTAACGTTCTCAAGAGTTGTTATTGCTATAGCTTTCATAGCTTCCTCTGTAAAATATCCCTGATGAGATGTAACAAGCACATTTGGGAGTGAAACTAATCTTGCAAGAATCTCATCCTGCATAATTTCATTCGAATTATCTTCATAGAACACTCCGTCTTCTTCCTCATATACATCAAGACCAACTCCACCGATTTTGTTTGCAAGCAATGCTTCCAACAAATCTTCTGTACGAATAAGCTGACCTCTTGATGTGTTGATGATATACACGCCCTTTTTCATAATATCAAGGGATTTCCTGTCTATAATATATTTTGTTTCATGCGTTAGAGGACAGTGAAGCGAGATTATATCTGATTCACTAAACAATCTGTCAAGCTCCACGTATTCGACATCCAAATCTTTATTTGGATATTTATCATATGCAAGTATTTTCATACCAAAGCCTTTAAGAATACTAATCATTGCCTGACCAATTTTACCGGTACCTATAACGCCTGCAGTCTTACCATACAAATCATGTCCCATAAGTCCATTAATATTCATATTAAAATCTCTGGTTCTAACATATGCTTTATATGTCTTTCGATTTACAGATAACAGTAACGCCATGGCAAACTCTGCAACTGCCTGCGGAGAATAGCTAGGTACCCTCATTACAGGTATATTATGTCTCTCTGCAGCTTTTATGTCCACATTGTTGTAGCCTGCACAACGCATAAGAATCATCTTTACACCAAGCTCTGCAAGTTTATCCACTACCGGTTCCGATACATCATCATTTACAAATGCACATACACCCTCATGTCCTGCTGCAAGTGGCGCTGTATCTATATTTAATGATGCTTCAAAGAAGCTAATATCAACTTCATAATCTTTAGACTTGCTTTCAAACCATATTTTATCATATGGCTTCGTTCCAAAGAATGCAATTTTCATATTTTTCACACCCTCAATTCTTTAAATATTATTTTCATTATATGTTAGTTTCCAAATCTTTATTCACTACCTGCCATTTTTACAATTTCTTTCCTAATCTGTTGCATCTTGACATCTGTCTCGTAAATAACATTTGCGCAATCCGTAAGATCTTTTACAATGTCCTCACCTGCATCAAATTTTTTGTAATGAATCTGATGTTCAAGACTTGCCCAAAAATCCATTGCCATAGTTCTAATCTGAACTTCTACCCTCATTGGCTTCTTTTGATTAGATAAAAATATAGGAACCTCAACGACCAAATGAAGGCTTCTATAACCATTTGGTTTTGGATATTTGATATAATCCTTCCTCGCCAAAACCTTTATATCATCTTGCTCAGTAATCATATCCGCCACTTCGTAAATATCTTCTATAAAAGGACATATTACTCTCACACCTGCTATATCGTGCATTTCCTCAACAATAGAATCAAGAGTCATTGTATAACCTCTTCTTTCCATCTTCTCAAAAATGCTAATAGGTTTCTTAATTCTACTTTTAATTGAAGCAATAGGATTTCTGTTCCTTGTAATCTGAAATTCATCGTTCAACACTTCAAGCTTTGTCTTAACTTCTCTAATCGCACAACCATACCACATCATTATCTCTTGGAATTTTCTTGTCTGTTCCTCAAATTTTTCTGGTGTAGAATCTGTCATTAATGCGTTAAAAAAGTCATAGTTTAATTTACTGTTCATAATTAATCCTCTAATAAATGTCTTCCGTAATTAATACCAAACTGATAATTTGCCATCATCAAATCCGGAATCGCTTCCTGAATACCCGGAATATTTTTGTTTTTTATAAGCTCCGTAACCTGACTACACATCGTTCCTGCAAGAATTGTGAAGGATACACGCATAGCCTCAAGACTGGTATCATCCATATTATAAAGCTCCTGAAAATACTTATCAATCTTATAAATATTTCTGTATTTCCCTATATACGTCTGTAAAATTCCATCCTTGAGAAGCTTATCTTTATTCTCAGTATAATGATAGTATGCTACTGTTCCTGCAAGGAATGCCATTTCCTGTATGGCAATTGGCCAATCTTCCTTTAATCCCTCATCTCCAAGTATATAATTACAGCAATTCTGATTATATAATGCTCCCACCTCATTAAGTTCAGGAATAACCTCTATTTTCTCAAGTTCAAAATTTAAACCTGCTGATACCTGCAGTTCCATCTGCATTAATATGTCAAATAAATTCTCTGCCATTTTTAAATATCTCCTCCAAGTAAATCTATAGCGTTTTTATATAAAATCTTATCCAGCTCTTCCTCTGTAAATGGTATTTTACTTATATGGCTAACTGCTTCTTTCTGATTTTTCCATGGCGAATCTGTTGAAAATAATACCTTATCGGCTCCATGGTTTCTAACCATTCTTAGAAGCTGCTCATCTTCAATCTCTCCTATTGAAAATGCTGTGTCGAGAAAAACATTTTTCCCTACAATATATTCCTCTACTTCATCCCACATATACAAACTTCCCATATGTGCAAGAACTAATTTGTCCGGACTGACATATCTTAAAGCTTCTGCTATTCTCTTAGGCGTACAATGCTTCTCCTGCGGATATGCCCCATCAAAGCCCGCATGTACAGTAATTATCAACCCAAGCTCTGTTGCATAATCCATAATTCTCAAATACTTATCGTCATTTATATATGTTGACTGATATTCCGGATGAAGTTTAATTCCTTTTAATCCATAATTCTTAATAGTGTCTATTTCTTTTTTATAGTTCTCTGTATCCGGATGAATTCCGCCAAACGATATAATTCTATCCAAATTATTCACTTCATAAGCAAATTTATTAACACTTTCAAATTGCCTTGGTGCAGTTACCACAGGCAGAACTACTGAATAGTCTATATTTGCATAATTCATAGATTCGAGCAGACCACTAAGCGTTCCATTATGATGCGCCTTAATATCTGCATTTTTTTCCATCTGAGGGATGGCCTTCTCGGCCACCCTGTCCGGAAAAATATGTGTGTGAAAATCAATTATCATTTTCACTCACCTATATATTACTTTCTTCTATTATAGCTATCCCGTATTCTCCACCTTTATTTTCGATTAAGTTTACAGCCTTTTCGTTATCTGATGTCTTGAACACAATAATAGCTTCCTCTGTTGTTGTTGATAATCCATACATATATTCAATGTTGAGCTCTTCCTCTGAAAAAATTTCAAGCAATTTCTTAAGCATACCCTTTGTATGTGGAAATTTAATAGCAACAACATTTGTTATAATTGTTGAAAAACCTGCTTCCTTAAGTACAAGCTTTGCCTTGTCAACATCCGAAACTATCATTCTGATTAATCCGTATTCATTAGTATCTGCAAGTATAATGGATTTAATGTTAATTCCATTTTCATCAAGACAGGTACATACATCCTCAAGTCTGCCTTTTCTATTTTCTACAAATATTGAAATCTGTTTAACGTACATATGTAACCATCCTTTCTTATACTAACTTACGATTATCAATAACATGTTTAGCCTTACCCATACTTCTCTCAATTGTTTTTGGCTCAACAAGTTTAATTTTTGCTGAAATACCAAGTGCCTGATGAATAGCATTTCCTATCTTCTTTGAAAGCTGTTCTAATTGTCTGATTTCATCAGTAAAGAATCTTTCCTCTACCTCAACCTGAATCTCAAGGGTATCAAGATTGTTTTCTCTATCAACTATCATCATATAATGTGGACTTGTTTCGCCCATTTCTAATAATGCTGCTTCAATCTGTGAAGGGAATACATTAACACCTCTGATAATGAGCATATCATCAGAACGTCCCTTAAATCTACTGATTCTTGCAAGTGTTCTACCACATTCACAAGTTGAATAATCAATACTTGTTAAATCCTTTGTTCTGTATCTTATAAGTGGTAAACCTTCCTTCGTAAGAGTTGTAAATACTAACTCTCCAACTTCTCCCGGAGCAGCTGGTTCGAGTGTATCCGGCGTAATTATTTCCGGAAGGAAATGATCCTCATATACATGAAGTCCCTTATGGAATTTACAATCCATGGCCACACCTGGTCCCATTATTTCGCTTAATCCATAAATATCAAATGCATTAATTCCCAATTCTTCTTCTATTTGGATTCTCATCTGCTCTGTCCATGGTTCTGCACCACATACTGCTGCTTTTAATTTGATTTTATCCTTTACACCCATTTCTTTAATGGTTTCTGCAATATGTAGGAGATACGAAGGCGTACATGCAATTGCAGTTGCTCCAAAGTCTTCCATCATTGTTATAAGCTTCTTTGTATTACCTGTTGACATAGGTACTACAGTTGCACCTGTATTCTCAGCACCATAATGTAGTCCTAATCCACCTGTAAATAATCCGTATCCGTATGCTACCTGAATAATGTCATCTTTTCCTACTCCTGCTGTAGAAAGTGCTCGGCTTACACATTCTGACCAGATATCAATGTCTTTTCTTGTATATCCAACTACTGTTGCCTTACCCGTAGTTCCGCTCGAAGCATGTATTCTTACTATCTCTGACTGAGGTACCGCAAATAATCCAAATGGATAATTATCTCTTAAATCATCCTTTGTAGTATAAGGAAGCTTAGAAATATCTTCAATTCCTTTAATATCACCCGGCTCAATACCTACTGCCTGCATCTTCTTTCTGTAGAATTCTACATTGTGATAAACCCTGTTCACTGTCTTGACCAATCTTGCACTCTGAAGTGCTGACATTTCGTCTCGACTCATACATTCTTTAGTTTCATTCCAAATCATTACTGTGCTAACCTCCAACCTAATTCAAATGCCTTCTTATTTATTTCCACTGTCTTTGGTGGAACTGTTTTTTCTATTACACTAAGCCACTGTTCTTTTGAAAAATCCATATGAGCTCCTGCAAGTCCAAGAACAATAATATTGAATACCTTTGGATTTCCAAGGTTCTTAGCTTCTGTAGCTGCGTCTACCTTGAGAACTTTATTCTCTTTCTCAAGATTTTCTATAATATTTTCAGGATATTCTGCCACACCTGTAACTACTGTTATCGGGTCAATTCTCTGGTCATTTACGATAAGTACTCCATCCTTTTTGAGATAGTGAATATATCTTAATGCCTCAAGTCTTTCAAATGCTATAAGCACATCTGCCTGACCTACTTCTACGATAGGCTCTGCAACCTTTTCACCATATCTTACAAATGTTACAACGCTGCCACCTCTCTGTGCCATACCATGAACCTCTGATAATTTAACATCATATCCGCCATCTATGGCAATACCTCCAAGGATTCTGCTTGTGAGGAGTGTTCCCTGTCCGCCTACACCGACGATCATAATATTCTTAGTTTCCATTATACTTCTACCTCCTCAATAGCATCAAACTTACAAAGTCCCTTACAAAGTCCACAGCCGTTACACATTGTCTCATCAATGGAAATTGTTCCGTCATCATTCTTAGTAAGTGCCGGACAACCAGGCTTTAAACACATACCACATTTCTTACATTTATCAGAAACAGGCTTGCACTTTGTCTTAAATACATTTCCCTTAAGAAGAACACAAGGTGATTTTGTAATAATAACAGATACTTCTTCTCTCTGTGTCTCTCTCTTAACAATTGCCTCTAATTCCTGTATGTCAAATGCATTTACTTCATATACATGCTCAATACCAAGAGCCTTAACAAGATTATAAATGTTAATAGCATATGTAGGCTCTCCCATAAGAGTCTTACCGGTAGCTGCATGATCCTGATGACCAGTCATACCGGTAGTAGAATTATCAAGAATCATAACTGTTCCTGTACCCTTGTTATAAACCATATTCATAAGTGAATTAACACCTGTATGAAGGAAAGTAGAATCGCCAATAACTGCCACCCAGTTCTTAACATAATCCTTGCCCTTAGCCTTTTCCATACCATGAAGAGTACTAATACTTGCACCCATACAAACCGTAGTGTCAACAACACTAAGCGGAGCTACTGCACCCAATGTATAACATCCGATATCACCTGCTGCATGAATTTTCAGCTTATTAAGCACTGAATACACACTTCTATGAGGACATCCCGGACAAAGAATAGGTGGTCTTGCAGGAACCTCTGCTGCTGCCTTTACATCTAAATCTTCCTTAAGAACTGCCTTCTTAAGAAGTGCGGCACTGTATTCACCCTGAACTGTGAATATTTCTTTTCCAATAGCCTTTATTCCCCATGATTTAACCTGTTCCTCTATAACCGGTTCAAGTTCTTCAAATATGTACAATGTGTCAACCTTTGACGCAAATTCTTCGATCAATTTCTTAGGAAGCGGATGAACCATACCAAGCTTTAATACAGATGCATTTGGCATTGCTTCCTTAACATACTGATATGGAATACCACTTGTGATAAAACCAACAGATGTATCATTATATTCAACTTTGTTAATTGGAAATGTTGCTCCGTCTTCAATAAGAGCATTCATTCTCTTCTCAACCTCAATGTGACGAAGTATAGCATTACCCGGCATCATAACATTTTTACGAATATTTCTCTCATATGGCTTGTCATCAACCTCTGCTCTGTCATTGAGTTCCACAATTCCCTGTGAATGTGCAAGTCTTGTAGTAGTTCTCACAATAACAGGAGTATCATACTTTTCACTAATCTCGTATGCAAATTTAACAAATTCCTTTGCTTCATAGCTATCAGAAGGCTCTAACACAGGAACCTGTGCTGCTCTTGCAACTGCTCTTGTATCCTGTTCATTCTGTGAGCTATACATACCGGGATCATCTGCTGCAACCATTACAAGTCCGCCATTTACACCAATGTAAGCAACTGTATATAATGGGTCAGATGCAACATTTACACCTACGTGCTTCATTGAAACCAATGATCTTACACCA
Organism: Lachnospiraceae bacterium; assembly: GCA_017396555.1. Classification (GTDB taxonomy): domain Bacteria; phylum Bacillota; class Clostridia; order Lachnospirales; family Lachnospiraceae; genus RGIG1934. Next base: position 19,855 of record JAFQLS010000055.1, on the reverse strand, counting down.
CTCATAGATGCACCAATTGCAACCTCCGTTGCAACCTTTTCATTTGGTGCCCACTCTGAGTAAATCTCTTTGTACTTAACAATATTTTCACTAATTTCTGTACTTGGTGTTCCCGGATATGCTGAAGACACCTTTACACCTGCTTCATATGCTCCTCTGGCAATAGCCTCATTGCCTAGCATAATTTTCTTCTCTGCCATAATTTCCTCCAACTGTTTATAATTTTGAATAGCCATAACTGTTTACAATGGCTTCAATTTTCATACCCTTCTTACAAAATGGACAATCTACCATAGGATATGTTTCATAATTTGGTATGTCCTTTGCCCTAAATACTGTATCAACTGCAATTCCATTAACACTGGATACAGCACTGAAAATTGCTGATATTCCCTGAACACTGCCACCATAATAATTTATACATTCAAGTGCTCTGGTAATTGTCTGGCCTGTTGTAGCTGATGCCAGTAACAAGATAATATTCTTGCCCTCAATAGTACTCTGCAGATTATCTCTGAATATCATCTGTCCATTTGTGTTAAATTCCGGTGATACAACATATATGGTCTTATGTTCATTTCTTGACATAAATCCTGATGCAGTAAGCTCATCCGCAATATATGCTCCTATTACTTCACATCCATCCATACAAACAATAGTATCAACCACTGTATTATTCACATATTTCATTACCAATGTCTTTGCAATATCTCTCGCCTCATTAGCTCTTGATTTCATGGTTGTTAAATCAATAAAATAATTAATGTGGGAGTGATTCGTCGCAAAATGCCCCGGAATAACTTTCAAATTAATTTTATTATTGCTTGGTGCCGGAAATTTGATTGCTCTTGACTCCATACTACCATCCCTCCTTAATAATATCCTTGTATAATAATACACCAAAAGCCTTATATATTCAACCAAAAAACCATTTGTGTCCGCATATTTATACAACTTTACAAATTAAGCAAATATACAACACAGGCTCACAATAATAACCACGGCTTCTAATGATTTCTCAATAATTGATATGTCACATAAACCGGCTAGTACTATTATAAAACAAATTACCGCTACCACTTTATTTTTATGCACACAAAACCTTCTCTTTTCTTCCTTCGACACCCTTTTATTTTCACAGTCAATAGGGGTAATATTTACTAAATAAATAATTGCCGGCAATCCACACATTCTATATACAACAATACTGATAATATTATATTTGATAAATAATACAGATATCAAAATAATTAGCGATGAACTTACATAGCATTTTGCAAAAGTCTTTGCATGAATTCCTCCTGTGTAACTTCGTAAATATTTAAAGCCTGTATAAAATGTTACACTTGCGACCGCCTCCCCGGTAAATACCGCAATTAACGCCGTCGTTATCAGGCTTAACAAATATTCCATTGTCAATATAATTCCATATTCGTATATCTCTTTATCATTAATATCTATAATTTTTTTCTCTATCCAATTATTTGCTATTTTAGCAGAAATCTTATCTAACATAATTTATATCCTTTCCAAAACAAAAAGACCATTCCAATGAAAATGAAATGATCTTTTAATCTTTAATATTTTATTTTTTCTTAGCATACTCGCTTAGTTTTGTTGGCGCCTTTGGCTGGTGCAACAAAAAGAAACATATAGAATCAGCTGATTTCTCAATGCTTTTTTCTGTTATCTTTTTTAAAATATTTTTTTCATAATTCTGCATTTCCCTCACCTCCATTTCGGAGGCAAGATTAACATGCTATTTAACTATTATGTTTCATATGTAATAAAATACATGTCACCATGTAATATTTAAAAGGCTTTTTCCATAAATATGTCTCTGATACACTCTCTTTTCCCTTGACTTATCCTGAAAATCTCTCCATTTCTTAACTCAATATTTTCATATGAATATCTCTTAACATATAATACATTTATAAGATATGACTTGCTAATTCTTATATATTTCAAATTCCCTTTGCTAAACTTTTCTTCCAATTTGTCAAGTTTTTCATAATATTCATATATGTGGTTATCATTACAATAAATATGCACCTTTCTCCTATCACTTTCAATATACATAATCTCCCTCAAACTAAGTCTGTATAATGTTTTCTTAAATGCAAATTCAATAATATCCTCGGCTTTGGATATATTAGCAACAACCTTTTTCAGAGCCTTCTCTAATATCTCATCAGAAAATGGCTTATCCAAAAACCATTTTGCATCAACTTCAAATATATCTCTATAATAATCTTGATACTGTGAAATAATAATCAATTCAAATATCTCATAATTCTCTCTAAGTTTTTTCGCAATATTTATCCCATTATAAGTTCCAAGCTCTATATCAAGAAATATTATGTCAAACATTCCACCTATCTCTATATCAATAAGCATATCAATTCCTGTATTAAAACATACTATCTCATATTCAAGACACCATTTTCTTAATATTTTATCAAGCTTTTCTTTTAAGCTTTCTACTATATAGTTTTCATCATCGCATATTGCAATTCTCATAAGTATCACCTTTCTCTGTCTCAAATACACATATGTAATTTTACTGAGAAAACATTTTTTTCTTCCGTAATGCATAATTTCCCATTATATTTTTCCAAAGTCCTTTTCACACTTTTAAGTCCCATCCCATGAATTTTTTTATCATTTTTCGTCGTTATATATTCACCTTTTGCCGATTTTCTTCTATTACCGGCATAAGAATTACTTACCTTAAGCAATAAATTGGACTCCATATATCTTATATTAAGTTCCACCTTACCATCCTGTACTTCCTTAAGTGCGTCCATAGCATTATCTAATAAATTTCCGATTATAATAACCATATCCATATTATCGAATTTCATTTCTTTCGGTATTTTAATATTACATATTATATGTGCTCCAAGCTCTGCTATCTTTGTGAGCTTGTAGTTAATTATCGAATCTATTTTTATATTTCCGGTCTTTGAATATATCTCATCAAACCTTAATTTACCTATCATATCATCATAATGCTTTTCAAGCTCTTCATACTCTCCCTTTTGTAACATAAGCTTTTCACATACATACTGGTTACTTATATCATGCTTTAAATTTCTTAAGCCCTCCCACATATTCTGTACATTTTCGCATTGCTTATAATAAAACTCTGACTCTTTTTCTAAAATACTATTTTCCGCACTGATAATTACATATTGCTGCATAGTATCAAACATTATAAAAGAAACATAATTTACGATGATAAATATCAAATAAAATACAATTTCCAAATATGTATCATTAAATCCATTATTTATAAAATACTGGATAATACAGCCTGTGCATGTTCCAACCGGCATAGCAAAAACACACAAAAGAAGCTTTAAGCTAATATTCATTGTATCCTTTTTCTTTCTTAAAATAATTGTAATTCTTACAATCAGGCTAAATACAATCTTTGACAACGCAGATGTCAAAAAATACATATCCTCCTTAATCTCTCCCAAAAAACTCATTAAAATGTACACAACAAATTCAGCTAAAACACCATAGACAAAAATGTGGATTACCAGCATGATTTTATTTTGAAAATCCGAACAATATAAAAAACTAAGTATTATTAACATTAGAACATAATACATCACCATATTAAGTATTCCATTATTAACCTTTAATACAATAACCCCATCTAAAATAAATAAAAGTAGCCAGCCAATAAATGTAACCGGCTGACTATATCTCCTTTTTATCATTTTATCTGCAAATGCATAAATTATTAGCAACTGAAACAACTCTGAACACATAAAAAACATTTCAATCATTTTGTTTACCTGCACCACAATATGCCGCCAATTTCTTTGCGCAACTCATTATTGTGTCTTTTTCTGATTTTTCCAACATAATATATGCCTGGTCAATTTTTGAATTACTATTTATTTCTCCACATAAAATGTATGATGGATAATATTTGTACTTATAAAAAATATTCATTATCTCTTCTGTTTTTAAATAACTCTGATTCTTATTCAGACGATTTACTTTTCTTTCACTTACACCCATTTCTTCTGCAATCTCGCAGGCATTCATTTTTTTACAATTATTTTCTATTTCAATAATATCTCTGATTCTATCGTAAGAAGATATTTCCTTATTTTTGTATGTCCTAATCCTTGTCTCCAAAATCTCTTCCTTACTATTCCCTTCCTTCAAAAGCCTTAATTTATATAAAAGAAGTTTACTCACTTCACTTTTCTCATTATCATTCAAATTAAGAAATACCTCTGAAAAAACACTCTGTCCTATTTTCTTCCCTGTCAACAAATAATCAATATCTGTTTTATTTTTACTCATTTTACTTAACATTTCAATGTTGGGTAAATATTTTCCCCTCTCCATCGCATCATAATATTCAACAGTAATATTAAATATTTCTGCCATATTATTTTTTGACTTGATTTTATATTCATCTTCTCTAATTTCTCTTAATCTCTTGCCGATATCAGCATATCTTATCAACATAAAGCATCCTCTTTAGAAATAGTATAGCTTTATTGTATCAAGGAAATTATTTCCAACACACATAGTGTTTGTCGTTATTTATGCCAATTATTTCGTAGTATTTATCCCTTCCTGCAAAAGAACAAAAAAAAGCCTCAAACCCGCATATTGCTAAGTCTGGGACCTTTTGTGAATGCGCGACCAGGGGTTCGAACCCTGGACACCCTGATTAAGAGTCAGGTGCTCTACCAACTGAGCTAGTCGCGCTTATTCAATTCTGTTTTCTTAACGCAAGGGATATTATATACCACATAAAAAATAAATGCAAGCACTTTTTTTATTTTTTTTTTAATTTTTGTAATAATTGACATTACATATCATTGTGTTAAAATAATTTGTAAAGAGATTTCACAATAAATACAGGAGGTCTTCGCACATATATGGACAATCTAAAGCAGAACAAATTTGAAAAAAATAGAAATTACTATACAATCAGTGTTTATGCAGTCGCTGTAATCGTTATTTCTGCACTTTTGATAAAATTATTCTTTAACTGGAGCAGTACATTAGATACCTGCAAAAAAATCTTAGACGTATTAATGCCTTACATCATTGGTGTATTTATTGCATACCTGATTAATCCTTTGGTTAAGAAAACTGACTCCTTCCTATATACAAAACTACACCTCACACATCGTGGTTTGCGTACCGCTCTTTCTATTTTATTTTCTTACATAGTAGTTTTTGGAATAATTGTCGTATGTATAATATTTATTATTCCACAAATATATGAAAGTTTAAAAACCATTTATTTAGGTACTCAGACATCATATGATAAATTGATTAATTATGTCGAAACACTTAACAAAAAATATCCTCAGTTTGACTTTTCATACTTATCAACTGTACTTCAAAATAACAGTTCAAGTATTATTAATTTTGTTAAAGGTTCTCTTGATACATTGCTTCCATTATTATACAACACATCCATTTCGGTTGTTTCATGGACAATAGACATAATAATATCCATAATCGTATCTGTTTACCTGATAATAGATAGAAATCGTATGATTAATAATTGTAGACGTTTTCTATTTGCTGTATTTAAAAAAGAACGTGCTACAAGCATAATTAAAACATTGTCAGAATGTAACAAGATATTTAGTGGATTTATAATTGGCAAAACCATTGATTCAACAATTATCGGATTTATGTGCTTTGCATTTATGAGTATACTTGGTTTAAAATACGCGGTTCTTATCAGTGTTATCGTAGGTATAACTAATATGATACCGTACTTCGGACCATTTATCGGTGCCATTCCCGGTGTACTTATACTTTTAACAGTCGGCTTTAACCATGCATTGGTTTTTGCCATTATGATTTTAGCACTTCAACAATTTGATGGTCTTTATCTTGGTCCAAATATTCTTGGTGACAGCACCGGGCTTCGTCCTGTATGGATTATTTTTGCTATTACAGTAGGCGGATGGGTTGCCGGCCCAATTGGAATGTTTCTTGGAGTCCCTTGTGTTGCAGTTATCGCATTTTTAACTGATAAAGCAATTTCTAAACGACTTGAAAAGAATCATATTTTGGCTGAAGACTATTTTCTTGAAGATGATTATTATATAGACAAAGAAAAGATTAAAAACAAAAAAACAAAAAAAGAAAAGAAGGAAAAGAAAGACGTCGAGAACTAATCCCGACGTCTATTATTTAAAATATAGTTAATTTCCATACATGAATTAATAAATCTGTTTATAAATCGGTTCAATTTTCTCTGATTATACAAACAATGACATAACTTCGTCTTAAATGATTTTGCCATTAACAGCTACACTTCCATATTTCTCTTTGCTATTAACTTATGTATTGGATTGCCCATTGATGAAAATTTTTCTTCATATTCTGTCATAACATTCCCCTCACACATTTCGCTGTTGTGAAGGTCATATGTAATCTCTACAATGTTCCATCCGGCCTCCGGAATCTCCTCTACCGAAAAATCAAATAACGGTCTGTTGTCAGTCTTAAACTCAACCTGTCCATCATTTTTTAGAATATCGTTGTATCTTGCAAAAAATTGTCTTGATGTAAGTCTTCTCTTCGCATGTCTGTCCTTTGGCCATGGATCTGAAAAATTAAGATAAATTCTATCTACCTCACCCTTTTCAAATACATCTTCAATATTTTCCGCATCCATTCTTATAAATACAAGATTCGATATATCAAGTTCTCTTCTTTTTTCAATTGCTCTGATAAGAACACTTGAATATTTCTCTATTCCAACATAATTTATATCAGGATTCTTTAGCGCAAGCTCGGTAATAAACCTTCCCTTTCCCATACCAATTTCTATATGTATAGGATTAGTATTTGAAAACACCTCACACCATTTACCTTTATAATCTTCCGGCACATTTATTGTAAATTCACTTGCTGCAATGGCTTCTCTTGAGCCTCTAACATTTCTAAGCCTCATATTCTAATACTTCCTTTTTCCATAATTTTATTTCTAGTTTAATATACACTAAAAATTTGTAAAAAAAAAGTGAAAAAATATTAATATTTACTCTAGTATTTTTTAACAAAAGTAGTATTATTAACAATGTAGGTTAAATTTTACTATAGGAGGCTCTATGATGATGTCTAATACAGAAAACGATTTCAGTAAAATAATTTCTGAATTATCACGAATAGATGATGTAGCCGAAAAAGTACTTATTAATAGTGAAGCAGATAAAAAAGCTTATTCTGATAAGATAAATGCCGAATCTGCACAGTTTGATAAAGAGCTTGAAGAAAATATCAGAAAAAAATTATCAGACTATGAAAACGATATAGAAAGCAAGCTGACCAATTCGTTAAATCATATTCGTAGAGAAACTGATCAGGCAATAAACGACCTTGAAGCGTGGTACAATGAGAATCATAATTTAGTGGCAGATGAAATTGTTGCTGAATTAATAAAGGAGTGATTATTTTGAGCAAATTACTCACTTATAGTGGTCTGTCTACCAAAGTAAAAGCAATGCAAAGCAATTTACTCTCCGATGAAGATTTTAACAATATTATCCATCTGAGTAATGTAAACGAAGTAATTGCCTATCTTGCAAAGCATCCCGGCTATTCAAAAACATTTGAAAATGCCGACATTTCAAAGCTACACCGTAGCAATCTTGAAAAAATGCTTACAACGTTAAAATACAGAGATTTTGCAAAATTATATAACTTTTCAAATATTACTCAGCGAAAATATCTTAAACTGTTTTTTATGAAATATGAAATTGCATTATTAAAATCTGTTTTAAGACAAATATTTGAAAACAAAACTGTTTCCGTGGATACTTCGACTTTAGGACCATATTTCATTAAGTTTTCTACCATTCCTATTGATAAATTCGAAGGAAACATTAATATTAATGAGTTTATTGAAATATTGCGAGGGACTCTATTTTATGAACCTCTGCAAAAGATTTACAGTTTAGGAAATTGTTCCTTGTTTGACTATGAATTATGTCTGGATGTCTTACAATTTACAATTATTTGGAAAAATAAAAATAAATATTTATTCGGAACGGATTTAGAACTTATAACCAATGATTATGGATACAGAATTGATTTGATAAATATTCAATGGATATATCGACTTAAAACCTATTACAATTTGACACAAAATGAAATAATATCATTTTTAATTCCTATCCGACACAAAATAAAACAAAACCAGATGCGTGAACTTATAAATTCAAAAAATCCTGCCGAATTTTTTGAAATATTTAAAAACACCTTTTATGGAAAAAAATATAAACTAACAGGAGAAAATATATCTCTTGAACATTTATATAAAACAGTAATGGATGATTTTCATAATAAATCCATTCGTAACAACCCTTATTCACATGCATGTATTGATACATATATGCATAAAAAACAAAATGAAATATCAAAGCTTATTACAATTACTGAATGTATAAGATATTCATATCCTGCAGATAAAATTTTGCAGATGATTAAATAATGGAGGTGAACACAGTTGATTGTTAAAATGCAATTTGTAAGTATCACCGGTCCAACCGACGATATTGACCGTGTAATAAATACCTATCTTTCCAAATATGAAATTCATTTGGAAAATGCTATGCTGGAACATAGCAATGACAGTCAGTTAATACCTTATGTTGATTCCAATCCATATAGGGTAATGTATGAAAAGGCATCTGAACTTGTAAAGTATACAAAAAAGGAACCTATTTCATCCCCAAACAAATACAACATAGATGCATCGAACAATATTATTTCAAGAATACTGAGTAAGGTATCAAAGCTCAATAGCCAGCTAGAAGGGCTTAATGAAAAAAAGAAGCTTTATCAGGAACAGTATGATAAGATTTTTCCTTTCTATGATTTAGAATATGATATGGCAAGCATACTTAATCTAAAACATATAAAATTCAGATTTGGTCGAATGCCAAAAGAATCATGGAAAAGACTTGAAACATTTAAGGTAAATGAATCCTCATCAATATTTTTTAAATGCGCAACAGATGATGAATATGTATGGGGAATATACTTTGTCCCAAGAGCCGAAAAGGATAAAATAGATGCCCTTTATACTTCTCTTCACTTTGAAAAAACCTTTATTCCCCGTGAATCTGTTGGTACACCTAAAGAAACCTGTGAAGAGTTACAAAATAAGATAAACACCCTAAATGAAAAAATCGAACTTATTCAATCAAAAATTGATGAATGTATCGCTAACGACAACGAAAATATCATAATAGCATATGAGCGAATTAAAGCTGCCTATGATAATTTTGATGTTAGAAAAATGGCAGCTAAAACACAAAATAAAGATACTGAATTTTATATTATTTGTGGCTGGATGTCAAAGAAAGATGCTATATCATTTACAAAGGAAGTTGAAAATGATGAGCTTGTTATGTGTTTTGTTGAAGAAAAACCTGAAAATAGCAAAAAAACACCTCCTACCAAGCTAAAAAACCCAAAGATTTTTAAGCCTTTTGAAATGTTTATCAGAATGTACGGACTACCGGCATACAACGAAATTGACCCAACGATTTTAGTTGCTCTTACCTATTCATTTATATTCGGAGCAATGTTTGGTGATGTAGGACAGGGATTTTTACTATTTCTTGGCGGACTTATACTCTACCTTGTTAAGAAAATAAATCTTGCCGCAATAATATCATGTGCCGGATTCTTCTCAATGTTCTGGGGATTTATGTTTGGTAGTATATTTGGCTTTGAAGATATTATTGACGCCGTATGGCTTCACCCTATGACACATATGACTACCATTCCTTTTGTAGGCAAATTAAACACTGTATTTATTGTGGCTATTGCATTTGGTATGGGAATTATTATTTTTACGATGATTCTTCATATAATCAATGGAATAAAACATAAAGATGTCGAAAACATCTTCTTTGATACCAATGCTATTGCCGGACTTGTTTTCTTTGGAGCCGTCGTAGCAACCATTGTGCTATTTATGACAGGCAATAAGCTTCCGGGAGCAATTGTCCTTATAATAATGTTTATACTTCCATTATTAATAATTGCTGCTAAGGAACCACTAACCCGCTTAGTTAAAAGAAAGTCTTCATTAATTGAGGGTGGCATCGGAATGTTTATTGTACAGGCAATTTTTGAACTTATAGAAGTATTGTTAAGTTATTTCTCAAATACTTTATCCTTTGTACGTATTGGTGCTTTTGCTGTCAGCCATGCCGCAATTATGGAAGTTGTACTTATGTTAGCCGGTGCTGAAAATGGCTCACCTAGCATTCCTGTTATCGTAATAGGCAATCTCTTCGTAATGCTGCTTGAAGGACTTATTGTCGGAATACAGGTTCTAAGGCTGGAGTATTACGAAATGTTCAGCCGCTTCTACAAAGGTACAGGACGTGAATTTAAACCATATAAACAAAAATAAATTTTAGGAGGTCATAATTATGACATTAATTATTCAAATTACACTTGTTGTTGCACTTTTACTTAGTATCGTTATTCCTTTTGGTGCTTTTTATTTCGGAGAAAGAAGCAGAGGCAGATATAAGAAATCTCTTGCTTTTAACGTAATTAGCTTTTTTACAATTTTAATTATTGGTCAGATATTTATTTTTACAACTAATGCACAAGCCGCTGAGGCTGTTGTTTCAAGCGGTGGTATTTCTACTGGTTTAGGCTACCTCGCTGCAGCCCTTTCTACCGGTGCATCGTGTATTGGTGGTGGTATTGCAGTTGCGAGCGCTGCAAGTGCTGCTCTTGGTGCTATTAGTGAAGATGGAAGTATTCTCGGTAAATCACTTATCTTCGTTGGTCTTGCTGAAGGTGTGTGCTTATACGGATTAATTATTTCCTTCATGATATTAGGTAAACTATAATATGCAAATATATCTTATAAGCGATAACGTGGATACACATACGGGAATGAGGCTTGCTGGAATCCCCGGTGTAGTTGTTCACGAAAAAGAGGAACTTAGAAATGCCCTGGAAACTGTTTTAATCACTCCGGAAATTGGCATTTTGTTAATAACCGAGAAGCTCAGCCATGAGTTTCCCGATATTATTAATGACATCAAGCTAAACCATCGTTTACCTCTTATAGTAGAAGTTCCTGATAGACATGGTACAGGACGTAAACCTGATTTTATTACATCATACGTTAATGAGGCGATTGGTTTAAAATTATAGATTTCAGAAAGGTGATGTTTTCATGACGATTGAAGAAAAGCTTGACTATTTTATGAAAGTTTCTGTCAATGACTCTTATGAAAAAAGTCAGATAATGTTTAACGAATACAAAGCCGGCATAGATAAAGCATTTGAACACCACAAGGCCGAAGCACTTGTGTTGGCGGAAACATATATGCGTACCGAAAAAACTGCTATGAAGCGTAATTTATACAAGGATTTTTCAAAACAGCAGAATGATATACGACGTCAATTAACAAACAAACAGGAAGAGTTAAAGGAAAGATTATTTTCTGAGGTCGTTGAAGCTCTTGAAAAATACAAAAAAACTGACGACTATAATAAATTGTTAGTTAAATATATTAAAGATTCTCTTCATATTGCCGGAGATAATGAAATCGAAATATTTATTGATCCTAAAGATTCTGATAAACTGGAGTACTTAACTAAAGAAACCGGAGTTCAGATTAAAGCAGATAAACAGTCATTTATGGGCGGAATGAAAGCAATTATTCCTTCCAAAAATATTATTATTGATAATTCTTTTGAATCAAAACTAGAATTAAAAAAGGAAAATTTTGTAATTAGTTTGTAGGAGGACTACCATGGAAACTTCATATTCAGAAAAAATATTTGGTATTAACGGTCCTGTCATATATATCAATGGAAAGACCTCTTTTAAAATGGGAGAAATGGTATATGTAGGAGAAGAGAAGCTTGTAGGCGAAGTTATTGCCCTTAGCTCAGAACAGACTACCATACAGGTTTATGAGGAAACCTCCGGCTTAAAACCGGGTGAACTTGTCTACTCTACCGGCAGTGCTATATTTGTAACACTTGCACCTGGTATTTTGGATAACATTTTTGACGGAATCGAAAGACCTCTTTCTTCAATTGCCGAGCAATCCGGCATATTCATAAATCGAGGCGTATCCGTTGACTCACTTGATACACAAAAAAAATGGGATGTACATATGACTATCTCAGAGGGGCAAACTATTTATGGCGGAACCATTGTCGCTGAAGTTCCTGAAACCTCAGCTATTGTACACAAATCAATGCTTTCCCCTCATATTGAAGGTGTTGTAAAATCAGTGGCTCCTGATGGAAAATATACTATCAATGATACTATTGCCGTACTTGAACTTAAGAACGGCTTAGAATATAATGTTACACTTGCACAAAAATGGCCTATACGAGTTCCACGTCCAATAAGCAAGAGATTTCCTGCAAGCAAACCATTGGTTACAGGACAAAGAATATTAGATACATTATTTCCAATTGCTAAAGGTGGAACTGCTGCCGTTCCCGGAGGATTTGGAACTGGTAAGACTATGACCCAGCACCAGATTGCTAAATGGTCTGATGCAGATATTATTGTATATATTGGTTGCGGTGAAAGAGGAAACGAAATGACTCAGGTTCTTGAGGATTTTTCAAAGCTTGTAGACCCTAAGTCGGGCAATCCTCTTATGGCAAGAACAACACTTATTGCCAACACCTCAAATATGCCTGTTGCAGCAAGAGAGGCAAGTATTTATACCGGTATTACCCTCGCAGAATATTACAGGGATATGGGATATCACGTTGCAATTATGGCAGACTCAACATCACGTTGGGCAGAAGCTCTTAGAGAGCTTTCCGGTCGACTGGAAGAAATGCCGGCAGAAGAAGGTTTCCCTGCATATCTTGCAAGCAGATTATCCGCTTTTTATGAAAGAGCAGGATATGTTGAAACTCTAAACGGACTTCCTGCATCTGTATCAATAATTGGTGCTGTTTCTCCACAAGGCGGAGATTTTTCAGAACCGGTTACACAAAACACCAAACGTTTTGTCAGATGCTTCTGGGGACTTGATAAGTCCCTTGCTTACGCAAGACATTTCCCTGCTATTCATTGGCTTACCAGTTATAGCGAATATATGAATGATTTAGCACCATGGTACAACAAACATGTTGACTCAAATTTTGTTTCATACAGAAATCAGATTTTAGCTATTCTTAATCAGGAAAGCAGTCTTGTTGAAATTGTAAAATTAATTGGTAATGACGTACTTCCTGACGATCAGAAGCTCACTCTTGAAATAGCAAGAGTTATTCGTCTGGGATTTCTCCAACAAAATGCATTTCATAAGGACGATACCTGTGTATCTCTCAAGAAACAGCTTCTTATGATGGAGGTCATTTTATATTTAAATACAAAAGCGAAGGCATTAATCGCACTCGGTATGCCAATGTCTATTCTTAAAGAATTTGATATTTTTGAAAAGGTTATATCTATGAAATACGATATACCAAATGATCATTTGGAATTATTTAGTAACTATAAAACTTATATTGATAACTTTTATGAAGAAGTCATCAAGAAAAATGCGTAGAAAGGTGGGCTATTAATATGGCAATAGAATATTTAGGTCTTAGTTCAATAAATGGTCCTCTTATCGCCTTAGAAGGTGTTCAGGACGCCGCCTTTGATGAAATAGTTGAATTTACTATTGAAAATCAGGGAATTAAGGAAAAAAAGCTTGGAAGAATAATAGAAATATACGACGATAAAGCAATTATTCAGGTATTTGAAGGCTCCGAAAATATGTCCCTTGTAAATACACATACAAGACTCACCGGACACCCTCTTGAGATTTCCCTTTCTCTTGATTTACTCGGAAGAACTTTCGATGGTCTTGGTCGTCCTATAGATGGCATGAAACCAATTCATTCTAATATAAGAAGAGACGTTAATGGTAAGCCTCTTAACCCGGTATCAAGAGAATATCCCAGAAACTATATAAGAACCGGTATTTCTGCAATTGACGGACTTACAACACTTATCAGGGGACAGAAATTACCTATTTTCTCCGGAAACGGTCTGCCACATGACAGACTTGCAGCCCAGATTGTTAAGCAGGCATCACTTAGTGACTCCGACTCCGATGAGTTGATTATTGTATTTGCTGCTATGGGAGTAAAATACGACGTTGCAGAATTTTTCAAGACAACATTTGCAGAAAGCGGTGTATCCGACCACGTTGTAATGTTCTTAAACCTTGTAAGCGACCCTGTCGTAGAAAGATTGGTAACACCTAAGGTTGCACTCACTGCTGCTGAATATCTTGCTTTTGAGGAAAACAAACAGGTTCTCGTTATACTTACTGATATGACTTCTTATGCAGAAGCTATGAGAGAGGTTTCCTCTTCTAAAGGTGAAATCCCTTCAAGAAAAGGCTACCCTGGTTATTTATACAGCGAACTTGCAACTATATATGAACGAGCAGGAATTGTTCACGGCTCTACTGGTTCTGTAACACAGATACCAATATTAACTATGCCAAATGATGATATAACTCATCCAATCCCTGACCTGACAGGATATATTACAGAGGGACAGATTGTTCTTGACCGTACATTACATGGACAGTCTATATATCCTCCAATAAATGTTTTACCTTCTCTTTCCCGACTTATGAAGGATGGTATTGGTGAAGGTTATACCCGAATTGATCATCAGGCGGTTGCCAACCAGTTATTTTCATCCTATGCAAAGGTTGGTGAGGTCAGAGCACTTGCCTCAGTTATTGGCGAAGATGAACTTTCCTACACAGATAAAAAGTATCTTGAATTTGGTAAAGCTTTTGAAAGCGAATTTGTCGGACAATCCGAATCAGATAACAGAGATATCGTTAATACTCTTGATTTAGGCTGGAAGCTTCTACACATTTTACCAAAAGAAGACCTTGACAGAATTGATACAAAAATTATTGATGAATTTTACGATAGAAAGCACGACGACATAAATGTAGATTTATAGGGAGGTAGCTATGAACCCAAATACGTTTCCCACAAAAGGAAATTTAATAGCAGCCAAAAATTCCCTTGCTCTTGCAAAGCAAGGCTATGAGCTTATGGATAAAAAGCGAAATATTCTTATTAGAGAATTAATGAACCTTATTGAAGAGGCAAAAGATATACAGAGCCAGATTGATGAATACTTTACGAGTGCCTATGCTGCTTTACAGCAGGCTAATATTGAGATGGGCATTGATGTTGTGGATTCATTTGCGCATGCCACTCCAATTGAGGATTCGATTACAATTAAAACCCGTAGTATAATGGGCGCAGAAATTCCTTTAGTTGAATATAATTCAGTAAATTCATCCCTTCCATCTTATGGTTTCTATAGCACCAAGGAATCCATTGATAAAGCACGAATGAATTTTCTCAAGGTTAAGGACTTATCCATTAAGCTTTCCATGGTTGAGAACTCTGCATACCGTCTTGCAAATAATATTAATAAAACGCAGAAACGAGCTAATGCCCTGCAAAATATAACCATACCAATGTATACAGAAATGGTTAAAAGCATTACTAATGCTCTTGAAGAAAAAGAACGTGAAGAATTCAGCAGACTTAAAGTAATAAAAAAACAACACGGATAAAGAATATCTATAAAAGATAAGACACCGCTTTAATAACGGTGTCTGTGTCTTCTATGGATATTCTTTTTATATCTTGTCTTTGACTCGCTTCTATGAGAACGTCTCGTACTTCTTCCATATCGTTGGCGTCTTATGTGTCTTCTGCTCTTTCCATGTTTCTTCAAATATCTCATATACTTAATAGTAATAAATATGAGAAAGGCTATTATCAAAACAGCAAATATTATTCTGACATCTATTTTTAACTTCTTACTTTCTTCCTTTTCTTCTTTACTCTCTGTAGTCTTAGACGGACCAAATTCAAATCCACCTTCGGTCTTTTGTTGCACCACATCAAGTGTCGTACTTCCAACCAGCTGCTTGTCTAAATAATAGTTAATGGTAGCAACAGATTCGCTTCCACCTTTCTTTTCCTGATCAAATATAATATCTGATGTTAGTTTAGAAAAATCTTCTCCCTTTGGAAGTACCACATATCCTGTCGGATTTATTTTAAGTATGGCTGTATCCTCTGTAAAAATAGAGCCTATTGAGCTGAAAAATCCATCGTTTGATAATGAAAACTTTGTTTCATTTTGTGCAATATTTACGCACTCATAATTGTTAAATCCATAATCCAATAACAACTTAGTATCGTTATATACATTGTATGTATTAGACTTCATTACTACAGAAATAAGTGTTATATCATCCCTTTTTGCAACAGTAACAAGTGTATTTCCTGATTGATCAACATATCCTGTCTTACCCGCTATAATTCCCTCATAATACACATCTTCATCCTCGCGCATCATTGCGTGACGATTCTTACAATATCTCTCCTCATCAGTTAAATTAGTTTTTCCAATTGTATAACGTGTATTAGATTCTATCTTTAAGAAATTAGAGTTCTTTATTGCCTCCCTTGCTATCATTGCCATGTCATAACAGGTTGTATAGTGATTTTCATTAAACAGTCCATGAGGATTAACAAAATTACTTTTTTTTGCACCTGCTTCTTTTGCTCTTGCATTCATCATATCTGTAAAACACTGTATCGCTACTTCTGACTCATCATATGTTTCGCCATTATTCTTTAGCTCAGCTATCTTTGCAGCATACTCATCTGTTTTCTTGCCAACATGCTCTGCAACAGCATTTGCACATTCATTTGCTGAATCCAGCATTACACCATATAATGCATCCTTAACTGATATTTGCTCATTTTCCTTCATACCAATATGTGCTGCTCCGGGCTCAAGAGTAAAAACATCATAATGGCTGAATGTAACTGTCTCACTTAGAGATGCTTCCTCAAGAGTTATTAAAGTTGTCAAAATCTTAGTTATACTCGCAGGATACATCTTATCTTCCATTTTTTTGTTATATAACACAGTTCCCGAAGATGCCTCTATCAAAACTCCTGCTTCAGCAAATATTTCCGGTGGCTCTGCGGTTTTATCAAGCGTTGTTACCGCATATACCTGCAATGTATCGCAGCTTAAGCAACATATAAATAAAATTAACGATAATAAATATCCAATTACTTTTTTCATATTTTCCTCTCATTCTAAAGTATCTTTTAAATAGTACTAAATTCATATCTTGTTATATGATGATATCTTTCTCCTGCCCTCAGAATAGGCTTAATAAAGTTGTCATGTGCCATAGCATTTGGATAGTACTGAGTTTCAAGACAAAAGCCATCATGATTTTTCATTATATGACCATTTTTTCCTACATAAGCACCTGTAAGACAATTACCTGTATAGAACTGTACCCCTGGCATCGTAGTCTTTGTAGTCATTTTTATACCACTATTTTCTGAATATGTGCAGGCACAAAATTGCGGAATATCACTTCCATCATATTCTTTTATAGCATAGTTAGTATCATAACCATTATTCCATTTAATCTGCTTAAAACTACTATCTATATCTGTACCAATCATCTTGGGAGTTCTAAAATCCATTGGAGTTCCTGCAACAGCAACTAACTTGCCATTAGGAAATGCATATTTATTTGCCTCTGCATATTCATCTGAATTTATCTGCATAAAATGACTATATACATTTCCGCTATTATACCCATTAAGATTAAAATAAGCATGGCTTGTTATATTGCAAATAGTATCCTTATCACTTATTCCATCATATTCCAGAACAAGTGTATTCCCATTCTCTATTATATATTTAATTGATATATTAAGCATTCCCGGATAGCCTTCTTCTCCATCCTGACTTATATATGAAAATTCCATCCCATTATCGAGCTCTTTAAACGTCCATATATTTCTATGAAATCCCTTGTAGCCTCCATGAATATGATGAGGTCCAAAGTTCTTGGTTACCTTATATTTTTCACCATCTATGTTAAATCTTCCACGCTCAATTCTGTTCGCACATCTGCCAATTACGGAGCCTACACACTGAAACTGTCTCTCATAGCCTTCAACTCCGTCATATCCAAGAACAACATCCAGCAGCTTGCCCGTCCTATCCGGAACAATTAACGATACAAGGCTTGCACCATAATTAGTAACGCTGAATTTCACGCCACTATTATCTGTATATGTATATAATTGTGTCTCATCACCATTTCTAGTGATACCAAATGATTTTACTTCTATCAATCTGACGCCTCCTGCGCATTTTACTACTTTTATTATAGTTTAATACATTATTCTATAAAGTAAAAGGTTTTTTTTAAAAAGGCTTGCTTTTGTTGACTATATATAGTATATTATGTATAGTTATATAATGAAAGGAACGTGATTACATGTTAGAAAAAGACGATTTATCACTTGGAAAAAAGGTTAAGGAGTTGCGTTTGGCACACTCTCTTACACAGGATCAGGTTGCTAAAGCACTTAATGTAACACCTGGTTATATCAGTAATGTTGAGAACGAAAGAATATCAATGTCTCTCAGAGTATTAATTTATTATGCAAGACTTACCAATTCTTCTCTTGATGCCCTTGTAGGAAATATTGATCCTGATTATCATAGCACAGCTCTTGATAATGAGATTGCAAGACTTCTTCAGAAGGTTGATGATAGTGACAAGCAGAAGATTATTGATACACTTAAGGTTTGGTATGAATAAGCTTTTTGCTTTATATAATCGTTTAGAAATAAAAGTTACATTTTAATATAAACGGCCGCACGAAAACGTGCGGTCGTTCTTTATACAGGTTAGACTGTTGGAATGATAAAAATTTTATAATCAGAAATAGGAGAGGTTTTATGGAATTTTTAGTAAGAGTTAATAATATGGTTCCTGTTATATTTGATGAAATAATAAGGCAGTATAATTTTAATTTTATGAGAGTGGATTCCACGGTATCAATACTCTATAAAAACAACTATGCTTTTGTATTGTCTGTGGATAGAGATTATGTAGATTTGAATTTCATGAAAAAAGAAGATGATAAAATCATTAAATATTGGATTCAAGGATTTGTAATTAAGAAACTTGATGAAGATGATAGGTGTAATACGCAAGAAACGAAGAATCTGGAAAATAAATTAATTGATTATCTATTAATTTATGAAAAAAGTTTAAAAACAAAATGTAGGAGCATATTAATGGGACAAATGGATTGGGTTGAAGATTATAGGAAGGATTTTATGTGCGTTATTAGAGAGCTGAATGCAAAGGAATATGATAAATATGGAAAATTTTTATCTTCAACAGGTCCTTAAAACTATGCAACCTGAATAACTCATTCTACAGTATACTACTTTATACCATATTCCTTATATAATCGTTCCCTTAATTCTTTGTCACTTGTTACTTTCTTTAAGTCTTTCATTCTGTTAGATTCCAATAACTTATTAATCAATGTAGACATTAAATCCTCGCCTCTTGTCTCACCTGCCATAACACCTTTATTATATCTATATTCCATTATTCTATCCATAGCCACTTCGCCACCTTCCTTTTCTTCATCACTGTAGACATTCATCTGTTCCAAAAACTCTGCATCTCCTGTCAGCACATTCATAAGCTTTAGGAATTCGTCTACATGCTGAATACTTCTTTTATCAGGTTCATAATCCTGCTCATTATTCCTAAGTCTTACAAAGTGTTCTGCTATCATTTTAAAGTCACTCTTAAATACTTCTATCTCCTCAAGTGACATATCTCCTATGTCAAATACATTTATCTTATAATCTGATATGTATTCCTTCATCACACTGGTTATATCATCATCTGGTAATTCCGGATTAAAGCACTCC